>JBEKAA010000018.1:0-49797 GCA_050018455.1 Thermoanaerobaculaceae bacterium | reverse complement strand
CCTCAGGCAGGAGACCTTCCACCCAGCGCCATTCTCCCTGCACAAGCGCGCGCTCGTCCATGACCTCAGCATATCCACCCCCTCGCTCATGTCAAGACTAAAGTTAGCGCATATGGGGCTCGGGGGGTCAAGAGCGTCCGGGTGGGCGGGCGGAGCGGACGCGGGACCCCCCGCTCGAATAGACGGTCCGACGCCGGCGGCGTCCTTCTACTCGACGGTGACGGACTTGGCGAGGTTGCGCGGCTGGTCCACATCGCACCCCCTCCGGACCGCAACTTCGTACGCCAGGAGCTGTAGCGGCACGGCCGTCACGATAGGCGACAGGGGCCATGGCAGGTCCGGTAGCGGGATCACGGCCTCTGCGAGCTCAGCCAAGCGCTGATCTCTGGCATCTCCGAAGACATACACCGGCGCTCTACGCGCCCGTACCTCCTCGATGTTCGACCGCACCTTCTCGTGGAGCTCGCCCGACGGGCACAGCGCGATTACTGGAAAGTTCTCGTCCAGCAGTGCGATCGGACCATGCTTCATCTCGCCGGCCGGGTACCCCTCGGCGTGCAGGTAGGAGATCTCCTTGAGCTTCAGCGCCCCCTCGAGGGCAAGTGGGTACAGTACTCCGCGCCCGAGGTACAGGGTGTTCGACGCGTGTTGCAACTTGTCGGCCACGGTCGCGACCTCGGACGCATGGTCAAGGGCTCCCTCGATGTCGTACGGCAGCACCCAGGCACGTTCGAGCAGCGCCGCCGTTTCGTCGGTCGGTAGGCTTTTCGCGTCGCGCCACGCGAGAGCGAGCGCCAGAAGGGCGACGAGTTGCGTGGTGAACGCCTTCGTCGAGGCGACGCCGATCTCGGGGCCGGCGTGGGTGCCCAACCGGAACGCGGCCAGGCGCTCCGCCAGCGAGCCCCGGACGTTGCACACCGTTGCGAGGGCGGCCCCACTCTCGGAAGCGAGGCGCATCGCGGCAATGGTGTCGGCGGTCTCACCGGATTGCGTTATGCCGATCACCAGCGTGTCGCTCGACAGGAGCGGCTCGCGATAGCGAAACTCCGAGGCGTACTCCACGTCGCACGCCACCCGCGCGAGCCTCTCAAGATAGAACTTCCCTACGAGCGCCGCGTGCCAGGACGTTCCGCACGCCACCAGGCGCACGCTGGCAAAACGCCGCAGCGTGGCAGCGTCGAGGCCGAGGTGGGCGAGCGACGGCACCGCGACGTCCGGCACGAGCGCGTGCAGCGTCTCGGAGACGGCGCCCGACTGCTCGTGGATCTCCTTGAGCATGAAGTGGCGAAACCCGCCACGCTCCACCTCGCCCGGTTCCCAGTCGAGCGTGACCACGACTCGCTGGGCCTCACGGCCAAATCTGTCGAGGAACTTCACATCACCTTGACGCACAACAGCAACGTCGCCATCTTCGAGGTGGACGCACCGCCGCGTCATGGTGATTACCGCAGCCGGGTCGGAAGCTACGAGGTTCTCGCCCTCGCCGAGCCCGACCACCAGGGGCGGGCCGTTGCGGAACGCGACGACCGCACCCGGGTCGTCGAGAGCGATCGCCGCCACCGCGTATTGGCCCCGGAGCTTCCCGCGCACGGCCAGCACCGCGCTTGGGAGGTCGCCGCCGGCCCGGGCGAGCAAGTGGGCGATGACCTCCGAGTCGGTGTCCGACGAGAAGCGAACGCCCTGTGCCTCCAGTTCAACCTTGAGCTCGCGGAAGTTTTCGATGATGCCGTTGTGCACAACCGCGACGCGGTCGTGCTCATCGGTGTGCGGGTGGGCGTTGCGCTCGATCGGCGCGCCGTGGGTCGCCCAACGGGTGTGCCCGAGGACGAGGTGGCCGCGCAGCCCGGCCGCATACGCCTTCTCCGTGAGGTTTATGAGCTTGCCCGGCGCCCGCAGGACCGCCAGACGGTTGCCGCAGTGCACGGCGATGCCTGCAGAGTCGTACCCCCGGTACTCGAGATGGCGCAGCGCCTCGAGGACCACCGGCACGCCTTCCCGCGGACCCACGTAGCCGACGATTCCGCACATGCGAACTCC
Source organism: Thermoanaerobaculaceae bacterium (assembly GCA_050018455.1). GTDB lineage: Bacteria > Acidobacteriota > Thermoanaerobaculia > Thermoanaerobaculales > Thermoanaerobaculaceae > RBG-13-68-16. The sequence goes on along the minus strand of JBEKAA010000018.1, from coordinate 47,760 downwards.
AGTCTTCCGCTGCTCACCGCCCGGGCCGTACCCGCCCGCTCCCGGAACCCGTCAGAGTACGGCAGAAAGCGAGAACCGTGCCCGATTTTAGCCTGCCGAAACGACGAAACGGCATCGTATCGTGTGCCCGCGCCGCCACGGAGTGTGGCAAAGGCGCATCCTCGGCTCTGCCGGCCCCCGTGCGCTCGGCGAAGCCAGATCCCTTCGCCGGGAACCGCCTCGACCCAAACAGTGCACGTCAGGGCGAGGGACTACCCGGCGCGCCGAAACGTCAGGGGCGGGATCGAGGCGCCGGCCTCGAGCGCGACACCCTCGAGAACCGTTCCCGCGCCGATTCGGCAGCGCTCTCCCAATCTGCAGGCGCGCCGGAGGTGCACTCCCGGCTCCAGCACCGTGTCTCGTCCCACGCTGCAGTCGGCTTCGATCCACGTTGTCGCTGGATCGAGCACGGTCACCCCGACGTCCTGAAGGCTCCTGATCACCCGGTCGTTGAGCAGACGGTGGACTTCCGCAAGGTCGGCGCGCGAGTTGACGCCGGCCATCTCCGCGGCATCCGTGAGCGCCAGGCCGGCCACCCCCAGTCCGCCGGCGACGAACCTGCCGATCGCGTCGGTCAGGTAGTACTCACCCTGCACGTTGTCCGGCCTCAACTCCGCGAGTGCCGGCCTCAGCTCCGCGAGGTCGAAGGCGTACGTTCCCGCATTCACCTCGCGGATCGCGCGCTGCTCGACGTTGGCGTCCTTGACTTCCACGATCCCGGTGACGTCACCGGCCCCGTTTCGTACGATCCGGCCGTATGCGCCCGCGCCGGCCGGCATCGCCGTGACGAGCGCCGCGGCGGCGCCCTTCGACCGCCGCAGCTCCACGAGGGCGGCGAGCGTCCCGGTCGTGATCAGCGGCACATCGCCCGAAAGCACCAGCACCTCACCGGCCTCCGGCAGAAACGGCAGCGCCTTGGCGACCGCATCGCCGGTGCCTCGTGGGGGATCCTGCACCGCGAAGGCGGCCCCGTGTCCGGCAAGGTGCGCTTCCACCTGATCGCCCAGGTGTCCGACGACGACGACCGTACGGTCGGGCCACAGCGGCTCGACGGCTGCGAGCACGTGGTCCAGGAGCGGTCGTCCACCGGCCTCGTGGAGGACTTTGGCACGACCCGTCTTGAGGCGTTTCCCTTCGCCTGCCGCAAGGATCACCGCCGAGAGGCTCATGCCGCCACCTGGGCAAGCTCCACCAGTCGCGGCCCATGGCTGGGTCCATCCACGGTTTCAATGGTAATCGCGACCGGCGTGATTGCGCAAAGAGGCAGCTGACAGATTTCCTCCGCACACCCGCCCGGCTGACAGCCAACAGTCCCCCGAACCACCCAAATGACCACCACCGGGGACAGGTAGCTGTTGGCTGTTGGCTGTGAACTGGTCGGCGGGCGGTGGAGAGCTGTCGGCTACTTCTTCGACAGCTCGTGCAGAACCTGCTTGGCGACCGCCTTGAGGGTCTCGAACACACCGACCCCCTTCGGTGCCACGGCCTCGAACGTCGGCTCGCTCTTGATGTTGAGGGCGCGAAATATGACGTCGTAGGGGACGGCGCCGGCAAGGTCACGCTTGTTGAACTGAAGTGCGTACGGAACCAGCGCGAGGTCGAAACCGTTCTCGCGCAGGTTGGTCTTCAGGTTGTCGAGCGACTCCAGGTTCGCGTCCATGCGCGCTTCCTGGGAATCGGCCACGAAGATCACGCCGTCGACGCCCTTGAGGATCAGCTTCCTCGAGGCGTCGTAGAACACCTGTCCGGGCACGGTGTAGAGGTGGAACCGAGTGCGGAACCCGCGCACGCTCCCGAGGTCGAGGGGGAGGAAATCGAAGAACAGCGTGCGGTCGGTTTCAGTCGCCAGCGAGATGAGCTGGCCTTTGTTCTGCGGGTTTGTCCGCTCGTAGATGTACTGCAGATTGGTGGTCTTGCCCCCGAGACCGGGACCGTAGTACACGATCTTGCAATTGATCTCCCGGGAGGCGTAGTTGATGAAGCTCATTCGGTAAACAGGGCGTCGATGTCTTCGTCGGTGATCTCGGCAAATGGTGAGGCGGGTGTTTGACCCTCCTCCGCCGCCTTGGACGCCATCTGGGTGAGGACCTCCTCGAGTTCGGCCGCCGCCTTGCGCACCCGCAACCGTACCAGCCCGAGCGACGATCGCTCGTCGAAAATGACGACGAGGATCAACCGCTGTCCCACGATCGAGATGTGGATGTTGTCCCGCTCTCCCTCGTGGAACAAGATCGTGAACTCCTTCTCTCCGATGAGGCGGGCCAGACCGTCGGTTGCCGCGACGTTGCCGGCGGTCAGCGAAGCAAGGGAGGTGGCATCGACCTTCTCGAGGTCACCTTTGGCCGCGATCTGCTGACCGTTCTTGTCGACGAGGAAGACGATCTTCGCGTTCGCGTCCATCCACAGGCGTGCGAGGACGGCGTTGATCCGGTCGAACTCCTCCTCGTACACAACCAGATTCGGCCCGAACATCGTCATGCCACCCGGCCTCCGCCCATCAAATATGAGTATATCCTGCCATTTGCCGTCAATCCATCCCCCGCCGCCCGGAGAGTGCCCGCGTCAGGGTCACCTGGTCGGCGTACGAGATCTCGCCCCCGGCCGGCAGCCCGAACGCGATGCGGGTCAGGTGCGTCCCGGTCGGCCGCAACACCCGCGCCAGGTAGTGCGCCGTGGCTTCCCCTTCTACTGTCGGGTTGGTCGCGAGGATGACCTCGCGCGCCGAAGCCGCCCGCACACGCTCGACGAGCCCGGCGATCGTCAACTCCTCGGGCCCGACACCGTGCAACGGGTCCAGCGTCCCTCCGAGGACGTGGTAGACGCCGCGAAACTCGCTCGTCGCCTCGATCGCCCACGCGTTGAGCGGATCCTCAACGACGCAGATGATGCTCCGGTCGCGGGTCTCGTCCCGACAAACCGCGCAGGGGTCGTCTTCTGTCAGGAGGTAGCACGCGCTGCAGTGGCGCACCGCGTCCGCCGCCCGCCCGAGGGCTGCGGCGAGGCGGCGCGACCCGTCAGGCAGACGCACCAGGTGGTGTACCAGCCGGGTGGCGGTCCGCGGTCCCACTCCGGGGAGTTGTTCGAGTTGCTCCAGCAACTCGCGCACCGCGGGCGGCCGCAGCTCCATCAGAACATGCCCGGGATGCCCGTCGGCAGGCCGAGCCGTCCCAACAGCTCGCGCGACCGCTCCTCGAGCTGCCGCGAGGCTTCCTGCCACGCGGCGACGATCAGGTCCTCGATCAGACCGGGGTCCTCGCCGGCCAGCGCCTTGGTGTCGATGGCGACGCCCTTGAGCTCCTTCAGCCCTGACAGGCGAACCCGCACGAGGCCGCCGCCGGCCGAGCCCTCGACCTCGAGCTCACCGAGCATCTTCTGCATCTGGGTCTGGGCCTGTTGCGCCTGCTGCAGGAGCTTCGCGACGTTCATGGCTTCTCCTCGACCCTACCGAGCCGTCCGCCAAAGACTTCGAGGACGCACTTGACGCCCTCGTCGGATTCGACCCTCGTTCGCAAACTCTGGTCCTGCGTCTGTGCCGGCGAGCCGTTCTCGTCCACCTGGACTCCGCTCGCGAGCCCGGCCTGGCGGACAGCCGCATTCAGCTGGTCGGTGGCCTCCCGCAGCGATTTGCGGGCTGCCGCCGGCAACGCGCCGCAGCACAGCACGAGCGTCTCACCCTCGAGGCGTGCCTCCCGCACAGATCCGACCCGGCCGGCCAGCAGGTGCTCCCCCATCGCTTCGAGCGCCGCCGCAAGCTGAGCGCCCAACGAAGGCGGAGCCGACGACGGCGGGGCGGGAATCGAAACCGATGAGGACGGAGGAGGAGGTACCGGTGAGGGAGGTTCACCGGCGAGAAGCGCCTCGACCCGCTGCAGCCTGGGCCAGAGCGCCAGCCGACCGAGCGCGACCGCAACAGCCACACCGACCCTGTCCGCGCCCGCCACGAGGGTCTTACCTTCAAGGGCGAGACTCAACAACCGGAGGAGCAACGGGGACCCCAAGCGGGTTGCACTTTCCACCATCGCCGGCCGGTGGGCGGCGGGGAACGCCGCGGTCGCCTGGGGATCGGTGGCGAGCAGCAGCAGGGCGTGGAGAAGCTGCACCAGCTGGTCGTAGAGAGTGCCAGGGTCTCGGCCGGACTGCTCCTCGGCCCGGGCGAGCGACAACGTGGCCGCAACGTCGCCTGCCTCCAGCGCCCGCCACAACGCGAGCACGGTCTCGAAAGGCGGCAGACCGATCACCTCGGCGACGGCGTTCTCGTCCACCAACTCGCCCGCGAACGCCCGGACGCGGTCCAGAAGCGAGAGCGCGTCACGCAGTGAGCCTTCGGTGGCACGGGCAATGAGCTGGGCCGCGCCGGTCGTCAGCTCGAACGCCTCTTTCCCCGCAATGTGTGCGAGTCGCGCCGCCACCAGATCCGCAGGGATCGGCCGGAAGTCAACCTGGAGGCAGCGGGAGAGAATCGTGGCCGGGAACTTGTCCTTTTCGGTCGAGGCCAGGATGAAGATCACGTGTGCGGGCGGCTCCTCGAGGATCTTGAGCAGCGCAGGGAAAGCGTCCTTGGTGAGCTGGTGCGCCTCGTCGAGGATGACGACTCGGTAGCGGTCGCGAATTGGTAAGTTCTTCACCGCCTCACGCAACTCACGGACGTCGTCGATTCCGCGGTTGGAGGCAGCGTCCATCTCGAGCACGTCGAGTGATGAACCGGCAGCGATGCCCTGGCAGGCGGCACACTCGCCGCACGGTTCCGAGACGGGTCCCTTTTCGCAGTTGAGCGCCTTCGCGAGGAGGCGGGCGACGGTCGTCTTGCCCACGCCGCGCAACCCCGAGAACAGATACGCGTGGGCGATCTGCTTGCTTTCGAGGGCGTTGCGCAGGGTGCGCACCACGACATCCTGCCCCACCAGGTCCTCGAAGCGCTGAGGTCGCCAGCGTCTCGCCAGCACCTGGTACGCGGTCACGCCCAACCCCTGAGACGTGGTCCGTGGTCAGTGGTCAGTGGTTCGAAGACGACGCCCTCGCGGTCTGCGGACCCCGGCCTCTCGCTGCCGTGGCGAACCAAGGAGCCCGGGGGGACCGCGGCGCCCGTCGCTTTCCCCTTATCGCTGCTCCCTTCCGGGCCTGACGAGGTTCGGGGGGCGCCGTCGCGCGGGACCCGGGCTCCTTGCTTCCCACGGCGGCACCCGCGGTCGGGCAAGCCACCGCGACTGGGGGACGGTATGGCGGAGAGGGCGGGATTCGAACCCGCGGTACGGTTACCCGTACACACGCTTTCCAAGCGTGCTCTTTCGGCCACTCAGACACCTCTCCGCGGCACCATGTTCACCCACATCTTACCTGCGGGGACACCCCCACTCGGTCCAGCGTACGTCACGATGGCGGAGAGGGTGGGATTCGAACCCACGGACCCCCGTGAGAGGGTCAACGGTTTTCGAGACCGTCCCGTTCGACCACTCCGGCACCTCTCCGCACCGGGAGGGGGAGTCTACCCGCGGTCACGTAACTTTGCAAAGAATCTCTCCAGCAACTCTCCTGCCTCTTCCGCCATCAGCCCCCCCCGGACCGCAACCCGGTGGTTGAGGCGGCGGTCGTCGAGCAGGTTTCCCAGCGAACCGGCAAAGCCGGCCTTGGGATCCGCGGCGCCCCAGATCACGCACGCCAGGCGGGCGAGCACCGCAGCGGAGGCGCACATCGCGCAAGGCTCCAGCGTCACGACCAGCGTACAACCCTCGAGACGCCAACTCCCGAGCTCCCGAGACGCCGACCGCAAGGCGAGAATCTCCGCGTGCGCGGTTGGATCCGCGTCCGCCTCGCGCCGGTTGCGCCGCCGCGCCAAGACAGTGCCCTCCGGACCCAGAACGACCGCCCCGACGGGCACATCCCCGGCGTCCGCGGCGGCCCGAGCCTCCTCGAGGGCGGCCGCCATGGCGGCACGCTCGACATCCGAGAACACCCAGTCAGGGGTTGGGTCATTCATGGCGCATCGCGACCCGTGCGAGGTCTCACCACCGCCCCGGCGCGGCACGGCGAGAGTACGAAACGTGCCCTGACTTGACTCAGATGGTAGTAGCGCTCGAAGGTATCGGCGACGACCACGGGGCACCGCTCCAACTCGCGCCCGATTTCCGCCTGCAGAGCAGCGACGGGATCTTTCGAGCGGAGGGTGATATTGACCACCACGGGATGCAGCTCGAGGCCCGCTAGCCACCCACGGACTCGCTGCGCGAGGCGCAGCGGCAGCGCCACGAACGCCTCCCAGTGCCATGGCCACGTCGCACCGCCGCCCGCTGCGAACCCCGTGAGAGGATCCGCGGGTCCACCGAACACCGCGAGCCACAGCGGCGCCGATCCGACGACCATTCCGGCGAGCAGGCCCCAACTCCGCCGCCGCACTGCTCCCCACGCCATGCGGCGCCCGGCCGTGCCCGGCGTCATCACTCGATGCGGAACGGGAACCCGACGGTGGCCTTGCCCTGCGTGCACTCGAGCAAGTAGACGCCCGGCGGGAGGGGCTTGGTGAGACGGCACTTGAACATCTCCTTCTCGCCCTTCATCGGACCGACCGTGATCGCGTCGGTGGTCGCCCCCTTGGACGTGTCCTGCTCGTAGTAGCCGCTTTTCTGCTGGTAGAAGTTGAGAGCGTTCGGCTTGTAGTCACCGTAGAGGATGAGGTAGTCACCGGTGCGGACCGCCTCGTTCACGTCGCCGGTGAAGTAGTTCAGGGCAAACCCTTCGGCCGTGAACTGCGTCTCCAGGGTGACGGCGGGGATCTCGATGAGCTTCTCGTTCCGGACCAGGAAGCCGCCCTTCTTGTCGGGCTTCGGTTCCTTGTTACAGGCGGCCAGCACCAGGCAGACCGCTGCGAACACCACGAAAGCTGGGGGGCTTTTGCGCATGACGGACTCCTTTCGCAACGACCTCGACGACCTCGACTGACCCTGACGGGCGAAGTATATCAAGCCACGCCGGCCCGGACGCCACATCGCCGGAACCGAGGCAGTCGGCCGGCGACCGCCTCACCAGACCGGGGCTTGCAGCAGCATCGCCTGAGCGGCGGTACGGTCCACGGGCTTGGAAAACCAGAACCCTTGCGCGTGAGAGCAGCCGATCTCCCGCAGTCTCTCGAGTTGAACCGCCGTCTCGACGCCCTCGGCGATGACGTTGATGTTCAGCATGTTCGCAAGCGCCACTATCGTCTTGACGATGGCCGATGCGTCTCCCGCGACATCCATACCGGAGATAAACGACCGGTCGATCTTGAGGGTGTCGTACGAAAAACGCTGCAGGTACGACAGCGAGGAGTAACCGGTGCCGAAGTCATCAACCGAGAACTGCACGCCGAGCCGATGGAACTGCGCCAGCTTCTGAAGCGCGAGATCGCCGTGGTCCATGATCACGTTCTCCGTGATCTCGAGGCGAAGGCTCGTGGGCGCAAGCCCGGTCTCCTCGAGAATCGCCACCACGCGGTCGTACATGTCCGGCTGCATCACGACCTTGCCGGAGACGTTGACGCTCACATACAGAGGAGGGTTCATCGGCGCGACACGCTGCCACTCTCGGGCGTGCCTGCACGCCTGCTCCATCACCCACCAACCCAAAGGTACGATGAGACCGGTCTCTTCGGCCACCGCGATGAAGCGCGAGGGGCTGACCAGGCCGCGCTCCGGGTGGCGCCAGCGGACGAGTCCCTCGAACCCGACGATCTTCTTGTCCTCCAGCGAGACGATGGGCTGATAGTGCATCACGAACTGCTTGCTTTCGACCGCCTGTCGCAGCTCGGTCTCGAGCTTTAGGAGGGCAACGACGCTGCGGTGCATGGTCTGGTCGAACACCTGGTAGCAGCCGCGGCCGGCCGCCTTGGCCCGGTACATCGCCGTGTCGGCGTCCCTCAGAATCTCTTCCGGAGCCTTGTAGCTCGGGTTGGAGAGCGCCACCCCGATGCTGGCCGAGGTGAAGACCTCGCGACCGCCGATCACGAGCTTTTCGCGGATCAGGTCCTGAACGCGCTCGGCCACACGCGTCGCGTCACCCGCACCGTGGATGTCGTTGAGGAGGATCGCGAACTCGTCTCCGCCGAGACGGGCCACCGTGTCGCCCGGCCGCAGGAGTTGGGTCAGACGGCGGGCAAGCTCGACGAGAAGCTCGTCACCGACGCTGTGTCCGAGGGAGTCGTTGATGTTCTTGAAGCGGTCCAAGTCCATGAACAGCAACGCGATCATCGAGCCCTTGCGTCTGCGCGCCTGCTCCATGGCGAGCCCGAGGTGGTCCAGGAAGAGCGTGCGGTTGGGGAGCTGCGTGAGCGCGTCGTACAGGGCGTCGTGGAGCAACTGCTCTTCGGCTCGTTTCCGGGCCGTGGTGTCGGTCAGCGAGCCGGCCATTCGCGTGACCTTCCCGCCGCCGTCGCGAACCGCGAGCCCCCGCGAGAGCACCCAGATAGGGGTGTTGCTCTTGTCGACCATTCGGTGCTCGTGCTCGAAGTGCGGCTGCTGGCCGGCAAGGTGGGCATCGAGCGCCTTGCGGAGCCCCGTGTTGTCGTCCGGATGAACCCGCGAGAACCACTCCTCGATGTCGCGGCCGATCTCGTCGTCACGGTAGCCGAGCATCGCCTTCCAGCGCGGAGAAAAATAGGCGGCGCCAGTCGTAAGATTCCAGTCCCAGATCCCGTCGTTGGCCCCGCTGACGGCCAGGGCGTAGCGCTCCTCGCTTTCCCAGAGGGCCCTCTCGGCATGCATCCGTTCGATGGCGTAGCGGATCGAGCGCAACAGCAACTCATTGTCCACCTGGCGCTTCACGAGATAGTCTTGGGCGCCTTCGCGAACCGCCGAAAGCGCCGTCTCCTCGTCGTCCAGGTTGGTGAGGATCACGATCGGCACGTGCGGGGCCGCCGCACGCGCCTTCTCGAAGGAAACGAGCCCCTTCGAATCCGGCAGCGAGAAGTCGAGGAGAATCACGTCCACCGGCACCGACGCAAGACGCGCCAGCCCGTCGGAGAGCCTGGTGACGTGGTCGACGCGCACTCGCTCGCGCCGGGACTGAGTGAGCATCACCTGGATCAACTCCGCTTCCTCGGGGCTGTCCTCGATCAGGAGGACGCTCAGCGGCTTCGTCGTGACATCCATGCACTCACCCCTTCGTTTCGGGCGCTCCGCCAGCGGATGCCCTCGTGAGGTTCCTGGGAATCGTGAAGCAGAACGTCGAACCGCGCCCGACCTCCGAGGCCGCCCAGATCCTTCCGCCGTGCCGCTCGACGATGCGCTTGCAGATGGCGAGGCCTATTCCGGTGCCCGGGTACTCCGCGGCCGTGTGCAAACGCTGGAACATCCCGAAGATCCGCTCGACGTGTTCCGGCGGGATCCCGATCCCGTTGTCCGCTACGGCGAACGTGCAGCGCTCCGGTTCCTCGACGGCGTAGATCCGGACCTGAGGCGTCTCGCGGCGGAACTTGAGGGCGTTGCCGATCAGGTTCTGGAAGAGCTGCACCATCTGCGCGGCATCCGCGGCCAGAACTGGCAGTCGATCCTTGCTCACCACGGCGCCGCTCTCATCGACCGCAGCCTTGAGGTTCCCGACGGCCTGCTGCACGACGTCCGTGAAATCCACCTGTGTGAACGACCGCCCCCGCGTGTCCACACGGGAGTAGGCCAGCACGTCGTTGATCATCGCCTGCATGCGGTCCGTGCAGGAAACGAGGTTCGTGAGGTAGCGCTTCCCGTCCACCGTCGAGGCGCCCGAGCCGTTCCCGGCGAGCAGCCGCGCGTAGCGGGAGATGAGCTGGAGCGGCTCCTGAAGGTCGTGCGAGATCACATACGCGAACTGCTGGAGGTCGACGTTGGAGCGCCCCAGAGCAGCGGCTCGCTCGGACAGCTCGCGCTCCGCTTTCCGCTGGCCGGTGATGTCTTCCAGCGCACCTTCGAACCGCACGAGTTCGTGGCCGGGTTCGACGACCGGCCAGAGGGCGAGGCGGACCCAGGTCACATCGCCGTTCGCCCGGCGCACGCCCGCCTCGAGGCCCCGCACCGCCCTCCCCCGAGCCATGGCCGCCAGGACCTGGGCCTGCAGCGCCTCGTCGGACAGGAGCTCGACGAGGTTACGGCCCACCAGAGCTTCGGGGCTCTCGACGTCGAGGATGCGGGCGAGCGCCTCGTTGGCGGCTGCCAGCCGTCCGTCGGCCAGCGCGGCGAACGTGCCGAGCGATAGCTCATCCGTCAGCCTCTGGAAGAGTGCCAGCCGCTCGCGGGACGAGCGGGACTCGGCGTTGCGGTCGATCGCCCGCCGGACGGCGGCCGGCAGCTCGAGGTACCCGGCGCTGCCCTTGACCACGTACGCGGATAGTCCCTGGCGAAGCCCTTGCGCCACGACCGTCTCGTTGCCTGCCGACGCAAAGAAAACAACCGGACATTCCGGGGCAACGCTGCGGACCGTCTCCAGGACCTGGAGCCCGTCACTCCAGTCCAGGCGGTATTCCGTCACCACTGCGGCGAAGCCGCCCAGGGGAAGGCGGTCAGCCAGGACCATCGCGTCGCCGACCTCCTCGATCTCGACGTCGGGGAGCTCGCGCCGGAGAAGGAGAGCGGCGAGGGCCCGGTCGTCGGTGTTGCTGTCGACGAGCAGGATTCGAGGCCGGTTGTTCATCTCCTGCCAGATGTGCCCGCAGAAGATTCGTGTGAGAACAAGACGATTCGTCCCCGGGTGGTCCCCCACCGCCTCGGAGCGCAATCGCGCCGATCCATCCCTTCCAACCCCTCCAGAAGCCAGTGGAGTCTAACACGAACCGAGGTCAACCGCGCGACCGCCACGCTCGCGCCGACGTCGCACCATTGGCCTGCCAATTCGCTCACGGAGAGATCGCGCGAGCCCTCACAGCAAATTCCTTCCCATCGTGGTACAAGAAGGGTGGCCCGGTCCGAGCGACCAGAGACCGAGGGAGGACCGTACCGATGAATCTCAGAGAAGCGATCCGAAGCCGGCGCAGCGTGCGCGCGTTCACCTCGCAGCCGGTACCTCCTGAAGCGGTGCGCGAGATGCTCGAGGCCGCGATGCAGGCCCCGTCGGCCGGAAACGAGCAACCCTGGCAGTTCGTGGTCATCGACGAACGCCGCATCCTCGACACGATCCCGCATATCTCGCCGTACGCGCCGATGTGCCGGGTCGCACCGCTCGCCGTTCTGGTGTGCGGCGACCTCCGTGAAACGCGCCACGCGGGGTACTGGGTTCAGGACTGCTCGGCCGCGACGGAGAACCTCCTCCTGGCGGCTCACGATCTCGGGCTCGGGGGCGTGTGGACAGGGGTCTACCCGAATGAGGAGCGGGTGACCAGCTTCAGGGATCTGTTCAACCTGCCCGAAGAGGTCGTGCCGATGGCGCTGGTCGCGCTCGGCTTTCCGGCGGAGCACGCCGAACCGGCGCTGCGCTTCAACCCGAGTCGAGTCCACCGCAACGGGTGGTGATCTCTCCAAGTCGGCCCGCTCCGGGACGAGACGACCGTTCAGTCTCCCGCGGCCGTCGGCGCGGCACCCCAGGGGCGGCGGTCGTCCGGGTCGAAGATCCGGAATTCGAAACTCGACCGCCGCGCTACGATACCAAGAGGGAGGATCCACCGATGCGGCGTCGCCTCTCGTTTGGCGGCGTTCTGGTAATGCTAGGTGCCGCGCTCACAGCAGCCGGCGCGGACGCGCCGTACCGGCTCGTCTCACGGTTTGCGCTCGGCGGAGACGGCGGGTGGGACTACCTGACCGCCGATCCTTTCTCCCACCGGCTCTTCGTGGCGCGCGCCACCCGCGTTCAGGTGCTGGACGTGCAGACCGGCCGCCTCATCGGAGAGATCCAGGGCACCGACGGCGTCCACGGGGTCGCCCTCGCGCCCGAGCTCGGCTCGGGCTACACGAGCAACGGCCGCTCCGGGAGCGTGACCGTCTTCGACCTGAAGACCCTGAAGTCGACGGCCACGATCCAGATCGCCGGCAAGAACCCCGACGCCATCGTCTACGAGCCGATCAGCAAGCGCGTCTTCACGTTCAACGGCGGCAGCTCCGACGCGACGGCGATCGACGCGAAGAGTCACGCCGTGCTCGGTGCGGTCGCTCTGAACGCCCGCCCCGAGTTCGCCGTCGCGGACGGCAGAGGGACGATCTTCGCCAATCTCGAGGACAGGAACGCGATCGCCGCGATCGACGCTCGATCGCTGAAGGTCACCGGAACGTGGCCGATCGCGCCGTGCGAGGAACCGTCGGGGCTGGCAATCGACCGCGAGCACCGGCGGCTCTTCTCCGTCTGCCGGAACAAGCTGATGGCCGTTCTCGATGCCGACAGCGGCCGGCTCATCACGACTCTCCCGATCGGCGCCGGTGTTGATGGCGCCGCGTTCGACCCGAACGCCGGGCTCGCGTTCAGCTCGAACGGATCCGGGACCGTCACCATCGTCCGCGAGGAGGCCCCGGACCGATTCACGGTGGCCGTCGAGGTGCCGACTCAACGCGGGGCGCGCACCATCGCGCTCGACGAGACGACGCGGCGGCTCTACCTCCCGACCGCCGAGTTCGGCCGGACCCCGGCGCCCACACCCGAGAACCCCCGCCCACGGCCGTCGATCGTTCCAGGGAGCTTCGTCGTGCTCGTGCTGGAACCGGCGCGGTAGGGCTGCGCCGACACCATCTCACACCCCCGACAGCCGCCCCGTCGTCGGACCAGACGGGACCGTCCGGCGTGCGGTGTCGCCCCGACCGGCGCGGACGGGAACGGTTGCCCGGGTCTAAGATGTCAGGCAGGGGGCATGCCATGACAGACCCGCAGGTGCTTTTCTCGGCGCTGCGCGACGCGGTACTCGGCGGGGATGATGCCGCAGCCGGACGTCTGGCGACCCAGGCGCTGGCCGAAGGCGTACCCGCGCTCGAGGCGATCGAGCAAGGCCTGGTGCCCGGAATCCGCGAGGCCGGCCGCCTGTGGGAGGAAGGCGAGTATTTCCTTCCCGAGCTCGTGACCGCCGCCCAGGCGATGAAGGCGGCGATGGCGGTGCTCCGGCCCGCGCTCGGCCCCGACGACCCCGCCTCCTCCCTCGGCCGCGTCGTGATCGGCACCGTCGAGGGCGACATCCACGACATCGGCAAGACCCTCGTCGGCACAATGCTCTCGGCGAGCGGTTTCGCGGTCAGCGATGAGGGAGCGAGCGTCCCGGTCGCGCGCTTCGTCGCCCGCGCTCGGGAGTTCGGAGCGGATCTCGTCTGTGCTTCGGCGCTGCTCACCACGACGATGCCGAAACAGCGGGAGCTCGCCGCGGCGCTCAAGGGCTCGGGGCTCAAAGCGAAGTTCATGGTCGGGGGCGCACCGGTCAGCAAAGGGTGGGCCGACGCGATCGGAGCCGACGGCTATGCGGACAACGCGCTCGCCGCCGTTGTCGTGGCACGCGAGCTTGTGGGGCGTGGTGCGACCGGCTGATCTCCGAGAGCTAGCGCTCGCGCGCGTCGTGCTGCTCGACGGCGGCCTCGGCAGCATGCTCATCGCCGCAGGGCTCGAGGCCGGAAGGGCGCCGGAGTGGTGGAACCTCGACCACCCCGAGCGCATCGAGGCCCTCCACCGCGCCTACCTCGAGGCCGGCAGCGACGTCGTCCACACCAACACGTTCGGCGGCAACCCGCTGCGTCTTGCCGCCGGCGGCTTGCCAGGCCGCTGCCGCGAGGTCAACTCCGCGGCGGTCGAGATCGCCCGACGTGCGTGCGGCGGCACCGGACTGGTGGCCGGCGACGTCGGTCCCACGGGACACATGTTGCCCCCCCTCGGAGGCGCCACCGTCGAGCAGCTGCAGCGGGCGTTCCGCGAGCAGGCCGAAGCGCTCGCCGAGGCAGGTGTCGACCTGATCTCGATCGAAACGATGAGCGATCTCCGCGAAGCCCTGGCAGCGGTCGAGGCGGCGCGTGCGACGGGTCTTGCGGTGCACGCCTCGATGACGTTCGAGCGGCGGCGAAGGGGCGTCTTCACGATCATGGGCGACCCTCTCGTGCCGAGCCTGACCGCGCTCGCCGATGCGGGGGCGGACGCGGTCGGATGCAACTGCTCGGTGACGTCCGCCGAGATGGCGACGATGGTGCGCGAGGCGGCCCCTCTCGTCCGGGTGCCGCTCTCGGCGCAACCCAACGCCGGCCAGCCGCGCGTCACACTCGAGGGGGTCGTGTACGACGCCAGCCCCGTGACGTTCGCGCGCGACATCGCTGCCATGGTCGAGGCGGGGGCTGCCATGGTGGGCGGCTGTTGCGGCACCACGCCGGAGTTCATCCGGCAGGCGCGGGCGACGCTCGATGCGATGGCGAAGCGGTGAGGCCGCCGTCCGTGGTGCTCGACCTCGACGTCAATATGAAGCTCGAGGAGGCGAGTCGCTACCTCGGCTATCCGCAGGGCCGCGACCATCCGGCACGGGGTGCGAAGCGCCTCGAAGAGCTCTTGCCGAAGGCTCTTCTTCTCATCAAACCTCGGGGGGCCTACGCGGTGGTGTCCCACGACGAGGCCGCGGCCACCGAGATGCCCGAGCCCGGCGAGCGGGTCGGCATCGGCGTCGTCACCATAGGCCAGGCGCTCGAAGATCAGATCGGCCGATGCATCGCCGGCAACGCCCTGCTCGACGCGCTTGTCCTCGATTCGATCGGTTCCGCCGCTGCGGAGGCGGCGGCCGATGCCCTCAATCTCGAGATCTGCTCCGTCGCGCACTCGGCGGGGCTGGAGCCGGCGGCCAGGGTCAGCCCGGGGTACGGCAGCTGGGACACGGGGGCCCAGCGGTTGCTCCTTGCGCTTCTTCCGATCGCCGATCTCGGGATCAAGCTCACGAGCGGCGCGATGATGGTGCCCCGCAAATCGGTCAGTCTTGCGGTGAGCTTCGAGAAACCGGGGCATCCGGCGCCGCACTCGTCCACGCGCTGCCAGCGCTGCGGCCTGGTCCGCTGCCGGCACAGAATCGCGCCCGCCGAGTGCGGGTAGGACATGCACGGAGGAACCGAAGGAGGTCAACAATGGAGGCGACCCGACCACGACTCGAGATGTTCAGCCGTGAGCAGGTAGAAAGCGTCGTCGCCGACGCCGCTGCCGTTCTCTCATCAGTCGGATTCGAGGTCGAGAATGAGGACGCCCAGGCGCTGCTTCGCGGCGCGGGGTTTGCGGAGCGTGGCGGCCGCTTCTTCGCGACCGATACGGAGGTGCAACGGGCCCTCGCCGCCGTCCCTCCGCGCGTGCTCATCTACGATCGCGAGGGGAACGCCGCGCTCGACCTCGGCGGTGAACGAGTCCACTTCGACCCGGGTTCGGCGGCGCTGCACTTCCTCGACCCCGAGACCGGGCGGCGCCGGCCTCCCGTGACCTCCGACCTCTGCCACCTGGCCTGGGTGACCGAAGCGTGCCGGAACATCGCAGGACAGGCCACGGCTCTTGTTCCGAGGGACGTGCCGGAGCCGATGGGCGACCGGTGGCGCCTTTACGTCGCGCTGACCAACTCGACGAAGCCCGTCATCACCGGAACCTTCCAGAAAGACGCCTTCGAGGTCATGAAGGCGATGCTCGCCGCGGTGCGGGGCGGCACGCGAGCCCTGGCCGAGAGACCGCTCGCGATCTTCGACTGCTGCCCAAGCCCGCCGCTGAAGTGGAGCGACCTCACGTGCCAGGCCCTGCTCGACTGCGCGCGCGCCGGCATTCCGGCCGAACTGGTCTCGATGCCCCTCGGCGGCGCGACGTCGCCGGTGACGCTGCGCGAGATGGTCGTCCAGCACGCCGCCGAGAGCCTCTCCGGCGTGATCCTCCACCAGCTCGCCCAGCCCGGCGCGCCTATCGTGTGGGGCGGCTCGCCGGCCGCGTTCGACATGAGGCACGGCACCACGCCAATGGGTGCGATCGAGACGATGATGGTGGACGCCGCGGATGCCCAGGTCGGCAAGCACCTGCACCTTCCCACGCACGCTTACATGGGGATGTCCGACGCCAAGGTCGTGGACTGGCAGGCTGGCATGGAGTCCGGGCTGGGCGCCGTGATTGGGGCGCTCGCGGGCATCAACCTGATCTCCGGGCCGGGGATGCTCGATTTCGAGAGCTGTCAGAGCCTCGAGAAACTCGTTCTCGACGACCAGGTGGCGGGAATGGCGCTGCGCCTCGTACGCGGGATCTCACACGACTCTGCCGCCGAGGCCGTCGACCTGGTCCACGCGGTCGTCGAACTCGGAGGTTTCCTCGGACATCGCCACACCCGGGAGCACTTCCGCAAGGAGCTCTTCATCCCGGGGAACGTCATCGAGCGAGGCACCTACGACGCATGGGAGGCAGCGGGCGCGAAGAGCGCGGCCGAGGTCGCAACCGAGGGAGTGCAGGCGATCGTCGCGCGCGGCAACCCCGCACCGCTCCCCGAGGGCCTCCGCCGCGAGCTCGACGGGCTCATCGGCGCCGAGGCAGGGCGCCTCGGCGTCGGGAGGCTCCCCGCCGCGTGACGCTCGCGCTACTTCCGCCCCTCGGGGAGCGCACCTCATTGCGACTGAAGCGAAGACCTTCGCGTCGGCGATGAGGTTGTCGAGGATGCAGAACTCATCCGGTTGATGGGCGCTCTCATCCATCTTCGAGTACACCACCGCGGGAAGCCCCATCCTCCGGAAGATCGCCGCCACCGTCCCGCCGCCGATTCCCTGCGGGCGGGGCGTGATCCCGTGCACCTCGCGGATCGCCTGCACCACGAGCCGCACCACCTCGGCGTCCGGACTCGTCGGCAAGGTCGCGACGGCCCGCTGGACATCTTCGAGCGTGATCGTCACACCGTGCGCCGCTGCGACCTCGGCCGCGAGTCGCCGGATCTCCGCCTCGACATCGGCGAGCGCGACCGAGGGGAGCACCCGGCAGTCGAGGTAGAACACGTCATCGCCGGGGATCGTGTTCACGTTCGGGACGTTGGGCTCCTTCTTCGTCGGTTCGAAGGTGGACGTCGGGGGATCGAAGAGCGGGTCCTCCTGAGGGAACGCACGGTCGAGGGAGGCGAGTCTCGTGATCAGGTCGCTGGCCGCGCGGAAGGCGTTGGCGCCGAGCGCCGGCGTCGATGCGTGGCACTGTTTTCCGACCGTCCGCACCTTGACCCACCAGAGCGCCTTTTCCGCGACCTCGACGAGGGAGCCCTCGGCGTTGCCCGCGTCGGGCACCAGGAACATGTCGTCCGGACCGAACAGGTCGCGGTGATGTCCGGCGAGAAACTCCGCTCCGTAGGCCGAGCCGGTCTCCTCGTCGGCGCAGAAGAGCAGCGCGAGGTCGACCGGCGGGCGCACCTTGCACTCCATGAGAGCGCGGGCAACCAACAGACTCGACACGATGGCCTGCTGATTGTCCTCGACGCCGCGCCCGATGAGCCTGCCGCCCTCGATGCGGAGCTCAAAGGGATCTGTGGTCCAGAGTGTGCGCTCGCCGGCCGGAACGACGTCGAGGTGCGACATGATCCAGAGGGTTCGCGACGAGTCCGAACCGCTGTATCGGGCAACGATGTTGGGCCGCATGCCACCCTTGGCGCGAGCGTCCGGGGCGTCGAAGCGCGCCACCTCGTCGAAGGTGAGCGTTTTCAGCACTCCTTCGAGCCACACCGCCTTGTCGTACTCCCCTTCGCCGCCACTCTCGGGGCACACCGCGGGGATCGCCGTCAGCCCGCGCTGCAACTCCACAGCCCACTCGCGATACCCTTCGATCCGCCTCAATAGCTCGTCCATAGCCGTGTTCCCCTCTCTGCTCCCGATCAGGCAGCGCCCGGTCTTGGGCGCGCCACGGTACTCGATGACCGCGGTGGGTGTCACGCCGCCCGTATCGCGCCTCTGTTCCGGCGATCACGTGCCCCCGCCTCGGAGCTCCGCGACGCCCGCAGGCCGAGGCTACGGGGCGGGGGCCGTCTCGGGCGCTCCGAAGGCCAACTGTCCCGCAGGAATCTCGACGTCGACCTCCGGGGTGTACGTTGTCGTGCTCTCCGAGGTGTATGTGTCGAACGTTCGTGTTTCCTGGACTTTCCGCAGAAGGAACGTCGCTCGGTCGATCAACAAGGTGACGCTCTCCTCCTTCACGGTGAGCACCCGCGCTCCCATCGACAGCGTGTACGGGGTCTTCCGGCTCTTCCCGTTGATCCGGAAACAGGCGACGCCGCGGTCGGTGCCGTCCTCGATGCGCTCGGGCGCGATGAGCAGGGGGCCCTCGCCCATCGCTTCGGGCATCAGCAAGCCGGGAATCCGGACCGAGGATCCGCCGGAGATCCCCGCAGCGGGGGCGAGGGCCGCCTGCAGCGAGCCCGGCCGGCGCACGCCCGGTTTGGCGTCCCACCACGAGAGCACCTCGGTGCCGTCCGACCACACGATGTACGACGACGAGCGTTCGCCGAGTCCCGGGTCCGTGAACTGGAACCGAAGCCGCCCGGGCCGCACGAAGGCTGTGGTGAAGGGCCGATCGCTCCCGGCACGGCCGCCGTCGGTCACGATGGTCGTCCGGACCTCGCCGGCGTCCCGGTAGCTGCGGCACCCTGCGTACGCCCTCTCCATCGTGCGGAGGATCTTCACCGGCGTCAAATCGCCCGCGTCAACGCGTGGCGACACCTCCTGCCCCAGAACCGGCCTACTCAGAACGACCCCCGCAATGGCGAGGGTCGCTATGCGGAGTTTCATCGCACCGACGGACATCACCGGACCTCCCCGGCATCGCGCACCGCGACACCTCGAGTAGTCTAGCCCGCCACCGGCGATCAGGCGCCGGGGTGACGGGTAGTGGGTCAGTTTGATGCCTAGCCGGGAGAAGACCGTTGCGGTATGCTCTGACATGCCCCGTGTCCAGAGTGATCGACCCGCGCCGATGAAGCCGCCGCGGACCCGCAGGACAGAGGCGCCTATCGCCGAAAAGAGAGAAGCTGGAGTCCGCGCCTGGGCCTCTAACTCACCGCTTCTCAAGACGAAACACCGTCTCATCCTCGGCGACGCCCGCGAGCTTCGCGGGGTCAAACCGCCGATTCACCTCGTCGTCACCTCCCCGCCGTACTGGGATCTCAAGACCTATGACGGTGCGGCCGGCGACCGCCAGCTCGGTCACATTCACAGCCGCGAGCGCTTCCTCGACGAGCTCGACAAGGTCTGGAAGGGATGCCTTGAGCTCCTTGTCCCCGGTGGCCGGCTGTGCGTCGTTGTTGGCGACGTGTGCCGCTCCCGGCGGCTGTTTGGGCGACATCTCGTGGACCCGCTTCATGCGTATATCCAGGTCCGCTGCCAGGCTTTGGGGTTTGACCCCTTAACACCCATCCTCTGGAACAAGATCGCAAACGCGGTGACCGAGGTGGCCGGCAACGGTTCGCTCTTCCTGGGCAAGCCGTATGAGCCCAACGCCATTATCAAGAACGACACCGAGTACATCCTGATCTTTCGGAAGCCGGGCGGCTACAGACACCCTACCCAGGAGCAACGCGATCTCTCCATGATCGGTAAGGACGAACACCGCCGGTGGTTTCAGCAGGTGTGGAGCGACGTTCCTGGCGACCTTCAACGGCACCACCCGGCACCCTTTCCAGTGGAGATCGCAAGGCGGTTGATCGGTATGTTCTCGTTCGTTGGCGACACGATACTTGACCCATTTGTCGGCGTCGGGTCAACCGTCGTGGCGGCCGCCGAGATGCACCGTTCGTCGATCGGTGTGGAGATCGAGCCCAAGTACTTTGACCTCGCCGAGCAGCGGATTACCAAACACTTGCCGGCAGGTGCAACCTTGGAGCACCCAAAGAACGGCGGCCTGGCGTGAGTCCGAACCCGAGAAGCTTCATTCAGCACCTTCAAGCCGAGGGGTACCACCCGAGATCAAACCGCCATTCAAACGCTCTGGCGGTTGCCATCGCCGGCGACCTGGTTGAGCACTGTCCACTGATTCGAGACCGTGCGGCTTCGGGCGAGCTGGTCTACTGCATCAATTTCACACTCCGGGCTGGTACCGCAGACTGGAACGTTGACCTGGTGCTAGGGCGCCCTTCGCTCGGAGACATTGCACCTCAGCCCGCGGGGACCATCCGCGAGCTTCAACCGTCGTCGGTGGACATCGCTATTGAGATCAAGGCCGTCATGACCGAACACCACAAGGCCGCCAAGAACCGGAAGCGCGATTTAGAGGCACACCACGAGCACGTTCATCACTACAACAATGCGGCCGTCGCGGGCGGTGTTCTGATAATCAACGGCTCGGACCGCTTTCAATCACCCCTTCGGTCAGAGGTCACCGTTCACAAGAACCCGTCCAAACTCGTGCAGCACTGTGTCAACCAACTCCGTGCCGTTGCCGAACGTGGTGGACTCGTCGGCACCGGGCTGGAGGCGCGATGCGCGATCGTGGTCAAGTGCGAAAACATCGGCAACTCGCACGTCACCTATCTGACCGCAGCGCCCGCACCGCAGGTCGGTGATCCGCTCCATTACGATGCCTTCATTCAGGCCATCTGCCAGCACTACACCCTGCGGGCGCGCCCCTAGCTTGCGTCCCGGCTCCTCTTGGCCTACATTGTGAGTATGCCTAAGCGCCCACGCAAGCGGATGGACGTGGCCGAACTGGCCAAGTGGGTCGTAGACCAAGCCACACGAGAACCCGGTGAGGAACAAGCGGAGCCGGAGGACTCAGGGAAGAACCCGGCCGCCGTCGCGCTCGGCAAGCTCGGGGGTCGGAAGGGCGGTCTGGCTAGGGCCGCCAAGATGACAGCGAAGCAGCGAAGCGCAAGCGCCAAGAAGGCGGCCGCCGTGCGGTGGAAAGACCACCAGCAGTAAGGGGGTTGACACGCTGTAAAAATGTACTCATAATATGAGTATGAAAAAGCAACGGCCCGAGCCCGAGCGAGCATACGAAGAACTAGGTGATTTACTTCCAGCAATTTACCGCTTCCTCGATAGAGGAACCGTGGCAGGGCGCCAAGACCTAGAGACGCGAAAACGCCCGTACGACGTTCACCACTTCGGCTCGATGGTGAGGAACGAACTGCGGAATCTCCTATCGGATCACGCCAAGAACGCCGATCCGCGGCTGATCGTGAACGAGGATCTCCCGATGAACGGGATTGACCTCACCTACGGGCCGTACCACTTGAAGGTGCGCAAAGGGCGCGACCACGTCGCCCCATCAGCTCGATCTGAGGTTGGTAGGGCCTTCATGGAGCAACGGTCTCTCTTTGAAGATGAACCCGACGTGTTGAACCTGGTCGTCAACTATGACCTAGACAGCCGACACGAACTTGCGGTGGTCGAGTTGCTCTGCCCGAACGGCCCTGGAGAGGAAACGGCGTGGTGGAAAGAGATCCCCTCGCCGTTGATGGCGGCCGTTGTCGCGCCAAGCGCACCGCCGGTTGTAGAAGACCTTCCCCTTGGTGAAGAGGAAGTCGCGGCCGAGGAAGAACCCCAGCAAGGCAGCACCGACAAGACCGGGGCATAGCCAATGTACGGATACCGTCTCAAGCAAGCGCGCGACCTCCGGCGCATAACACAGAGTCAGCTCGCGTTTGACCTGGGTGTCCACCAGTCGGCGATAGCTAAAATCGAGCAGGACAACTTCAGGCCGTCGGACGAACTCCTGGGCAGGATCGCGCTGCATACGGGGTTTCCAAAGTCGTTCTTCAACTCAGAAGACACCGTTGAGTTCCCCGAGGGCTCGCTTGTGTTTTACCGAAAGCGGGCGAAGCTGACGGCCGGGGACGCGAACTACCTCTACCAACTCGCTCATCTGGCGTTCGAGCACCTATTTGCAAGGAACGCCGGCAAGGTCAGAGGAATCCCGGTCACCCTACCGCGTTTGACCGACGAGGACGTGATCACAGCAGCACGCCTGACCCGGAACGCTCTCAAATTGGAACCCCTCGTTCCAATCCGCGGGTTGATCCGCCGCATCGAACACGCCGGGGTGGTCTGCATCGCCGTATCAACCAAGGAAATCGAGGAGTTCGACGCGTTCAGCACAGGGGTAGAAAAATGGCCTGTCATCGTGTTCGACGCCACAAAACCAATCGATCGAATCAGGCTGAGCGCGGGTCACGAGACGGGTCACCTAGTGCTCCACCAGGCGGTCAAGGGCACATCGGCTGACACCGAGGATGAAGCAAAGGCTTTCGCGGCTGAGTTGTTGATGCCAGAAGAGGCAATGCGGGCCGAGTTGGTGCTGCCTCTGACGCTGACCTCGTTGTTTGATCTCAAGCTTAGATGGGGCGTTTCGATGCAAGCGTTGATCGTCCGCGCGCACACGCTGAAAATCATCACATCCAACCAATACAGACACTTAATGATCTCGCTATCTCGAAGGCGCTGGCGCAAAGACGAACCCGGGAGTGACCAACTGCCACCCGAAAAGCCACGACAGCTACGCCAGATGGCAGAAATGCTCTACGGTGGCGATGTCCGGCGCCTTGCGCTGGAGGCAGGGCTTCCGAGCGAACTCGCGATGTCCCTCCTGGAGACAGGTGCGGGCGAGCGGCCCCTCGTTTTCGCCGAGCCAAGCGTTCTCCAATTTCGTGGCGCTCAACTCTCAAAATGACTTGACAAGCGTAGGTGCGTACGCTATATTGTCAGTATGAACAAGCTCTCTACGGCCAAGCGAACCCAGGTGGTCCGGTGCCTGGTGGAAGGCAACTCGATTCGCGCCACGGTTCGGATGACGGGCGCGGCGAAGAACACGGTCGTCAAACTCCTGTCCGAGCTTGGCGAAGCCTGCGCCCAGTTTCAGGACGAGGCTCTGCGCAGCCTGACCTGTCGGCGGATCCAAGCCGACGAGATTTGGTCTTTCTGCTACGCCAAGGCCAAGAACGTCCCCGACGAGCATCGGGGCGAATTCGGCTACGGGGACGTGTGGACGTTCACGGCAATCGACGCTGATACCAAGCTGGTGCCGGCGTGGTTGGTGGGGTCTCGCGATGGTGGCACGGCAACCGAGTTCATGCAGGACCTCGCGAGCCGACTTCGCCACCGAGTTCAACTCACGACGGACGGCCATACGATGTACCTCGACGCGGTCGAGGACGCCTTCGGCGCTGACGTTGATTACGCGATGCTCCAGAAGCACTACGGCGTCCCGGTAGAGGCTGAGAAGCGCTATAGCCCGGCTGAATGCATCGGGACCAGCACTGAAATTCGCCAGGGCTGCCCGAATCCGAAGCACATCTCGACCAGCTACGTCGAGCGTCAGAACCTCACGATGCGGATGAGCATGCGGCGGTTCACGCGGTTGACCAACGGGTTCTCGAAGAAGTTGGCCAACCACATGGCGGCCGTGAGCCTCTACTTCATGTTCTACAACTTCGGTCGCAAGCACCAGAGCCTCGCCGGCAAGACTCCAGCGATGGTCGCTGGCGTGACGGATCATGTGTGGTCGGTGGAAGAGATCGTGGCGCTTCTCGACGGCGAGGTTTCAAACTGACCCACTACCGGGTGACGCAGGGCCCTTCGATCCCCTGGCGACCGTGCTACCATTTTTGTTCGCCGGCTGGATCGGGTCGCGATCGCTGTCGGTTAAAGGCCATATGGAAAACGTCGGCTCCTTGGAAGGCAAGTACGAGGTCTTGGAGAAGCTGCACGAGGGCGGCATGGGCGCCATCTACAAGGTGCGCCACCGCCTGCTCGACGAGATCCGCGTCATCAAAGTCATGCGGGCGCAGCACGAGGCCAACGACGCTTTGCGCGCCCGGTTCCTCCGCGAGGCCCAGATGGCGGTCAAGTTGCGCCACCCGCACATCGCGCAGATGTACGACTTCGCGTTCGACGAAACGGGCCGCGGCTTCATCGTCATGGAGTACGTGGAAGGCATCTCGCTACAGCAGATGCTCGAGCGGGTCGGCGCCCCGTCCCTGAAACTGTCGCTCGACCTGGCTCGCCAGACATTGACGGCCCTCGGCTTCCTGCATCGAAAAGGAATCGTCCACCGCGATATTTCGCCCGACAACATCATGGTGGCCTGGGACGACCTTGGCCGGCCCATGGTGAAGCTCATCGACCTTGGCGTTGCTAAGGTAGTCACGAGCACCACCGGCCTCACGGTGAGCGGGACGTTCCTCGGGAAGCTCCTGTACGCCTCGCCCGAACAGTTCGGCACCGCCGGCGGGAAAGTGGATCAGCGCAGCGACATCTATTCGCTGGGTGTGGTGCTCTACGAGTTCTTCACCGGCAATCACCCGTTTCCCGCCACCAGCCCCCAGGAGTTGATCGCCGGGCACCTCCTCAAGCCGCCGCTCGACTTCGCGACCGGCGACGCCACCGGGCGGGTCCCCGAGGACCTGCGTGAGATCGTGCTCAAGGCGATCGCCAAGAAACCCGAGGAGAGGTACGCCTCCGCCGAGGCGCTCGATGAAGCGTTGGCCAAGGTGCAGACTCGGTTTCCGCTCGACCCGGACGAGTTCACCAGAGTTCTCCAGGAATACGACTCCCAGCCGACCATGAGGATCCGCAACCCGGTACCGGGCAGCACCCAGGAGCGCATCAACGAGCAGTTCGGGTTGGCTTCCACGCCGCAGCCGATCTCGTCGGCCGATGCGCAAGACTCCCGCTCCACCGCCCCTACTCTGCTCTTCCCGGCGAACGACACCGCCGTGACGAGCACAATCCCGAAACTGGAGTCCTCGCCGGGTACCTCCCTGCCTCAGGGAACGCAACCGACACTGATCCTGCGCGAAGACCTCTCCACAGCCCCTGCCGCAGCCAGTGAAGCCGAGCCCCGCGAAGGGGAACCGGTTGCAGCTGCTCCTGCCGCCGCCGCGAAGCCCGCTCCAACCCCGAAACCATTCGCAAAGAAGCGGGCTCGATGGCTTCCGCTCGCCGCAGGGGGCGCCGTGGCCGTTATCGTCGTGGCGCTCATCGCCGGCCGAGGGATGCTCCGGCCGACGGCAAAGCCTGCAGCGACCCCCCTCCCCGCCCAGACGGCGCCCACGCCGCATGCCCCGCCGACCGCGGAGCCTGTTGCGCTGGCGACACCACAGGCCGACCTCGAGAAGGCGATCGCCGTCGGAAACGTGGAACGGCTTCGCACCCTGCTCGAAGGCCTGTCCGACGCCGAGGTTGCCGCGATCGAGGCCTCGCCCGAGGGGTCGCAGCGCCTCGCGCTCGCGCGGCGCAGCGTCGAGGCGGATACGGCGCTCGGGGAGTTGATCAAGGCCAAGAATTGGGCGGCGGCCCTGCAGCAGGCCTCCGCGCTCGTCACACTCCTGCCTGCCAACCGCCAGGCGCAGCAGGTGCGGGAGGCCGCGGCCGCTGCTCTCGAGGCCCAGGCCGAGGTCCTCGTCCACAAGGGCCAGACGGATGCGGCCCTCACAAAGCTGCAGACCCTGCAGCGAGCCTGGCCGGACCGGACCGGGCTTCAGACCCGCCTGACCGGACTCCACGCCGCGCGCGATGCGGACCAGCGTTTCACCGCAACTCTAGCCGCCGCCGATGCCGCGGAAAAGGAACGCCGGCCGGAGAAAGGGCTGGAGGCGCTCGCGCAGGCCACGCCTGACGCACGTTGGCAGGAGCGCTTCGCCGCGGCTCGACAGCGTCTCGAGAGCCTGCTCGCCGAGCTCGACAAGGCGCCACCGGTCGTCCGGCTGAAGCCAGGGTCCAAGATGGACTACTCCAAGGGCAAGCCCTTCACCGTGATCTTCGTCGTCACGGACGACTACCGCGTGAAGAGCGTGACCGTCATGGCGCGGCAGGAGGGTGCTTCCGCCTACCAGGAGCTGCCCACGCGGAGCACCGGCAACGACGAGTACGCGGTCGAGGTCACGCCGGAGTTCCATGGCAACAAGACGGTCGAGCTCTACGTCGTGGCGACGGACTATGCGGGGCACTCGTCACGGCTCGGAACCCCCGACCAGCCTCTCCACATCAAGAAGCGCTGGCTGTTCTGACCCCCGGTGGTCCGCAACGGTCCGTGGAGTCGGGCCGCAATGCGTAGCAGAAACTCGCGCATGTACATCTCGCGGAGGCGTTGCGAGCGTTCTTCCATGCTCGCACTGCCGGTGCCCGACAAGGTCACGCACGCGCCCGGGCCTGATCTCGGTCACTCGGATCCGCAATTCCTGGCCGCTGGCGGTGCTGGGGCGAATCAGAATCTGCAACCTACCACGAACCCCCCGGGTGTCGCGCTCACGTACCACGTGGAATGGTCGGCGCCGCCCGCGGTTGCGTGGTTGAAGTCGGACCGGTGTTCGTACTCCAGGAGGTCACGGACCGCCTTCATCGGCTGCGTGAAGATCTGTACCTCCGACACCAGCTCGCCGATCGCAAAGATCGCGAGTCCGTCCCGGCCAGGGCGATCGTAGCGAAGCGAGAGGAAAAGACCGATTCCCAGGTTCACAGCCCCGGTGATGGCGTGCATCCTCCACGAGCGCCCAAATGCCTCCTGTGCCGCGCTCTGTCGAAGGAAGCTTTCGGCCGCCGCGAGCTTGGCCTGCCGCGCCTCGGGCGTATCGCCCGCCATGGCCCTCAACTGCGCCGCCAGACGGCCCGCCTCTACGGGCGCTACCAATTGGCCTATCACCCCGAAGCTGCTGGTGACGTAACCGACGAGCGTGTCCTGCCTCTCCTTCTTGGTGTCCGCCCGGCAGTTGGCGACAAACTGCTCAACGGTGAGGGAGCCGTACCCGACGCCCCAGCCGTACCACCAGAGGTTGGCCGCCTCCTGACCCCCATCGAGTGAGCTCTGGATGTACTGCAGGCGATTGGTCACCTCGGAGTCCGCGAGGCTCATTGGATCCTCGGCAGCAGCCCGGTGCGCCAGGACAAGCAGGACCAGGACCACAGACGCTGACCTCGCGATGCATTTCATCGTCATCTCGTATGCCCGCAAGATCGGTCCTTTTCAGCCAGGCGTGCTGAGCTGATCGAACGCTTCTGCCCGGCGCCTCAGAACACAATCCGCAGCCCCACGCGGGCGAGACGCGGGTCGGCGCGGAGGATCGGCTTCCCGTAGTCCGGGTTGGTCTGGACGCCGTTGTCGGACTGAAAGCCGTCCTCGTTGTAGAACGGGTTCACGGCCAGCACGGTCTGGCGGTTGAAAATCCGGAAAATATCAGCGATCAGGCTCACCTGCGGGCCCCGGACCGGCAGCGTATAGTCGAAGTGCAGATCGGTGTCCCAGTCTGCCGGCGTTCGCCCCTGGCTGCCCCGAGGCTCGAGGAAGAGCGGCACGGGGGCCCCGTTGATCAGCGCGAACGAGCCCAGCTTGTCCTCCGGTGTGCCGCTCCGGTAGTAGGCGTTCACCCCGACGTTTATTCCGAATGGGAGCCTGTGGAAGCCCGTTATCTTGAACTGGTTGGGGCGGTCGTTGGCGAGCTTCCCGTAGGCGTTCGCCAGCAACCCTGGGTAGTCGAAGTCGAAGTTCGTGTTCGGGCTGGCCTCTCCCAGTTCGTTGTACGAGCCGTCGTAGTTGCCGCGCAGGCTCGAGTACACGTATGAGGCCAGAACGTAGGTGTCTGCCGAAAAACGCTGTTCCACGGTCAGCATGATCCCTTGGTACGTCCGCCTGGCTTTCGGAAGCGATGCGCACGGCACGGACGCCCGCCCTTCCTCCTCGTTGAAACCGTTGGTGCAGAGAATTTGCTGTGTCGTGCCGTCGGGCATGGTCACGGCCGGGAAGATGCCGCGGCCGTAATTCCCCATCCCAGGGTTCATCAGGACGCAGCCATTGCCCGTGAACGCGAACGCGGCATCGTTGCCCTGCAGATCGCAGCGGTCCTCCACGGCCACGAGAAGGCGGGAGTACACGCCACGGATGCCCACCTTGAGGTTGTCGGTGATCTTCGTCTCGAACCCGGCGGAGAATTCCTCCGAAGTGGGCGGTTTGAGTTTCGGGTCCGCCGGCTCGGCGGCTCGGTTCGGGAAGCTCTGGCAGCTCACCGCCGTCTGATCGCAGTCGAACGTATAGCCGAACGGGCTCGTGACGGACAGGCTGGTCCCGACAAAGTCCGAGGCCTGGTGGTTCATCGGGATCGGCTGGAAGAAACGGCCGTACGCCAGCGTGACCTTCTGGCGCCCCTGGCCCAGTGGGTCCCACGAGAAGCCCAGGCGCGGCGCGAAGTTGCCGGTCATGTCCGCGATGGTTCCCCCGGTGACCGCGTCCCTCAGGCGGTATGCCTCGTAGCGCACGCCCACGTCCACGGTGAGGGTTTGCAGCGGCGTCCAGGAATCCTGAACGTACAGGGAGAAGTTGTCGCTCTTTGGCGAGCCTGACACCACGGGCACCACGTGGTCGCTACCGAAGAGCCCGCTCTGGTCGCCGAACCAGGTCTGTGTGTAGAGGACCGTGCCGTCGGCCAGGCGGTTCAGGATCCGGTCGTAGCCTCCCGGAATCGACTGGTACACGGTGCCGTCGAGCTGGGCGAACTCGAACCCCGCCTTGAACTCGTGCTGGCTGAGATAGTACGAGAACGACCCGCGTTCCTGCTGCCGCTCGAAATCCTGTTGCAACAGAGGTGGGCTGGTCGGGATGAAAACCCACGGTGCCCCAGTGTAGCAGCCCGGCAGGTTGCAGGTTGCGAGATTGAGTGTGGGCACCTGGGTCGGGTCGTTGGTAAGGAACGGCGGCTCGAAGTCGGGCGTGCGGTCTTGCCGCTCGCGGTGGTCGAAGAGACCCAGCTGCACCATCCACGTGTCGCCCGTGCGGGTCCCCATGAGCGACAGGTCTGGTCCACCGTCGGTCTCGTGGATGCGCCGCGACTGCGGCGGCCCGTCCTGTACGAGTTGCTGGGCATCGGTCGACGGGTCGCCGATCACCGAGCCGACGATCTCGGCGGAGGGATCGAGGGCCCACGTGAGCTTGGCGGCGAAGAGATCTGCGCGCTTGTCCTGTGAGCGGAAAGTCGAGCCGTCGTACGGGCTCCCGGAGCCGGTCACGAGGCGGACGTCACGCTGCAGCAGTGTGGGGTCGTAGACCCCGAAGAACCAGAGCTTGTCGCGAACGAAGTAGCCTCCGAGGCTGGCGCCAAAGTCGTGGTCGGTAAGGCCGGCGAAGTTGCCGCCGACGACGCCGGGCTTCGCGGTGGCCTGCAGACTCGCGTTGTCAAAGTACCCGAAGAACTCGCCGTGGTACTCATTCCCGCCCGACCGGGTGATGGCGTTGACGACACCGCCGGAGGCACCCCCGAACTCTGCCGGGTAGGTCGCCGTCCGCAGCTGAACCTCCTGGAGGAACTCCTCCGGCACGGATTTGATCTCGCCTCCGAGCCGCACGCCGGTGACGTCGATGCCGTCGATGAAATATGCGTTCTCGAGCCCGGTCGCGCCGAACACGGAAAACCCGGCGCCGTCCTCGGACACGCCCGGCTGGAACAGCGCGATCGAGGTGTAGTCGCGTGTCAGAGGGATGCGGATGAACGCCTGCGCATCAATCGCGTTCCCCACCTCAACCGAGTGGGTGTCGACCAGCGGTGTCTCCCCCACCACCTTCTCCTGCGCGGTGACGGCCAGGGTGAGCGAGAAATCCACGGTCGTCGTCGCCCCGAGGGAGACGATGACGGAGCGTCTCTGGACACCAAAACCGGTCAAGGTCCCCCGCAACTCGTACGTGCCGGGTGGAAGGGCAGCGAGATGGTAGCGCCCGGCGGCGTCAGACTGAGCACTGCGGCCCCCGGGGACGGCGCCTGTCGCCGCAATTGTCACCCCGGGCAGGACACTCCCGTCGGGCGCGAAGACCCGGCCTTCGATCGCCCCTGTCGTCTGGGCGCTCAGGGACGCGGCACAAAGGGCAGCAGCACCGAAGACTGCCAAGAAGAAACGGCCGGAAGCTCGCTGTGAATTCATCAGGGTTTCCTTTCGTCGCTGGTTGATGATACCCCCCGCCAAGGAGAAGGTTTCCGACGAAAGTTGCCCCGATGAGCTTGACAGCCTGACCTAGAGCCAAAGTCTTTGAGACTGACGCGTTCGCGCCCAATCGGAAATGTGCCACCTGTGCCGCTGCACGCCAGCCGTACCTAAGCGCGCTGGATGAGCGCAGGGGCAGGAAGCTACATTGTGGCGGACAGTGTTGTTCGGTAGAGATTTGGACTGGCGCGCCGAGAAGGACCCGAACCCCCAACCTTCTGAGTCGAGATCTGATGGTCAGCTGCCCGCGTGCTGTCTGACGGGTGAACCATCCTGTCCGAGCCACCATCGCTCAAGAAGGAACCGACTTTCCGCCACAACTCGCCTACCGCCAGGCGCAGCTGGAGAACCTGAAAGTGGCGAGAACCCCCCTCGCACAGGCGATCGTCCTCCACAGGAGCCTGGCCCAGACCGCCGCGAGCGATCCGGACACGGAAGGGATGACGAGCTGGTCTCGAGTTCTTCGTGGTTCAGCTGTCCACGGCGGACCAACTCGTTCAAGGTCTCACGGCAGAGCGATGGTGACGGTCTGTTCCTTACCTGGATCGACCTCGACCTGAACGCTCTTCGGGAAACGGCTGGGCGCCAGGATCTCGATTCGGTGCGAGCCCGGCGCGACCGCGACCCCGCGCTGCATCCTCTCCAATTCGGCCGCCGATGCCAGGAAGACGCCATCGAGGTACACGGAGGCGTTGGGCGGCGAAATCCGCAGCTTCAGGGCAGCCAGACCGGCGCCGACGGAGGATGAGGTCTGGCCCCCGACGGGTGCGCTGTCCGGGCGGTGCTCTCGGCGCAGTTCGGGCCGGAGCGACGGATCCGGGCCGGTCCCGCGCGTACCCGTTGCGCTGCCAAAGTCAGGACTGAACATCCTGCCGTACGGCAATCCCTGCGGCGGTTGGTAGGGTGTCACCGCGTTGTCGCTGCGATCGCGCTCGAGCTTGAGATCGATCGGGATCTTCGCCTCGCTTCCGGTGTCGATGTCCCCTCCCTGGGACATGTACCCGGGCAGGCGGAACTCGATGCGGTAGTGGCCGGGCCTGAGGTAGAGATAGTCGGGTTTGCCGTCGAAGTCGTCCGCGATGCCGATCAACACCCCATTGAGGTACACGAGGACGTTCTCCGGGGTCACGTCGGTGTCGACGACGGTGAAGCTGGAGTCAGCCGCGCCACCACCCTCGGGACCGGACGCCCATGCGTTGACGAGGGCGTTCTCCGAAATTACGTTGGTGTCGACAGTGGTGAGGCCGTAGTCCGCCGCGCCACCACCCTCGGGACCGTACACCCACGCGTCGTCGTACCACCACGGTCCGTAATACCCGTACAACGCGAACGGCCATCCCCACCCCCAGAACCCTCCCCAACCAAACGGCCAACCCAACCCGGAGTAGCCTCCCCAGTAGTGATGACCCCGCCATCCCTGGTGCCCACCCCAGCCGGGATTGCCACCTCCCCAGGAATGCCCGACGCCAAGGGTGTGAGCAGCGCCCAGGCCGTGGTCACCCCCGACCACATGGCTGCTGAAACCGCCGTGGCCGACACTTCCCATATGGCCAACGGTGCCCGTGTGCCCACCCCACCCGAGATTGCCACCTCCCCAGGAATGCGCGCCGCCAAGGATGTGAGCGGCACCCGAGCCGTGGTAACTCCCGATCACATGGCCGCCGGAACCGCCGTGGCTGACACCTCCTACATGGCCAACGCTGCCGGTGTGCCCGCCACCCGCTGGGTGCCCGCCGCCGCTCGCGTGACCGCCTCCACCATGGCTGCCGCCCGGGCCGTAGCTCCACGCAGGGCCCGCAAGCACAAGCAGGCCAGCTCCTAAGACTGCAGCCAGCACCCGCGGTCGCATAGGCACCTCCCGACCGGGGTTCTCCCCCGGACCTCCGACCCATAACTAATATACGTTCCAGCCACGATCGCCGCCATCCGGCCACCTTGGCGCGTTCTCTTGCACACACCTACCCGGGGAGGTGTACCCTCCATGCCTCGATCCCAACTTTCAACCTGGACCAATTCCCGGGTTTTGGGTCAGTCCGGTCGGTGGCCACGTTTGGTGCACGGTGGTCCCAGAGATAGCATAGGAAGCTGAGAACGCGGTTGGCCGAAAGGGGGGTCGCATGACCAAAGTCATTCGGTTTCGCCTCAACGGCAAGCCCACGACGCTCGAGACCGACGGTGAGCGCACCCTACTGTGGGTGCTGCGCGGCGATCTCGGGCTCACCGGAACCAAGTTCGGATGCGGCGAGGGGATCTGCGGGACGTGCACGGTGGTGGTCGACGGGCGGGCGGTGCGCTCCTGCAGCGTGCCGATCTCATCAATCGATGGCGCCGAGGTGATCACCATTGAGGGTCTGGCGCACGACAGCACGCTCCACCCGCTGCAACAGGCGTTCATCGAGCACGGCGGCGTCCAGTGCGGCTACTGCACGCCGGGAATGATCATGAACGCCTACGCCCTCCTGCGAGCCAACCCGAAGCCGTCCCGGGAGGCAATCGTCAAGGGGATGGAGGACAACCTGTGTCGCTGCGGCGCCCACCAGCGGATCATCGCCGCCATCGAGGACGTCGCCACCAGGAAGGGAGGCGCGTCATGACCGAGCAGCGCGGCATCGACCGGCGCGAATTCATCAAGATCGCGGGTGGCGGCGTGATCGTGCTCGTCAGCGTGGGCCCCTCGGCGGTCCTCGGCCAGGACCGCCGCCGCGTCTACCCGGAGGACGTCAACGTTTACCTGCGTATCGGCGAGGACGGCCTGGTCTCCGTGTTCACGGGAAAGATCGAGATGGGGCAGGGCGTGATGACCTCGCAGGCGCAGATGGTGGCCGAGGAGCTGCGTGTTGCCCTCGGTGCGATCGAGATGGTCATGGGAGACACCGACCGCTGCCCTTGGGACATGGGTACGTTCGGCTCCCTGACCACGCGGATGTTCGGGCCGGTGCTGCGAGCTGCGGCGGCCGAGGCGCGGGCCGTGATGCTGCGGCTCGCCTCCGAGAAGCTCGGCGTCCCCCGTGCCGGGCTCCTCGTCGCCGACGGGGTCGTTTCCGTCGCGGGGAATCCTTCCCAGAGGGTGACGTACGGGGAGCTCGCCAAGGGGAGGCGGATCCTTCGCACCGTGGATGACAAGGCGGTCCTGCGCAAGGTCTCCGAGCTCACGGTGATGGGGACGTCGCCCCAGCGTCTCGACGCCCACGCGAAGGTGACCGGCGGCGGGCAGTACGCCGGGGACATCCGGCGCCCCGGGATGCTGTACGCCTGCGTGCTCCGCCCGCCGGCGCACGGCGCCAAGCTCACGCGGCTCGACACCGGCGCCGCCGCGAAGCTTCCTGGGGTGACGGTAGTCAACCAGGACGGCCTGGTCGCCATTCTCCACGCCGATCCCGAGGCAGCGGCGAAAGCGCTCGCACGCATCGAGGCGTCGTGGGAGACGCCGAAGCCGCCGTTCGACACCGAGACGGTCTTCGACCACCTCGTGAAGGCGGCGGGACCGGGTGAGGTCGTGAGCGCGAAAGGCGACGTTGATGTCGCGCGGAAGGCCGCCGCGCGTGTCTTCGAGTCGACGTACCACAAGGGGTACGTGGCGCACGCCCCGATGGAGCCGCACACCGCCATGGCCGAGTTTAAGGACGGCAAGGTGACGATCTGGGCATCGACGCAGACGCCGTTTCCCGCTCGCGACCGCATCGCCCGCGAATTGGAGCTCGCGACCGAGAACGTGCGAGTGATCACCCCGTTCGTCGGCGGCGGCTTCGGCGGCAAGAGCGCGGGGCTGCAGGCGAGCGAAGCCGCACGCCTCGCGAAGATCACCGGCAAGCCTGTCCAGGTGGGGTTCAGCCGCCCCGAGGAGTTCTTTCACGACACCTTCGATCCGGCGGCGGTCGTCGAGCTGGCCACGGCGCTCGACGGTGAGGGAAAGATCACGTTGTGGGACTACCACGTCATCGCCGCGGGCGACCGCGGGGCCGAGCTGTTCTACGACGCTCCGAACGTCTCCATCCGCGTATCGGGTGCCTGGCGGGGGGAGGGTACCGGCCTCCACCTGTTCGGCGTGGGACCATGGCGCGCGCCGGGCGCCAACATGAACGTGTTCGCCAAGGAGTCGCAGATAGACATCATGGCCGCCGCGGCCGGGATCGACCCGATGGAGCTGCGCCTGCGCAACCTGACCGACGGGCGGATGCGGCGGGTTCTGCAAGCGGCCGCCGAGGCGTACGGTTGGAAGCCGCGCGTGGCACCGGCTGGAACGGGTCGCGGTCGCGGGATAGCGTGCGGGATCGACGCCGGGAGCTACGTAACCCTGATGGCGGATGTGACGGTGGACCGCGAGAATGGCACGGTGAAGGTCGAGCGTGTGGTGGCGGTGCAGGAGATGGGTGTGGTGGTAAATCCCACGGGTGCTGCGATGCAGATGGAGGGGTGCGTCACGCAGGGCCTCGGGTACACGCTCTCCGAGGAGCTGCACTTCCGCGGCGGCGAGATCCTTGACCGCAACCTCGACACCTACCACCTGCCGCGCTTCTCGTGGGTGCCCCGGATCGAGACGGTGTTGGTGCGTAACGACGAGCTGGCGCCGCAAGGTGGCGGCGAGCCGGCCATTACTCCCATGGGTGCGGTGATCGCCAACGCCGTCTTCGACGCCACCGGCGTTCGCTTCTACCGCCTGCCGATGACCGCCGAGCGGGTCCGCACCGCACTGGCGAAGGCGAAGGAGGCCGTGCCGACACCCGCGTGACCGGTCACGGCACCAAGACGATCTTCCCGTGGGCCCCAGCGCCCATGACCTCGAGGTGGGCATGAGCGGCGTCGGCCAGTGGCAGTTCCTTGCCCACGACGGGTCTCAGCGCGCCGTTTTCGAGGCCCGCCACTAGGGCGGCGTTAACCTCCGCTGTCTCGGCGTCGGTTAGGCCCCACAGCGTGAACGCCCGGATGGAGGCGCGCCGTGTCATGAGGTCGCGCGGGTTGATCGTGACCTCGCCGCGGCTCCCGATGACGACGACACGGCCGCGCGGTGCGAGCAGGGTCAGATCATGTCCCAGGTTCACGTTGGCAAGCATCTCGAGGATGATCTCGGCGCCCTGCCCGCCGCTCGCCTTCACGATCTCGTCCCGGTACCCGTCACTGTGGTGGTTGAACGCGTAATGGGCACCCTCGCGCCGCACCAGTTCGAGGCCCCTCTCCGTGCCCGCGGTACCGATCACGCGCAAACCCATCGAACGCGCCAACTGGACCGCGGCCACGCCGACGCCGCCGCTCGCACCGTGAACGAGCACGGTCTCCCCGGCCCGCGCCTGCGCGGCTTGGACGATCGCGTGATACGCGGTGCCGTATGGAACCCACACAGCGGCGCCCTGCGAGAAACTCACTGTCTCGGGTATCGGATGGACCTGGCCTTCAAGCGCGAGGGCGGCTTCGGCGTATGCGCCTGTCAGAGTCCGAGCAGTGTAGACGCGGTCGCCGGGCTTCACCCGGATAATCCCTTTGCCGACCGCCTCGACGACGCCGGCGGCGTCGGACCCCGGGGTGTAGGGGAGTGGCGGCTTGACCGCATACGTACCGGCGCGCATGTAGGTATCGTAGGGGTTGACGCCGGCAGCGTGAATGCGTACGAGCACCTCGCCCGCGCCTGGCTTTGGCGTAGGGACCTCCTCCATCTTGAGGACCTCGGGCCCGCCGAATTGATGGACCTTGATTGCCTTCATTCGTACCCCCTTCCGGTTGAGCTACGCGGCCCGGGGGCCGCAAATTCCCCCGCTGTCGCGACAGCGTACCTGACACTCGTCCCGTCAGCTTGAGATACGCGACCCTGTGTGGATGGCCGCCACG
This sequence comes from Thermoanaerobaculaceae bacterium, assembly GCA_050018455.1. Taxonomy (GTDB): domain Bacteria; phylum Acidobacteriota; class Thermoanaerobaculia; order Thermoanaerobaculales; family Thermoanaerobaculaceae; genus RBG-13-68-16. Next base: position 12,103 of record JBEKAA010000018.1, on the reverse strand, counting down.
TACGGGAGGCCGAAGGGATCACGGCACTCGAGCGCCGCCCGATGATCTCTCAGCGCCGCCGGAACCAGGGCGGCTCGGCGCTGACCGGGACTCCGCCTCGCAGCCTGTTCTGCATCTCGTCGCCGAAGAAGTAGTAGGGGAACGCCGGCTCGGGTCGGGAAACCGCTTCGAGCCTGGAGGCTGGCCCTTCGGGGATCTCGAACTCGAGCGCCGCGAGGTTGTCCTCCAGCTGCGCGAGCGTCGTCGCGCCGATGATCGTGGAGGCGACACCCCGTCGTTTCGTCACCCAGTTGAGCGCAACCTGGGCCGGCGACCGGCCGAGCTCCCTGGCGACGGCGAGCACCTCGCCGACGATCGCCCAGTTCCGCTCGGTCGCCTTGGAGAAGCGGGCGCCGCCCGCAGTGGCGAGCCGTCCGGTCCCCTTCACGCCTCCCCTGGCGGGCTTGTACTTTCCGGTCAGGAGGCCGCTGGCGAGAGGGCTCCACGGGCACACGCCCATGCCGAGCTCGAGCGCGGCCGGAACGTGCTCGCGCTCGATCGTCCGCTCGACCAGCGAGTACTCGAGCTGGAGCGCGCAAACCGGCTCGGTGCCGCGCAGTTCCGCGATCGTCTGGGCGCGCGCCAGGTACCAGGCCGGCACGGCCGAGAGCCCGAAGTAACGCACCTTGCCGGCGCGCACCAGAGTATCGATCGTGGCCATCACCTCCTCGACCGGGGTGAGCATGTCCCAGGCGTGCAGCCAGTAAAGGTCCACCGCGTCGGTCCGGAGCCGGCGGAGCGATCCCTCGAGCGCGCGCAGGATGTTCTTCCTTCCGTTGCCGCCCGCGTTCGGATCGCCCGGCTGACTGTTGAAAGTGAACTTGGTGGCGAGCACCACCCCCTCGCGGTTCTTCTTCGCCTTGCAGTAGCGGCCGAGGATCTCCTCGCTGTGGCCGTCGGTGTACCCGTCGGCCGTGTCGATGAAGTTCCCGCCGGCCTCGAGGTACCGATCCAGGATCTTCCGGACGGCCTCTTCCGGGGCACCCCACCCCCAGTCCTCGCCGAACGTCATTGCGCCGAGGCACAGCGGTGAGACCCGCAGGCCGCTCCTCCCGAGCAGGTGATAGGTGGCGAGGCTTCCGATGCGACGGGGTTTTGCGTTGGTCGCCATGCCGGCTGCCCTCCTATTCCGCTTTTGTGCTAACACGTGTGCGGCGCGGTGATTTCCCGCTCCCGTCGGTGGCGTTCAGGACGACCCTTCGGGGCGAGGCGGGGGCCTGGCTGCACGTGTCGTATCTCCTGGCTGAGATTGTACGGCGATTTGCACGAGGGAGCGTGGATCGGAGCGCCAACCTGCGGCAGGGGCTATCATGAATGTTGACGCCACGACCTGAGGAAGGTAGCGCCGAGCATGGCCCATACCGAATCCCTTGCATTCGTGCTGGTGGGTGGCGTGGGCGAACGTCTGATTCCGCTCACGAACTACCGCGCCAAACCGGCGATTCCGATCGCCGGGACCCAACGTGTGATCGACTACGTGATCAGCAACATCTGGAACTCGAAGATCCGGAATGTGATCCTCCCGACGCAACACCTCCCAGGATCCCTGAACCGACAGATCAAGCTGGGCCACTCGGCGCGGTTCGGCATCAGCGCGGACGAGTACATCGACGACTCCCCCCCGATCCCGATCAAGGGCCGCGAACTCGGGCGGTACCGCGGCACGGCCAGCGCGATCGCCCAGCAGGCCTCCCTCATCCGCAATGAGGAGCCGGACGTCGTCCTCGTCTTCGGTGGCGACCACGTCTACATGATGGATTATCGGAACTTCGAGCGGTTCCACATCGAGAACGATGCCGACCTGACGATCATGGCCGTCAGGTGGCCCGTCGCCGAGGCGAGCAGGTACGGCGTGCTCGAGGTGGACACAAAGGGGCGCGTCATCGGCTTCGAGGAGAAACCGGCGAACCCGAAACCTCTGCCCGAGGACCGCGAGCATTGCCTCGTCTCGATGGGCAACTACGCCTGGAAGTACAAGCCGCTCCTCGAGGAGCTCGCGATCGACGCGAAAAAGGAAGCCATCGACGACGAAAGGGACAAGCGGGAGCCCGAGAGGTACACCAGCCAGGACTTCGGACGCAACGTCATCCCGTCAACGCTGTGCAACCCGCGGCGGCGCGTCTTCGCGTGTGATTTCTCCCGCTTCCTCGTCAAGGGAGCGGCGGAGAAGGAGCGCGGCTACTGGCGTGACATCGGGACGATCGAGAGCTACTACGACACGAACATGGAGCTGAGGGCAACGGACCCCGCCATCAACCTCTACAACTCGGACTGGCCGATCTACACGTATGTCGAAAGCGGCGTCCCGGCCAAGTTCATCCACGGCAACACGCGCGTCGTTGACTCGCTGGTGGCGAACGGCGTCATCGTCAGCGGTGCAACGGTCGAACGCAGCATCCTGTCGATGGTGGGGAGGATCGATGACGGGGCGCGAATCCTCGACTCGCTGCTCCTGGGCCACAACGTCGTAAGCGGCGGTGCACAGGTCTGGCGCTCCATCATTGACAAGTGGGTGACGGTGCCTCCCGGCGAGACCGTCGGGATCGACCACGAGAAGGACGTCGGGCGCGGGTTCACGCTCGTGGACGGCGAGCAGGAGATCAAGCTCGGCATGCTGCGCAGCGGCTACCAATGCACCACGGGCTGCATTACCGTTGTGCCGCGGGCATACGAGTTCACGCGGTAGCCGGGGCTCCGCCGCCGACGACCTGCGTCTAAGAGGTGCGAAGTCACGCCGGGGTGTTACCCGAGTGTTCCGGCAACGAAGACGAGTGTAGCGTCCAGTCGTGGTGCCCGAGTCTATGTACTCGTGTTCTTAGGAGATAGTTGCGCGATCTCAAAACACTGAAGTCGTTGAACCATCGGTCAGACCTCGCCGTGGCCAGTCTTCAACTGAGGGGGGTGTCGGGCGATGTTTCAGGTAGGGACGACGGTCTACCTGATGGATAGTGGCTAGGGAGGCTCTAAGAGGTCCCGCTTCTCAACCTACCGTTGGTCCAGTTTTCTGCCCCACTTCACACGGATCGACGGGCGTTCGCCCGGCTGCCGCCTTGACCATGCCGTCGCTCCGGGCATAATGGGCCGAGGCACGAAAGCCAGTCCCTGTGCCTGATGCGAAGTCCCCGGGGGACCTTGGTGAAGACGGGCCGGAGGGAGGCGACAGTGAGGCGAGGAGTCCTGGTCATCGCTCTGGCGGCCGCGCCCCTGCTCGCAGACGATGTCTATCTGCGGGGAGGCGGCCAGATCACGGGCCAGATTGTCGAGCGATCGAATGACTCCGTGACGGTCGATGTCGGCGGGGGGACTTTGAATGTTCAGATGTCGAGCGTCGTCCGCATCGAGAAGAGCGTGTCACCGCTTCAGGAGTATCGCGAGCGGGCACGCAAGATTCCCGTGGGCGATGCCGAGGCGTGGCGACAGCTGGCACGATGGGCGACGGGCGGGGCGATGGCGACTATGGCCGGCCAAGCTTGGTCGAAGGTGCTCGTGATCCTGCCGGATGACCCGGAAGCGAACCGCGCGCTCGGCCGGGTCCAGCTCGACGGACGGTGGATCACCGAGGAGGAGAGCTACCGTAGCCGGGGCTACGTGCACTTCGAGGGCGAGTGGATGATGCCGGGCGAGCGGCAGGCGATCCTGGACGAGCGGCGGGCTCGCGTGGAGGCGGATCGCCAGGCGAGCGATGCCCAGATGCAGGCCGACGAGCAGGCGAAAAAGCAACGCGACGCCCAGTGGGATGCCGAGCACGAATTCTGGCACACCGCGCCGGCGCAATTCGGCGATGCGACCTACTGGCCCTGGGGCTCCGGGCCCGTGTACTGGCCCGCCACGCCGGTCCAGGGACTGGGGGCCGGAGCTCCGGCGACCGTGCCGGCGCAGGTGCCCTGATGAAACGGGAGGCTCCGACGAGGCCGTACCTGAGAGCGCTGCCGCTCCTCGCCGCGCTGCTCGCGGCGTGCTCCTCGCCCCCGTCCGTCGACGAGATCGTCGCCTCGAACCTCGCCGCCCGCGGGGGTAAGGCGAGGATCCAGGCGCTACGCTCGATCCGGGAGATCGGGACGGCCACCGCGAGCGGCGGACGGATCTCGCGGGTGGTGCGCGAGATCAAGCGGCCCAGCCTCCTCCGGCTCGAGTTCTCCTACCAGGGAACGAAGAGCGTCTTCGCGCACGACGGCACGACGGCCTGGCAGGTCGCGCCGCTGCTGGGTCAGTTCGAGCCCCGGGAGATGCCGTCGGACGCCGAGGCGACGGCGGGAGTCGACCAGCGCGACATCGAAGGCCCTCTCGTCGGCTGGCGCGAGAAGGGGCACGTCGTCGAGCTCGTCGGCCGCGAGAAGCTCCCTGGCGGAGAGGCTTTCAAGCTCAAGGTGGCGCTCAAGAGAGGTGCGATCCTCTACGACTACGTTGACGTCGCGTCGCGCCAGGTCGTCCGCTCCGACGTCACGCGCACGGTCCGGGGCCACAAGGTGCAGCTGGAGAACACGTTCTCGGACTTTCGTACGGTGGGTGGGCTCGTCTTCCCGCACCTCATCGAGAGCCACGTCAAGGACCGGCCCCAGTTGACCCGCATCGTTATCGAGAAGATCGAGCTCAACCCCGACCTCGACGACGCGCGCTTCCGGTTCCCCCGGTAGCGCCTCCCCTCCGGCGAAGCCGCCGGCCGGGTCCCGAGGCTCCGCCCCTCGGGGACGGTCTGAGCCTCGAAGGGACGGTCGAGTTGACCCGAGACTCGAAGACTGATCGTAAAACCTCGCCGTAGCCCCTCTTGAGTTGAGGGCGATGGTCGGGCGATGTTGCTGCGAGTATGAATGACAATCGGATCATCGAGCGCTTAGAACACCTCTTGCGCCGTCGAGTGGAAGGCTTGGCCTGCGTTCGTGTCACAGCCGCTCCGGGGCATGTTGACACTCTTCTGTCTGGCACTATTCTTGCTGGCGTGACGAGGAAAGTCGTTTCCGTCAATGTACGGTGGGCGTTCGCGGCCACGATGGCCATCACCGCGTTCGCGGGCACTTGCGTGGCGGCGGCGCCGCAGTATTTCGGCTTCTCGTGGGTCCACAACCCGTCCGCCGTGAGCACACCCTACTCCTTCACGAACATCGATGTCAGGCCCGTGTACGTCTCCGATCCCGCGACCAAGGCGTCCGGGGAGTCGCAGTTTCTCTACGAGTCCTACGGTGTCTGCTCGATCCTCGGGTTCAACGATTTTCTGTTCGGCGAGGACAACACCACGGCGGTCCCGCGTTCGGACGCAATCCAGCTCTTCGACGCCTGGTGGGACGGCGGCGTGAACCACAGCACCATCAGGCCGCCGTGGGTCGTCGCCATCTGGCCCGCGGACGAGGCCCTGCTCCGCTGCAACGGCGCGCAAGACATCTCCGGCTGCCTTCAGCCGTACCTGGATTTCGTGAGCCACATCCGGGACAGGGTCGCGGGGACCGGAGTGCTTCTCGTTGACTCATTCGACCCCATCACCGTGTCCAGCGGGCTGTTCACGCAAGAAGCGGACAACCTGGTCAACATTGGGATCCGATGGTTCGGATACCATCAATACTGGGTCCTGCACCCACTGACGGACGCGACCTACGAAGCGAACGTCCAACGCGTACGGCAAATAGCGGACCAGTTTCGGAGGCAGGGTTACGACACACGGTTCGCCCTGGTCGGTGACGCATTTCACGATTCCGCTCATACCAAAGTGGTAGGAGGGACCGTCCTCCCCTGGGATTGGAGCGACCACCGGACGGTCGTGGACGAGGACTTCCAGGTGGCATGCCTCAACAACGCGGTCGCACTCATTCTCTTCAACTGGCCGGACTTTCCCGGGTCGGGGGAGGAGAACGCCCTGGGCTCGGTGAGCTTCCAGGATCCGGCGGCATGCTGGGAGGCTTGCCTGGGCCGTTTCGTGAAATTCGGCGAAACCACTTGCAGTCTTTGTGGCGGCGTGCCCATGCCGGTGGGTTGCCGGGGCTCCCTAGTGCGGCGACACCTTATTCGGCTATAGCAGTGTTCGTGGCGGCGTCGCCCACGCCAAGGGGATGGTAATTCCGTACGCTCTCGCCCCGCCTTTGGTGTCTGGAGAGGGTGAGGCGGGCTTCGGCCCCCGTTCACCTGGTACGGTGGCCTCAGTTGCGGGCCTTCGCACGCACGGTATCGTCGAGACACTGCACGCAGACACAAGAGCGTTCGAGCATTGCCGCCTGGCCCTTCGGTGGTGGCAATTCAGCACAATGAGCCAGACACGTTTCCCTCTGACACCGGGCACAAAGACCGCCTCCGAGCGTATCGAATTGGCCTCCGCAAACATGACAGATCCAGGGGACGATCCTGGCAGTACCTGCTGAGTCCCATGGGGAGCCAAGACGTGGTTGTCTCATCTTCTCACCCGTCGCCGCGCTTCAGCGGGCCGCCACCTTGCGGCAACTCAGTCGCTCAGGCTCCTCCTCAACCCCGATCACTTTTCCTCCGCCCCACCATCACGCGCGACAAGAATCCTCAATTTACTAGGCCGTGCTGCGACGCTCTCTCGCTCTCTCCGTGACCTCAGCGATGAAATTGGTCTTCTCTTGAGTGTATCGGACTCGATCGGCCGGAAACTCGGCAGCCAGACGGCGCTTGAGTGTCTCGTACTCTCTCGCGACTTCGGGATGCTCGATGAGGTAGTCGCGGAACAGCAGGCGGTCAAAATGCTCGACAAAATCCCCTTCGACCATGTGGATGTGATGGATCCGCACACCGGTCGACGCGTCACGCTTGATGAACCACGGGTAGTAGGGCCGCCCGTCGTCGCCTTTTGTCGGGCGCCAGAAGTACTCGTAGCCCTGTGACTCCAGCACTGGAACGACTCGTTCTCGGACAGCCGTCAAGTTGGTGACTTCCACGAGCATGTCAACGATCGGCTTCGCGGCCAGACCTGGAATCGCAGTGCTGCCGAAGTGCTCGATACGGACGATAAACTCGTTGGGCAAGCAGGACCGCAGATGCTGCCTCTCAAGCTCAAAGAGTGTCGGCCACTCCGGATCGTACGGGACGATGGCGACCATCTCGCTGGTGACGCGGCGTATGCGTTCTTCCAGAGTTTCCGCTGTCCCCGTCATGGGCCTGCCTCGCGCCTCGGCGGCGCGCCGGACGAGTTACAGGATGGCTGCACGGCACGATGATCAACGGAGCCGGGGCCGCCAAGCAAGCAGGCCTACAGGTGTGCCTGCTGCACTGAGTGTTTAGGCCGCATCTGACCTAGCGACCGTGCCGAATATCATCGTCCGCTTGATGCCACATGAAAAGGAGTACCACACAGAAAACCGCAACCAATACGCACGTAATCGTGAAGTCGGTGGCCGCAGCTTCCCTTTCCCTTTCCTCACCAATGTGATACAGCAAGCTGGAAAGAAGGATTAGGCTCATTTTTCCCACCTATCTCCCGTCAGGGAGCCGACCACATCAATGGTACATCGGGATGCAGTGTGGCGAGCGCGGGGCCTCGTTTTGGTGACGGTGCCATGAGTGGAACCTACCGCCGCCCTGCCTGTCCCGCTCTTGAGTGTCCCCGTTGACGCTGTCCTGACTGCAATACGCAACGGCGAGCAAACCCCATTTTCTGGCGCATGTGTGCCGGAGGTGTGCCGGGAGTGTGACGGACCGGCATGGTGAGTCTTCGAAGTGATTGACCTAGAACGACTTAACTGGCGCTCCGAGAGGGACTCGAACCCCCAACGTTCTGATCCGTGGTCGGCTTCGCGGGGATTCTTGAGTGCGAGCGAGTCCGCCTGAACCCGAATGAGTTCGGATGACCTGACCCCCTGAAACGAGTCCGGGTTCAGAGGTCCCGATTCTCAACCTACCGTTGGACCAGTTTTCCGGGGCGGGTCAATCCGCCTCGGCCACAATTTTCACCCGGACCAACTTCCGGCCTTGGGGTCATGTAATGGGCATCACGTTCCTTGTCCAGCGCGGCGTGTGCGCACGCGCACAAGAGAAAGCGGGTGTGCCGAAGGCCGCCCCACAAGGTTCATCCGTCCCGAACATCCCCTATTCCACTGGCCGCCATTCCAGCTTGACCAGGTCCAGGTCGGGATTCAGAAGGACTCGGGCTTCCCACGGCTGGCCGCAGGTCTGTGCAGCCTGGTGACGGAGGTCTTGCTCCTCTACGGGCGTGAGCGAGCAGGGTTCGGCCGGCGAGACGGCGATGTTCAGCTTCACGAGGACGCGCTGCTTGCCCTTCCAGGCGTTGATGACTGCGGTCCCGTGACCGCCACCGTCAGGCAGGACGATCGAGAAATGCATCATGCGCAGCGCAGCAACGACGTATTCTTCTGCGATTCCTTCGACTTCGGGTGTCGCGGTCAACCGACCTCCCAGGAAACGGTGAGAATCGTACGCCGATTGTGTTTCCCGCGCTTGTCCGGGAGAGACGACAGCAGCGCGTCCGAAACCGCCCCGATCATCTCGTTGAAGGAAATCCAGCCTGGACAGCATCCACCAGCCGGAGGCGAGGAGTATCAGGCAGGAGCTCATCAAGGAACCCGGCCGCGGCGAGGGCTCTCCGCTCTGCGCCGGTGGCCTCTACTAGAACGAACCCTGACGCCCTTCCCGGCCGCAGGACCCTGTGCCTCAGCACCCACATGCTGATGATCGGCTTACCAGCGCTCACGATCAGTTCCGCGGTCTGGGCCTGACCATCGGGTCCCCTCAGTAGCATGCGCTTCTCCTTTCTCCATCCCTCGCTCGGAATCACCCGCCGAATCCTTCGTACAGCGCCTCCTGTGTGACGCCGTCGGCGCCACATTGCGACCCTGCATGCCGGCAGGGACGGAAGGCGGTCTGGGCCTCGCTATACGTGGGCGCGCGAAATGGGGGCACACGCCGGAACACGAGGCTGATGCCGGCGGTCGCAACCGCCGGCATCAAGACCCGCGCCCGCAAGGCTCAGACGGAGCCGAGGAGCTTTACCAGTGCGATACGGCTGTCCCCCGAATTCGAGACCTTCCGGTAGGAGAACTCCACCCTCTGAACCTCCTTCGCGGAAGGGAGGTCGATGATGCAGCTGCTTCCCGCAACGACGAACTTGTTCACGTCGAGGCTGACGGCCTGGCCGTCGGTGAATGTCACTCTGACGTCGCTGATTTTGAGGTTGGCCTCCCTCACGTCGAGCCTGAGCTTGCTGAAGGGCCCTGCACCAGTTGCGGCTTCGATGCTCACAGGGTTGGTGGAATAGTCGACGACACGTTGCCCCAGGGGTTTCCAGTCAGCAGCACGGGCAGGAACATTCGACAGCAGCAGGGCGATAGCAACCAGGCACACCACACGTGACGCGAGTTTCATGATGACTCCTTTCGAGGCCGGTCATCTCCGGCGGTTGAGGTTTGGTTCCAGCGCTCCCTAGGGGACTTGGGTCGCCTTATCCGCGCGCGGCTACTTCGGCGCCGTCTTGTTATACGAGATCGTCACCGTGGAGGTTCTGCGCTGTCCTACTCCTGTGACTTGAAGCGTGTGGTCTGCCTCAAACTCTATCTCTCAACCTGGACTCGGAGGGGCACGTCAAGGTGGATTCGCATCAGTTCCCGCCTGCCGAACGAAAATGGGGGATTCCCGTGCTCTCCGACTGCTTTTCCGTCACGTATACGACGGTCGCGAAATTGGACGAGACACTGCAACCCAACCATCCGGTTCTGACACCTACGCACATTCCTCTGGACATCGCCCAACCCGCGAGGAGTTGCACGAGCCTTCGCCCGGCTCCACCACGATCGGCGGCCACACGCTCGTTCGGAAGGTCGGCGAGGGAGGCATGGGGGTTGTGTACGAGGCCCTCCAGCAGAACCCCCGCCGCGCGGTCGCCCTCAAGATCATCCGGGGCGGCAGGCTTTGGCCCGCCTTTTCGTCGTCGTGCGCCGGCGCGACATCGCTTTGCTACCGCTGGACTACGACGACGACGAACGATCCGGGCACGATGCTGGGCCGCGGGTGCGGGCGCTCGGCGGTAGGCGACGGGGGCGGCCCGAACTCGGCCCTGGGCAGGTACACCCTGTGCGTCGCCTCGTCGAGGGCGATCGTGCGCGCGCCCCTCTTGGTCGGCACGGTCGCCACGACCGCGAACTTCTCGGGCGAGTCCTCGTGGACCACGGTCAGCGTGCCCTCGCCGTTCGCGCTGAACGCGAGCCCTGCAGTCGGGTCGAATGCAACGCCGTCCGGACCGCTCCCGATCGGCAGCGTCGTGACCAGCTTGCCGGAGTCGGCGTCCACCACCGCCATCAGCTTGTTGCCGCACACCGAGAAGAGCCGGCGGTGTGTGGCGTCGATCGCGAGGCCGCTCGGCTCCTCGCACGGCGCGATCGGCCACTGCGCAGTGATTGCGAGCGCCTTGGGGTCGAACGCGACGATCAGGCTCTTGTCCTCGATGTTGACGAACATTCTGCCTTTCCCATCGGTGGCCGCGAACTCAGGTTTTCCCGGAAGGGCCAGCGTCCCGACCACCTGGTCGGTGGCTGCGTCGATCGCCGTCGCGTTCGAGGAGCGGCCGTTGAACGTGAAGACACGCCGCGTCGAGGAGTCGTAGCAGATGGCGTCGGGGTTCTCGCCGGTGATCTTGACCGTCGCCAGCACGGCCAGCGTCTTGAGGTCGAACACCGTCACGGTGTTGGCCCGCCCGTTCGACACGAAGCCGCGGCCGAGTTCGGGGGCGACGGCGATGCCGTGGACGCCCTGCGTGTCCGGGATCTGGCCGACGAGCGCACCCGTTTCGGTGTCCACTACGTTCACCAGCGTCGCGTGCGACAGGTACAGGCGATGCGCGCCGGAGTCAACGGTTGGGTAGTCCCAGCCGCCGTCCCCGCCGACCGCGATCAAGCGCATCACCTGGAACCCAGCTGGGCCAGACTGGGCCGCGACTCCGAACGGAACGAGAATCGCGAGCAACATGAAAGCAAGACGAGTGCGTGTGGTCATGGTTTCTCTTTCCTGGTCCTGCAAATGGTACATCCACGCCTCTCCCAACAGAGGACGCGTCCTTCAGCGGCATAGGCGCACGCGCAGCGGACCAGGATTGACGGTTTGGCTGTAACCCTAAGCACGGGGAGCATCCTCTTGGAGGGCCTGTGTGCGGGGAGGGGGCGCTTCCTTTCCCGGCGGTCACAGATCCGTCAACGTCATCCAGGAAGTGAAAATGTCCGCCCTCTCTTCTCCAACCGCTTCTTCGAACCCTGCCGTTTGCGCCGGAGCTCGATGTTCAAGAACCCTGCGAGGGCCGTTCAGCAGGAAGTGCCGTGGCAGTATTGCCGACACGAGCCCCTTGGAATGGCGTATTCTGAAGGTTGTTTATCTCGTTCGACATAGGAGCGTATGGAGGAGTGCGCGATGAAACCGCCTCTTTCCTTTCGAGTGGTCCCGCCAGCAAATGGACCTCGGAGTATCTTGTTCGTCCGGTTGGCCACAGGTCTCATTTTCTTCACCCAGGGCGTTTTGAAATTCACCGACCCGAACATGGGCGTCCTGCGCTTCACGCGAATTGGCCTCCCGTGGCCCGGCTTCACGGCGCACTTCGTTGGGACCTTCGAGATTCTCTGCGGAGCACTGGTTCTTATCGGTCTCTTCACGCGCCTCGCGGCCATCCCGCTTCTGGTCGTTATCTCCACTGCCATCGCCACGACCAAGCTGCCGGAACTAGTGCACGCCGGACAGGGTTTCTGGTTCATGGTGAGCGACGCCCGGACCGATCTTGCCATGCTGTGCTCCCTCGTCTTTCTGCTCCTTGCCGGCCCAGGGCGCTGGTCGTTGGACGCCCGCCTGAAAGAACCCATCGGTGGCTGAGCATCCACGCGACTTTTCAGGACCACCCGATGCGGCCAGCAGTGCCCCTTCAGCGGAGGGATGCCCGTGACGCGTCGCATCTCGATACTCTCATCGCGCTGGCTACAGTCTTCCCTGGGCAGTGTGTACTCGCGGGACCACCCTTTCTGACTGACGACCCCGAACCCGTGGACTACCGGCACTGGGAGACCTATATCTTCTCCACGTACGACCGCTCCTTCGGCGCAACGGCCATTCAGGGTCCCGCCGTGGAACTCAA
>JBEKAA010000017.1:0-83121 GCA_050018455.1 Thermoanaerobaculaceae bacterium | reverse complement strand
CGCCTGGATTCACCGCTACAACACCCGGCGCCCGCACTCGGCCCTCGGCTACGTCAGCCCCGCCGAGTACCGCGCCCAACAAGGACTCAAGGTGGCTTGACTATGGGGGAGCACTACACTACAATTGATGCATGATCCTCCGGCTTGGGTACGGGCGCGGATTCATCGCGGCCGACCTGCGGGGCCTGCACTGCCACGAGCTTCGACCGGAGGTTGCTCACCATGCGCCGTCGTCGGCGGCACTCAATAGTGGTAGCGGGCTTGCAGGAAGTCGATGCGGCCTGTACCGACGAGGTAGACAATGCGGTGCTCTTGGGTGAGGCGGCGCGACCAGACGCCGGGTCCGAGGACCTTGAGCGGTTCGGGCTTCCCGATGCCAGCGAAGGGGTCCCGCAGAACCGCCTCCACGATGGTCAGTGCGCGGAGTGCGATCTTGCGGTCGTTCTCCACCCACCAGCGAAGGTCCTCGATGAACTCGGGGTGGAAGACCGCGAGGAACCCTCGTTCCTTACCGCCGGCGTTCGCGCTAATCTTCGGCAAGACCGAGCTCGCGACGTAGCTTCTCGACGCTCGAGGATCGCAGCTTGCCGCGGCGCGCGCGCCCCAGCGCCCGAAGCAGGCGCTCGGCGTTGGCGGGGGAGCGGAGGAGGTGAGCGGTCTCCATCACGCTGCGCAGCTCGTCCGCGGCGATGAGGGCGACATCCTCCGCACCGCGGCGCCGGATCACCACCGGCTCCCGCGTCGACGTGACCTCGTCGAGCAGTGCCGCCAGCTTCTCGCGAGCTTGCGTGTAGGTCGTCACCGATGCCATCGCGCCCCCAAACCTGTACATGGTTACTGTACATGTTGGACGCCTGGGTGTCAAGCGCAGCAGGTGCAGGGAGGGCCGACAGTCGACAGTCGACAGTTGACAGTTAACAGTTGACAGTCAACAAACTACAGCTCACGACTTCTTTTCCCAAAGTAGTTAGTTGTGCCTTGGGTGGGTGGGGGACTGTCAACTGTCAACTGGGTGGGAGGGTGGGCGGAGACTGTCAACCGGGTGGGAGGGTGGGCGGAGACTGTGAACTGTCTCGCCGGGCGAACGCCTACAATGAGCCCATGATCCTCCGGCTTCCGTACGGACGCGGATTCATCACGGCCGACCTGCGGGGCCTGCACTGCCACGAGCTTCGACCGGAGGGGCCTCACCATGTGCCGCCGGCAGCGGTCCTCGCGGAGGCGGCGGTCGATCGCCCCGTCGAGGGACCGCCGCTTTCTGAGCTGGCTCGGGGCGCGCAGCGCGTGACGGTGCTCGTCCCCGACGCCACCCGGAAAGCCGCGCTGCCCGAGGTGCTGCCGCCGGTGCTCGCATGCCTGGGTCAGGCGGGCGTGAAGCCAAGCTCCGTCACGCTGCTGGTCACGTGCGGCACCCACCCGGCGGCCGACGGGCGGTCGCTCGCCGCGCTGATCGGGGCGGTGCCCGAAGGCGTGCGCGTGGTACAGCACGATGCCCGGGACGATGCGTCGCTCGTCGAGGTGGGAACGCTGACGACCGGTGAGCTCGTGCGCCTGAGCCGGGCTGCCGTCGAGGCCGACCTGCTGATTGCGATCTCCGCGGTCCAGCACCACTACTTCGCGGGCTTCGGGGGCGGCCCGAAGCTCGTGTTCCCGGGGGTGGCCGGCTACGCGGAGATCCAGGCGAACCACCGGAAGGTGATCGACCTCGCGGCCGATCCGGCTCGCCGCCACCCGGCGTGTGAGCCCGGCGTGCTCGAAGGCAACCCGGTCGCCGAGGAGATCGCCGCAACCGCGCGGCTGTGTTGGCCCCGCTTCGCGGTGCTGCTGGTGGCCGGCGCAGACGGGAAGCCGGCGTGGTCGGCCGGCGGACCGCTCGAGGTCGTCTACCCGCTGGCGTGCGACCGGGTGCGGAGATGGTTCGAGGTCGAGGCCGGACCGTTCGAGCGGATCGTCGTGAGCGCGGGCGGATTCCCCACCGACCACACGCTGATCCAGGCGCACAAGGCGCTCGACGCGGCGTGCCGGTTCGCGACCCCGGATGCCGAGGTGCTGTTCCTCGCGGCGTGCGACGGCGGGCCGGGTTCGCCGGCGATGGAGCCGTTCCTGGCGGATCCCCGCGTGTCGGCGATCGTGGCGAAGCTCGCGGAGGATTACGTGCAGTACGGGCACACGACGCTGCGGCTGGTCGAGAAGACCGGGCGCTTCCGGGTCCTGGCCAAGACCGATCTGCCGATCGAGCTCGTCGCGAAGCTCGGGATGCGTGCGGAGGCGGATGTCGCCGCGGTGCTCGACCGCTGGCGCGAGGAGGACCCGCACGGGGCGGTCGGCCTCATCGCAGGACCGGCCGTCTACCCGCGACGGCAGGCGGAGGCGGATTAGAGAAGAGGAAAAGGGGAAATGTCAAAGGGCAAAGGGAAGACGTGGAATCGTGCTGGAGTGCGTCTTCCCTTTGCCGTTTCCCCTTTGCCCTTTACCCTTCCTCGGGCGCCATCAGCTCGTGCCACGTCTCGCGCTCGAGGAAGGAGCCGGGGACGTTGGCCTCCATCTCCTGGAACATCGCGAACGGCACGGCGAACGTCATCAGGTTATGGCCGAGCTGCTTCGCGACGTACTTGCGCGCCGACAGGTCGGTGAGCCCGACCACGGCCCGCGGCCGGGCCGAGCGCGCCTCGCGGTAGGCGAGGATCCCGATCGTCTGGCAGCCCGCGCCCCACGGCATGATCACGTTCTCGTTGTCGCCGCGGTCGTAGTTGGCGAGGACGACCAAGGCCGAGAGGCGGTCCGGGTCCACGAGGAAGATCACGACCTCAGGGCGCTCGTCGCCTGTGATCTGCGAGAGCGGCTTGAGAACGACGTAGCGCGTGGGGACGTCGATCATCGGCAGCGCATCGACGAACAGCTTCACTGCCTCCGGGGTCTTGATGTACCGCTCGCCGTGTTCGAAGTCGCTGGCGGCGCCGCGCCGGAGCCAGGACGCGCCCGGCCCTTCCTCCTGCGGGCCGTTGCCGGTGGAAAGGAACCGGTAGAAGCACTCGATGCCGCCCGGCCACGTCTCGTACCGGTTGCCGAACCCGAGGCCGGTCCCGCCGCCGAGACACCCGAACGTCGTGCGGTCTGCCGCGGCAGGTTTCCCTTTCGCGGCGGCGGCCAGAAGCAGCCACATGATGCAACCCCACTTGCCCTCGGAGAACTGCATCGCCCCGTCGGGCAGCTTGTCGGAGAAGAGCAGCGCGACAGGTTCGAACTGCGTGTTGATGGCTCGTGCGATGGCGCTGTCCATGGCGGCCTCCCCCGACGGCGGTGTTGATTGTAGCTGCGCCTGAGGAACGACGTCGAAAGTCCAAGAGAGTCCAGAGTCAAGAGTCAAAGGTCAAGAGTCAAGAGTCGAAAGTCGAAAGTCGAAAGCGGAGCCTGCAGACTCCGGGTACTGCTTTCGACTTTGGACTTTGGACCTTTGACTTTCAGCTCTTGACTTTCGACCGTCCCTGCCGTAGCGCATCACCCCTCGGTGCCCACCGCGCCGGCGCGCTCCGTGATGCCCGTCGGGAGCGTCCTCGCCGGCAGCAGCAGGGCGCGGACCGGAGACGCCTCGAGGCCGACCAGGCTAAGAGGCAGGGCGACCAGCGTGTAGGGGCCAGGGGCCACACCCGTTAGGTCGAGGCCCTCCAGGATCAGCACGGAGCGTTCGACGCACCTGCGGTGCGCCGGCAACTCGGTCTCCTCGGGGCTGTCGGCCGAGGGCGTGTCGAGACCGACAAGAGCCACGCCCGCCCGAGCGAGGAAGTCCACGAACGCGGGCGTGAGGGAGGCGAAGGTCTGCGGGATCGGCGAATCTACCGGCCACGAGCTCGTCGCAAAGAGCACGCGAGGCGTGGAGGGGTTCCATCCGGGCGGTAGGTCTGTGAGATCGATCGGCTGGTCGTGACCGGGGAGCGCCACCACCTCGCAGCGGCCGACGCAGGTCAGGAGCGACAAGCTGGCCACGTCGCGGCCCGTGGGATCGAGGTGGAGCGGCGCGTCGATGTGGGTCCCGACGTGCGGCGAGAGTCGAATCCACGACACGGCTGAGATGTCGCGCCCGGGAGGCGAGGTCCAGCCGCACGTGAACGGAACATCGCCGGGCCAGACCGGCGACGAGGAGGTCAAGGGCCGCGTGATGTCGATCACTCGCGTGAGCATGGTGCAATGTTCGCACGTGTTGGCCCCGTGGGGGGAGCCCTCTGCCGTTGACAAGGCGCGGGTTGGGCCGCATTGTTGTCGTCGTTCCGAGCGACGCTTGATGTCGAGAGAGTTTCCAACTACGCTCCGCTCGCCCCGCGCGGCGGGAGCATGCGACGGGAGGCCCGGATGCCGACAAACCTCGTGCCGAAGAGGCTGTACCTCACAAACGGTGTGGGCGTGCACCAGGAGAAGCTGCAGTCGTTCGAGCTCGCGCTCCGGGACGCCGGGATCGCGGCGCTCAACCTCGTCGCCGTGTCGTCGATCTACCCGCCCGGGTGCCGGATCATCACCCGCGCGAAGGGCGAGGAGCACCTGGAGCCCGGCCAGATCGCGTTCGTGGTGATGAGCCGGTCGGAGTCGAACGAGCCGCACCGCATGGTCTCCGCCTCGATCGGGGTGGCGGTTCCGCGCGACAGGCGCATGTACGGTTACCTTTCGGAGCACCACGCCTTCGGCCAGACGGCAAAAGAGGCGGGGGACTACGCCGAGGACCTCGCGGCGTCCATGCTCGCCTCCACCCTCGGCGTCGAGTTCGACGAGAACCAGTCGTGGGACGAGAAACGCCAGATCTGGAAGATCTCCAACAAGATCGTCACCACGCGCAACGTCGCGCAATCGGCAATCGTCGGGCGCTCCGGTAAGTGGACCACCGTGCTCGCAAGCGCGGTGCTGCTGTTCGACTGAGAGGGAGCGATGGTCCCGACGAAGAAGGCGTATCTCGGGGGAGGACGAATCATGCCCCCGCGCGTCCGCGGCGACATGACCGCCGCCGAGCTTATTGACGGCGTTTTCTCCGCCTACAACGCGGCGCGGCTGCGCGAGGGGGCGCGGCTGTTCGCCCGCAAGATGCTGGCGGCCGAGACGACCGTCGCGGTGTCGCTCACCGGCGCACTGACGCCGGCTGGTTACGGGATCTCGTGCCTGATCCCGCTGGTCGAGGCCGGTTTCGTCGACTGGATCGTCTCGACCGGCGCGAACCTCTACCACGACATGCACTTCGGGCTGGGCCTGGAGCTCCACCAAGGCTCGCCGTTCGTCTCCGACGTGGAGCTGCGCCGGGTCGGGGTGATCCGGATCTACGACATCTTCTTCGACTACGACGTGCTGCTCGACACCGACGCCTTCGTGCGCGAGGTGATCAAGGCGTCCGAGTTCCATCGGCCAATGTCCTCGGCGGAGTTCCACAACCGGCTGGGGCGTTTCGTCGCCGAGCGCGAGATGGTACTCCACACGGAGGGCCACTCGCTGATCGCGGCGTGCTACCGCGCCGGCGTGCCGGTGTACACCTCCTCGCCCGGCGACTCCTCGATCGGCATGAACGTGGCGGCGATGGCGCTCGCGGGCTCGAAGCTCACGATCGACCCCAACCTGGACGTCAACGAGACGGCGGCGATCGTGTACGGCGCCAAGACGTCCGGCGGCAAGAGCGGGGTCCTGATCCTCGGGGGCGGCAGCCCGAAGAACTTCGTGCTGCAGACCGAGCCCCAGATCCAGGAGGTGCTCGGGTTGCCGGAGAAGGGGCACGACTACTTCCTGCAGATCACCGACGCGCGGCCCGACACCGGCGGACTCTCGGGCGCCACCCCGTCCGAGGCGGTTTCGTGGGGGAAGATCGACCCCGACCAGCTGCCGAACGCAGTCGTGGTCTACACCGACACGACGATTGCGCTGCCTTTGCTCGCGGCCTACGCACTGGCGAACCGCGAGGCGCGTCCGCTCAAGCGCCTGTACGACCGGCGGGAGGAGCTGGTGGCTCGAATGCGCGAGGCGTACCTGGCGCAGCTGGACGGCGCGAAGTGAGAGGCGAGGGGCGCGGCCGCACGCCGGAGCCGCAACGCGTCCGGTCGGGAGGGTGGCATGAGTGACGAGCGGTACGCGCCGTACCAGGAGTTCCTCGGGATCCCGGCGGACCTCAAGCCCGACGCCGAGCCGCGCGTCGCGATCCTGCCGGTCCCCTACGACCTGACCACCTCGTACCAGCCGGGCGCCCGCCGCGGGCCGCTCGCAATCCTCGAAGCGTCGACGCACCTCGAGACGTACGACGAGGAGCTCGGGCGCGAGACGTGGGAGGAGGTCGAGATCGAGACCGTTCCGGCCGTCGTTCCGGATACGTCCGGGCCCGCTGCGACGGTTCGGCGGATCGAGGCTGTTGCCCGCGGGATCGTGGAGGCGGGCAGGTTCCTGGTGTCGCTCGGGGGCGAGCACTCGATCACGGCGCCGCTGGTGCGGGCGGTGAGGACGGCGCACCCCGGGCTCGGCGTGTTGCAACTCGACGCGCACGCCGACCTGCGCGGCGAGTTCGAGGGCTCGCCGTTCAACCACGCATGCGTGATGCACCGCGTGCTCGACGACGGCGTGCCGCTGGCGCAGGTCGGCGTCAGGTCTCTGACCGGCGAGGAGCAAACGCTGATCCGGGAGCGGGGGATCTGCACCGTGTTCGCGCCGGAGGCGGTCGGGGCGCCGGTCGCGGACTGGATCGGGAGGGTGCTCGCGGCGCTGCCGGAGGAGGTCTACGTGACGGTGGACCTCGACGTTTTCGACCCGGCGATCATGCCGGCGACCGGGACGCCCGAACCGGGCGGGCTCGACTGGTACCGGGCGCTCGACGTTCTCCGGGAGGTCGCGCGAGCCAAGCGAATGGTCGGGTTCGACGTGGTGGAGCTCTCGCCGATGCCCGGCAACGTCGCGCCCGACTTCCTGGCCGCGAAGCTCGTCTACCGGCTGATCGGGTACTCGCACTTGCCGGACCGCTAGCCCCCGGCGGCGGCATGGCCCGCCCCTGCGTCGGAATTCACGCTTTTCGGCAGCAGTCGCCAGCTCTTGCTTCTGTGGAGCGCGCCCTCCGGGCGTGCTCATGGCTGTTTCTCGACGCTCGGAACGAGCACGCGCGGAGCGCGCGACCACAGAGACAAGGACGAGAACGAAGCCCGTTGTTCACCGGCCCATTTCAGGCGGAGGTTTGCTCGCGATGGTAAGGGAAGAGCCGCGATTGAACGAAAATCGGCGTGGGGCGGCGGTGCGCCCGCCGGGATGCGAGGTCGCCGATGGCCTGGTTGGTTCTCTTCTGCGCCGGTCTGGTCGAAGTGGCGTGGGCGGTCGGGCTCAGGTACACGGCAGGGTTTACCCGCCCGTGGCCGAGCGCGGTCACGGTTGCGGGGGGACTTGCCAGCTTCTTTCTGCTGGCGCAGGCGGGGAGGAGGCTCCCAATCTGCACCGCGTACGCGGTGTGGACGGGGAGCGGAGTCGTGGGCCCCGCGATCTTCGGCATGGTCCTCTTCGACGAGCCTCGGAACTGGGTTCGCCTGCGGTGTATCGGGATGGTCGGCATCGGCGTCATAGGGTTGAAGCTCGCACCTGGGAGGTGAGCTTCGGGTGGCAACGCCCATCCGTCCGGCTCCGCCGGGCTTGACTGCGACGCGAAAGAGATCTAGTTTCTATTTGCACGTCAGCCAAACCAGGGAGGTTTCCATGATTCTCGTTCGTGAGGTTTTCCGTGCTGGAAGGGTGACGGCTTGGACGGGATGAGGACAGGGGGGACCGTGCCCAAGCTCGTTCGCGAGGGGACCAAGCGCGCGGCGACCGCTGCGGCTAAGCCCGGCGCATCGGCCGGAATCAGCGACGAGGCTGTGAAGGCAGGCACGGGGAAGACGTGGCCGGAGTGGTTCGAGATCCTCGACGCGGCCCTCGGCACGAAGCTCGGTCACAAGGGGATCGTCGCCCTTCTCACGGAGCACCAGCGGCTGGGTCCCTGGTGGCGCCAGATGGTCGCGGTCGCCTACGAGCAGGAGCGCGGGCTGCGCCAGAAGCACGAGACCCCTGAAGGGTTCCAACTCAGCGTCACCCGGACCGTCGAGGTGCCGGCGGACGCCCTCTTCCGCGCGTGGGCGGATGATCGCGGGCGCTCGGTTTGGCTGCCGAACGCGGACCTGACGATCCGGAGAGCCACGCCGCCGAGATCTCTCCGAATCACCTGGAACGACGGCAGCACGGTCGACGTGAGCATCCACGCCCGTGGGAAGAGCAGGAGCCAGGTGGTCGTGGACCACAAACGGCTGCGCGATGCCCAGGACGTCGGTACCATGAAGGAGTACTGGGCAGGGGCTCTGGACACGCTCAAGCGGACGTTGGAACTCTGACACCCCCTGGCGGCCCCGCAGGCGCCTCCGTGAATAGGTCGGACTAGAATCGCGCAGGCGGCGACCGATGCGCGAGAGCACCCGAATGAGCCTGGTTCAGACCCCGGTGATCCCGGTCGTCGGGCGTCTGATCCGCGACAACCCGGGCACGATCTCGCTGGGGCAGGGCGTCGTCCACTACCCGCCTCCGCCCCAGGCGATGGACGCAATCGCCGCTGCCGTTGCCGACCACGAGAACCACAAGTACCGCCTGGTGGAGGGGATTCCCCCGCTGCTCGAGCGGATTCGCGGGAAGCTGGCCTCCGACAACGGCCTCGAGCTGACTGCGGGGCACCGGGTCGTGGTGACGGCCGGCGGCAACATGGCCTTCATGAACGCCGTGCTCGCGGTCACCGATCCCGGCGACGACGTTGTCTTGCTCGCGCCGTACTACTTCAACCACGAGATGGCGGTGGCGATCGCGGGCTGCAGGGCCGTCGTCGTGGGCACGGACGAGTCCTACCAGCCCGTTCCCGAACGGATTGCAGCCGCGGTGACGCCGAGGACAAAGGCCGTCGTGACGGTTTCCCCCAACAACCCGACCGGCGCGGTGTATCCCGAGGCGACGCTGCGGGCGGTGAACGAACTCTGCCGGGAGCGCGGGATCTACCACGTCCACGATGAGGCCTACGAGTACTTCACCTACGACGGCGCCCGGCACGTCTCGCCGTCGTCGTTCCCCGACACCGCGGCGCACACGATCTCGCTGTTCTCGCTCTCGAAGTCGTACGGGTTCGCGGGGTGGCGGATCGGCTACATGGTGATCCCCGAGCACCTGTTCGGCGCCGTCTGCAAAATCCAGGACACGATCCTGATCTGCCCGCCCGTCGTCTCGCAGCACGCCGCGGTCGGGGCGATGAGCGCCGGGAGGGGCTACTGCGCGGGTTGGCTCGAGGGGATCGCCGGCGTACGGCGGCTCGTGCTGGAGGCGCTCGCGGAGATCGGTGATGTCTGCACGGTGCCGCGGGCGGAGGGCGCGTTCTACTTCCTCGTGAGCGTCCGGACCCCGATGGATCCGATGACGCTGGTGGAGCGGCTGGTGCGCGAGCACCGTGTGGCGGTGATCCCCGGCTCGACGTTCGGCATGACCGGCGCCTGCACGTTGCGCATCGCGTACGGCGCGCTCACCCGCGAGACGGTGGCGGAGGGGATCGGGCGGTTCGTGCGCGGGATCAGGCAAATCGTCGGAGGGTGAATGGGACTGCGCGTCGTGGCGTGCCAGCTCGACATCGCGTGGGAGGACAGAGCCGAGAGCCACCGGCGCGCGGCGGCGCTCCTCGAGCAGGCGCGCCCGCCGCAGGGATCGCTGGTGATCCTGCCGGAGATGTTCTCGACCGGCTTCTCGGTGAATGTGGACGCCACGGCCGAAGGAACCGAGCGCGCGAGCGAGCGCTTCCTGGCGGACACGGCGCGTCGTCTCGGGGCCTGCATGCTCGGCGGCGTGGTCACGCGCGAGCGGCCAGGCGCCCTCGCGATGAACCAGGCCGTGGCGTTCGGGCCGGACGGGTCGGAGCGTGTCCGCTACGCCAAGATCCACCCATTTTCGTTCGCCGGGGAGGACCGGCGATTCACCCGCGGGCGCGAAGTCGTGACGTTCCCGTGGGGCGGTTTCACGGTCGCGCCGTTCGTCTGCTACGACCTTCGCTTCCCGGAGGTGTTCCGGGTCGCCGCGCTGCGGGGCGCGACCGTGCTCGTCGTGATCGCCAACTGGCCGGCGCCGCGCGAGGCGCACTGGCTCGCGCTGCTGACCGCTCGCGCGATCGAGAACCAGGCGTACGTCGTCGGCGCCAACCGGTGCGGCCGCGACCCGCACGCCGCCTACTCCGGGCGCAGTCGGATCGTCGACCCGCGCGGGCGAGTCGTGGCCGAAGCTGGCGATACGGAGACGACGATCGAGGCGGACCTCGACCCCGAGGTGGTGCAGGCGTACAGGCGGGAGTTTCCCGTCCTCGCGGACGTGGATCCCAGGTTTGTCCCCGGCCTGCCGCCCAGGTGATGCCGATCCATGGAGAAGGAGACCGAAACCAGGCCAGGGCGCGCGCGGCGCTCGCACCGCGAGTGGCTGCTGAGAATGATGAACTTCTACCCGCCGCTCCTCGGGGCCGGAATCCGCGTCAGGCGGACGGGGCCCGATGAGCGCACGTACGAGGTGCGGATGAGGCTGACGTTCCTCAACCGCAACTACGTCGGCAGCCACTTCGGCGGCTCGCTTTACGCGATGTGCGACCCGTTCTTCATGCTTATCCTGATCCCTGCGCTCGGCCCCGAGTACGTGGTCTGGGACAAGGCCGCGACGATCCGCTTCCTGCGGCCGGGCCGCTGCACCGTGCGCGCGACGTTCCACATCCCTGAGGATCGAATCGAGGAGATCCGGCGCGCGGCCGACACAGACGGCAGAGTCGAGCCCGTCTTCACGGCCCAGGTCCTCGGCGAGGGCGGCGAGGTGGTTGCCGAGGTGGACAAGACGTTGTACGTTCGCCGACGGCGCGCCGTCGAAGCCGGGTGACGGCTTCCCGCCCGCGACCGGAGGAGGCTGCAGGTGAAGACCGTCATCGAGCCGTACCGGAGCCGGGTCATCGAGCCGATGCGCATGACGACCCGCGAGGAGCGCGAGAGGTTCATCCGGGAAGCGGGCTACAACCCGTTCCTGCTGAAGGCGGAGCAGGTCCTCATCGACCTCGTCACCGACTCGGGCACGTCGGCGCTCTCGACGCGGCAGTGGTCGGCGATGCACGGCTCGGACGAGTCGTTCACCGGCTCGCGGAGCTTCTACCGGTTCCGGGAAGCCGTGCAGAGGCTCTTCGGCCATGCGTTCGTGATCCCGTGCCATCAGGGGAGGGCGGGGGAGCACCTCCTGGCGCGGGCGGTGGTCCGGCCGGGCGACGTGATCTTCGCCAACACGCACTTCGCCACGACGCGGGAGAACTTCGAGGAGGCGGGGGCCGACGTCCGGGACCTTCCGATCCCGGAGGCGCTCGACCGGACCAGCCCCCACCCCTTCAAGGGGAACATCGACCTCGAACGCCTCGAGGCGGGCCTCGCGGAGGCCGGCGCCCGGGCGCGCATGGTGATCGTCACGGTCACCGACAACTCCCGCGGCGGCCAGCCGGTGAGCATGGCGAACATCCGCGCCGCGCGCGAGATCTGCAGTCGCCACGGCGTGCCCTTGTGGCTCGACGCGGCGCGCTTCGCCGAGAACTGCTACCTCGTGAAGCTGCGCGAGGAGGGGTACGCCGAGAGGAGCCCGCGGGAGATCGCCCGCGAGCTGCTGCGCCTCACGGACGGCGTGTTCATGAGCCTGAAGAAGGACGCTCTCGGCAACACCGGCGGCCTGATTACGCTCGAGGACGAGGCCTGGGCCGAAGCGATCCGCGTCCGTCTGCTCTCGAGCGAGGGGATACCCACCGGGGGCGGCCTTGCCGGACGCGACCTCGAGTCGCTCGCCGTGGCCCTCGACGAGATGCTCGAGGAGGACTACCTCGCGTACCGCATCTCCTCGACCCGCCGGCTCGGCGAGCAGCTCGAGGCGGCCGGCGTGCCGGTCGTGACGCCGTTCGGGGCGCACGCGGTGTACGTGGACGGGCGTGCGTTCTGCCCCCACCTCCCGGACGAGCAGCTGCCGGCGTGGTCGCTTTCCGTTGCGCTCTACGTGCACTCCGGCGTGCGCAGCTGGGAGACCGGAAACGTGATGCAGGGGCGCCAGGATGCCGCCTCCGGTGCGTGGCGGTGGCCCGATCTCGACCTCCTGCGTTTGGCGATCCCGCGGCGCGTCTACAGCCAGAGCCACCTCGACTACGCGGGCGAGGCCGTGATCGAGCTGCACCAGCAGAGGGCGTCGGTCCGCGGCCTGCGGTTCGTGTACCACCCCCCGGCGCTGGCGCAGTTCGTCGCGACGTTCGAGCCCGTGTGAGAAGCCTTCAAACGTTCTCAAGTTCGAAAGTTCGAAGGTTCACTGAAGGCAGAGGAGCGGAGGAGCAGGGGGGCGGAGGAGCACGAAGACCGTTCGCAGGTTCGAAGGTTCACAGGTTCGCAAGTTCAACGACAGCGGAGGCGCTGAGAAGCAGAGGGGCAGTGGGCAAGAGGCCATCTGCCGTCTTGCCGTCTCCGGCTCCTCTGCCCCTCAGCCCCTCTGCACCCTCCGTTCAGCGAACCTTCGAACATTCGAACCTTTGAACCTGCGAGCAGAGCCCCGTGATTTAGCTGGCGAGAGCACCATGACGTCGGAGGATCGCGAGCACTCGATCGATGGGGAGGGCCTCGACGAGGTGGCCCTGGAAGCCGCGAGTGGTGACCGCGGCGAAGAGCGAGTTGAGCACCGCCTCCTCGGTCGCCTCGACGGTCGCGAGGAACAGTTGCGAGAGGTCCTCGTCGGGCAGAAGCGCGACCTGCCTCAGGCCGGGAGCTTCGTGCCGCACACGGCACGAGGGATCGGTCGAGAACGCGATCGCGTAGTCACCGCTGCCGTTCGACGCGAAGCTCCCGACGCGGGCGAGCCCCATCGGGACGCGCGCCGCGACACGCTTCAGCTGGCGTGCGTCGACCGGGGCGTCGGTGGCGACGACGACCATGCAGGAGCCGCCTTCGGGCCTGGCGAGCTCGTCCCTGAACGCGTGGCGGCCCAGCTCGACCCCGACCGGGGCGTTCGCCACCGTGAGCACGCCGCCAAAGTTGAAGTTCGCCTGCGCGAGAACGCCGACGGTCCAGGAGCCCAGGGCGGCTGGCAGCTTCCTGGATGCGGTCCCGATGCCGCCCTTCCAGCCGAGGCAGCAGCAACCGGTGCCGGCGCCGACACACCCCTCGGCGACCGGACCCGGCGCCGCGGAGGCGATTGCCGCGAGGAGGTGCTCGCGCCCCACCGGGCGCCTGTGGATGTCGGAGAGGTGGCCGTCGTTGCACTCTCCGACCACGGGGTTCACCGAGAGGACGCCCTCGTTTCCCGGCAGCGCGAGCACCCACTCCGCGAGGGCGTCGGCCACCCGCCACACGTTGAGCGTGCCGGTGAGGGCGATCGGTGTCTCGAGCACGCCCAGCTCGTCCAGCTGGGTGATCCCCACGAGCTTCCCGAACCCGTTGGCCACGAACGCCGCCGCGGCGACCTTCTCCTGGAAGACGTTCCCGGCGTGGGGGAGGACAACCGTGACTCCGGTGCGGACGTCGTCCCCTTCGGACACGGTCGCATGGCCGACGAGGACGCCCCCCACGTCCGTGATCGCGTCGCAAGCGCCGGGAGGCAGGATCCCGGTCGCGACGCCGGCCTGCCGGGCGCGCGGCCGCGGCGGAAGTGTGGACGGCGGTGAGACGTTCATGGCTCCACCTCCGGCTCGTTGATGGCGAACGCTCGGGACTTGCGGGGCGCCTGGCTCACTTCGACGACGTCCCTGCCGGGCCCCGGTGATCGGGTGCGACGGGCGGGGCGTCCAGCTCCTCGATGCGGGCGTCGGACGCGGGCCGCGCCTTCTGGAGACGTTCGGCGACGACCTCCACCTCGCGCATCACGCGAAGGATGTTCAATCCGGCGACCTTCTCGACATCCTCGTCGCTCCAGCCGCGCCGCAGGAGCTCGGCCAGCAGCGCCGGGTACTTCGAGACGTCCTCGAGACCGACCGGCGTGCGGCTGATGCCGTCGAAATCCGAGCCCAGGCCGACGTGGTCGATCCCGGCAACGGTCCGAATGTGCTCGATGTGGTCGGCGACCTGGGCGAGGGTGGCCTCGGGCGTCGGGTGGCTCGCGTTGAACGCCTTCAGCTCCGCCTCCACGCGCTTGGGATCGGTCGGGTACAGCGCCCCGAGCCGCGCCGACTCCTCGTCGGCCGCCGCCCGGGCCACGCGGACCGCTTCCGAGACGAAGAACGGGGCGAAGTTGACCATCACGATGCCGCCGTTGGCCGTGACCCGCTTCAGGATGTCGTCAGGCACGTCGCGAACGTGGTTGCACAGCGCCCGCGCGGAGGAGTGCGAGAAGATCACCGGCGCCTCGCTGGTTTCGATGGCTGCAATCATCGTCGCGTCGGAGACGTGCGCGAGGTCGACGAGCATCCCCATGCGGTTCATCTCCCGCACGACCTCGCGGCCGAAACGCGTGAGGCCGCCGTGGGCCGGCTTGTCGGTGGCGGCGTCCGCCCAGTCGGTGTTCTGCCAGTGGGTGAGCGTCATGTAGCGGGCGCCGCATCCGTACGCCTCACGCAGCACGCCGAGCGAGTTGTCGATCGAGTGGCCGCCCTCCATGCCGATGAGGCTCGCGATCTTGCCGGCGGCGTGGATGCGTTCGACGTCGGCTGCGGTGGTGGCGAGGGCGAACGTCTCCGGGTAGCGCGCGACCATCCGG
Source organism: Thermoanaerobaculaceae bacterium (assembly GCA_050018455.1). Lineage (GTDB taxonomy): Bacteria > Acidobacteriota > Thermoanaerobaculia > Thermoanaerobaculales > Thermoanaerobaculaceae > RBG-13-68-16. The sequence goes on along the minus strand of JBEKAA010000017.1, from coordinate 68,400 downwards.
TGCACGAGGTCGATCTGCTCGAACACCGCCACGACCGCGTCCGGTCCCTTGAGTGTCGTGGGGATGAACACCGACCAGAACTGGCCTCCGACGCCGCCGCGCCGCAGGCGGGGGATGTCGGTGCTGAGCGGGGGATCGAGCGCGCTCGTGTCCTGTGCGATGTCGATCTTCGCGAGGTGGTCGGCGACGCGCTCGCGGTAGTTCTCGGGCAGGTCGTTGTGCCCGTCGATGAGCGGCACGGTGGCGAGGATGCGGACCACCCGGGCCTCGAGCGCCTTGTCGTCCTTGGACGCCGGCTGCGAGAGGGCCGGTCGCGCCAGGGCCAGAACGATGAGGACCGGGAGCAGGCGGATGAGGAAAGGGACCCCGAGGCGGAAGTGGGGACGAGGGGGAATCGTGGCACTGCGGTTGCTGCGCACGGTGTACCTCCGGCGGCCATCTTGCGCTCTCCACGGCGGCGGGGCAACGGGTTGCCGCCGAAGTCCAGACGCTCCCTGTGGGGCGGCGCGCGTGCGCGTGCCGCCTTGACAGCAGGTGCACGGGGCTACGAGGATCAGATCGGGAGGTGATGTGAGCGACCCCACGACGCGCTTCTCCGATCGAGTCGAGGACTACGTGCGGTACCGCCCGCGCTACCCGTCGGCGGTCATCGACCTTCTGAAATCGACCTGCGGCCTGGCGCGTGACTCTGTGGTCGCGGATATCGGGTCGGGCACCGGCATCCTTTCGGAGATGCTGCTGGGTCTGGGATGCCGGGTCTACGGCGTCGAGCCCAACCGCGAGATGCGGGAAGCGGGCGAGAGGCAACTCGCGCAGTCTCCGGGCTTTGTGAGCGTGGACGGCCGCGCCGAGGCCACGACTCTTCCGGACGCGAGCGTGGACCTCGTGATGGCCGGACAGGCGTTCCACTGGTTCGACCGGCTGCGGACCCGCGCCGAGTTCATCCGGATCCTCAGGCCGGGTGGCTGGGCGGCGCTGATGTGGAACAAGCGGCGGAAGAGCGGCACGCCGCTGGCAGAGGCGTACGAACGGGTGCTGCTCGAGTACGCCGTAGACTACCGGTCGGTGGACCACGACAACGTCACCGACGAGATCATCGCGGAGTTCTTCCACCCGGCCGAGGTGCGGGTATGCTCGTTCGAGAACCACAGGACGCTCGACTACCCCAGCCTCGAGGGTTACCTGCGCTCGGCGTCGTACGCTCCCTCCCCGGACCACCCGTCGCACCGACCGATGATCGCGACGTTGCGAACGATCTTCGACGGCCTCGCCGTCGGCGGGACCGTGCTGCTCGAGTACGACACGCTGGTCTACGTCGGCCGCCTGGCCGCCCCCGCCTGATCGCGGCCGCCGGCCGCCTGTCGCACACCCGGGTCCAAGAACGCAACGTGCTGAAAAGGTTTGGGTTCTTCATGGGCTTGCATTTTTATGCGCATGGAAATATGATCTTGCGCATAGGCGTTCTCGTCGGATGGAACGCATGGGGGAAAGGCGCCGGGAGGAGGTCCATGCCCACGAAGACGGAAAACTGGCAGCACAGGCGCGCGGTGATTGAGGACATCCTCCGCACGGAGCGGGTCCGCAACCAGCTCGAGCTGGTTGCGCGGCTCACCGAGCGCGGGTTCGCGGTCACTCAGTCCAGCGTCTCCCGCGACCTGCAGGAGATCGGCGCGCTCCGGGTGGGCGGGCGCTACCTCGCGCCCGCCGCGCTGGGGGCCGAAAAAGCTCCGGGGACCTGGCTTGCCGAGGTTGCGAGCTACGTGGTCAGCGTGGCTCACGCGGGTCCGCACCTGCTGGTGGTGAAGACCCCGCCGGGGATCGCTCCTCTCGTCGCGCTCGACCTCGACCGCGAGAACTGGCCCGAGGTGGTCGGCACGGTGGCCGGGGACGACACGTTCTTCGTCGCCACCGCGGGCCGCCGCCAGCAGGCTCGGGTCGAGGCGCGCCTGGGGGCGCTCGCCAAGGTGGAGCGCCATGGCTGAGCGTATCGCGCTCGCGTTCTCCGGCGGGCTGGACACGTCATTCTGCGTGCCGTGGCTGAAGGAGCGCTACGGCGCATCGATCGTCACCGTGACCGTGGACACCGGAGGGCTCACGGATGCCGAGCGGGCGCGGCTCGAGGCGTCCGCACTCGCCCTCGGCGCGGAGCGGCACGTGCTCCTCGACGCCCGGGCCCGCTACTTCGACGAAACGCTGAAGTACCTCGTGATGGGCAACGTCCTTCGCGGACACGCCTACCCGCTGTGCGTCGGCGCCGAGCGCGGGCTGCAGGCCCGCCTGGTGGCCGAAGTCACCCGCCAGGAGGGCGCGAGCGCCGTGGCGCACGGTTGCACGGCAGCGGGCAACGACCAGGTGCGGTTCGAGGTGGCGCTGCGGACGCTCGCGCCCGACCTCGAGATCATCGCCCCCGTTCGCGACGAGGGGTTCAGCCGCGCGCAGGAGGTGGAGTACCTCCGCGAGCGGGGGCTCGAGTGGCCCGCGGGACGGGCCGCCTACTCGGTGAACACAGGGTTGTGGGGGTGCACGATCGGCGGCCGCGAAACCACCGACACGGTCGAGCCGCTGCCGGAAGACGCGTGGGTGCTGACGAAAGGCGCGTTCGAGAGCCCGCGCGCTCCCCAGCGACACACGGTGCGCTTCGATCGGGGCGTCCCGGCCGCGCTGGACGGTACGGCGACGTCGCCGGTCGAGCTGGTCGAGAAGCTCAACGTTCTCTGCGGGGCGTTCGGCATCGGCCGCGGGATTCACCTCGGCGACACGATCTTCGGCCTCAAGGGGAGGGTGGCGTTCGAGGCGCCCGCGGCCGTCACCCTCATCAGCGCGCACCGGGAGCTGGAGAAGCTGACCCTCACCGCGCGCCAGCAACGGGTGAAGGACTCGCTTGCCGCGGTGTACGGCGACCTCGTCCACGAGGGGCAGTTCCTCGACCCGGTGTGCCGGGACATCGAGGCGGCGTTCGCCTGCTCCCAGGAGCGCGTCACCGGCGACGTGCACCTGCTGCTGCGTCCGGGCGCGCTGTTCGTGGAGGGGGTGTCCTCGCCGCACTCCCTCAAGGCCGCGTCGCGCGCCGTGTACGGCGAGGCCGCGGGGGAGTGGACGGCGGCCGACGCGCGCGGCTTCTCGCGCATGCTCGCCCTCCCCGGGATGCTGCACGTGCGCGCCGGCGGGGAGCAGCCGTGAAGAAGGTCCTGGTGGACAAGATCGGCTCGGTGACCGCCACCTGCCGCCTCTCGCGCGAGGTGCGCCTCGGCGCGGAGATCCCGGCCGTCGAGGGGGGCGTCGTCGTCGTGCGGGTGCTCACCGCCAAGAGCACGTACAACCAGCTCGAGCTGCCGTCGGGCCGCTTCTCGGTCATCAAGCCCGGGGATGTCGTCGCCGGGGCGCTCGGCCACCGCAAGGCGCTGTTCGGCTACTCGGGGTACCTGCCCAAGGCGGTGAACGTCGGGGACACCGTCAACATCCTCAACATCGGCGGAGTGATCGGAGTCTGCGACGGGATCAACCCCGACCTCGGGAACCCGTTCGCGTGCGAGGTGCTGGGTCAGGTGCTGCACTTCCCGTATCTCGGCGAGAGGGTCGGGCTGCCCGCGCACATCGCGCAGGGCGCGCTGCCGCTCGGGGAGGCGCTCGAGGTCGGGGCGGTCCCGGTGGTGGCGGTGGTCGGCACGTGCATGAACGCCGGGAAGACCCAGGCGGCGTGCTCGCTGATCCAGGCGTTCGCCCACCGGGGGCTGCGGGTGGCGGCCGGGAAGGCCACCGGCGTGTCGCTCCGCCGCGACATCCTCGCCATGGAAGACGCCGGGGCGCAGCGCACGCTGATCTTCACCGACCTCGGTGTGGTGACCACCTCCGCCGCCGTGGCGCCGCGGGTGGCGCGCACGATCCTCACGCACCTCGCCGCGGACCGGCCGGACGTGATCGTGCTCGAGCTCGGCGACGGGCTGCTCGGGTTGTACGGCGTGGACGCGATCCTGGCGGACCCCGAGCTTTCCAGGAGCTTCCGCGCGCTGGTCCTGGCGGCAAACGATCCCGTCGCGGCGTGGGGGGGCGTGCGGTTGCTCGCGGACCGCTACGGGCTCGCCGCCTCCGTGATCACCGGCCCCGCCACCGACAACATCGCCGGGACGAGCCTCATCGAGAAGGAAACCGGCGTGCCGGGAATCAACGCCCGCACCGACGCGGCCGCGCTCGCCTCCCTGGTTCTCGAAAGGCTCGCGATCACCCCCCCGGCCGTGAACGGACAGGCCGGTGGCTGAGCACGGCTCGATCCCGGCGGTGGTGCTGGGGGGCAACGGATACGTGGCCGGCGAGGTGCTGCGGCTGCTCGCATGCCACCCGGTCTTGCGGGTCGTCGCCGTGGCCTCCGCGAGCCACGTCGGCGAAAAGGTGACGTTGTCCTTCCCGCACCTCGCCGGGTCGTTTTCCGAGGAGCTGCGCTTCCAGGAGGTCGCCGAGGTGAGCGGCCATTTCCGTCGCGGCGAGCCGGTGGCGATCTTCGCAGCCACGCCGCACGGCTCGACGGCGGCGATGCTGGACGGCGTGCTGTCCGAGGCGGCGACGGCGGGGGCGCCGGCGCGCGCGGTGGACCTCTCGGCCGACTTTCGCTACGCAGAGCCGGCGGAGTTCGAGGCGGTGTACGGGCACGCTCACGGCGCTCCGCACCGGTGCGGCTCGTTCGTGTGCGCGGTGCCGGAGCACCACCCCGGCAGGCCTTCCGCCCACGCGGCGCAGCCCGGGTGCTTCACCACGGCCGTGACGCTGGCGGCGTATCCGTTCTTTGCACTGGGCCTGGGGGAAGGCGTCGTCTTCGCTTCGGCGGTGACGGGCAGCTCCGGCAGCGGGCGTTCGCCCGTGGCGGGGACCCACCATCCGGAGCGCAGCGGCAACGTGTACGCGTACGCGCCGCTCACCCACCGTCACGAGCCGGAGATGCGCCGGCTGCTCGCGCCCGCCTGCGGCGGCGAGGAACCGGAGGTGGAGTTCGTGGCGCACTCGGGCCCGTTCGTGAGGGGGATCCACGCGACGCTCAGGCTGTCGCTCAAGGAGGCCGCGACGCCGTCGGCGCTGGCGGAGGCCGTCAACGGTTTCTACCGGGGCAGTCCGTTCGTGGCCGCATCCGTGGAACCCCCGAAGCTGAACGAGGTCGTCGGCACCAACCGCTGCCGGATCGGCGTCGCGACGCGCGGCCGCACGGCGGTGGTGACCTCGGTGATCGACAACCTCGTGAAGGGCGCGGCCGGCGGCGGCGTGCAGTGGATGAACCGGCTCCTCGGCCTGGACGAGGACGCGGGTTTGCGGCTGCCCGGCCTGGGGTGGCACTGAGCATGCGCGGACCGGCCAACGCCTCGCCGCCAGGGGTCGGCTCCCCGGCGCTCCTCGACGTGTTCGACCAAATCGATTTCCGTCCGGTGCGCGGCGAGGGCGTGTTCCTCTACACGGCCGCGGGCGAGCGGTACCTGGACTTCTACGGCGGGCACGCGGTGGCGGCCCTCGGGTACGGCCACCCGGCGCTCCTCGAGGCGCTCGAGAAGCAGGCGCGCACGCTGTTCTTCCAGTCGAACCTCGTCCCGCTCGACGTTCGCGACCGCGCCGCCGAGGCGCTGGCGCGCTTCGGACCGCCGGGGCTCACGCGCGTGTTCTTCGTCAACTCCGGGGCCGAGGCCAACGAGAACGCGCTGCGCGTCGCCTTCCGCACGACCGGCCGCTCTCGGGTCGTCGCGATCGAGGGCGCGTTTCACGGGCGGACGGCGGCGGCCGGAGCCGTCACCGCCGGTCACGAGAGGTGGTACGCGTTTCCGGCCGAGCCGTTTCCCGTGACCTGGGTGCCGTTCGACGACGTCGCCGCGCTCGGACCGGCGGTGACGGCCGACGTCGCGGCGGTGATCCTCGAGCCCGTCCAGGGCGTGGCGGGCGCTCGGGCGCTTTCCCCGGAGTTCCTCACCCGGGCGCGCGAGACCGCCACGGGCGCCGGCGCAGTCCTGATCTTCGACGAGGTGCAGTGCGGGATGGGCCGCACGGGGTGGCCTTTCGCGGCGCAGGCGTTCGGGGTGGTTCCCGACGTGCTGACCACGGCCAAGGGGCTGGGAGGCGGTTTTCCGGTGGGGGCGGTGATGGTGGGGGAGGCTCTCGCCTCGCGCATCGGGAAGGGGGACCTCGGCACGACGTTCGGTGGCGGTCCGCTGGCGATGGCACTCGTCGAGGCGGTCATCCGGACCATCGAGGAGGAAGGGCTGCTCGCGCGGGTGCGGCGCCTTTCCGAGCGCCTGCAGCTCGAATGCGGTACCGGGCCGGTCACCGCCGTGCAGGGTATGGGCTACTTGCTCGGCCTGCGCACGCGTCCCCCGGCCAAGGAGGTCCTGGCCCGTTTGCGTGACAGGAAGATCGTGGCGGGCGGCGCCGCGGATCCGCACATCGTTCGGCTGCTCCCGCCGCTGGTGCTGGAGGACGCGCACGTGGACAAGTTGGTCGCGGCGCTGAAGGAGATCTCGGGATGAAAAGGTTCCTCGATTTGGACGACCTCGACGACCAACGGCTGGAGGCGGTGCTCGCCCGCGCGGGCGAGCTGGAGCACAGGCCCTCGACCCGACCGCTGTCCGGGCGAATCGTCGCGCTCCTGTTCATGAACCCCTCGCTGCGGACGCTCGCCTCGATGCAGGCGGGGGTCGCGCAGCTCGGGGGCAGCTCGTTCGTGATCTCCCCGGGGACTGGCTCGTGGAAGCTCGAGATGCGCGACGGCGCCGTGATGGACGGTGATGCCGTCGAGCACGTGCGCGAGGCGATCCCCGTGCTCGGACAGTACGCCGACGCCATGGCCGTGCGGTGTTTCGCGCGCGGCGCGGACCTCGCCGAGGACCTCTCCGACGGGGTGATCCGGACGATGGCGAGCCTGTCGCCGGTTCCGTTCATCAACCTGGAGTCGGCCGCTTCCCACCCGTGCCAGGCTCTTGGGGACTGGAAGACCCTCGACGATTTCCGCGTGCCCCGGCGGGGCGGCAAGTTCGTGCTGTCGTGGGCGTACCACCCGAAGGCGCTGCCGTACGCGGTGCCGGCATCGGCGCTGGCGATGGCGGCGCGGCGAGGGATGCACGTCACGGTCCTGCGCCCCGACGGGTTCGAGCTTCCGGCCGCGATCATGACGCGGGCGCGGGCGCTGGCCGCCCGCTCCGGGGGCACGGTGGAGGAGACCTCGGACCGCAACGCCGGAATGGAGGGGGCGCACGTGCTGTACGCGAAGTCGTGGACCGCGCCTTCGCTGTACGGGCGCCCCGAGGAGGAAGCCAAAGTGCGGGCGCCGCTGCGCGAGTGGTGCGTGGCGGAGTCATGGTTTGAGGCCGCGCGGCCGGAGGCGAAGTTCATGCACTGCCTGCCGGTGCGCCGCAACGTGAAGGTGACCGACGAGGTCCTGGACGGACCGCGCAGCGTCGTCGTGCGTGAGGCGGCCAACCGGTTGTACGCGCAGAAGGCGCTGCTCGTGGAGATGTTGGGGGAGGAGGGCGCATGACCGGCCCGTACGACAGGGAAGCGACGATGGCGGGCCTCACCCGGGCCTTGCCCTACATCCGGCTGTACAAGGGTCGGGTGTTCGTGATCAAGCTGGGAGGAGCGCTCGGCTCCGACGGCGCCGCGCTGCGGCAGATGGCGGAGCAGATAAACGTGCTGCGCGAGGTCGGGATCCGTGTAGTGCTGGTGCACGGCGGCGGGCCGCAGACCACCGACCTCGCCGGCCGGCTGGGGATCGAGACGCGTTTCGTCAACGGCCGCCGGGTGACGACGCCCGCGGCGCTCGAGGCGGCGGTGATGACGCTCAACGGGTCGGTGAACACCGCGGTGCTGGCCGCGTGCCGGGCGGCGCACCTGCCGGCAATCGGGGTCTCCGGGGTGGACGCCGCGCTCCTGCGCGCCCGCCTCCGCCCGCCGGTGGAGGTGGAGGGCGAGGAGGGACCGGTCGAGGTGGACTTCGGCGAGGTCGGCGACCTCGTGTCTGTGGATCGTACGGTGCTCGACAAGCTGCTTGCCGCCGGCTTCGTGCCCGTCGTCAGCCCGATCTCGGCCGACGACGGCGGGCGCGTGCTCAACGTCAACGCCGACACGGCGGCGGCCACGATCGCGTGCGCCCTCGACTCCGAGAAGCTCATTTTCCTCACCGACACGCCGGGGATCCTCGAGGACAGGGCCGACCTCGCCTCGATGATCAGCTGCACCGACCTCTCCGGCCTCGCCGCCATGGAGCAGCGCGGCGCGCTGGTCGGCGGCATGCTCCCGAAGGTCAACGCGGCGCGGCTGGCTCTCGGCGGGGGCGTGCGGAGGGTGCACATCGTCGGGTACCGGCAGGCCCAGAGCCTGCTCATTGAGGTGTTCACCAACGAGGGCGCGGGGACGTTGATCGTGACCGACATCGGCGAGTTGCCTCCGGCGGAGCACGGCGCCGACGGGCGTGTCGCCGCCGGGGGGGTGGCTCCGTGAACGACGCGGAGCTGCTGGCGCTCCACCGGGAAATGGTCGCGATCCCCTCGATCTCCGGGAACGAGGGCCCGCTCGCCGAATACCTCGCGCGGAGGCTCGCTGAAGCCGGGATCGAGGCGCGTCGCTTCGGCAACAACCTCTACGCGGCCGTCAGTCGCGGGCCGGTGGTGTGCCTTAACTCGCACCTCGACACCGTGCCCGCCTCCCCGGGGTGGACGCGGCCGCCGCACGAGCCCGCCGTCGCCGGGGGACGTGTGTTCGGGTTAGGGAGCAACGACGCCAAGGCCGCCGCGGCGGCAATGACCGCCGCGTTCCTTCGCCTGGCGGCGGAGACGAACGAGCTCGGCGTACGGGTGCTGCTCGCCCTGTCGGCCGAGGAGGAGGTGGGCAGCCGGGGCAGCGAGGCGCTGGTGCCGGAGCTCGGGCGCCAGGGCCTCAAGCCCGATGTCGTCGTCGTCGGGGAGCCGACCGGCCTCGACGTGGCCACCGCGCAGAAGGGATTGCTCGTTCTGGAGCTGCGCGGAAAGGGCCGCGCCTGCCACGCGGCGCACGGCCGGGCTCTCGGGGCCGACAACGCGATCCGCACGTTGGCGCACGACCTCGTCGCGCTCGAAGGTGTGGACCTCGGCCCGGCGGATCCGCGGCTGGGTCCGGTCACGATCGAGCCCACCGTCGTCAGCGGCGGCACGGCGCGCAACATGGTCCCGGCCGAGGCCTCGTGCATCCTGGACGTGCGGGCCAACCCGGAACCCGGGCCGGGCGAGATCGTGACACGCCTGCGGGCGCTGGTTTCCGGCGAGCTGCGGGTGCTTTCGAATCGTTTGCGCCCGTACGAGATCGCCGAGGACCACCCGCTGGTGAAGGCTGCTCTCGGCGCGCGTCCCGGCGCGCGCACGTTCGGCTCTCGCGGCCTGTCGGACCTTGTGTTCTTCAGCGGGATCCCCGGGATCAAGGTCGGGCCTGGAAAGAGCGAGCGCTCGCACACGCCCGACGAGTACGTCTTCGAGAGCGAGGTGCTCGAGGGCGCGCGGTTCTACGAGAGGGTGGTGCGCGCGTGCCGGGGTTTCCTCGCGGAAGGGAGGGCGGCATGACCAGGCTCTGGGATCGCAACGAGCCGCTGGACGCGATCGTGCTCGCGTACACGGCGGGCGACGACTACGTGCTGGACGAGCGTCTCGTCCGCTACGACATCAGGGCATCGGCGGCGCACGCGTCGGCGCTGCACGCCGCCAAGCTCCTTTCCGCGGCCGACCATGCCGCACTGCAGTCCGCGCTGCGCGCGATCGGGGAGGCGCACGCGCGGGGCGAGTGGCGCGTCCGGCTCGAGGACGAGGACTGCCACACGGCGCTCGAGAACCGGCTCGTCGAAGCCGCCGGTGAGGCGGGCGAGCGGATCCATCTCGGCCGCTCGCGCAACGACCAGGTGCTCGCGGCGCTTCGTCTGTGGCTCAAGGATGCGCTGGAAGCCCTGGCCGGCGAGGCGGAGCGGACCGCCGCGGCGCTCGATGGGATCGCGGTCAGGCTCGGCTCGCTGGTCATGCCGGGGTACACCCACATGCAGCGGGCGATGCCCTCGACGCTCGGTCTCTGGGCGCTCGCCTTCGCCTCCGAGATCCGCGACGGCGCCGCCGGGCTGCGCGCCGCCAAGCGCAGGGCCGACCTCAATCCGCTCGGCTCCGCGGCCGGGTACGGCGTGCCCGTGTTCGAGCTGGACCGCGAGCGGACGACGCAGGACCTCGGGTTTGCCGCCACCCACACGCCGGTGACGGCCGTGCAGCTCTCGCGCGGCAAGGCCGAAGCTTCCGCGCTATTCGAGGTCGCCCTCCTGGCGCAGGACCTTGGTCGTCTGGCTGCGGACCTCTGCCTGTTCGCGACCGCGGAGTTCGGTTTCGTGAAGCTCCCGCCGGAGCTGACGACCGGCTCATCGATGCTGCCGCAGAAGCGCAACCCGGATCCTTTCGAGCTGGTCCGGGGGCGCACAGGCGAGGCGGTGGCCGCGCTGTTCGAGGTACTGGCGGTGACGGCGAAAATGCCCTCCGGCTACCACCGCGACCTGCAGCTGATCAAGAAGCCGCTGTTCCGCGCCTTCGACTCGGCAAGCGCGAGCGCCCGGCTCCTCGCGCACGCGCTTCCCGCTCTCGAATTCAACGCCTCCCGGATGCGCGATGCGGTGGACCCTTCGCTGGCCGCGACCGAACGGGCGTACCGCCTCGTCGTGGAGGAGGGTTTGCCGTTCCGCGAGGCGTACCGCCGCGCGCGCGAGGAGTGAGGGTGGCGGAGTATTCCGTTCGAGGGTTTCCGGTGGCCCGCCGGGGGTTCGGCGATGTCGTCGAATCGCCGTCAGGGTCTTCGCGCAGCCGCGCGAGGGGGAATGGAACCCGCAGGAAGAGCCCATACGCGCAGCAGGCCACGGCAGGGCGGCCCCGTCCGAGTGCAGCCGCGGCGATTGTGGCCGCGCCGCGGATCGGGTACCCTCGCGCCTCAATGGACAGCTCGCTACTCCCGGCGCTTCTGGCCAGGCCGCGCCCCGCGCGCCTGGGCTTGGCGGACGGCACGGTGTTCTCAGGGTACGCCGCGGCTGGGGATACCGTGGCCTCGGGCGAGGTGGTTTTCAACACCTCGATGTTCGGCTACCAGGAGATGCTCACCGACCCCAGCTACCGAGGCCAGATCCTGGTGCTGACGGCGCCCCACGTGGGCAACGTCGGGGTCAACGACGACGACCGCGAGTCGGCGCAAGTCTGGGCCGAAGGGCTCATCGTGCCCGACCTGTCGCTCGCCCCCTCGAACTGGCGCTCGAGCGCCGGGCTCGTCGAGAGCCTGGCGTCGCGAGGCGTCCCGGTGGCGTGGGGGTTCGACACCCGGGCGCTCGTCCTGCACCTGCGCTCCGCAGGGGCGCTGCCTGGCGTCCTGGTCTGCGGTCCCGACCCCGGAGCGGAGAGGCTGGCGGCGCTGCTCGCCCAGGCACACGGCACCGACGGGTGCGATCTCACCCGGGACGTGGCCTGCGCCGAGGCAACCGCCTGGCACGAGGGACCGTGGCGACCACCGGGCAACGGCTCGTACGCGAACGGGCGCGGTCTCGGACCCCGGACCACGGACCCCGGACCCTGCGTCGTCGTCCTCGACTGCGGCGTGAAGGCGTCGATCCTGCGGCAGTTGGTCGGCGGCGGGGCCGAGGTGACCGTCGTGCCGCCGGACACGAGGCCGGGCGACGTGCTGTCGCTCAGGCCCGCGGGAGTCGTCGTGTCCAACGGTCCCGGGGACCCGGGCGCCGTGGCCCGCGTTCCCGAGACGATGGCGGCGCTGCTGGGCACTGTGCCGATACTCGGGATCTGCCTCGGCCACCAGTTGCTGGCGCGGGCCCTCGGCGGCCGGACGTACAAGCTGCCGTTCGGGCACCACGGGGGCAACCATCCCGTGCGCGACGAAGCGAGCGGCGGGGTGTGGATCACCTCGCAGAACCACAACTACGCCGTTGACCCCGCGTCGCTACCGGCGACCGCGCGGGTTTCGATGGTCAACCTCACCGACGGCTCCGTCGAGGGGATCGTTGCGGAGGACGTGCGCGCCGAGGGGATTCAGTTCCATCCGGAGGCCGGACCGGGACCGCACGACGCCCTCGGTGTCTTCGCCCGCTTCCTGGAGCGGTGTCGGGGGGCGCGATGATCGGGGCGCGCGTCGGTCTGGGAGCAACAGTTAACAGTCCACAGTTGACAGTTGACAGTGGAGAAATCGGATCGGAAGCAGCGTCGTACCGCTCTTCGGGCGGGTGGGGGGACTGTCGACTGTCAACTGTGAACTGTCAACTCGGAAGGTTCGCCTGATGCCGCGCCGGGATGACGTGCGCACGGTGTGCATCCTCGGGGCCGGCCCGATCCGGATCGGGCAGGCGTGCGAGTTCGATTATTCCGGCGTCCAGGGTGTCCAGGCCCTTCGCGAGGAGGGCCTTCGGGTCGTGCTGGTCAACTCCAACCCCGCGACGATCATGACCGACCCCGAGCGCGCCGACGCGACGTACATCGAGCCGATCACGGAAGAGGTGGTGACCGCGATCCTCGAGCGGGAGCGTTGCGACGCGCTCCTCCCGACGCTGGGCGGCCAGACGGCGCTCAACGTGGCGGTGGAGCTCGCCTCCTCCGGCACCCTCGAACGGCTCGGTATCAGGTTGCTCGGCGCGACGGTGGAGGCGATCCGCACCGCGGAGGACCGGGAGCGTTTCCGGGAGGCGATGCGGCGAGCCGGCCTGCCGGTGCTGCCGTCGGTCACGGTGGCGTCGCTCGCCCGTGCCGAGGAGGCCGCCGAGACGGTGGGCTTCCCGGCCATCCTTCGCCCCTCGTTCACCCTCGGGGGCACCGGGGCGGCGATGGTCTACAACCGCGAGGAGTTCGCCCGGGCCATCAAGGGCGCCCTGGCCGCGAGCCCGGTCGGTGAGGTGCTCGTCGAGCGTTCGGTAGAGGGGTGGAAGGAGTTCGAGCTGGAGGTGATGCGCGACGTCGCCGACACCGTTGTCGTCGTTTGCTCCATCGAGAACGTGGACGCGATGGGCGTGCATACCGGCGACTCGATCACCGTCGCGCCCGCCCTCACCCTGACGGACAAGGAGTACCAGGTGCTGCGCGACGCGGCGGCCACCTGCCTCAAGACCGTTGGCGTGGAGACCGGCGGCGCCAACGTCCAGTTCGCCGTCCACCCGGAAACCGGCGAGTGGGCGGTGATCGAGATGAACCCCCGCGTGTCGCGCTCCTCGGCGCTGGCCTCCAAGGCCACCGGATTCCCGATCGCGCGCATCGCCGCCAAGCTCGCGCTCGGCTACCGCCTCGACGAGATCACGAACGCGATCACCGGCTCCACGCCGGCGTCGTTCGAGCCGGCGCTCGACTACGTGGTGGTCAAGATCCCGCGCTTCGCGTTCGAGAAGTTCCCCGGCGCAGAGGACACCCTCGGCACCTCGATGAAGTCGGTGGGGGAGGTGATGGCGATCGGGGGGACGTTCGACGAGGCGCTTCTGAAGGCGGTGCGCTCGCTCGAGCTGGGGCGCTCGGGCCTCGGGGCGCCCCCGACGGTCGCGTCGCTCGACGAGGAGGCGCTCGCCTCGCGCATCCGTGTCGCCAACCCCGACCGGCTGTGGGCGGTCGCGGAAGCGTTGCGCCGCGGTTGGATGATCGGGCGGGTGAGCGAGCTGTCGCGGTGGGACGCGTGGTTCATCCGCAGGATCGCAGGCCTCGTGGTGGCGGAAGAAGTGATCGCGGAACGGTGTGCGGGCGGCGGCGAGTCGCTGGCGGCGGCAAAGCGCCTCGGGTTCGGCGACGCCGATCTCGCGCATCTGCTGCGCAAACCGGAAGCGAAGGTGCGCGAGCGCCGCCGCAGGGCCGGAGTCGTCCGCCGTTACCGCAAGGTGGACACCTGCGCGGGGGAGTTCGCCGCCGCCACCCCGTACCTGTACGGCGGGTTCGGAACCCTCGACGAGGTCCCCCGGCGCGAGAAGCCCGCCGTCGTGATCCTCGGCTCCGGGCCTGTCCGGATCGGCCAGGGGATCGAGTTCGACGCCTGCTGCGTCCAGGCGATCGCGGGGCTTCGCGCGCAGGGGCGCGAGGCCGTCATGATCAACTGCAATCCCGAGACCGTCTCGACCGACTGGGACGCCGCGGACCGCCTCTACTTCGAGCCGCTCACCCACGAGGAAGTCCTCGACGTCTGCGCTCGCGAGGAAGCCGAGGGCGCGGTGGCGCAGTTCGGCGGCCAGACGCCGCTCAAGCTTGCCCGGGGTCTTGCCGCCGCGGGCGTGAAGATCCTGGGTACGGCACCGGATGCGATCGACCTGGCGGAGGATCGCGAGCTCTTCTCGGCCTTGATCGACAAGCTTGGCTTGCGCCAACCGCAAGGGGAGGCGGTGATCGCGCTCGCCGACGCGAAGAAGGCCGCCGCGCGGCTCGGCTACCCGGTGCTGGTGCGCCCTTCCTACGTGCTGGGGGGACGCGGAATGCAGGCGGTGTACCGCGAGGCCGAGCTGACCGCGTACTGGAAGCGAGAGGTCGTCGCCACACCCGAGCACCCGGTGCTCATCGACCGTTTCCTCGAGCGCGCGGTCGAGATCGACGTAGACGCGCTCTCCGACGGACGCACCGTCGTGATCTGCGGCGTGCTCGAACACATCGAGGAGGCGGGGATCCACTCCGGCGACTCCTCGTGCGTGTTCCCGAGCGTCTCGCTGCCGTTGGAGATCACCGCCGAGGTGCGGCGGATCGTGAGGCTTCTGGCGCGCGAGCTGGGCGTGGTCGGTCTCTTGAACCTGCAGCTCGCGGTGCGGGACGGCCTCGTCTACGTCCTGGAGGCCAACCCCCGTGCCTCGCGGACCGTGCCGTTCATCTCGAAGGCCACGGGAGTCGCGTGGGCCTCGCTCGCGGCCCGGGTCGCGTGCGGCGCGCGCCTGAGCGACCTGGGGGTCTCCGACGGGGTCCCCATGGGCGTGGCAGTGAAGATGCCGGTTTTCCCGTTCGACCGCTTTCCCGGCGTGGACCCGCTGCTCGGGCCGGAGATGCGCTCGACCGGCGAGGTGATGGGGATGGCGGAGAGCTTCGGCGAGGCGTACGCGAAGGCGGCGCTCGGGGCGGGCCTCGCGCTGCCGCTCTCCGGCGCGGTGTTCCTCTCGGTGGCGGACGCCGACAAGCCTCGTGCGACCTCTCTTGCGGCAAGGCTGGAGGAGCTGGGGTTCGCGCTGGTGGCAACGCAGGGGACCGCCGCCGCGCTCGCTCGCGACGGAATCTCGGCAAGGGACGTATTCAAGGTCTCCGAGGGGAGGCCGCACGCGGTGGACCTGATGGTCAACGGCGAGATCCAGATGGTGATCAACACCGCCACCGGCTCGCGAGCCCACCGTGACGGCGTCGCCATCCGTCGTGGGGCGCTCGAGCACCGCATCCCGTACGTGGCGACGGTGGCCGGAGCGTTCGCGGCTGCGGAAGCGATCGCCGCTTTTCGGCGCGGCACGCCAGCGCCCCGCTCCCTCCAGAGCTGGGCGGCCACGAGCGGCGCCCGCTCGGCCGGCTGACAGCTCGCAGAGACAGTTCACAGTTGACAGTTGACAGTTGACAGTTGACAGCCAGAAGCTCACAGCCGACAGCCGACAGCCGACAGCCGACAGCCGACAGCCAACAGCCAACAGCCAACAGCCAACAGCCAACAGCCAACAGCCAACAGCGTCCCTCCCAGGTGTGGTCTTTCTTGGGTGGGAGGGGGAGCTGTGCGCTGTCGGCTGGGAGGGTGGGTGGGGAGAGAGCTATACGCTGGGTGGCCGGGTGGGGGATGCCTGTCATCTTCCACGAACGGCCCAACCGGTGTACCCTGCGCGCGCCGCGGCGCCAATGCGGCGAGGAGGCGGACGATGACCTCGAAGCTTGAACACGAATGGGAGCTGGAGCTGCCGGCCGCCACCGCCGAGCAGTTGCTTGCGGCGCTGACGACGCGGGACAGGCTGTACGGTCAGAGCATCACTCTCGAGCCGGAGGACGACCCCGCCAAGGCCGTCGAGGTCTGGCTCGCGTCGGTCGAGAGCCTGGAGAAGGGCAAGTACCGCCTTGGCGTCTACGCGGAACTCGCCGGGCCCAAGGAGTTCCTGGAGCCTGCGCGCGACGCGGTGCAGGACATCGTCTCCGAGCAGGTCGAGGCCGCGGCCACCGAGGCGAGCGAGGCGATGCTCATCGAGACCAGGCCGGTCCCCGATATCGAGTTCCGCAAGGTCGCGGAGCAGGACGAGCGGCCGTCCCTCGTGATCCCGGAGTGGCTTGCGCCCAGCGAGGTGGACACACCGTGGGAGTTCCGCTCCTTCGACGCCAAGGGCGAGTCTTGGCCCGCCGAGGACGTGATCGAGGCGCACGACCGCCTCGTGATCGTGCCGTTCGACGGCAGGTTGCTGCTGTACGCGCTGCCGCCCATCGAGGACGACGAGGAGGATTAGCGCCGAAAGGCACGCCGTCCGCGGCCTGCTCGACACCGGCACGGCGACGGCCGACGTGCACATCGACCTCTTCGGCAGCGGAGGCTTCGTGACCGACACGACCTACGTGCTGCCTCGCCGGCCAGCCATCACGGCGCCGTTGTCGGTCCGTCACCGCGCCGTTGCCGCTTCGTCATGTGTTGCCGCTCCTCTGAACCGATGCTGGTTCCCGGAAAGGAGCACGACGGCAATGAAGATCACAGCGTTCTGCCTGGTGGTCGCAGTGGCCGGCGCGGTGTTCGCCGCCGGCCAGGAGCAGCCGGCCGCGCAGGCGCCGAGTCCGCGCGCGTTCAAGCTCGACCTGAAGCCGCTATACCAACCGGGATACGAACCGGCACGCGAGTTGCGCTTGGCTCTGTCGGACTCGCCGATGAGCCGCCTCGAGCTGGGCATATCGCGCGAGCAGTGGGCGGCCCGCAACCCCGGCCCGGCCGGGAACGTCGTCCCATTCCAGACGGCCCCGCTCCCATTCAGGTTTCACTTCGATGCCACCGACCAGTCGCTGGTGCTCGGGCCGTGGAGCTCGAAGTGGGACCAGCTCAGCTGGCAGGAGAAGGTCGCCGCCGGCGCGCAGACCTCGTTTATCGGGTGGGCGCTGCTCGAGATGGTGCGCCACGCGCATTGATCGAACGGTTGGACCAGCTAGCGGACTGGTGCGCGGCGAGAGGAGCAGACAATGACACGGAAGACATGTGCTGTCTCCGGGATGCTGTTCCTTGCGCATGCAGCGGCGGCGCAATTTCAGTTTACCTAGCAGGGCAGCAAGCTGGTCGGCACAGGTGCCGTCGGGGGTGCCGCGCAGGGCGCCTGGGTGGCGATCTCGGCGGATGGCAACACCGCCATCCTTCGCTCAGGGCGGGCTCCGCGAGGGATCTGGGAGGGGGCTGGTAGATCCAGGCTTTCCCCCACCCAGATTCCTCGTCGCTCCGCTCCTCGGAATGACATGTTCGATGGCAAATTGGTATAAGCCCCCGGCTCTGCCGAGGGTCGCTGACTCCGGTCCCGGGGCAGCGCGGGTCTTCATCGAAAATTGTGGTGCGGCACCCCCGGTCACCGAACAGCCGCAGAGCCAGAGCATTGAGGGCGGGGGGACCGCAACGTTCTCGGTGACCGCGCCTACGCGAAGATCAGGGCGCAGACGGGTTCGGGCGTGCTTGCCTTCGCGTCGGTGTTCGACGACCTCACGAACGACCCGACCACGGTCGCCATGCACCGGTAGCGGAGCCCTGCTGCGGACCGCCTGGGCCAACGCCGCGGCCGACGAGGACCTAGGGTGCCAGCGCTGGCGCGGACTGGGCCGCGCCTACAACGACCTCGCAGCTACGCGGCCGGCGATCAGCGCAGCATCGTCCAGAGGTACGCGTACTCGAGGCCGGTGACGTAGGCGGTCTGCTTGTTGACGGCGCCGGTGCCGTGGCCGCCCTCGGTGTTCTCGAAGTAATAGACCGGGTGCCCGAGCGCCTCCAGCTTGGCGACCATCTTGCGGGCGTGCGCGGGGTGGACGCGGTCGTCGCGCGTGTTGGTCCAGAAGAACGGCGTCGGGTACGCGGCGTCCTTGCGCAGAAGCTCGTACGGGGACCAGGTCCTGATGGTGGCCCAGTCTTCGGGCTTGTCCGGGTCGCCGTACTCCGCCGTCCAGCTCGCCCCGGCGAGCAAGTGGTTGAAGCGCCGCATGTCGGCCAGCGGCACCTGCGCCACCACCGCGTGGAACAGCTCGGGCCGCAGGGTGAACGTCCCGCCGACGAGCAGCCCCCCCTGCGAGCCGCCCATGATCCCGAGGTGGCGGGGCGAGGTGATTCTGCGCGCGATCACGTCCTCGGCCACGGCGGCGAAGTCCTCGAAGTTCCGCATGTGGTTGGCCTTCAGCGCCGCCTTGTGCCACGCGGGCCCGAACTCGCCGCCGCCGCGGATGTTCGCGAGGACGTAGACGGCGCCCCGCGCGAGCCACGCCGACCCGACGACGCCGGAGTACCTCGGCACCTCGGGCACCTCGAACCCGCCGTACCCGTAGAGCAGCGTCGGCGCCGCGCCGTCGGCCTTGAACCCCCTGGGCGTGACGACGAAGTAGGGGATCTTGGTCCCGTCCTTGGAGGTCGCCTCGAGCTGCTCGACCTTCAAGCCGGTCGCGTCGAAGAACGCCGGCATCGTCTTCACCCGCTCCGGCCGCCCCCCGCCTTCGTCGAGCCACAGCGAGGCTGGGGTGAGGAAGTCCTGGTAGGAGAAGAAGAACGTGTCCGCCTCGTCGCTCGAGGCCGCAGGGCCAGCGGTGCCTATACCGGGCAGTGCGACCTCGGCCTGCTTCCAGGCGCCGTCCTCGAGCGTGACCGAGGACAGACGACTGTGGACGTGGTCGAGGATCATCACCAGCAAACGGTCGCGCGTGCGCGTGACGCCGGCCAGCGACACCCGCTCGCTCGGCTCGAAGAGCACGTCGATCCGGCGGCCGCCGCGCAACAACTCGTCGAGAGGGATCGCCAGGAGCGAGCCTGCGCGGTAGCTCGCACCGCCGACGGCCCAGTCGGAGCGCAGCGAGAACAAGAACCGATCCCGGAAGAACGCCTCCGGCTGCGCATCGTCGGGCACATCGAGCTTGACGAGGCGGCTGCCGAGCAGAAGGAACGTCTCCTGCCGGAAGAACGCGGGTTCGCGGGTGACCACGTCGTAGCGGCCGTCGGCAAGAATCTCGGTTCTTCCCACCGAAGCGACATCGTCAGCCTTCCCCTCGAACACGGTCTGCGCCTCGGCGAGCGGGGTGCCGCGCTTCCAGAGCTTGACGATGCGCGGGTACCCCGAGGCGGTGAGCGAGCCGGGGCCGAAGTCGGTGCCGACCCAGAGCGTGTTCTCGTCGCGCCAGGAGACCTGCGACTTCGCCTCGGGCAGCGAGAAGCCTCCCGCGACGAACTGCTTGGCGACCGTGTCGAACTCGCGCTCGACCGAGGCGTCGGACCCGCCGCGCGAGAGAGAGATCATGCACCGCCGGTAGTCGGGCGCCAGGCACTGCGCGCCGTGAAACACCCAGGCGACGCCGTCCGCCTTCGCGAGGGCGTCCACGTCGAGCACCGTTTCCCACGCGGGCGACGTGGTGCGGTAGGAAGCGAGCGTCGTGCGGCGCCAGATCCCGCGCTCGTGCGCGTCGTCCCGCCAGAAATTGTAGACCGTGGTGCCGAGCAGTTCGGGGAATGGGATCTTGTCCTTGGAGTCGAGGATCTCGAGCGTGCGCTTCTGGGTGGGAGCGAACTCGGGCACCGCCTCCAGCACCTTGGTGGTGCGCACGTTGTGCTCCTTGACCCAGGCGAGCGCCTTCTCGCCCTGCACGTCCTCGAGCCAGAGGAACGGGTCCTCGTCGCCGGCGGCCGCCGCCCACGGGAGCACCACGCTCAGCAGTGCCACGATCACGCCGATCCTGCCCGCCATGTGCCGACCTCCCCGGACCGGCCCGGTTCGATGCCCGTGCCGGCCGACCGCCCCGACGTGGCCGTGCTGAGGCTGAGTCCGCCTGCCGGGGCCGGCGCATTATCCCACGGCGCCGACGGTACCGACCTGCTCAGAGCTCGCATGCGGGCCAAGCGGCGCCTCGCCCGGGCGAACAACGTCCTCGATCCGACGGTGCGGCGAGCCGGGATTCGGCTTGAGGGGCAACTCGGCAGCCTCGGCCCGCGGCACCCGACGCGCCGGGGAGGCGAGCCCAATCGACTTCCGTGGAATGCCGGCGAATCCGGCGGAATTATCTATAATAGTAGTAAGCTCCGGTCCAGAGGGAGATGTCGGTTCAATGGGTCGGCTTAGGGAGGATCTGATGAGAAACGCAAATCTTGCTCTCGTTTGTTCGGCCATGATGCTGTCGGGCGGCGCCGTCCTGAGCGCAGAGTCGGCTGGAACGCCGCAGAGCGGGCCTACAGCTGTGGCGGCCGTGCAGCCGCTGGGGGCGAGTGCCGTCAAGGGCACCGTGCGGTTCACACAGCTCGAGCACGGCGTGGAGATCGACGCGGACATCGCCGGGCTCGCTCCCGGTTTGCACGGTTTCCACATTCACGAGTTCGGCGACTGCTCGGCGGCCGACGGATCGTCCGCCGGCGGCCACTTCAACCCCGACGGGAAACCCCACGGTGGGCCGGACTCGGCGGCAGCCCACGCAGGCGACTACGGGAACCTGGAGGCTGACGCGAACGGCCACGCGGTGTTGAAGCTGGTATCGCACCGGATCACCCTCGACCAGGGCCCCAGCGGGGTGATCGGCCGGTCGGTGATCGTTCACGGGAAGGCGGACGACTTGACCTCGCAGCCCGCGGGGAACGCCGGGCCACGAATCGGGTGCGCGGTGATCATGCTGCAGGGCGGCACGACCCTGCCGATCACGAAGAAATAGCCGGCCGGGCAAGCACCGGGCGCCAGGCACTGAAAAGGGTCGGCGGTCAGAAGGCCGGGCCCACCCAGCCGGCAGACTCGACGGCGTTGGCCGCGGCCGCAGCCTCGGACAGGCCCGGATCCCAACGCGAGGCGTTGAAGCGCTGGCCGGTGACGCCGTCGGCGGCCACGGAAGCGAGCCACAGCAGTGGAGGCACCACGACCGAGGGGTCGAGGAGCGTGCGTCGAATCTCCTCGGGAATCCCTTCCGGAACCATGCCGGTGCGCGTCGCGCCGCCGGGCAGGAGCGCATTGACCGTGACGCCGGTGCCGGCCAGGTCCTGGGCCCAGATGATCGTCTCGGACTCGAGCGCGGCCTTGGAAGGGCCGTACGGTGAGAACCCCCGCCGCCTCATCGTCGCGTGGTTCATCGAGACGTTGATGATCCGTCCCCGGCCGCGGTCCAGCATCGCCGGCACGACGGCCCGCGCCATATAGAACGGCCCGTTGACGTTGGTCGCGATCACCATCCGCCAGGTCTCCGGACCGGTCTCCCAGAAGCGGGTCGGCTCGCTCATGAAACGCTCGGAGACGAAGCGCATCCCGCGGCCGGCGTTGTTCACGAGGATGTCCACCTTGCCGAGGCGTTCCCGCGCCTCGGCCACGATGCGGGCGCACTCGGCTTCGTCGCTGACGTCGGCCAACAAGGGCAGGATGCAGCCGGGCTCGGCTTCACGCGCGACGGCTTCGATCTCCTCGTTCGACCGGGCGCACGTGATCGCCACGCGCGCACCGGCGCGGGCAAGTCCCAGGGCCATCGCCCGCCCGAGCCCACGGCCGGCGCCGGTGACGATGGCCCCCATGCCTTCGAGTCGTTGGCGTTCACTCATCGTTCCCCCCGCGAAGCCCGGCCGTCCCCATCAACTGGCACGGTCGTTGACATCAACTATCGGGTGACTCGAGACCGGCCGTCAAGGGATCGAGACGGACGGCTGCGCCCGCACGGTTGAGGAATGTGGGACGGTGTCGTGACCACATGCCGTCGAGCCACCGGTTTTGGTTGCCTGGCGCGGTAGTATGCGTTTCTGTGGGGTGCGTCCCGGTTTGAACCGAGTCGCGGCGCCCGCTCCGGCAATGCGCTTCATACGTATCAGAGGTGCCGGGGAGCGGGTCGGCCGCTCGAGACGTTCCCCTCCCGATGGAGGACAGCAATGCGGTACAGAACCTTTCCCAAGATCTCCGGCCTGCCGATCTCCGTCCTCGGGTTCGGCTGCATGCGCCTGCCCGTCCTGGACAGCGACCCCGGCCGCATCGACGAGGCCCGAGCCACCCGGCTCCTTCGCGAGGCCATCGACCGAGGCGTCAACTACGTGGACACGGCCTATCCCTACCACGACGGCCGGAGCGAGCCTTTCGTGGGCCGGGCCCTCAAGGACGGCTAC
Organism: Thermoanaerobaculaceae bacterium; assembly: GCA_050018455.1. Classification (GTDB taxonomy): domain Bacteria; phylum Acidobacteriota; class Thermoanaerobaculia; order Thermoanaerobaculales; family Thermoanaerobaculaceae; genus RBG-13-68-16. The sequence continues at coordinate 46,155 of JBEKAA010000017.1, read as the reverse complement.
CGCGAGCGCGTCCAGCTCGCCACCAAGTGCCCCACGTTCTTCGTCAAAGCCGAGGCCGACTGGGAGCGGTTCCTGGACGAGCAACTTCGCCGCCTCGACACGGACAGCGTGGACTTCTACCTCCTCCACGCGCTGAACACCGAACGCTGGGAAACCGTCAAGCGCCTGGCCGGCCTTCGCGCCCTCGACCGCGCGCGCAGCGACGGCCGCATCGGCCACGCGGGGTTCTCATTCCACGGGTCGCCCGACAACTTCGCCGAGGTCCTCGCGGCGTACGACTGGGAGTTCTGCCAGATCCAGTTCAACTTGATGGACGTTGATTTCCAGGCGGGGCTGGCCGGCCTGCGACTCGCCGCCTCCAGGGGCGTCGGCGTGATCGCGATGGAGCCGCTCCGTGGAGGCATGCTCGCCGCGAACCCGCCGGGGCCGGTCCAGAGCATCTGGGCCCGGGGCGGAAGGACCTGGTCGCCCGCCGAGTGGGCGTGGCGATGGGTGTGGCACCACGCCGAGGTCGTGACAGCGCTCTCGGGGATGAACACCGAGGAGCAGCTCGCCGAGAACCTGGCCGTGGCCGACGTCGCGGCGCCGGGCGGCCTGAGCGAGTCCGACCTGGCCCTCGCCGCGGTGGTCCGCCGTTACTACCTTGGGCGGATGAAGGTCCCGTGCACCACGTGCGGCTACTGCCTGCCGTGTCCGAACGGCGTGCTCATTCCGGACGTCTTCGCCATGGTCAACACCGCCGCCATGTTCGACTCGCGCGAGGCCACGTCGGGGGCGTACAAGGCCATCCTGGTCGCCCGGGGCATCGCTGCCGACGCCTGCATCGAGTGCGGCGAGTGCGAGCCCAAGTGCCCCCAGGCAATCGCCATCCCCGACGTCCTCAAGGAGGCCCACGAACTGCTCGGCTGACAGGGTGCTGTGTTCACGGAAGAAAGGAGCGGCCGCGCCGCGGGGGCGCCCTCGGTTTGGGCGCCTTGATGGCAATTCTTTCAGGAAAATCCACGTCAGACTGACCCGATCTGTATGGACCCCATGTGTCGAGTCACGTCGGTTTCGTGTAAACGCCCTTACACCTCACCCATCGAGCCCGCGTCAAGCGGGGCGGTGACTCGCGGCCGCATTTTTCACGGATGGACGGGTCACGCGGGGTCCGGGACGGCTACGGGGAGTTCCACCAAGAACTTGCTGCCGCAGCCGACCTCGCTCTCGACCGAAATGCGGCCATGAGCTTCCTCGACGATTTGTCGGGAGATGGCTAGGCCAAGCCCGGTCCCTCCCTGGGTCTTGGTCGTGAAGAACGGGTCGAAAATCCTGGGGAGCACGTCCCCCGCGATGCCGGACCCGTTGTCCTCGACCTCCAGGCGAACGAAATCCCCGGCGCGAAGGAGGCGGACCACGACCAGGTTCTCGGCACGCGGCCGGTCTGGAAGGGCTTGCATCGCGTTGATAAGCAGGTTCATCACCACCTGTCCCAGCTTGGTCGGTGAGCCCTGGACCGGCGGAGTCGGGCTGACCTCCACCTCGAACTTCGACCGTTTGGCAAGCTCGGCTCGCACGCAGCGGATCGTCAGGGAGGTGACCTCCCCCATGTCCGCCGTCCGCGCCTCCTCGCCCCTGCGATGGGACAGATCGATCCCCTTGGTGATCTCGCTGATCTGAAGGGCCGCGTGGCGGGCGATGCCGAGGTGCTCTGCGGCCATCACGGCGGCCGCGGGACCGGTGGGCGGGCCCTCGGAATCCTGAGCGCCCATCAGCGACCGGACCCGCAGCTCCACCAGGTCCAGGGAAGTGAGCAGTGCAGTGAGCGGGTTGCGCAGCTCGTGCGCGATCCCCGCCGCGACGACGCCGAGGGCGTACGCGCGCTCGGTTTCCAGCAGACGGTGCTCCAGCTCCCGGACCTTGCGTCGCGTTTCGTAAAGGTCGAGCGACTGACGGAGGGTCGCCTTCAGGTGCGCGGGCTCCCACGGTTTCTGCAGATACCCGCGGATCTGCCCCCGGTTGATCGCGGCGATCGCGTCGGTGAGATCGGAATAGGCGGTGATCAGGAGCCGGATGGTGTCGGGAAACTCGTTGCGGATGGCTTCGAAAAGCTCGACCCCGCTCATGCCGGGCATCCTCTGGTCGGCGAGCAGGACGGCGATCTCGCGCTGGTGCATGATCTCGAGGGCCGTCTCGGCGCTCGGTGCCGTGAGCACGACGAACTCCTCTGCGCAGGCCGCTTGGAGGACGGTGAGGTTGGCTTCATCGTCGTCCACGTACAGAATCGTGTGGTCCACGCTTCAATCCTTCCCGGCGCGATCAGGCAAGAAACCCTATCCTGCCGTGCTGCTCCAACTTCCGCTGCCGATGAGAGTTTCGCTCTCAATGTCGCCGGAAGCAACCCCCCCGACGGGGCCGCGCGACGCTCAGGGCTTGCGGACTAAGAGAAAGTAGTATGCGCCGCCCGGCTCGACGGTGATGTCCACTTGGGCCGACTCCGGGACCTTGGCCGCCAGGCGCACCATCTCATCCCGCGTCCGGTAGAGCATGGTCCAGTCGAGGATGAACTCCGGCGACCAGAAGTGGTCGTTGGGCGCGAGCGCGTTGCCGAGCGCCAGGAGGCCGCCGGGGGCCAGCTGGTCGTAGAGGGCCCTGACGAGGACCTGGGCCGTCGACTCGCGCAGGTAGTCGAAGAGGCCGGTGCTGAAGATGAGGTGTTGCAGGTGCTCGACCGGCACCAGGGTCGGGTCGCGCAGGATCTGGATGAACGAGAGGTTGAGGCAGTGCAGCGCGCCGTTCGCGCCGGTCGCCTTGAGCTCGCTGTGGCTGCTGTGGTAAGCGATCGACAGCGCCTCGTCTTCCTGATCGATCAGGGTCCAGACCACCTGACCGGGCCACCCACGGCGGCGGGCAATGAAGTCCGAGACCTCGCGCGCCGGACCACATCCGAGGCTCGTGACCCGGAAGGTCCCGTCGATCGCGGCGTGCCCGAGGCAGCGCCCGTGCTCCTGCTCCATCAGGTCGACGATGAGGTCCCTCCGAGTGCGGACCCCGGCCGAGAGGGGGTGTTCGACGCCGAGCTTGTGGAACACCTGCGCGAACACCGACTCGCCCTCGAGGGCGTTATTGTAGTAGTACTGCATTACCTGGTAGTCGCCTGAATAGCCGAGGGGCTTGGTGTAGGCGCGGTGGACGAGCGGGCAACCCATCATCACCGGCGTCACCAAAGTCTCGGTGAAGTCCTTGGCGGCCACCAGCACTTCAGGGTCGGAGAGGCATTCGACCGCAGCACGCGAGGCGTCGCGCTGGATCGCCGCCCAGGGATCGCGGAGCGCTGCGAGGGCGCGCCCGGCGAGCGCGGCCATCACCTCGGCCCCGCCGCCCCCGGCCGCCTTGTAGCGCGCTTCGTGGTGATCGAGCGCCTGCCGGTAGAAGTGCAGGAACGACACCGCGCGCAACACCGCGTCCTGGAATCGCTGCGGGATCTTCGTGCGCCAGAACTCGGGACCGTAGCTCAGCTGGGTTTCGAGGCGCCCCTCCTCGTCCTGTCGGAGGATCTCCGGAAGGTCCAGGAAGCCCGTGATCAAGCCCAGCGCGACGCGAGTGCCCTTGCGCGGTCCGGGCTCCAGTCGGGCGACCCTGCCGCGCCCCTGAAACACCTCCTTCCCGTACAGGAGCAGCGTGACCTCCACCTCGGCACCGACGGCCCATGGTCGGGCCCCATCCGCGACGTTGAACGAGACGCCGTTCATCGAGAGGTCGAACAGCTGGTACTCCTCGCCTCGGACCAGCAGTTGCGGCCGCGCATCACGCGACAGCAGGTCGCGGACGCGGCGTCGTTCCGGCCGGAAGAAGACTGCGCGCCCGTAGGCCCCCATCAACTCTTCGTACGACTTCGGCATCGGCACCTCATCTCACTGGCCACGAGACCCTGGGCTTTTCGGCCTGACACGGGCCAAACCGCTCTTCCTTGCGCATCGGGCCGGACCGTTGCCTCTGCCCCGGCCTGCCGCCGCGAACCCTCTCATCCGGTTCCCGGGGCGGCCGGCAGCTCGACGACGAACTCCGCCCCCCCACCCTGACGCTCCTCGAGCCAGAGCGCACCATGGTACCCCTCGACGATCCGCCGCGACAGGTAGAGACCCAGCCCGATACCGCCATCGCGGGTCGTGAAGAAAGGATCGAAGATCCGCTGGGCGATTTCAGCGGAGACGCCGGGGCCGTCGTCGCCGATCCGCACCGTGAGCCGACCGCGGTCAACGCCGGTCCGCACCCAGAGGTTGCGCGCCCCCGTGCGCAGGGCGTTGTCAAAGAGATTGAGAAACACCTGATTGACGGGTCCCCCTGAAGCCTCGGCGCGCGCGGTAGTCCCGTAGTCGCGGTGGACGGCGACCCCGTCCATCCGGTATTCGAGCAGCCTCAGTGTCGCGTCCAGGCCCTGTCCGACATCGCAAGGCGCCATGCCGCCGGCCTCCGCGGGACGGGCGTGCGACTCGAGGACCGTGGCGATCCCCTGGATGCGCTCGGCCGCGTCGCCGATGATGCCGATGAGTTTGGCGGACATCTCCGGCTGCGCCCCGCCGCCAGCCAGGATCCGCGCGGCGTTGAGAATCGCGTTCACCGGGTTGCGCACCTCGTGGAGGATCCCTGCGGCGAGCGTTCCGACCACGGCCAGCCTCTCCCGCTCGGCGAGTTGCAGGCCGAGGGCGCGCAGCTTGAGCTGTGCACGGACCCGTGCCAGGAGCACCCTCGGGTGGAACGGCTTGGCAACGAAATCGTCCGCGCCGTGCGCGTAACCCTCCAGGGTCGCTTCCGACCCGACCCGGGCTGTCAGCAGGATGACCGGGACCGACGCGAGGGCGGGGCTCGCCTTGATGTCGCGGCAGAGCTCGGTTCCGCTGCGCCCAGGCATCATCACGTCCGAGATCAAGAGGTCGGGCACTTCGCGCGCCACCAGCTCCCAGGCCTCGTCGCCGTCCGCGGCCGTGTAGAGTTCGAACTCGGGCTCGAGGAGGCCCCGGATGAACTCGCACATCTCCTGGTTGTCCTCGGCGAGCACGATACGGGCACGGCGCGAGGGTTCCACCGCCGTCCCCGAGGGAGCAGCCGGCGCCACAGGCAGTTGGTGCGGCGGGGTAAACGGAGGTGGGAGGACGGCGCGCCGGGGGTCCTCCACCCGGCGGCGGACGTCGGGTTGGGCAGACGCCGTCTGGCGCCGCTCGATCACCTCCGGTCGGATGTGCTCCCGGCCGAAGGGGATGAACACCGTGAACTTCGTTCCCCGGCCGACCTCGCTGGTCACCTGGAGAGACCCACCGTGCAGCTCCACCAGCTCCTTGGCGAGCGCAAGCCCGATCCCGACGCCGCCCTCGCGCCGATGGTCGATAGTGGACAGCTGGAAGAAACGGTCGAACACCCGAGGCAGCGCATCGTCGGGGATGCCGGGCCCGGTGTCGGCGACCTCGATCCGCACTCCATCCGGCAGATCCTCCACGAGAAGGTCGATCCGCCCCCCGGGGGGCGTGAACTTGAGCGCGTTGCCGACGAGGTTGGTGAGGACAATCTCGAGGCGGTGGGCGTCGGCGAAGATACGCCGGCTCGAAGGCTGCGCAGCGAGCTCGAACGCGATATCCTTGGCCATCGCCGCCGGCTTGCTGTTCTCGTAGACCGTGGCCGCGACGGCGCGGGCATCCACGTCCGCCAGGTTGAGCCGCAATCCCCCGGCATCGAGGCGGGAGAGGTCGAGCAAGTCGTCGATCAGGCGGAGCAACCGGTGGGCGTTGTTGCGAATGACGCGAATGTACCGCAGCGGCTCGGGATCCGAAGTGGTCTCGGCGAGTTTCTCCACTGGCGCGAGGATCAGCGTCAGAGGGGTACGGAGCTCGTGGGAGACGTTGGCGAAGAACTGGCTCTTCAGAAGGTCGAGGTTCTTGAGCTGGTCGAGTGCCTGCTGGAGATCCGCGCTCGCGCGGCCGAGGCGAATCCTGGCATCGGCCTCGAGGCGGGCAACCTCCGCGAGTTCCGATCGCGTGAGATAGTCCCGCTTTGCCATGTCGTACTTGAAGTACGCGCTCGCGATCGCGAGGCCGCTTGCGGTCGCGATGAAGAAAACGCTGCCGAGGGCCGCCCGCCACGACAAATCCGAAGGCCAGACCAGGAAAGCCCCGAAAGCCAGCGCGAGGAGCACGGCGTGGCTGGCCACCGTCCACCGGGGCTGCCAGAACGGCAGGAGGCCGGCGCCGAAGATCACGATTGAGAAACCCATGACGTAGGCGGGGTAGCTCTCGCCGACAAACGGCAACATCGGCGCAATGAAGCCACCCCAAACGAGCGCGAGCGCCCAGAACGCTTCCCAGGTGTAACGCTGGAACCGCGCGCGGCGCACGACGGTCACGACCAGCGTGTTGAGCAGCGCGCCGATGATGCGCAGCGCCAGGAAGTAGCGCCAGTGGGCCGGTGCGAGGAAGAAGTCGAAGACGGTCCAGGACACGTAGGCAATGTTGAAGACGACGACGGACCACAGGAGGAGCGGCTGGTTCTTCCGACGAAGCTCTTCGTGGAACGCCTCGATGTCGAACGGGGTGGCGACCGCAGTGCGGGTCAGCTCAACCTGCTCCGCGACTGCGGAACGCTTCTCCTTGCCGGGACTCAAGGAAGACATGAGACGTTCTCGCAACAGCTGCACGCAAATTAAGTCTAGCACCTCGGCGTGGTGATCCCCTTTGAGGTCAAGCCACGAGGTCGAGTTGTTGGGCGAGGTATTGCTGGCGCATTCCCCCGTTGCGCTATCCTTCTTACTGAAAACAGCGGAAAATCTGAGTGAGCCACCGCCGGCGCAGTGAGCCGTCGAGAAGGGCAGGGAAGACATGGCGCTCGAAACGGCGCAACTGCTGGAAGCCTGGAAGGGCAAGAAGGTGCGCATCACCACGATGGACGGGGAGCACCTTGACTGTGAGCTGCAGGACATCGGTCCATCCTTTATCGTGGTTCTCTACCGCGGCGCCCCGATGCTGGTCAGCCTCTCGGCGGTCATCACGATGCGTCTCTACATATCGGCCGCTGAGTACGAGGGGGTTCCGGGCGTGACGAAGGATCTCTAGCCTGGCGCGGCGGGCGGAATACAGCGGCGGGAAGCGGCGTTGCTGATGCCATCAGTGGGCGAAGACATCTCGAAGATCCTGGTCAGACGCCTGCAAAAGGGGGAACCAGTCATGAAAGCACTGCTTGCCGTTGTCGTCATTCTCGCCTTGGCCGTTCCGGCCGTTGCCGCCGTTCCGGCCGGCGCGGAGGCCGCGATTCAGCAGGTGTGGCAGCAGTTCTCGGACGCCTGGGCGCGCGGCGACGCTCATGCCCGCGCAGCGATATGGGCCGAGGACGCAAGTCTCATCAACCCGTTCGGCGTCGAGGCGCACGGCCGGGCCGCCATCGAGAAGCTGTTCGAGCAGGAGAACGCCGGGTTCGCCAGGGGCACGACCCACACGTTCTCCAACTTCTCGTTTCGATTCCTCACGCCCACCATCGCCGAAGTGGACGCCACCGGGGAGATCAAAGGGATCCGAGGCGCCGACGGCACGCCGATGCCGACGGTGACCATTCACGTGTTCGCAATCATGGCCGAAGCGGGCGGCAAGTGGCAGATGAAGGATGCCCGGCCGTACGTCATCGGCCCGCCCCCGGGACAGCCACCGACCGGCACAAAATAGTTACAACTCAGCTACGTACGTACCCGGGGCATCCCGTTGACCCGGCTGCGGTTTGGAAAACGGGGAAAGCGATCTCCTGCACGATGATAGATCCGCTTGACGAAGCTGCCGAATGAGCCCCCGGCTCTGCCGGGGGCTTACCCGGGTTTGACTCTCGGGCGGCTCCACCGATGTCGCGGTTGAACCCGCGGGAAATCGTCTACGCGAAAACTCGGCGACCGATCGCAGCGACGCCAATGCCGCACACGACAAGCGCTAGGAGGATTAGCCCCCACCCGGTCAGAGTCGGCACGGCCGCTTGTGTTCCGGGGTCTCCCGCGAAGCTCTCCCGATTCTGGCGGAAGGGGACCTCTTATCTGAGATTGACCTGAGAGCATCGTTCTACAAATTGGCATTTTGTCAACTCCTGCGCTCCTGGAAAGGGTGCCAGAAAGGGTGTCAGGTACCCATTTGGTTGAAGTCCGGGAGCGTGGAGATCAGAACAGGCTCATGCAGCGGCGGGCGAAAGTCCTTGTCGAGGGTGTGACCTACCACGTGGACAACCGGGCGGGGCGGGGCGAGCCGGCGGAGAGAGGACCATGGATGCGCCGACCAGCTGAACGAGCTTGACCGCCGTCTCGCAGTGGGTTTCCGCAAATTGCAGGCCGCAACTGCAAATCAGCTGAATGCGTACCTGACACCTGTTTCATATGGAAAATTCGGGTAAGCTGTCCCTGGGGAGGGCATATGCCTGGACCAACTCGTGCGCGCCTTTTCGTGGTGGCGTTCGTTCTTGTTGCCGCTGCGGTGACGGAACCGGCATCGGCGCAGACAAAGCTCCTTCGGTTCCCGGACATCCACGGGGACCGCGTGGCGTTCTGCTACGGGGGGGACCTCTGGACGGCGTCGGTGGCCGGCGGCACGGCGACGCGCCTGACGGCGCACCCTGGCCTCGAGCTGTTCCCCAAGTTCTCGCCTGACGGCAAGTGGATCGCCTTCACCGGGCAGTACGACGGCGACGAGCAGGTCTACGTGATCCCGGCAGAGGGCGGAGTGCCGCGCCAGCTCACGTTCTACCCCGCCAGGGGACCGCTTGCGCCGCGTCACGGTTGGGACAACCAGGTGTACGGCTGGACGCGCGACGGCAAGGCCGTGCTTTTCCGCTCGCTACGTGACTCGGGCGGCGAAGCGCGGTCGAAGCTCTACACCGTGCAGATCGATGGCGGACCGGAGACGCCTCTGCCGATGTACACGGCGGGCGCCGGCGACTACTCCCCGGACATGACGAAGATCGCCTACTCGCCGCTGTTCCGTGACTTCCGGACCTGGAAGCGGTACGAGGGCGGCTGGGCGGAGGACATTTTCGTCTGTGACCTCAAGACGCTCGCCTCGGAGAACATCACCAACAACCCGCGCACCGACCGCGACCCTATGTGGATCGGCGCTGCGATCTACTTCGCCTCCGACCGCGACGGCACGCTCAACCTCTACCGCTACGACCTGACGACGAAGAGGACGGAGGAACTGACCCACTCGACCAAGTGGGACGTTCGCTGGCCGTCCTCGGACCACGTCTCGCGCATCGTCTACGAGCTCGATGGCGAGCTGCAGGTGTTCGACGTCGCCACGCGCAAGGACACCAGGATCTCAATCACCGTGCCCAGCGACGGCGTGGCGATGCGGCCCTCGCACTACGCCGTGGAGAAGTACATCGAGGATTTCTCGCTCTCGCCCAAGGGCGAGCGCGCTCTCTTCGTGGCGCGCGGCGACGTGTTCACGGTTCCGATCGAGCACGGACCCACCCGCAACCTCACCGACTCCTCGAATGCGCACGACAAGTGGGCGCGCTGGTCGCCGGATGGCACCAAGATCGCGTTCATCTCCGATCGCAGCGGCGAGGAAGAGGTCTACCTCATCAACCAGGACGGCTCGGGCGGCCTCGAGCAGCTCACCGTGGACCTGAGGTGCATGCTGTACGCCCCGGAGTGGTCGCCGGACGGGAAACGCCTGGCGTTCTCCGACAAGGACGGCAACCTCTGGGTGCTGGCGATCGCGGACAAGAAGCTCACCAAGGTCGTGCGAGACACCCGGGGCACGGTGCAGGACTACGCCTGGTCGCCCAAGAGCAGCTTCCTCGCGTTCTCTCTGTCGAACGCCAACAACTTTGACTCGCTGTACATCTGGAGCGTGGCGGACGGCCAGCTTCGCCGCGTCACCGATGAGTTTTTCAACGCCGCCAACCCGTCCTGGGACCCCGAAGGGAACTATCTCTTCTACTTCTCGGACCGCGAATACGCACCGCTGGTGAGCCGCAAAGAGTTCAACTACGCCGCCACCCGCACCACAGGGATCTTCGCTCTGGCGCTGCGCAAGGACGTGAAGGATCCGTTCCCGCCCCAGAGCGACGAGGTGACCGTCGGCGACGTGAAGACAGGCGAGAAGGGGACCAAGGGCGCCGAGGAGAAGGTCGGGGAGGAGCAGGGGAGCAAGCCGGCAGGGGAGAAGGGCCAGAAGCCCGAGAAGAAGGACGAGCCCCTCACGATCGACTTCGACGGCCTTGCCGGCCGCGTGTCGCGCGTGCCCGTGGACGCGGAGAACTACGTCGGCCTCAATGCGATCAAGGGCCACCTCCTGTTCATCAAGCGCGGCTCACAGTTCAACGGCAGGGACTCGTACATGAAGCCTCAGCTCATGATCTTCGCTATCAAGGACCGCGAGGCGACCGCGTTGGCCGAGGACGCCGACGGCTACGCGATCTCGTTTGACGGTTCGAAAGTGCTGGTCAAGCAGGCGAAGTCGTACGGCCTGTACGATGCCAAGCCCAAGGCCAAGGACAAGAAGACCGTCTCGACCAAGGACATGTTCGTGGATCGAGTCCCCGCCCAGGAGTGGGCGCAGATCTTCGACGAGGTGTGGCGGCGCTACCGTGATTTCTTCTACGTCAAGAATATGCACGGGTACGATTGGAAGGCGCTGCACGACCAATACAAGACGCTGCTGCCGTACGTGGCGCACCGGACCGACCTCACCTACGTGCTGGGTGAGATGGTGTCGGAGCTCAACGTCGGGCATACCTACATCGAGGGGGGGGACTACGAGACCCCGGAGCGGCCCAAGGTCGGCCTGCCCGGAGCCCGCTTCGAGGTGGACGCCAAGGCCGACCGCTACCGCATCGCCAAGATCTTCAAGGGCGAGAACGAGGAGGAACAGTACCGCGCGCCCCTCACCGAGATCGGCGTCGATGCGAAGGTCGGCGACTACGTCCTGGCGGTGGATGGCCAGGAACTCAAGGGCAACGACAACATCTACCGGTTGCTCAAGAACAGAACGGACCCGGTCACACTGACGGTCAACGCGAAGCCGACGCCGGATGGCGCACGCAAGGTCACGTACAAGCCGATCTTCTCGGAGGAGAAACTGATCTACCTCGACTGGGTGGATCGCAACCGCGAGATGGTCGCGAAGGCGACCGACGGTCGGGTCGGCTACCTGCACATTCCCGACATGGGGCCGGCCGGGATAGCGGAGTTCATCAAGTGGTACTACCCGCAGATTCGCAAGGAGGGCCTGATCGTCGACGTGCGGTCGAACGGCGGCGGCAGCGTCTCGCAGCAGATCATCGAGCGGCTCAGCCGCAAGCTGCTCGGAACGACGTACTCGAGCCTGCGCGACGACACGGGCACATACCCGAGCGCAGTGTTCGTCGGGCACATGGCGTGCCTCCTCAACGAGACCTCGGCCTCGGACGGGGACATCTTCCCCTACATGTTCCGCCAGGCCGGCCTCGGGCCGCTGATCGGGAAGCGCTCCTGGGGCGGAGTGGTCGGAATATCGGGACGCGGACCGCTGATTGACGGGGGGCAGGTGTTCGTGCCGCTCGGAGGCATGGGTTCCGCGGACGGGAAGTGGATCATCGAAGGGCACGGGGTGGACCCGGACATCGTGGTGGAGAACCCCCCGGACTTGGTGGCCGCCGGCCACGATCCACAGCTCGAGCGCGCCATCGCGGAGGTCCTGAAGGCGAACCAGGAAAGGCCGATGCACCTTCCGACACGACCGCCTGATCCCATCAAGACGAAATGAGCACGCAGGACCCCCGGGGCTCTCCGGATCGCCGGTGTGCCATCGTAGGTTCCCGCGCCCATCCTGAGGCGCGCGAAAGTCGGTGCGCGCGAGGCGCGCCGGAGACTCGAGGAGATGAAAGGCCCGAAGAAGTCCGGCGAGACGGCACCGGGGCGGAGGCGTCGCGCGCCGAAGGGAACTTCCTGTCCCTCCCCTCTGGTGATAGGTCGGAGTATCTGCTCTATCGGGGCAACGTCCTGAAGCAAATAGCTCCATTGCCTTTGGCCATCTTTGTGGCGCTTGTCACCAGCGGCGCCGCTCCCGTCTTCGCCCCCAGACCCTTTGTCGAAGACCTGGCCCAGGTGCGGGAGACGCTGGCGACGAAATACGCCAACCTCGAATGGGCGGTCTTTCAGCGCGAGGCAGATCTGCCGAAGCTTCTCGAAACGGAAAGGTTGAAAGGTGCCACCCATTAGGAGGCGGGTGTCAAGTGGGTGGGGCGTCATGCAACGGCGCGCGAAGGTCTTTGTGGAGGGTTTGGGCTAACACATGGGCAACCGGGCGGGGCGAGCCGGCGGATGGAAGGCCCTGGATGCGCCGACCAGCTGTACGAGCGTGACCATCGTCTCGCGGGGGGTCTCGGCAAGTGACAGACCGCAACTGCAAAACCAGGTAAATGTGTACCTGGCGCCTCTTCTTGGAAATCGCCTCTCTAGCGGGCGCGGCGGTATGGCGTGAACTCCCCGAGGCTGCAGCCGCCATATTCGGTGCCGCTGCTCGGATCGAACACGGTGACGATGTCGCCGCGGCAAAGCTGCGTCGTCGTGGTCCGGGTCTTGAGCGCCCGCCCGAAGTCGAGATCGGGACAGCCGGCCGGCGGCCGGTTCACATAGACCACATCGTTGACGCGACCGCTGAACAGGATCACGCCCCTGCCAAAGGATTTGTTGCCGCCCAGATCGCCCTGGCTGACGCAATCCTGCGGCGGGCCGGCGATTCTGCCGCTCAGCGCCGCAGCAAGGGTGGCTTCGTCCTTGGCGGCCTGCGCCTGGGCGCGCGCGTTGGCTTCGGGCCCGCCATTATGGATACAGCCGGCCGCGAGGATGGCTGCGGAGAGCACGATGATGGTCTTCATGACATCCTCCACTGGGAACTCTATCCCTTCAGCTCAGGTTTGGATGGAGATGGCTTTCCCTCAGGCCTGGGGCCCTTGTCCGAAGCCTGGATCTTCTCGGACATCCCTCATGGTCACCTCTCACCCTCAGTATGGTGCGTAAACAGGGCACGTGCACGGGAAGCCCACCTCCCGATCGGTGATCGACAACATCACCAACGAAAGTGCGAAGTGGTTACCAGGTAGGTACATAGCTGAACTGTGGTAAACGGAGAGATTGGGGGAAAGTCATGCCGCGGCGGGCGAGAGTGTCTGTCGAAGGTTGGCGAGGCTGGGCACGGGATTCCTTGCCGGTGAACACGTCTCTTCACGGCCACTCGTCGTTCCACTCTCGCCCCGCCGTCTCCGTCCCATCCGAGGTCTCCCCAGGAGAGCGCCAATCGCCCCCGGACTCAACACGCTTGAGTAGGTGCTAAAATAATCGCAAGTGGGCCTCACAGAAAGGAGAGGATCGAGATGGCACCTAAGAAGGTTGCACGAGGAGCGGCAAAGAAGGTTGTGAAGAGGACGGCCAAGAAGCCCGTGAAGAAGGTGGCGAAGAAGGTCGCCAAGAAGCCGGTCAAGAAGGCTGTGAAGAAGGTCGTGAAAAAGGCGGTGAAGAAGGTGGTCAAGAAGAAGGTCGCAACGAAACCCGCCGCCAAGCGGACGCCAAACCCGGCTTTCATGAAGCCGATGACGCCGAGCGCGGCACTGGCCGTGATCGTCGGGTCGGCCCCGCTGCCGCGAACCGAGATCACCAAGAGGTTGTGGGCGTATATCAAGAAGAACAAGCTGCAGGATGCGGCCAACAGGCGCATGATCAACGCCGACGCCTCTCTCTACGTCGTTTTCGGCGGCAAGCGCCAGGTGTCGATGTTCGAGATGACCAAGCTGGTCGGCCAGCATCTGAGGTAGGCGCTCGCCCGATACGCGCAGTCTCGCAAGGACCGGCACGAGGAGCCCGGCCGTAAGGTCGGGCTCTGTCCGTCTATGGGTACCTATAAATAGGCCGTTACCTTCCCTTCTGGAAGTTCTCGATCAGGTCACGGATGCGGCGCGCGTCGGCCTTGCGGTGGCCGTGGCTCAGAATCGGGTTGGACCCGCCGCTCGAGTCGATACGGATGTCGGACCAGATGAGGCCCGTTGAAATATTGACCGATGCCACCTTTGAGATCGGGATGCTCTCCTCGTTGGCACCAACCAGGCGCGGCTTGATGCGGGCGACCCGCTCTTGGTTGATCTCGATCCGGACGGGGAACCAAAAGTTGCCGCGGGTCAGGCGGCTGGCCGTAAACACATACTGCTCGTCGGGCATGGAAATTACCTCCGCTTTTCCAACTGAGGCAGTCTCTCATGGATCGGGCCGGACCCCCAGGCCAGACTCTGGCAAATCTCGTACGGTCCCGGGCAACTGCCAGGTTGCATTGTTGCGCTGCTCTCTTGATCTCGATTCTGCCGCTGTTTCAGCCGGAGAATCCATGCCTCGCTCGGTGCCACTCGCCTAGGAGCAGGCGTACCAAACTGGCAAGAGACAACCGGTACACTACGTCCTGAAGGCGGAGGCGAGCGATGGAATACCGCACTCTCGGCAGCAGCGGCCCGCGTGTTTCGGTGGCGGGACTGGGCTGTAACAACTTCGGCGGCCGAATTGATCTCGCGGCGACCAAAGCGGTGGTGACCGCAGCACTCGACGCAGGCATCACCTTCTTCGATACGGCGCGCATCTACGGCGACGGCAGATCCGAGCAGTTCCTCGGCCAAGCGCTCGGTACCCGGCGCAAGGACGTCGTCATCGCAACGAAATTCGGCATGGAACGCGAAGATCCCGAGTCGGGAGGGTCGCGCCGCTACGTCATGCGAGCGGTCGAAACGAGCCTCAAGGCGCTCGGAACCGACTGGATCGACCTCTACCAGCTGCACCAACCCGACTCGCGGACGCCCATCGAGGAGACGCTGGATGCGCTCGACACCCTCGTTGAACAGGGCAAGGTGCGCTACGGAGGCTGTTCGAATTTCGCGGGCTGGCAGATCGCCGACGCGCACTGGACCGCGAGCCACCTTGGCCTCCGCAGGTTCGTGTCGGCGCAGAACCAGTGGAGCCTGCTCCACCGTGACGTCGAAACCGAGGTCGTGCCGGCGTGTGTGCACTTCGGGATTGGCATCCTGCCTTACTTTCCCC
Organism: Thermoanaerobaculaceae bacterium; assembly: GCA_050018455.1. Taxonomy (GTDB): domain Bacteria; phylum Acidobacteriota; class Thermoanaerobaculia; order Thermoanaerobaculales; family Thermoanaerobaculaceae; genus RBG-13-68-16. Next base: position 31,100 of record JBEKAA010000017.1, on the reverse strand, counting down.
TTGCCTCGGGACTGCTCACCGGCAAGGTCAGGCGCGGCCAGAAACCTCCAGGGGACAGTCGGCTGTCCGCCGCTCACTTCGCCACGCTGCTTACGGACTCGCACTTCGACAAGCTCGACCGGCTCGAGACGTGGGGTCGTGCGCACGGGCGGTCGCTCCTCGGGATCGCGCTGGCGTGGCTGGCCAGCCAACCGGTGGTTTCCTCGGTGATCGCGGGCGCGACGAGGTCTCAACAGGTGCGTGCCAACGTCGAGGCGACGACGACCGACTTGGGTGCCGACGAGATCGACGAGATCGGCGAGCTCGTCGGCCGCTAGCCTCGCCGCCCCGAGATCTCGCCGGGTCCTCCTCAGGAAGGTGAGATGGTGATACCTGGTACCTGTACGAAGACCTGGGAATTGCCACCCTTGACGCCATTTGAGGCTGAGAGTAGATTACCAATGAGTACAGCAAAAAAAGGGGGGGCTCCGAAATGAAAAGAGAGATGGTGTCCACGATCGTTGCATTGGGTGTCTTTGTGGCCTTGCCCATCGTTTGGGCACAGGAAGCAGGAACAATGGGTGTTGGTTGGGATTACCACCAATTTCAGGTGACTAGCACGACCTTCTCAAACGGTGGAACGCTGCCGCTGAGCATGGTCGCGAACAGCGCCATATGCGGTTCCTTTGCGGGCGACGATGAGTCACCGGAACTGTCCTGGAGCAATGTTCCGCGTGGCACGCGTAGTTTTGTCGTGATCGCGTACGACGTCACCGCTTCCTTCACTCATTGGGCGATGTACAACATCTCTCCCAAAACGAGGGAACTGCCCGAGAACGCGGGTGTTGGTGGCAGCACCTATGGGATTCAGGTCGGCAACGATTTCGGCGACCTGAGCTACGACGGCCCTTGTCCGCCGCCGGCCTATACTCCCGCCAGTCACAGCTATGTCTTCACCGTGTACGCCCTCGACATCGTGCTACCGGTGTTGCCGACCTTTGGGGACTTTACTCCCGGCTCCGAAGCCCTGTATCACGCGCTGATTGAGGGTCGATGGCGTAACCACATTTTGGATAGCGCAAGCATCGGCGGCGTTTTCCCAGGCGGCAGTTAGTGTGACCCACGACCCCAGGGTTGCTCGAGGCACAGGCTGAGTCCAGCCTGATCGGTCGTCTCCTGGCGTGGCGCGGAAGGGGGACGAGATGTCGTGGTGAGGAAGCACCACCAGCTCAAGACGGGCTACGGCGAGGCCTTACTTACGGCTCGTCGCGGAACATGCCGATCTGCGGCGTTCCGCCTTCCTTTAGCTTCGCGCGGAACATCCCGAGAGTGTTGAAACTCCACGCGAGCTGGCCGTCCGGCGTGAGGGCGACGACGCCTCCTTCGCCGTGGATTGCGGAGAGATCCTTTTGCACGACCTCGTCGGCGGCCTCCTGCAAGCTCATGCCCTTGTATTGGACGAGGGCGCAGATGGTGCGAGCTACGGTGAACCGGATGAAGTACTCGCCTGTGCCCGTTGCCGAGACGGCACACGACTCATTCGAGGCGTAGGTCCCGGCACCGATGATCGGGGAATCGCCGACTCGGTTCCAGCGCTTGGCCGTGGTACCACCGGTGGAGGTACCGGCAGCGATGTTGCCACGGTGGTCGAGCGCGACGACGCCGACCGTGCCGTACTGGTGCATGTCAGTGCTCTTAACGGCGGCGACGGGCTTGACCGGAGGCGCGGGCGCACCCTCGGGGCGCGGAGGAATGGGCGAGCCGTCCTTTTCGAGCTGGCGGACAAGGTCCTGCCAGCGGCGCTCGGTGAAGAAGAAGCTCGGCGGCACCTGCTCGAGGTGCACGTGCGCGGCAAAACCATCGGCGCCGGTGCCGATCAGCATGACGTAAGGCGACTGTTCCATGACCGCGCGGGCGAGCGAGATGGGGTGCCGCGTGCGTTGCACGTCGGCAACCGAACCGGCCCGCATCGTCTCGCCATCCATGATCGCCGCATCGAGCTGGTTGGTGCCATCCGCCGCGAAGACCGCACCACGTCCGGCGTTGAAGAGCGGATTATCTTCGAGGAGCTTGATGGCGGTCTCGACGGCATCGAGCGAAGAGCCATTCTTGTCGAGCACGCCGGCCGCGGCGGCGAGCGCCTCCCTGATGCCGGCCCGGTAGTTTGCCTCGGCTTCGGGAGGCATGGAGGAGCGCGCGATGGCCCCGGCGCCGCCGTGAAGCACCAGAGCCCACGTGTGCCGTGCGGAGGGGGGCTGCGAGGCGGGCGGCGAAGCACTCTGGGCCAGGGCGGCGGAAGAGAAGGCACAGGCAAGAGCAAGGGAGACAGGCGAGAGTGTGCGCGTGAGCATGTTCATGGAACTCCTTTTTGGGGCGTCGAGCCTTCGCCGCACTACTTCCGGTACACGACGCCGTTCTTCATGACGAAGCTGACCCGCGTGAGCACGGAGATGTCCTGCAGCGGATCGCCGGGGACTGCGATTACATCGGCGTAGAAGCCGGGCTTCAGCTGGCCGATGACGTCCTGCCAGCCCAGGAGGCGCGCACCGTTCAAGAGGCTGGCGCGGAGCACGTCGGCGGCGGGCATTCCGTACTTCACCATCAACTCAAACTCGCGCGCCTGGGTACCGTGCGGGAAGGGGCCGACATCGGAGCCCACAGCCATGGGGATACCTGCCGCTAGTTGTTTGCGGAACTCGGCCGCATGGAAGGCCAGCATGGCGCGCTGACGCTCGCCAGCCTTGGGCGAGTCGGCATGGGTAGCGAAGTACTCGGAAATGGCAAAGGTGGGCACGGCGTAGATCTGCTTCTCGCGCATGATGCGCATCGTCTCGGGGCTGAGCTGGTCGGCGTGATCGATGGAGGCGACACCGGCCTGGGCCGCGTAGAGGGCGCCGGGCTCGCCGGCGCAGTGGACGCCTACGCGCTTGCCCACGCGCGCCGTTTCCTGGACGGCGGCTTCAAGCTGGACCTCGGTGTACTGGTAGGGCGTCGTGAACGTGCCGTCGGCGAAGCGGTCGGCGCCGGTTTGATAGATCTTGATGAAGTCCGCGCCCTCCTTGAGCTGTTGCCGTATCACGGCGACCAGTTCGACGGCATTGTTGGCGTAGGTGGCATTGGATGAGATGTGCTCGGCGGGATTGAAGTGGATTGCGTCTTCATGGCCCCCGAGAATGGTGATGGCATTACCGCTGATCCTCATGCGCGGGCCGGGAATCAATCCGGAGTCGATGGCATCGCGAACGGCGGAGTCGGCCGAACCCGCACCCTCGGTTCCCATGTCGCGCTCGGCGGTAAAGCCCGCCATCAGGTCCCCGCGGGCCGCGACTTCGGCGAGGATGGTGCGCTCGGGTACGGATTCGACGACGGTTTGGAGGTCCTCGGCTCCTGGATGGAGGAAAAGATGGACGTGGGCGTCGATGAGCCCAGGCATCAGGGTTGCTGCGCCCAGATCGATCACCGTTACGCCGCTGGGATGGGCGACTGAGGAACCAGTTTCAACAATGCGATTGCTGCGTATCAGCACCTCGCCAGGGCTGACGAGTGTGCCGCGCTCCACGTCGAGGATGTGGGCGGCATGGAGCACGATGGTATCGCCGGTGGGAACGGCGGGAGATTGAGCCTGGAGTCCACGCGCGGTGCCGAGAGCCAGGATGAGGACGAGCGCGCGGGCAGCGGAGCGTAGAGATCGGAACATGGGCGAAATGCTAGCACGCGGGCCGGGTAGGGGCGGGGACTACTGTTCAATTCGGCGGATCTCACCAAGTGGCGAGGTACTGGCCGAGAGGGTACGCGCCGGTGCCGGTCATACCGCGCCCAACAACCCAACCTTGTGGGTTGACAGCAAGGGCACTAGTCGGGTTCGCCTCGGTGATCGACAACATCACCAGCGACCCGACGACCATCGCCATACGGCAGAAGCGGCGAATACTCGACCCCTCGCTGCGAGGCCCCAGGAGCCACGACTCCGCCCCGGTGAGAGGACCTACACCAAGCGGGAAGGTACGCGGCCAGGCGGGTCAGACGGGCAACGTCGAGATCTTACGGCCCGTACACAAGATCAAGTGGAGAGTCGATATGAGCCGACTGAGGGCATCCCTCCCGGCAATCGCAGCCGTCGCGCTAGCCGTCCTCTCGAAGAGGAGTGTCCGTGGGCAGGGTTGCGCCCGGTGGCAGATCGCCCAGGTGGCCCCCCCGTCCACAACTGCGGGCAGGTCGCGCGCCTGCGTGAGGTTGGCGCGGTACAGACGACCAACAGCCACATCGAGCCACTCCCGCGACAGTCACTCACTATTCCGCCGCCACCCTCCACAGGTCCTCGCCTGAGAACTTGGCGTGCATCGCCTTGCCGTTCACGATCGCGCCGAAGCGGACCCACTCCGGGCTGTGCTCCTCATCGCGCAGGTAGAACATGCCATCTGCCTCCGCCAGGGGCGCCAGGGGCACCACCCCATCCACCATAAGCACGCCCTTGCGCAGCACGATGCGGGTGCTGCCTAGCCACGGACTGTCATTGCGATAGTGGCCGACGTAGCTCTCCCACACTTTGGGATAATCAAACTCTCTCGGCCCCGAATACCTGGAGTTGACGTACCAGTCCGGTCCCCATCCCACCTCGACTACGGCGCTCTTGGGGTCTTTTTCGTCGGCCCGGGCAAACACCAGCGCAAATCGCTCGAAATCGGGATGGCGCGCGATCCAGCCCGGGCCGCCGTTCACAGTTTCGACAGGCACGCGCTCCGCCTTATGGATCAAGGACAGCCTTGATCCCTCGGCGACGAATTCCAGCCGGGCGCCGTCGCGACTTTGATAGGTTCCTGCATACTCACCGGCGCTTTCGATGGTGGCCGGCGGATGCAGTGGCGGAGCGGACGGCAGCGGTTTGCCCTCGCGCTGCGCCCGCATGAGCTGGATGGCGTATTGCACGGGTGGATTCGGGCGGTAGCCTTGCATGGCGTTGATGGAGGCGAAGGCTCCCACGCCCTCATCGATATCCACGTGCAGCGCGGACGCAAAAGAAACCATGCCCCCGGTGTGCCGAACGATTTGGTGTCCGTCGAGTGTGTCCACGGCAATTCCGTAACCGTAACTGGCGGTCGGTCCGAACTCCTCCGCCTTGATGTGCGGCTTCGAGAAGAGCGCGAAGCTCTCCTCCGAAAGCAGCCTCCCCTTCGGTCCGCGGCCGTGGTTCGCCAGCATCTGGAGGTACAGTCCCATGTCGTGCGCCGTGGCCGCGATGCAGCCCGAAGCCGCCGTTAGGACGATGGCGGGAGCCTCGCAGAGCCGGTCGTATCGCCCGTAGGGCCGATCGGGCAGGAAGGCAGCGTAGCTTTTCGCGGATCGGGCGCGGATGTCGAACGAGATCGCCGGCGCGCTGGCAGTCATTCCCAACGGTTCGAAGATGCGCGCCCGGATTGCCTCGGGCGCCGGCCGGCCGTCGAGAGTCCACACCAGAAATCCCAGCAACTCAAAGCACATGTTGTTGTAATGGAAGTACTGTCCCGGCGCGTAGGTGGCGCGATGTCTTGCCGCCGGATCGGATAGGAAGACCGGCCCACCACCCGGCAACCCGCTCGAATGCGTCAGCACGTGGTGCGTGGTGATCGGCGGGTAGGATGATTCGATGCGAAACCAGGGCAGATACTCGGTGATCGGCCGGTGCAGGTCGAGCTTGCCCTCCTCGCTGAGTTGGAGCGCACAAATGGCCGCGAACGACTTGCTGATGGAGCCGATTTGGAACAATTCCTGCTCTTTCACCGGCGCCTTGAGGTCCCGATCGCTGAATCCATAGGTTGCCACCCTCTGAACCCCGTCGCGGTCGGCCACGACCATAGTCATTCCTGGTGCATTCATGTCGCGCATGTACCGCTCGATGTACCTGTCGAGGGGGTCAAAACCAGCCTGGTATCCGCGGTAAGGTCGCGCGTAGGCCTCGGTGGTCAGGAATCGGCTGGCCACCATCACCGAAGCGGCGCACGCTCCCCGGTTCAGTAATTCCCGGCGGCTGATTCGAAGTGACATCGTTTCCTCCCGAGAGGGGCCAAGACGGGAAAAGTACCACTGGCGGCAAGGGAAGTCGAACCGTTGGTGACACCTCGCCGTAGCCCGTCTTGAGCTGGGGAGAGGAGGGAACGGGGCCATCGCTTCAAATTTGGACCCTCGCCGCCCGCTCGCATCGGTCGCACGTCAAGGCTGACCAGTCGCGGGAGGGGACGTGAAGGCGGGCGAGCTCGAGCGGTCACGTTCGCGCATCGGGGCGCCGCACCACGGGCAGCGAGGCTGAACGGTGGGGACTGGGTCCCGTTCCGAGACAACCTTGCGCTTACGACCGCGCACTACTCGCACGTTACTGATTTGACGTATACGCTGACCACTTCTTCGGACGGAAGCATTCGGACGTCGCCCTCAGCAGTCGCGGAGCCTGACTGGGTTGTGTGCCATGAACTGCTGCCCTCATAGCGTCGTGCTGCGTTGTTGAACTTTGTTGTGACCACGTAGGCGAGTGTTCCGCCACACCCGTGGTTGCCCCCACATTGCGCGTCGATGGCGAACACGACATGGACGGTGTTCAACTGGCCGATGACGTAGTTCTGAACGCTGGCGTGGACCTCGCAGGCGTAGCCCCACGCTCCGACCGTGACAGCCACCAAAACCGTGAGGACCGCAACCGTCGTCTTCATTAATTCCTCCCCATTCCGCCCGCGCCGGTTGGGGCGACGATCTCGTAGGGCCCGAGGCGTGAACCGACCACGAGCGTCACTTCAGCCCCTCGACCAGGTACAGGTCTCGTAGTAGGCGAACGTAGGCATAGGCATAGAAGCGCCCGTTCGGCGTGAGCGCCAACCCCCACGGTCTGAGCACTCCCGCCCGGTCGGCCGGCGCGAGTTCCAGCCAGGGCTCTCGTGTCCCGGTCTTGAGGTCAAGCCGCAGAACATGTTCCGGGAAATACCCCCCGATCCCGACCAGGATCGCGGACTCAAGCACAAAGAGCGACCTGCCGTCGCTGCTGAAGACGAGAGGCCATTCATCGGCTTTCAGGAACGGGATGGGATGCGTCTCGCCGCCGTCGATCGGGTAGAGGGCAAACGGCTCGCCCTTCTTTGACCTTGCCGCAAAGAAGCGCCCGTCTTGGGAAAACGGGCCCAGGTCACCTTGGTTGTCAAGTGTTGCAATAGGCTGGGGCAGGCCTCCGGCGACGTTCTGCACGAAGAGGCGCCACTTCCCATCAGCGTCCTGGCCGTTGATGACGATCCGCTTCCCGTCCGGATGCCAGGCAGCCTGGACGTACCCGTGGACCGGGCCGCTTGGAAGCGTCCTCGTCTCGCCCGCACCGATCGGTATGAGCTTCATTTCGCTCTTCTCGCCGGCGCCGATGAGGACCAGGGCCGTCGTCCAGTCCGGCGAGGCGTCTTGGGGAAAGCCGGACCCTAGGCGCGTCGGTATCGAGCCGTCCATCCGCCAGTGGTAGGTGGAACTCTCGACACCCCCGCCCTCGCCCAGCTCCGCGAAGATCATCTGCGAGCCGTCCGGCGAAAGCGTTGGAAGGCACGTACCGTCCAGCCACGAGAGATCGCGCTCGGCGGTATCCCCCGCCATTCGCCCTCGCAACTCGTATCGCCATGGCTGACCGAACGAGACAAGCACGCGGCCATCGGGGCCGATGTCTTCGAGAACGACACTCCCAGGGAGGTCGGCGATGAGCCGCTCCCTGCCCGCGAGCGTGACGGCGTGAATCTCCAACCGGGTCCCTGTTCGCGAGGCGGAGAACCAGATCTCGTTTCCGTCTGTGGACCAGCAGAGCCAACTCCCTATAGTCAGCCACCCCTTCGACAGCGTTCGCTTGTGGCCGGACAGGTCCACCACACAGAAGTCGCCGGGAGAATTCGGCCCGGCGTTCGGGTTGGCAACGAAAGCGATCTGCGTGCCGTCCGGTGAAAACCGCAGGGGTCCGGTTTCGATTACTTCGAGTCCTGTCGTCTCGAAAAGGACCTTGCCGACCGGGTACTCGAGCCGCTGCCGGCCGTTGACCGTCCGCACGATCGCGAACCGGCTTCCGCTGGGGTCCCAGTCTGCGCCGTCAATACCCTTGAGCAGCTCGCGCGGAGTTCCACCCTCGAGCGGGAGCTGCGCGAGAGTGCCATTACTCCGAAGGATGGCCACGTCGCCTCCGGCCGTGCCCACGACACTGGCGCTGCGGACACCCAGAGAGCGTGCGTCGGGGGAGGCAAGACGTTGGACGAACAAGTCCCCCCGCGACATGTCCTTCCATTTTGCGTAATAGACGACCGACTGCACGTCAGGCGTGAAGCGTGCCGAGCCTAGGGTTCCGCGCCCAAACGTGATCCGCTTGAAGGAGGGCACGGGCGCTCGACCGGTCTTCTGTCCCCACATGACAAGCCCGACGGCACACGCGGCGAGAAGGGCGATGCCGAGGCCGACGAGTGCCAGTCTGCGTCTGCCACCTGGGACCCGCAGAGGTGCGGTCGTAACGGACGTGGACTGGGAGAGGGATTCGAGGTCGAAGCTGACGTCACGCGCCGACTGGAAGCGGCTGGACGGCTCCTTCTCCAGACAGTGTCGGACGATCCGGGCCAGACCAGGCGGAATGGCCGTGCCGATCTCCGCGAGGTCTGGCGGCTCCTCCTTCAGGATCGCCGCCATCGTCTCCGGGGCGCTGTCCTTCTGGAACGCCCGCTTCCCGGAGAGCATCTCGTACAGCACGCACCCGAACGAGAAGATGTCGGTGCGGTGGTCTACGGTCTGGCCACGGACCTGTTCGGGCGACATGTAGGCGACTGTGCCCAGCACCGTCCCCGCGTCGGTCGCCTCCAGGACCGTCGTTGCCTTCGCCCGCTCCTCCGGGCTTCGCGGTGGCGCGAGCTTCGCGAGGCCGAAGTCCAGGATCTTGACCTGGCCGTCCTTCGTGATAAACACATTGCCCGGCTTGAGGTCGCGGTGGACAATCCCTTTCTCATGCGCCGCAGCAAGACCCTGCGCGATTTCGGCCCCGACCTCGATCGCCTTGCGCGGGGTGAGCGGACCGGCCTGCAACCGCTCGCGCAGTGTCTCGCCTTCCAGCAGCTCGGTCACCAGGTATGGCGACCCCTCGTGGGTGCCGACATCGAACAGCGCCAGGATGTTCGGGTGGCTGAGGGCAGCGACCGCCCGAGCCTCCTGCTCGAACCGGCGCAGCCGCTCGGGATCCGACGCAAACTCGGGCGGAAGGACCTTGATCGCGACGTCGCGGCCGAGGCGGGTGTCCTTCGCTCGGTACACCTCGCCCATGCCGCCCGCGCCGATCGCGGCGACGATCTCGTAGGGACCGAGGCGGGAGCCCGGCTGCATTCTTCTGATCTCCTGGTTGAGATTGTACGGCGAGTTGCACGAGGCAGGGTGGAGGAGACAGTCGGCTCCAAGACGGGCGATCTCACAAGGGGGAGGATGGGACCCCCTCCGCGTCAGCACAGCCGGGGCGGCAGCGGCGCGCGGGGCGGGGGAGACACCGGACTATGTGTCGACGCGAATCCTCGAGCACTTGACCCCAGTTAGACCCCAGGCTGGAGAGCATTTTCAGCCTGGCTTATAAGTTATGCCGGAGGAGGGATTTGAACCCTCACGGGCTTTGCAGCCCCGGGGATTTTAAGTCCCCTGCGTCTACCGTTTCGCCACTCCGGCGCGCTCAAACTCGCGAGTACGAGAAACCTGCGGGTTCCTGGAGATCTTTCGTCGTGCCTGCGCCACCTCTCAGGATGACAGCGATTTCTGAGTCGGCCAAGTCGTTCGTGGTGCTTGCGGTACTCCTCAAGATGACAGCGTTTGGTGAGTCCGCCACGTCGTTCGCGGCGCATGCAGCGTCGCTCAGGATGACACCAAGCGTCCGCACCGCTCGGGGTGACGGTTGGTATCGGCGTCAGCAGCGACCTCCTCGCGGGATCTCGTGGTTCCTCCGGCGAGGCTCAGGAGTGCATTAACGCGGCGACCTCGGCGACCGAGCGAAGCGCCTCGGCGGCGGGGCCGTCGACCATCTCGACGTGCCCGCCGCGCTCGAGGACGGCCCGCGCCATCCGGTCGACCATGTGCTGCTCGGCCGCGACCTTGTTGCCGCACACCGGGCAACGCTCGTCGGCCGGGTCGAAGAGCATGTTGCAGTGGTCGCACGCGCCGCCCTCCAGCGCGATGCCCTGGAGGTAGACGAGCTTCCACACCCGCCCCTCGTTGATCGCCTCGAGCGTGGCCGACAGACCCGCCACCGCCCGCCCTCCCTTGCGCACCTCCTTGAGCAGCTCCCGGACGACCTCGAGCTCCTCGGCGCGCTCCAGCCGCATCTGGACGTCGCTCGCGCGAGCCAGGATGTCGTCGGTGCTCGCGGTGAGGGGGATCGGCAGCACCTCGATCAGCCTGCCGCGGAGGCGCTTGGGGAGCGCGCGGGCCAGCTCGGAGGCGACGCCCACGTTGCCGCCGATGATCAGGCGGTCCACCTCGAGGTGCTCCATCAGGCGGGAGATCTCGCCGGCCACGAGCCGGACGTGCGTGGAGACGCTCTCGTCGTGGTGGCGCTCCATCTTCGACTGCGAGCGCAGCTTGTCCGCGGTCGGCGCGTCGGGGCGCGGCGGGATCTGGGAGATGAGGTCCTTGTGCTCCTCGATGTCGCCGAGGAAGACGGTGAACAGCCGCGCGCGCTTCTGGTCCACGAGGACGATGCCGAACCGCTCGTGCTCGTCGAGCGCCTCGATGAGCGGACGGAGGAAGGCGCCGTTGCTCCAGTAGGAGAACGACGGCAGGGCGATGCGGATGACCTTCCGGAACGTGACCCCGAGCCTGCGGTGCCTGGCGAGCACCAGGGTCTTGCCGGTCGGCTCGATGCGCTTGGCGATGTCTTCGACCTCGCTGCAGGTCAGAGCCAGCTCCTCGTCGTCGGGGTGCGAGGCCCGCAGTTGCTTGAGGAGGTCCTTGAGGTGCGTTTCGAACTGGCGCTTGCGGTTCGCCGCGTTGGTCTGGTCCACGTCCAGGTAGACGGTCAGCGTCTTGCCGGGCGCCTGCGAGAGTTGCTGGAGTTGCTCGACGTCACGATGTCGAATCATCGCGGCCTCCCCTCATGACCCCGAAAATCAAGTATAGGTGACCCGGCAACCCCCGCCAGGGACCCCAGGATCACGCCCGCGGTGACGGCGACGTTGAGCGAGTCGACGCCGCCGGTCAACGGCACTGTCACGTGCCGTTTGCAGGCGGCGCGGATCTCCTCGGAGAGACCCTGTCCCTCGTTCCCTAGCGCGAGCAGGAGGGGGAGGCGGGGACGCCAGCGCGCGAGGGGGACGCCACCGTGGCCCGCCGTGCCGGCGACCTCGCCGCCCGCGAGGCGAGTCTTCTCGGCGAGCGGTTCGAAAGCCGCGCCCGCTTCCACCGGCAGCAGCAAAGCGTGGCCCGCCGACGCGCGCAGCGCGCGTGGCGAGAACGGATCCGCGCACTCCGGCGAGCACGCCACGCCCGCCGCCCCGAAGGCGGCCGCGCAGCGGATGACGCTCCCGACGTTACCGGGGTCCTGGACGCCGTCGAGGTAGATGACGACGCCCTCGGCGCCCAGGTGCACCAAAGGGATGGTGACGACGGCCAGGACGCCTTGCGTCTGCCTGGTCGGGGCCAGGTTCGACGCCGTGGCCGGGTCGATGAGATAGGCGCGTCCTGCCTCGCAGACGGTCCGGAGCTCCGGGCTCTTCCTGACCTCGTCGAGCCGCTCGGGGACCGTGAACAGCTCGACGATCGGGACGCCGGCGACTGCGAGGTCGGCGGCGAGCTTGAGCCCGTCGGCGACCGTCAGGTCGGGCTCCTGCCGCTGAGCGATCCGGCGAAGCCGGAGGAGGCGCGGGTTGTGACGGCCGAGGATCGGCAGCGTCTGGGCGTCATGCATGGCTGGTCCTTGGTGTGGTCGTCGTGGGCACTGTTCCAGTGTAGTCGCCCCGGGGGCGGTGGGATGGGGTCTCGTTCCCACCCACCTGTCGCTGCGAGGAGCGAATCCCGCTGTCGCGGGACAGGTCGACGAAGCAGTCTCGTCCACTTCCCCGAGATCGCCACGTCGCCCCGCCCGCGGCAGTACTCCTCGCGATGACAGCGGTTCGCCACGGCCCGTTCACCATGCTCGGGGGCGATGAGAACGAGAATACCGGGTTTGAACGAAGATGGGGATGGCGTGGCACCCTGGTGTAAAATCGTTATGCCTCCGCTTGCCGTGTTTGGTTGCCGATGAAGCAGTTTTGGACACATTCTGGGGGGAAGACGATGTCGGCAAACCGCTGTTTCTCGGTGCTTGCTTTGGGTTTGCTCGTCGCCGCGACACGCGTCCTTGGTTTGGACGGCCCGGACCCGCGGACGCCGGCAGGCCAGCTCGCCGCCTGCGGAGGCGCCCGGAACTGGCGGGGCGTAGGTTACCTCGAGTTCGAGGTCACGGTCACAACCCAGGGGCGTGCGCAGGGGATCTACGGCTACCGGTGGGACCGGACGCACGGTTACCTCAGGGCGGCGATTGCGAGCGCGGCCCGGACAAAGCTGGACGCGGCGATCGACCTCGGGTCGAAGACGGGCGGAGCCTGGGAGAACGGCCAGCGGCTGTCCGGAAGAAGACTCACCGACGCCGTGAGCTACGCGATCCAGAAGTTCGGCGAGGATGCGTCGTGGCTCACATTCCCCCTCGACTGGGGCGCCCCGGGCGTCACCGTGAAGCCGCTCCCGGACGTTCCCGGCGAGACCGGGGCGCCGTACCCGGCGGTGGACGTGCAGTCGCAGGCCGGATCGTGGAAGGTCAGGCTCGACCCCACTACAGGTCGCGTGGCGCAGACCGTGCTCACCCGCAAGGGCGCGACGATGACCGTGAAGTGGGAGGGCTGGCAGGCTCATGCGGGCGTGTTCTTCGCGCACAGGCGTAGGGTCGCCGAGACCGGAGAGACGATCGATGTCCAGATCCACCACGTGCTGCCGCGGGCTCCCGCCGACGCGTTCTAGGCTGGCGCCGCGACTGCGCGGAACGTTGGTCGAGCTTGCGGGGAACCGCCTGCGCGTCTAGCATCCGGTGCGCCATGGAACCTCCGGCGTTTCGCCCCACGTTCGTCGCCGACGAAGACGGAGTGCGGCGTGCCTGCCTTCGGGCGGCCGCCGCGCGGGCCGTCGCCCTCGACACCGAGTCGGACTCGCTGCACTCGTACTATCACAAGCTCTGCCTGATCCAGCTCTCGGTCGACGGCGAGCACTGGGTGCTCGATCCGCTGGCCCTCGGTCGCGACGGGTTGCGCCCCCTGCTGGAGATCCTGGAAGACCGCGGCGTTGAGAAGATCCTGCACGGCGCCGACTACGACCTCCGCGTCATGAACCGGGACCTTGGCGCAAGACCTGTGAACATTGCGGACACGCAGCTGGCGGCGCAGCTTCTCGGCGAGGGTCAGACCGGCCTGGCAGCGCTCGTGGAGCGTGAGGCCGGCGTCGCGCTCGACAAGAAATATCAGCGCGCGGACTGGGGACTGAGGCCGCTCGGACCCGAGCTGCTGGCCTACGCCGCGGGGGACACGGCGTTCCTCGGCCTGTTGCGCGACAGACTCGCGGGGAAGCTCGCGGAGCTTGGTCGCCTCACGTGGTGGCGCGAGGAGTGCCGGGCGCTCGAAGAGGTGCGGTGGGAGGCGCCCGAACTCGACCCGCTGGCGTTCGAGCGGGTGAAGGGCTCGGGAAGGCTCGCCGGCGAGGCCCGCGACCGTCTGGCGGCGCTGTACGCCTGGCGCGAACAGATCGCCGCGGGCCAGGACGTGCCGCCGTTCAAGGTCCTCCGCGCCGAAGCGCTTCTCGCCCTTGCCCAGAGCCCGCCCTCCGACATCGAGGCGTTGGCCGCGACCCCGGGAGTCGGGCGGGGGAACGTCCGGCGCTTCGGGCAGGACATTCTCCGGACTCTCGGCCATCCCTCGGAGGCGCCCCCGCGCCGTCCGCGCCGCCGCTTCGAGGTCGACCGGGAGCGGGAAGCGCGGCTTCGGCAGGCGCGGGACGTTCGTGACCTCCTGGCCAAGGAGCTGAAGCTCGACCCGGGCGTCCTGGCATCCCGCGCGGCCCTGGAACAGGTCGTCGACCGGGAGCCGGTCGACCTCGCTGAGATCCGAGCGTGCCTCGGCAGGGAGTGGAAGAGCGAGGCGCTCGCACCGGCACTCCTGCCGCTGGTCGCCGCCTGGCGAAACCCGGTCGTGCCCTCCGATGCCCAGCCGGCGTGACGACGCGTTCGTGCTGGCCCGCTACCCGTTCCGGGAGCGGGATCTCGTGGTCGTCCTGCTCACGCGCGGCTCGGGCCTGGTTCGGGTCATGGCGCGAAGAGCCCGGACCGTGAGGAGCTCCTGGGCTTCCGCGACCGAGCCCCTGGCTCAGGTGCGGGTCAGCTACTTCGAGCGGCCCGGCTCGGAGCTCGCGACGCTCGACGAGGCCCGTTTGATCCGCTCGGCGTTCGATCTCGCGGCCGACCCCCCGGCCTGGGCGGCCGGGCAGGTCGTCGCCGAGCTCGCGCTCCTCTACTGCCCCCCGGGGCAGAGGGTCGAGCCGTCGTTTCGCCTCGTGGAGCGGTGCCTCGCCTGCCTGTTCGACGGTCACGACGCGGCGGCCGTCGCCTGGTATGCCGAGCTCTGGTTCCTTCGCCTGGCGGGAGTCTTCCCGGAGCTCGACCGTTGCGGCGAGTGCGGCGTCGAGCTGGGGCAAGGCCAGCGGATTTTCGACGCTGTCGAGAAGCGGTTCGTGTGCGGCGATCACCGGCCGGCGCGCGCCTCGGTGCGCATCTCGGCCGCGGGCGTGCGCTGGCTGCAACTCGCCTCGAAGCTCCCGCTCGAGAGGGTCGCCGAGGGCGCACCCGACGACGCCGGCGGCTGGCTGGTGGCATTGCGCGAGGGGTTCACCGAGCGCCAGGTGCAGAGCTGGCGGTACCTTCGGCACCTCCTCGAGATGCGGTGAAGATCAAGAGGCCACATGTTCGAAGGTTCACACGTTCGAACGTTCGGAAGTTCCTGCCGAGGCGTTGCAGGTCAATGTAAAAGGGGAAAGGTCAAAGGGAAGACGGGAAACGAGGGTAGCGGCTGGCCGCTGGCCGGCCGCCCGGCGGGCGGCCGCTACATTTCAGGGTGGCCGGGTCGTTGTCTTCCCTTTGACCCTTCACGTTTGCCCTTTTCCCTGTTCTTGTCGAACCTTCAAACCTCTAAACCTCCGGACTTGAAAAACAATGGGCTGGTAGACTCGAGCGGGGAGTCCGATGGACAGGGTGATCCGGATCGGCAACGGACAGGGGTTCTGGGGCGACAGCATCGACGCGCCCATCGAGCTGCTCACGCGCGGCCCGCTCGACTACCTCGGCCTCGACTACCTCGCCGAGGTGACCCTCTCGATCATGATGCGGCAGCGCCTCAAGGACCCCTCCAAGGGCTACGCGTCGGACTTCATCGAGCTGCTCCGGCGGGCCCTGCCGACGATCGCGGAGCGCCGCGTGAGGGTGGTGACGAACGCGGGCGGCTTGAACCCGGCCGCGTGCCGGCAGGAGGTTTTCGGAGTCGCGCGGGAGCTCGGCCTCCGGGGTATCTCGGTGGGCGTCGTCGAAGGCGACGACCTCCTCCCGCGCCTCGACGATCTGCTCGCGGCGGGCTGCCGTCTCGAGCACATGGACACCGGCCGGGCGATCGCGGAGGTCCGTGACAGGGTGCTCTCGGTCAACGCGTACCTGGGCGCCCGGCCTGTCGCCGCCGCGCTCGACCAGGGCGCGCAGATCGTGCTCGCCGGCCGGATCACGGACACGTCGCTCGCGCTCGGCCCGCTGGTGCATGAGTTCGGGTGGCCGGAGGACGCATGGGACCTCCTCGCAGCCGGCACCGTGGCGGGTCACATCATCGAGTGCGGGGCCCAGGCGACGGGAGGGAACTTCTCGCGCTGGTGGGAGGTCCCGGAGCTTTGGGACGTCGGCTACCCGGTGCTCGAGTGCGCCCCCGACGGCACGTTCATCGTCACGAAGCACGCCGGGACGGGCGGCCTCGTCACCCGCGACACTGTGGCCGAGCAGCTCGTCTACGAGATGGGCGACCCGCACGCCTACATCACCCCGGACTGCGTCGCGGACTTCACCTCGATCAACCTCCAGCAGGCCGGCAATGACCGGGTGCGCGTGGCGGGCGTCCGGGGCACGCCGCGAACGCCGTTCTACAAGGTCTCGGCGTCGTACCAGGCGGGGTGGAAGGCATCCGGGCAGCTCGTGATCTCCGGGCCGCGCGCCGTTGACAAGGCGCGTCTGGCCGGAGAGATCGTGTGGAAGCGGCTGGCCAGGGCCGGCGTGAAGTTCGCCGACGGCGACCGCGTCACCGAGATCATCGGCACCGGCGCGTGCCATCCGGGTTTGGGAAGCGCGGCCGAAGATCCGCCGGAGGTCGTGCTCCGCCTCGGCGTCCGCGGCGGCGACCGGAGCGCGGTGGCCCGCTTCGGGTACGAGCTGGCGCCTCTTGTCACGGCCGGGCCGCCGGGCGTCACGGGGTTCGCCGGCGGGCGGCCCAAGCCGCAGGAGGTCGTCGCCTACTGGCCCGCGTTGATCCCGAAGGGCCTCGTGGACCCGCAGGTCCGGGTCACGGTCGAAGCGTCGTAGCGGCCGCTACCCGATCCCGAGCCCTTCGACCCGCACCTTCACGCTTCCGGATCCGCGACAGGTTGTCGCAGCCTTGCAGCGACGGCCAGGCGCGGCAGGAGCCGCAGCAGCGTCCCGCCGACGACCATGCCGGCGAAAGTGGCGATCGGCGAACCCAACAGGAGGTTGGACAGGGAGATACCCCAGAAAGCGGCGAACGGTTTCGTGCCGGCCCGCCACTGGATGGCGAACCCGAGCACGATGAGCGCATAGGCGAGGACCCGGAAGCGCTTCTCGCCTGCGAACCGCTGCCAGCACCGGCAGATCGGCAGAGCCAGCGCGAGGATTGCCGGCACCATCAGGCGAGGGCCGTAGCACGAGCCTCCCCGCCAGTCCGCCCAGCACGCGGTCACCGCGAACCACAGGAGGAACGCCGCCAGCGACAGAAGTCCGAGGCGGTTCGGGGACCGGCGACCCAGTCTGAAGCCGCCCCAGCCTCCGACCGCGAGGACGAGCATCGGTGCAAACGGCAGGAGTCCGTGGAGGGGATCGAAAAGGACACCCACGGCGCCGGCCAGGGGATCACCGAGACCGTACGGCTGGAAGGTGGCCAGGACCCTGCCGTAGAGGAACCAGTTCTTGACGAGGTACGCCGCGGCGAACAGCAGCGGAAACGGGGCGAGTCGCGCGAGGCTTCGCAAGCCCTGGCGCCGCCACACGAACGCCGCGATGGGGATCACCAGGAGCACGGCAGTCTCCTTCATCACGCATGCGAGGGCCAGCATCAGCGAGGCGGCGAGCCAGCGGCGCCGCGTGATGAACCAGGCGCCCAGGACGACGAACGACCAGATGTACGGTTCGGTGAAGAATGTTCTGCTGTAGTACCAGAGCGGGGTCGAGAAGTAGAGGCCGAACCCGAGGATCGCAGCTTCGCGAGCGTTCCCCATCTCGCGGAGGAGGAGCTCCCACCCCGCGAGGAGGGCCAGGAACGTCACGGTGAGGGTGAGGCCCCCGAGGACGAGGTCTGGAGGCGCCTGTGGCGACACCGCGGCGAGCGCGCCGACGAACGGTGCGGCGAGGGCTGGCAGCCCGAGAGGGTGTATGAAGACCTCGCGGGAGCCGCGGACGGCGACGTGCCGGTCGAGGCGCCTGCCGGCAAACTTGCGGCCCGCCTCCGCGCTCCCCGCCTCGACCCGCCGGTAGGCAGGGAGAGGGTCGAGGTTCCCGTCCGCCGCGATCGAACGGGCCATCAACGCGTAGTGCGGCTCGTCGCCGCCGATAAGCGCCGGGCGGGAGAGGAACGGAAGGGCGTGGAGGAGGATGCAGAGGGTCAACAGCCAGAGGCGCGCGGCGCGGTCCGGCCCCCGAACGGCGCCTCCCGTCCCGTCCCCAGCGGACTGCGGTGCGAGCATGGAGTTCCGGGTCACCCGGGGAGGGTAGCAGAGGGGTACCGGTGCCGTCCCAACGTGCTAAACTCCGCGGCTGCGGTTGCGTAACCGCCGCACGAGGTGGAAGTGGATCTCCAAGAGCTGATTCTCTCGCTCTCGCGTTTCTGGAGCGAGCATGGTTGCGTCGTCCAGCAGGGCTACGACATCGAGGTCGGGGCGGGAACGATGCACCCCGAGACGTTCCTCCGCGTCATCGGGCCCGAGCCGTACCGCGTTGCGTACGTGCAGCCGTCGCGGCGCCCGGCCGACGCACGTTTCGGGGAGAACCCGTTCCGGTTCGGGAAGCACCTCCAGATGCAGGTGATCCTCAAGCCGTCCCCTGACAACGTCCAGGAGCTGTACCTGGAATCGCTGGCCGCGCTGGGAATCGACCCCAGAGTCCACGACGTGCGCTTCGAGGAGGACAACTGGGAGTCGCCCACGCTCGGCGCCTGGGGCGTCGGGTGGCAGGTGCTCCTCGACGGGATGGAGATCACCCAGTTCACCTACTTCCAGCAGGCCGGGGGCATCGACCTGAAGCCGATCTCGGCCGAGCTGACGTACGGTCTCGAGCGCATCGCGATGTTCTTGCAACGCAAGGACAACGGCTTCGAAATGCGGTGGGGCGGAGGACTCGACTACGGCAAGATTCGCCATCAGGACGAGGTCGAGCTGTCCCGCTACGCCTTCGACGTGGCCAACGTCGCCATGCTGCGCAGGCACTTCGAGGACTGGGAGCGCGAGGCGGGCCGGTGCCTCGAACAGGAGGAACCCCTCGTGATCCCCGGGCTCGAGGCGGCGCTCAAGATGTCGCACCTGTTCAACGTGATGGACGCCCGCGGGGCGGTGGCCGTCACCGAGCGGGTGGCCCTCATCGGGAGGGTCCGTAAGATCGCCGTGCGGTGCGCGAAGGCGTACCTCGAGCAGCGCGAGCGCCTCGGCTTCCCGCTCGGGACCGGGAACGGGAACGGCAAGCAGAACGGCAAGCACAACGGCGGCGGCAAGACGGCAGGCAAAGGGGCGGAGCGATGAGCAAGGCCGAGTTCCTGCTCGAGCTCCTGTGCGAGGAGATCCCCGCCAACGCTCTACCCGGCGTCCGCGAGCAGCTCCGGACCGGCTTCGAGACGGAGCTGCACGAGGCGGGCCTCGCCGGTGCCGCGGTTGCCGCGTATTCGACCGTTCGGCGCCTCATCATCCATGTTGCCGACCTGCCCGCGACTCAGCCCGACCGCGAGGAAGAGGTCACCGGACCCTCCGTGAAGGCGGCATACACGGCCGACGGTTCGCCGACGCCGGCCGCGGTCGGCTTTGCCAAGGGTCAGGGCGTGGCGGTGGATTCGCTT
This sequence comes from Thermoanaerobaculaceae bacterium, assembly GCA_050018455.1. GTDB lineage: Bacteria > Acidobacteriota > Thermoanaerobaculia > Thermoanaerobaculales > Thermoanaerobaculaceae > RBG-13-68-16. The sequence continues at coordinate 11,745 of JBEKAA010000017.1, read as the reverse complement.
CGGGTCGTCAAAGGACCGAAGGGTGAAGCCGTCGCGGCGACCAAGCAGCTGCCCGGTCGCCCGGTCCCGGAGGTGCTGGCCGAGATCAGCTCGCGCGTCGTGCGGGGCCTCCACTTCCCGAAGACGATGCGGTGGGGGAGGGGCGAGCATTCCTTCGTGCGCCCCGTCCACAACGTGCTCGCCCTCTTCGGCGCCGGGACCTTCAGGGCGCCCGTTCCCGTCGAGCTGTTCGGCGTCTCGGCATCGAGCGGCACGTTCGGGCACCGGATCGTGGCGCCGGAGCGCATCGAGCTCCTGGGTTCGGCGGGGTTTGGCGCGTACCGCGCCCGTTTGCTGAGGGCGGGCGTGGAGATCGGTTCGGAAGAACGGCGGGCAGTCCTGGAAGAGAAGGCGCGAGCGCTCGCGGTCGGGGTCTTCTGCGACGTCAAGCCCGACCCCGCCCTGCTATCCGAGCTGGTCGAGCTGGTCGAGCACCCTGGGGTATTGCGCGGCGCCATCGCGGAGCGATTCCTCGAGCTTCCCGAGGAGGTGCTGATCACGACGCTACGGCACCATCAGAAGTGCCTGGTGCTGACTCACGAGGGCCGTGTCGCTCCGTATTTCCTCGCGGTCTGCGACCGCCCTGACGACCCGGACAACCTGATCCAGCGCGGCAACGAGTGGGTCGCCGGCGCCCGGCTGACCGACGCGGCGTTCTTCTTCACCCAGGACCGTAAGACGCCGCTCTCGTCGCGAAGCGCGTCGCTGGGGAAGGTGCTCTTCCACCAGAAGCTCGGCACCTTCGCCGTCAAAGCGGAGAAGATCGGGCGGCTCGCCGGGACGATTGCAGCAGCCTCAAACGCCAACGTCGACTCGGAGCTCCTTGCGCGCGCCTGCGAGCTGGCGAAGGCGGACCTCGTGACCGCAATGGTCGGCGAGTTCCCGGAGCTTCAGGGCGTCGTGGGCGGGATCTACGCGAGGCTCGACGGCGAAGGGGAGGCGGTCTGGCAGGCCGTGTACGACCAGTACACCCCGGCCGGCCTCGATGGCGCGCTGCCGCGCGGCCACGTCGGCGCGGTCGTGGGCGTGGCGGATCGGCTGGACACGCTGGCGGGTCTGTTCGCGGCCGGGGAGATGCCCTCGGGCAGCAAGGACCCGTTCGCGCTGCGCCGGGCCGCCCTCGCCATCGCGCGGATCTGCGCCGAGGCGCCGCTGGCGTGCGACCTCGCCGCGGTCGCCCGCGAGGCGTTTGCGCTGCGGAGCGACGGCGCGGGCGACGAGGCCAGGCTGGCCGCGCTGCTCGACTTCCTGCAGGAGCGGGTTCGCTACTACCTCACGACGGTGGCGGCCGTGAAACCCGAGACCGCCGACGCGGTGATCTCGGCGCACTGGGGCGTCGTGCCGGAGGACGTGGCGCGAGCGCGCGCCCTGGAAGCGGTGCGCGGCGAGGAGGTGTTCTCGTCGCTCGCGGTTGCGTTCAAGAGGGTGCGCAACATGGTGGGCAAGAGCGGCGAGGGGCGCTTCGACGCCGCGCTCCTGAAGGAGAAAGCCGAGCGCGAGCTTCTCGCGGCGGTGGAGAAGGCCGAGAAGGAAGTCCATCGCGCGGTCGGGCACGCGGACTACGTTGGCGGGCTCCGGTCCGTCGCCAGGCTCGCGGCGCCGCTCGACCTGTTCTTCACCGACGTTCTGGTGATCTGCGAGGACGAGGACCTCAGGGCGGCGCGCCTCGCTCTGCTCGCTGGCGTGGAGAAGGTCTTCCTGCGCCTCGCGGACGTTTCACGCTTGTCGGCGCAATGACGATTCGGACAGAGTGGCCGCCAGCCGGCGGCTGGTGGGCGGGCGCATGCCGCGCCCTTGACTCGGGAGGATGAACGTGGCGACTACAGCGAAGCGGAAGATGGTCTATTCCTTCGGCGGCGGGAAAGCCGACGGCAGCGCCGACATGAAGAACCTGCTCGGCGGCAAGGGCGCAAACCTGGCGGAGATGGCGACCCTTGGCATCCCGGTACCCGCCGGGTTCACGATCACGACGGAGGTTTGCACCTTCTACTACGAGCGCGAGGGCTCGTACCCCAAGACGCTCGAGGCCGAGGTCGGAGGCGCCCTCGCGGCGGTCGAGAAGATCATGGGCGCGAAGTTCGGCGACGCCGGCAACCCGCTCCTCGTCTCGGTCAGGTCCGGGGCCCGCAGGTCGATGCCGGGGATGATGGAGACCGTCCTCAACGTCGGCCTGTGCTCGAAAACGATCCCCGGTCTGATCGCGAAGACCGGCAACCCTCGCTTCGTGTACGACGCCTACCGGCGTCTCATCATGATGTACTCGGACGTCGTGATGGAGAAGGCGGCGGGGATCGAGCCGCGCGAGGGGATGGGCATCCGCCAGCAGCTCGACCGCATGCCCCACGAGTTGAAGGAGAAGAGCGCCCGCGCCACGGACGCCGACCTGACCGAGGACGAGCTGAAGGAACTGGTGGAGAAGTTCAAGGTGCGGGTTCGCGAGGTCCTCGGGAAGGAGTTCCCGGACGACGCCAGGGAGCAGCTCTGGGGCGGCGTCGGCGCGGTGTTCGCGTCGTGGAACGGGCGGCGCGCGATCTCGTACCGCCGCATCGAGGGGATTCCGGACGAGTGGGGCACCGCGGTGACGGTCCAGTCGATGGTGTTCGGCAACATGGGCGAGTCTTCGGCCACCGGCGTCGCGTTCACCCGCAACCCCGCCACCGGCGAGAACAAGTTCTACGGCGAGTGGCTCGTCAACGCCCAGGGCGAGGACGTGGTCGCGGGGATCCGCACCCCGAACCCTCTCAACGAAGCGACCAAGAACGAGCAGAACAAGCACCTGCCGTCGCTGCAGACCGCGATACCCGTCGTGTACCGGCAACTCGACGGAATCCGCCTGGCCCTCGAGAAGCACTATCGGGACATGCAGGACATCGAGTTCACGATCCAGGAGGGGCGGCTGTGGATGCTGCAGTGCCGCGTGGGCAAACGCGGCGGTTTCGCCGCCGCGAAGATGCTATGTGACATGCTCAAGGAAGGCCTGATCGATGGCAAGACTGCCATCGCGAGGATCTCCGGCGATCAACTCAACGAACTGTTGCTTCCGACCCTCGATCCGGCATCCGAGTTAGCCACCAAGCCTGTGGCGAAAGGACTCCCGGCAGGGCCAGGGGGCGCCTCAGGCCAATTGGTCTTCACGGCAGCCGATGCCGTCGAATGGACGAAACAGGGTAAGAGGGTCGTGCTCTTGCGCGAGGAAACCAACCCCGAGGATGTCGAAGGGATGCGGGCTGCAGTGGCAGTTCTTACCGCACGCGGTGGCATGACCTCGCACGCGGCGCTGGTAGCCCGCGGGTGGGGGAAGTGCTGCATCGTAGGAACGCCCAACGTGGAGGTGGACGTCCACAGGAGGCAAGCCCACGTAGGGGGTCGCACGTTCAACGAGGGGGATTGGTTGTCTCTGAACGGAAGTCGCGGCTATGTGTACGAGGGCAAGATCGCGACGATACCGGCGCGGCCGCTGGAAAACGCTGACTTCATCAAAGTCATGGAGCTGACGGACGAGTTCCGCTCGATGAAGGTGCGCAGCAACGCCGACACCCCTGAGGACGCGGCCAAGGCGCGCGAGTTCGGCGCCGAGGGGATCGGCCTGTTCCGAACGGAGCACATGTTCTACGGCAAGGGCTCGGAGCAGCCGCTGTTCCTGCTTCGCAAGATGATCGTGTCGTCCTCCGAGGCGGAGCGCCGGGCCGCCCTCGCCGAGCTGTACCCGTTCGTCAAGAAGGACATCAAGGCGACGCTGGAGGTGATGGACGGCCTGCCGGTCACGATCCGGCTTCTCGACCCGCCGCTCCACGAATTCGTGCCCACCCGCGCGGACGAGCGCGAGAAGCTCGCGAGCGCTCTCGGCATCACCGCGACCGAGCTCGACAAGCGCGCGGAAGACCTGCACGAGTCCAACCCGATGATGGGCCACCGTGGCGTCCGGCTCGGCGTGACGTTCCCGGAGATCTCGGAGATGCAGGTCCGGGCGATCCTGGAGTCGGCGGTCGAGCTGACGCGCGAAGGGAAGAGGGTTTCCCCGGAGATCATGGTCCCGGTGGTCGGCCTGGTCTCGGAGCTCGACAACCAGAAGGCACTCGCGAGGAGGATTCACGCCGAGGTGTGCGCCAAGTACGGGGTCAAGGAGATCCCGCACATGTACGGCACGATGATCGAGATCCCACGCGCCTGCCTCACCGCCGACAAGATCGCCGGAACCGCGGAGTTCTTCTCGTTCGGCACCAACGACCTGACCCAGATGACGTTCGGGTTCTCGCGCGACGACATCGGCGGCTTCGTGCCGGACTACCTCGGCAAGAAGCTCCTCCCGGCGGACCCTTTCCAGATCCTTGACCGCGAGGGCGTCGGCCAGCTCGTCGAGATGGCCGTCCAACGCGGCCGCGCCGCACGTCCGAGGCTCAAGATCGGGATCTGCGGCGAGCACGGAGGTGAGCCGTCCTCAGTCGAGTTCTGCCACATCGTCGGTATGGACTACGTCTCCTGCTCGCCGTTCCGCGTGCCGATCGCGCGCCTCGCGGCGGCTCAGGCGCAGCTGACGCATCCGCGCGGTGCGAAACCGGGCGCCGGGCACCGGACACCGGGCACCGGAAAGACCGTGGCGAAGGTGCCGGCGATCACGCTCGCCAAGGCGAAGGCAGCGGCAAAGCCGAAGGCGGCGGCGAAGGCGGGCACCGGACACCGGGCTCCGGGCTCCGCGAAGCTCAAGACTGCGGCGCGGCCGAAGACAGCCGCCAAATCCGCAGCCAAGGCGAAGAAGGCGGCAAGGCCGCAGTCGAAGGCGAAAGCGAAAGCGGGGGCAAGGGCCAAGGCCCGGCCGGCCGCGAAGGCGAAGGCCAAGGCGCCCGCGAAGCGAGTGGCCGCGAAGATGAAGGCCGCCAAGGCCGGGGCCCGCTCGAAGGCGAAGTCTCGCCGATAGCAAGGGCACCACACGGGGGCGAAGAGCCCCTCGAAATGCAGACTCGCGCAGCGGGCGGCCTCCGGGCCGCCCGTCGCTCGCCTCCGGATGCGGCGGCGGCCCGGATGGGTCGGCGCGATCAGCGCGAGGGCCGTTGCGAGGCGACTCGTCGTCGAGCATCATGGCGGCATGGGCGATCTTGATCGGAGCCAACTGCTGGCGCTCGCAGTTGCGGCGCTGACGCTGCTGGTGTCGCTGACCGTCTCCAGCGAACTGTCTGTCCGGCTCTTGATCGTCGAACTCGCCTGCCTGACCTTCATTCTGTGCGGCGAGATGATCGGGAAATTCATCGGGCTCGGGATCACGCAGGAGACGCCCGGCTGTTTCGTTGTCGCGATCGGCTGGACCATGCAGATCCTGCTGCTCGTCGCGGTGACCGCGGTCGCTGTGGTCAGGGTGGTCCGCCGCTGACCCATTCGCCCGGGTCCATGCCGGCCGGGCCCCGTCGCGCCGGACGGCGACGTGTTCGGCGCCGGTTCGTGGTTGAATAGGAGCGATGGAGGACCGCCACCCGCTGCTGGAACGCGCTCAGCAGGCCCCTGAGCAGCCTGGGGTCTACCAGTTCCAGGATTCGCGCGGGAAGGTGCTTTATGTCGGCAAGGCCAAGCACCTCCGCCGCCGCGTGCTGTCGTACTTCTCGCGCAAGCTCGAGCCGCGCCTGGTCGGCATGTTGTCGAGGGCGCGACGGCTCGAGTTCGTGGTGACCGCGACCGAAGTCGAGGCCCTCATCCTCGAGAACCGCCTCATCAAGCGCCACCGGCCGCGCTACAACGTCTTGCTCCGCGACGACAAGACATATCCCTACGTCAAGCTCACGACGGGCGAGGCGTGGCCGCGAGCTCACCTCACCCGCAGGGTGCTCGATGACGGGCACAGCTACTTCGGGCCGTTCCTCGGGCATGGCATGGCAGCGAGAGTGATGGACCTGATCAGAACGAGAACGCAGGTGCGGACCTGCACGATCGAGATCGACGGTAGCTTGCCCAGGCCGTGCCTCTACCACGACATGGGTGCCTGCCTGGGCCCGTGCGTCGCCGGGTTGACGAGCGCCGAAGCGTACGCGACGGCCGTCGAGGAGGTGACGCTGCTGCTGGAGGGGCGCCACAAGGAGCTGAAGCCCCGCCTGGAGGTGCAGATGTGGCGGGCGGCGGAAGCGAACGAGTTCGAGCGCGCCGCGCGGTACCGGGACCTGCTCGGGGCTCTCGGCGAGCTCTCGCGCGGGCAGCACGTCGAGATATCCGGATCCGGCTCGGTGGACGTCGTGGGCGTCGAAGGGGATGGCCGCGACGCGACGGTCGTGGTGCTTGTCTACCGTGAGGGCAAGCTCGTGGACAAGCGCGAGTTCCACTGGGAGGGCCTCGACGGTGCCGCCGACGAGGAGTTCCTGGCCGCGTTCCTCGGCCAGTTCTACGAGGCGAACCCGGCGGTGCCCGCGCGGGTCGAGGTGCCGTTCGAGCCGCTCGACGGGGATGCAGTCCGCGGGTTCCTGAGGGCGCGCCGGAACGGTTCGGTGCGGCTCGTCATCCCGAAGCGAGGGCAGCGGGCCCGGGTCCTGGAACTGGCGAGGGAGAACGCCGGGGAGGCCTTCCGCCTGCGCTTCCGCCACCCTCGGCGCGAGGCGGAGCGCGTCGGCGAAGCCGTGGCCGCGGCGCTCGGCCTTCCGCATCCGGTCGGACGCCTCGAGTGCTTCGACATCTCGCACCTTCAGGGTGAGGCGCAGGTCGCGTCCCTCGTGGTGTGGGAGGGCGGGAGGCTCCGGAAAGGCGAGTACCGCTCGTTCAACGTCCGCTCGGGTAAGGGCGCGGATGACCCGGCCGCGATCGCGGAGGCGGTGGAACGGCGGTATCGAAGGCGGGTGGCGGAGGGCGCTCCTCTGCCCGACCTGGTTCTCATCGACGGCGGCCGGGACCAGCTCAAGGCCGCACTGGGCGCGCTCGCCGGGGCCGGGTGCGAGCTGCCGGCGGCCGCACTGGCCAAGCGCCTCGAGGAGATCGTGCTGCCGGGCAGGGAGCGGTCGCTGCTCCTCGAGGCAAACGACCCCGTGCGCCTGCTTCTCCAGCGCGTTCGGGACGAGGCCCACCGGTTCGCCGTGACCCGCCACCGGCGGAAACGGAGCGCGCGTACGCTGGCGACCCAGCTCCTCGCGGTGCCCGGGATCGGGCCACGGCGGGCGCGCCGGCTCTTGCAGGTGTTCGGTTCCGTGGACGGTGTGCGAGCCGCCGGGCTCGACGCCCTGGCAGGCGCGGTCGGGACGAAGGCAGCCGGTGACCTCTGGCGCGCGCTCCACGAGGAGTCTGGCCAACGCTGACGATGGGCCGCCAGGTTTGGGGTACAAACCGGTTCCGCTCTTCAGGTGAAACGGAAGAGGTAAGAGGTCAAAGGGAAGGCCAGACACGGCAAACCGGGAGTTCGTCGCGGGGTCCTTTCTTTCGTTTGACGTCTCCTGTCTTCCCTTTCACGTTTGACTTTTCACGTTTGACCTTTCTGCCGCGCCCCCTTTGACGATTGGACTGAGTTTCGCTAGTGTTGCGTTCATGGGACGCACATCCGCAGCGAGCCAGCTGGCTCTTTGGGTCGGGAGGAAGAGCAAGGGTTCGGCGCATCTGCGCTGGGGGCAGAGCGAGCTGGTGCTCGTGGTCACGGGGCTGCAGATCGTCGCCGTCGAGGGCGATGACAACGAACGGCTCGCCGCTGCGTTCGGCCTGACCGACGGAGGCGAATGGTTCACCGAGGCGGTGTCGGCCGTGAACTCCGGCCAGGTGACTCAAGCCGAGGGGAACGCCGTCGTCAAGCGCGCTCTAGCCGAGAAGCTGAGGGACTTCTTCACGGCGCCGGATGCCGAGGTGACCTTCGAGACGGCTCTCCGGCACGAACATCAGGGCATCACGATCTCGTACCCGCACCTCGTGATGGAGATGGTGCTGGGACCGGGCGGCGAACAGATCGCGAGCGCCCTCCTGCCGGATCCATCGCTGATCCTCCGCCGGTTGCCGGACTTCCCCAAGCGAGTTGGCGCGCTCGGGCTCACCGACGAGGGGATGGCGATCCTGGCGAAGGTGAACGATCAGCGTACGGCGCAGGAGATCGCGGACCCGTCGCCTCACGGCAGAGAGGTAGCCGTTCGGCTGCTCGGGGCCGCGACAGCCGCGGGGCTCGTCGAGGCGACCGACAGAATCGCCGAGATCCCGCTCAACACGACGCAGCCCCCCCGCTTCGGTGTGGCGCCGCGCCGAAGGCTCTGGCCCTGGGTGTTGCTCATCCTGGGCCTGGTTGCGGCGGTCACCGCCCTCGTCGTGCTTCGTCCCTGGGAGAGCGTCGCGCTGGTCGGCGGGGGCGGGCCATGGGCCGTCGCCGTCGACGGCGGGTGCCAGCCGGCGGAGCTGGAACGCCTCTATCGGCGCCAGGAGCAGGACAAGCTGAACCTGCGCGTGGTCCCGTTCGGCCGTGGCGAGTCGCAGTGCTACCGCCTCATCTGGGGCCATTTCCCGAGCAAGGAGGTGGCCGAGGACGTCATCTCGCACCTGCCGGCGAACGTGACATCCCGGGGTTTCCCACCCCATGTTGTGCGGGTTGAGGGCAGCACGCCTTGAGATCGTCCTGAGAGAAAGCTAGAATCACCGGAGATGCAAGCAGAACTGCAACGTGAGGGCCGGTTCGAGGCCGGCGGTTTGCCGCCTCTCCTGCGGGAGTACGTTCGCCGTCTCGCGGTGGGACGTCTGGATGCCATCATGGGGGACGGCATTCGCCACCTGTGGTTCGAGGCGGGCCAGGTGCGCGCGGTGGCATCCGAGGTCGAGGACGAGAAGCTCGGGAACTGGCTTGTCATCAAGGGCGTCCTCGAGGCGCATCGCATGGCGATCACGTTGCTGCGCCAGCCGGACGGCGTCCGCTTCGGCACGTTCCTCGTGCAGGAAGGCCTGCTCCCGGCGGAGGCCTTGACGAAAGAGCTCGAGGCGCTTTCCATCGCCATCGTCTCCCGCATGCTGATGGAACCCGGCGATTTCATGTTCTTCGAAGGCGAGAGGCTGCCGATGGACGCCGTGTCACTTGGGATGACCACCGGCTCGCTGCTCGCCGCAGCGGTGCGTGCGGCTCCCGATGGAGATCGACTCCGGAGACTGATCGGCGGAGACAGCTACGTGTGGACGGCGCAGGACGCCCTGCTGCTGTACCAACAGCTTCACCTGACGCCTCAGGAGGGGTACCTCCTTTCCCGCGTGGATGGCACAAGCACGGTCATGGGCCTGCAGCGTCTCGCACCGATGGCGCGCGGCGAGTTCACACGCGCGCTGGCCGCGCTGACGGCGGTGGGCCTCGTCGAAATCCGATCGGTTTCGGCCGCCATGCCTCTCGCCCCGACGAAGGTCGAGCAGCCGCCCGAGCCGGCGCCGGAGGCCGAGGAGGCGCTGCAGTACACGCCGCAGCAGCAGCGCGAGTACGCGGACGTGATCAAGCTGGCGTCCGAGATCGGCCACCAGGATTACTACCGCCGCGTTGGGCTCTCCCCAGGCGCGACGCAGGACCAGATCCACTCGCGCTACCTCGAGTTCGTCAAGCTGTACCACCCGGACCGCGCACGCGAGCCCCACCTGCTCTCGCTGCGGAACGAGCTTGCCCAGATCTACTCCGCGCTGCAGGAGGCGTACGAGACGCTCGGACACCCGGAGAGCCGTGCGCGCTACGAGCAGACGCTCTCGACGTCGCAGCGCGTGGACGTCTACAAGGACGAGGAGCGACGCCGGGGCGCCAGGAGCGCCGTTGTCGACGCGAACATCAACCGCGCCAGGGAGCTCCTCCGCGCGGGCGACGTCGGGGCGGCCGTCCAGCTGCTTGATCAGGCGGCGCGCCTCAATCCGACGGCCGAGACCCTTCTCCTGCTGGCTCGGGCGGAGTTCAAGAACCCGATGTGGAGCCAGCGAGCCCTCGATCACCTCAAACACGCAGTGGCGGTGGCTCCCGAGTTCACCGAGGCGTGGCTGGAGCTCGCGAATTTCTGGGCGACGCGGAACCTGATCGATCGCCAGCAGCAGTGTCTCGAGAAGATCCTCGAGTACGACCCCCAGAACGTCGATGTCAAGGTGGCACTCACCCACATGAAGCGGCCGAAGCTGCTTCGGAAGCGTTCATAGCTCCCGGCCGCCGCCATGCTGTGGCTCCTGGATGGCAACAACCTCGCGGGCGGGAGGGAACGCGGGTCGGTCCGCAGCGCGGCCCTCGCGCTGGCGCGGCACGAGCGGGTTCGTATCCTCGTCTTCTTCGACGGCGCGCCGCCGGCCGGCTCTGCGCCCGTCGAGCGACTCGGCGCGGTGGAAGTGCGGTACGTCGGTAATGCCGACGCGGCGATTGTGGCCTTCCTGCGGGAAAAGGGACGGGGTTGGAAGGTGGCCACCGACGATCGGGACCTGGGCAGGCTGGTTCGGGCTCAGGGCGGCGGGGTCGTCCCGGCCGCGGCGTTTTGGCAGAAAGCGGCTTCGGCCGCCGCCGAGTTTGTGGAGGCCGGTGCCGAAAGAGGCGGGGGAGCGGCGGAATCCCTCAGCCGTCTCCGAGATACGACCGAGCGTCTTCCGGATAGGCCCACCCGGATACCGCGCGGCGTCCGACGCCACAAACCATCGAACATGTCATTCCGAGGAGCGGAGCGACGAGGAATCTGGGTGGGGGAAAGCCTGGATCTACCAGCCCCCTCCCAGATCCCTCGCGGAGCCTGCCCTGAGCGGAGTCGAAGGGCCGGGGATGACACCTTTGCTCTGCGACTGATGGCAAGTTGGTATGAGGCGTAGAATAGTCGCGGTACCGGAGGCGGCAGGCGCTCGCGATCCCGCCTCGGGCGGGAGCGAGGAAAGTCCGAACTCCTGATGGGAGCACGCTGGGTAACGCCCAGCCGCGGCAACGCGAGGGAAAGTGCCACAGAAAAGACACCGCCCCGTCTTGAGCGGGGTAAGGGTGAAAAGGTGGGGTAAGAGCCCACCGCCCGGCCGGCGACGGCCGGGGCACGGCAAACCCCGTGCGGTGCAAGGCCAAATAGGGGGATCGACGGGACCCATCCCCGGATCCGCCTCACGGCGGGCGATTCCCGGGTAGGCCGCTCGAACCGGCCGGCGACGGCCCGGTCAGAGGAATGAGCGCCCCCTGCCGCAAGGTAGGGACAGAACTCGGCTTATAGCCGCCTCCGTGCCACGTGGAGGGCCTAACCGCCCTCCACGTTTTTTTTGGGTTTCTTTCACTGCGTGCAGGCTTTCTTTCTTGCCCCGTGGGCTCGGAGGCGTCGCTCGGGCCGCGCGCCGAGGGCTGACAAGTTCCACTTGCGTGGAGGCGGTTTTGCTTGCCCCTCGGGTTCCGCGATGTTCGGGCCTTGCGCGCCCCCGCGCGCTGCGGCCCGAAACTCCTCGGCCGCGACCGAGCAGGGACGTCCCGTGGTGGGGCCCCTCGCTGTTCCCCGCCTTCGCTTCGCTTCGGCGGGGCCAGCGAGACCCCACCGCGGGACGCCCGCTCGGTGCCCGCGGCCTGCGGAGCCAATGTCGCTCCACCCGAGGGGCCGGAGTTGAAGACCCCCCGCCCACAGCGCGGGAGGTCAGTGCTGAGGATCACCGAGTCGACCGACGAGTGAGGATGAGCAGGGCTTCCGAACAGCGCGAGGGTGGGGGCAAGCCGCCCCGTGGGCCGAGGAGATATGGCGCCGGAGCGTGCGGGCACCGAGCGGCCAGAGCGGCGGGTGGAAACGCTGGCCCCGACCGAGCGCTGTATGCGAGGGA
>JBEKAA010000016.1:0-97795 GCA_050018455.1 Thermoanaerobaculaceae bacterium | reverse complement strand
TGTCGGGACACTCGCGACGCACTACCGCTGTGGAAAACGTGGAGATCGCGATCAACCAGAGCTAGAAGTGTCACCCAGGCGCGTAGAATAAAGTGTCACCTAGGCGCCCGACCGCTCACTTCGACTTCGCGGCAATGGATGCCCTGCGCCAGTGGCGCTACCGGCCGGCGAGTCTGTCGGGCAATCCGATCCCTGTGTTCCTCACAGTCACCATGTCTTTCAGTTTCCGATAACAGCCCCCCTGCTTCGAGCCGTTCGGCCGCCAGCCCGTCCACGCGGAGGGGGCGGGACGCGCTTCGAGGTGACGCCGGCCGAACCGCGCGCTATTTGAGGTGGGGGTAGAACTCGATCTCCGTCCGGTCGCCGAGGAGCTGCTTGGCGATGGCGACGATCTGGCCGGTGTGGTACGACGTGTGCTCGATCGCGTGGAGCAGGACGCCGAAGCCCGTGCGGGTGTGGCTCTGAATCGTGAAGGTCCTTCCGAGATCATCCTCGGTCAGATTTCCGACGACGCCGCGGCAGGCGGTCACGACGTCGCGGAGGCGGCCAAGGAGCTCGGCACCGTCATGACCTTCCACGGCGGCAAACTCCTCGCGCCTGTGGCGCTCGAACGCCTGGCCGGCGAGGCCCGCGAGCACCCACTGCGAGAGGTTCCCGCACAGATGGAGCAGAAGGTTCCCGATGCTGTTGCACTGGGGGTTCGGCCGCCACCAGAGCTGGTCGGCGGAAAGCAGACCGGCCGACCGCTCGATCTTGTCGAGGTACTCGCCGAAGAGGCGATCCGCGTCGCGTGCCAGGGCAGGGGATATCTCGCTCATGGATTCAATGTTAGGAGGCCGTCGCACCAAAACTCAAGGCCTCAGGCACGGGAAGTGTCGGCCCTTGCGGCCTCTGCCGACGGTGCAGTCCGCCGGAACACCGGCGTCGGCGCAACGCCTAGTGGCTGGTCAAGAACCAGTGCACGCCCAGGATGAGTGCGGCGAATCCCATCACACACCAGAGGATCCGCAAGAAAATCTGACCATGCGTGTGATGCGGCATCATCTCGTCGAACATGTGGTCCTCCCGGGTCGGCCTCCGCCGGAGGCGGAAAGCGAGGCCTCTGGCAGTACCGGAAGCGGCCGAGTCGGCGCTTGAAAGAGAGCGCCGGCTCGAGCCGGCCGGTTGGCGGCCCGATCTCCCGCGACTGGCCTCCGGCGACGGTATGCCGCCGGATTCGCATCGGCCTGGCGCCGTACAGCGCGCACATGTGCCGGCTCCACTCCTCAAGCTAGGTCTGCAACGTAGAAACGTCAAGCCGAGAACGGCTTGGCTGGCCGGCCATTTGCGACGTCCCCGCAGCGCCCGCTCCGTGGTGCGAAACCCCTTGGAGCCGCGTTCAAGCGGCGGGCCGTTTTCCGATCTCGCGGACAAGGAATTCGGCGAGACGCTCGAGGTAGGCCTCGCCTTTGGCCGCGGAGGCCTTGCGCGGGTCGCCGAGGACCCCGTTTGCGGTGAGGGCCGGCATGCCTTTCTCGAAGACCAGCTTCATCTCCGCCTCCCCGGCGGGGCCGAGGTAGCCGGGCGCGAAGCGGTGCGTGGCGACGAGATCCGGCTCGAGAGTCATCATCATGGAGGTCTCGTTCTCGCCCGCGTGCGCTCCGGACTCTTCGGGGGTGGCGCCATACTCGGCCGAGGCCTGGTTGAGGAAGGCGGTCAGCCCCAGGAGGTCGGTGTAGCCCGTGACCTCGATCCCCGGGTGGGCGTCGCATGCCTCCTCGATCGCCTTTCGGACCGTGGTGAAGTTCCCGCCGTGGCTCGGGATGAAGACGATCCGCGTGAAGCCGTGGCGCGCGAGGCTGTCCACGTAGTCGAGGAGAATCACCCGCAGCGTCTCGGCCTTGAAGGAGATCGTGCCGGCGAAGGCGAGGTGGTGCTCGGACATCCCGACGTCGATCGTGCGCGCATGCAGCGCACGGCCGAGCTTGCGGGCGACGCGCTCCGCCAGGTCGTCGCCGATCCGCGCGTCGGTCATGGTCGGAAGGTGCGGACCGTGCTGCTCGGTCGAACCGACGCCGACGACCCCCGTCGCGTACCCCGACTCGATCGCGGCCTTGATGTCCGGCCACGTCATCTCCTCCATCCTGATGGTCTTCATGGGCGGCGCTCCTCGCGCTCGATCGTATCACCCGAGAACGCACCCCTCACCGTCGTCCGCTTGGACGCGCACCGGCGGAGCGGCAAGGGCGGCGGCAGGTAGCGTGAGCCCGCGCTCGCGGACAGGCTAGCTGCGACCCAGCGCGGCGCAGACCTCGCGGGCGAGCGTCGCCATGTCGAACGGCTTCTGCAGGAAACGTGCGGCGCCGATGCTGATGCTCCACCGCAGGGCATCGTCGGGGGTGTAGCCGGACATCAGGATCACTTTCAGACCGGGCCAGCGCTCGACCAGCCGGGACGCCAGGTCCGCGCCCGAAACCCCCGGCAGCATGAGATCCGTGAGCAGCAGATCGACGGCCGGTTCGTCAGGCATCGCCTCCGCGCTCTCGCCGCTCTCTACCGCAGTCACCTCGTACCCGAGGCTTCCCAGGATCTCGCGCAGGCTCTCTCGGGTGCCCTGTTCGTCCTCGACGACCAAGACCCTCTCGCCGTGACCCTCCGGGACCTCATCCGTCGCCCCGATCTGATCGCCGACCGGGAGTTGCTCGCCCGGTGCAATGCGCCTGAGCACCACCCGAAAAGTGGATCCGACGCCGACCGCGCTCGAGACCTCGACCCGGCCGCCATGACGGGTGACGATGCCGTGCACGACCGACAACCCCAACCCGGCCGCCCGGGTGGACTCCTTGGTGCTGAAGAAGGGCTCGAAGATGCGCGGCAGGATATCGGCCGGGATGCCGCGCCCGGTGTCCTGGACCTCGAACCACGCCGGGCCGCCGGCTTGGGTGCCGCTCCGGATGGTGACCCTCCCGCCCTGCGGCATGGCCTCGCAGGCGTTGATAAGCAGGTTCATCAGGACCTGCGCGAGCTGGCCGCGGTCCATCTCGGCCCAGAGCCTTTCCCCGGACAGCTCGGCTGAGACCGAGATGTTCCCGCCCACGAGCGGGCGCAGGAGCTGGACGGCCGCGCGGACCTCGTTGTTGAGCTCGAAGCGCTCGGGTTTTGCAGTCTCCCTGCGCGAGAACAGCAGCAACTGCCGCGTGAGCGCCGCTCCCCTGACGGCGTGATGCTCCAGGTCCGCCGAGATCGCGGCGACCCGCTGAGCGTCTCCGGCGTGAGCTCGAATGAGCTGCAACTGGGCGAGCATGACCTGCAGGAGGTTGTTGAAGTCGTGCGCCACGCCGCCGGCGAGTCTGCCGACGGCCTCCATCTTCTGCGACTGATGGAGCTGCTCCTCCGTCCTCATTCGCTCGCTGACGTCGCGGACGATGCCGCACATGACCTCGCGGCCGGCCGCGACGAAGTGGCTTGCCGAGATCTCGACCGGGATGACCGTGCCGTCCTTCTTCTTGTGCCAGCGGAGCTGAATGACCGACCTCTCGCCGGCGAGAGTCTCCCGGATCGATTGCTCGGAGGCCTCCGGTTCGGCGGTGAGATCCGTGTGTGTCAGCTGAAGGAGCTGCTCCCTCGTGTAGCCGTACAGCCGTTCGGCGCTCTCGTTGACGTCGAGGATCCGGCGCGTCGCGGCGTCGAACACCAGGATGGCGTCAGGCACCGCCGCGAACAGCCGGCGGAATCTCGCCTCGCTTGCGCGCAGCACCTCCTCGGCCCGGAGGTGTTCGGTCATGTCGCGGGTCGCCGTGTGCATGTACGGCGTTCCGGCGATCACGATCCGGCAGCTGTTGAACTCGGCGGGGACCTTGCCGCCGTCCTTCCTCAGGATCATCGCCTCGCTGACGACCTCCTCGCCGGCCATGATCCGGTCGTGGTACAGGCGGTAGGCGTGGAGGTCCACGTCCTCGTGGAGGTTGGGGATGCGCATCGTCAGGAGCTCGTCCCGCGAGTAGCCGGTGAGGTCGCAGGCGGCCCGGTTGACCGCGATGAAGCGGGAGCCGACGTCGCTGATGAAGATGGCGTCGCGGGACCCATCGAAGATCGCCTCCTGCCACTGCAGCGCGCCCTACAGTTCTTCGGAGGTCACGGCTGATGCCGGCACGGCCGGCCCGAACTTCGAGCCGCTGTCGCGCCGCGATTCGTCCATGGGGTGTTGCAGCCCCCTTTGGTCGCGGTTCGCGAAATGCGCCGAACCGAACCGCTTCCATTCTCATGATAGCCGACTTTGCGCCGCGCGGCGTCGGCGGCGCCAGCCTCGCCCCGGCGGAAAAGGAGCGCCTGCAGGCGATCAACGCCGAGCTTTCCAGCCCGATCGTGAGGTTCTCGGAAGGCTTCCTCAAGGCCACCGACGCCTTCGAGAAGGGGAGTCTCGCCAAGCGGGGGCTGACGCCCGCCCTCACGCAGCCGCAGGGGTTTCCCGCCTCGCAGGCACGGCGTCCCCCCGGCGCGGGCGGAGGTCTCTCCGTGCTAGCTTCTGCGCGTGGGACACGACCGGGTACCCGGCGCCGATCCTCGCGGCGTCCTGCGCGAGATGTTCGGCTACGAGGCGTTCCGCCCGCTCCAGCGCGAGGTCATCGAACACGTGGTCGGCGGCGGCGACGCCTTCGTACTGATGCCGACCGGCGGCGGCAAGTCGCTTTGCTATCAGGTGCCGGCGCTGGTGCGTCCGGGCACCGCGGTCGTCGTGTCGCCGCTCATCTCGCTGATGAAGGATCAGGTCGACGCGCTACTCGCCAACGGCGTCGCCGCCGCCTTCTACAACTCGTCGATGGAGGAGGGCGAAGCGCGGCGGACGCTGGCGCGCCTGCACGCCGGCGCGCTCGACCTGCTCTATGTCGCGCCCGAGCGGCTGATGACCGACTCGTTCCTCGCCCGGGTGCGCACGCTGCCGCTGGCGCTGTTCGCCGTCGACGAGGCGCACTGCGTCAGCCAGTGGGGGCACGATTTCCGCCCCGAGTACATCGCCCTCGGGCGACTGCGCGAGCTGTTCCCGGGCGTGCCTCTCATCGCGCTCACGGCCACCGCCGACGAGGCGACGCGCGCCGACGTGATCGAGAAGCTCGGTCTGCGCGGCGCCGCGCTGTTCGCCGGCGGGTTCGACCGGCCGAACATCCGCTTCACCGTGGTCGCCAAGAGAGCGCCCGCCGAGCAGTTGCTCGCGTTCCTGCGCGTCCGTCGCGGCGACTCCGGGATCGTCTACTGCCTGTCGCGCAAGCGCACCGAAGAGGTCGCCGCGCGCCTGACGGCCGCCGGAATCGCGGCGGCCGCCTACCACGCGGGCTTGCCGGCGGCCGAGCGAACGCGCGTGCAGGACGCCTTCCTGCGCGACGAGATCGAGGTCGTGGTCGCCACGGTCGCGTTCGGGATGGGGATCGACAAGCCCGACGTGCGCTTCGTCGTCCACCACGACATGC
This sequence comes from Thermoanaerobaculaceae bacterium, assembly GCA_050018455.1. Taxonomy (GTDB): domain Bacteria; phylum Acidobacteriota; class Thermoanaerobaculia; order Thermoanaerobaculales; family Thermoanaerobaculaceae; genus RBG-13-68-16. Next base: position 92,351 of record JBEKAA010000016.1, on the reverse strand, counting down.
CGAAGAACATCGAGGGGTACTACCAGGAAATCGGCCGCGCCGGGCGCGACGGGATGGCCGCCGAGGTGTTGCTGCTGTTCGGGATGCAGGACGTCGTGACCGCGCACCGGCTGATCGAAGGCGGCAGCGACCCCGCGCAGGTGCGCGTGGAGCGGCACAAGCTCTCCGCGATGGTCGCCTTCGCCGAATCACTCACGTGTCGGCGGCGGGCGCTGCTGGCGTACTTCGGCGAGACGTTGGGGCACGACTGCGGCAACTGCGACGTCTGCCTCGACCCGCCCGAGCGCTACGACGGGACCGAGCACGCGCGCAAGGCGCTGTCGTGCGTCTACCGCGTCGGCCAGCGGTTCGGAGCCCGCTACATCGTCGACGTGTTGCGCGGCGCCGGCACCGCCCGCATCCGCGACCTCGGTCACGACCGCCTTTCGACGTACGGCATCGGCGCCGACCTTTCGGCCGACGCCTGGCTCTCGGTGATCCGGCAGTTGGTCCACGGCGGCTTCCTGCGCCAGGACATCGCCGAGTACTCGGTGCTCAAGCTCACCGCCGCCGCGGGCGCGCTGCTGCGCGGCGAGCGACGGCTCGAGCTGGCGGTCCACCGCGCCGGAGCCCGCGCCCACCCGGCGAAGCAGGCGCGGCTGACGGCCGACGGGCGCGCGGTCGACGACGCGCTGTTTGGCCGCCTGCGAGTGCTCCGCAGGCGGCTGGCCGACGAGCAGGGCGTCCCGGCGTACGTCGTGTTCTCCGACGCGACGCTCGCCGCGATGGCGGCAGTGCGCCCACAGACCGCGGACGAGCTGCTGCGGGTGAGCGGGGTCGGCCGGGTCAAGCTCGCCCGTTACGGCGCCGCGTTTCTCGCCGTCCTCACCGGCGGCGGCTGATCAGCGCCTGCTTGTCGGCGCGCCGGAGCCGCTTGATCCTGCGTTCCTCGCGCAACGCCTCGCTCCACGTGGCCACCTCGCGCGACCACGCGAGGGCGACTGGGCGGCGGCCCCGCGTGTAGCGCGCCGCGCGGCCCGCCTCGTGCAGGCGCAGACGGGCGGCGAGGTCCCTCGCGCATCCCGTGTAGAGCGACCCGTCGCGGCAGCGCAGGATGTAGACGTGCGGCACGAAGGCACTGTAGCGTACCGCCGGCCGGCCAGATCCGCGTTCGCAGCAGAACCCTCATGAATAGTCCAGGCTAGGGCGCCAGCAGGAGCAGCGTCTCGAGGTTCGCGGTGCCGGCGAACAGGTCGAGAGGGACAGCGCGCTGCAGCCGGTAGCCGGCGCGCGACCACGCGGCGATCTCGCGCGGGAGCTCCTCGGCGCCGCAGCAGATGTGGACGACGCGCTCGGGACGGCGGGCGGCAAGCGCCTCCGCGACGCGGGGCTCCGTGCCCTGCCTCGGTGGGTCGAGCAGCGCGACCTCGGGAGTGCGCGACGGCCGGACGCGGGCGGCGAGGAACTCGCCGTCGATCCGGCCGGGGAGGAAGCGCACCCGTTCGGCGCAGCGGAGGTGCTCCGCGTTGGCGCGCGCCGCCTCGATCGCGGGGCCGTCGAAGTCCACGCCGACCACCTCCGCGGCCTCGCGGCCGGCCGTGAACGAGAAGAGCCCGTACCCGCAGTAGAGGTCGAGAAGGGCGCACCCTTCGAGCGGCGCGAGCAGCGTGCGCGCGGCCGCCGTCATGACGCCGAGCATCGCTTCGTTGACCTGCGAGAAGACCGTCGGGGGATATCTCAGCCGCACTCCGTCGGCTTCGACCTGGAGCCAGTCCGGGCCGAACAGTCTCTTGAAGGACAGCGTCTTTGCCGGCCGCTTCGTCTCGAGGTAGTACTCGGAGCCGGTCGGGTCGAGGTAGAGGAAGGCGGAGCGCACGCCGAGCGGGGCCGCCCCGATGTCCTCGGCGAGGAGCTTGCCCGCCCGTACGACCTTGGCGTCGAAGACGCGCACGTTCAGAATCACGGCGAGCGCCCCGGCCGGGCCGCGGACGATCGCCCAGTTGAGCGCCGAAGCGAGGGCGCGCGCCGGGGGTCGCGACAGCCGCTCGATGAGGAAGGCGTAGACCGTCATGTGCTGCGGGAGGTCGAGCGCCGAGGGCGAGAGGCCGCGGGAGGACGGCGCGCCGCCCGGGAAGGTGAGAACGAGGCCCTTGGGGCCCAGCGCCGCCCTGCGTTTGGTCGTCGTGCGGTAGCCGCGCGGAGACGGAGCGGCCACGACAGCCTCGAGCCGGGCCGGCAGGCCCTGTTCCTCCCAGAACGTCGAAAGAGCCTCCCGCTTGAGCGAAAGTTCCTCCGCGTAGTCGAGCGCGGCGAGCGGTTCGGGATGGCGCGAGTCGGGCAGAACCAGGCGGCGGCGCACCGCCGCGGCGCGAACCGTTTCGGAGAATGTCACGACGCCAGCGTACCAAAGAGGCTCACCGGGCGAAGACGATCATCTGCTCGTCGTCGCGGGTGAGCGGTCGGCGGTCGAAGTCGCCGCAGATCTCCCAGCGGGCGAAGCCGGCCGCGGCGAGCAGCAGCTCCATCTCGGGCTTGAACGTCCACCGCATGTCCGTCTCGGAGCGGTGCGCTGCGGCAACGCGACCTTCGGCGTCCAGCTCCTGGATCTCGATCGAGGAGTGCTGGACCTGCTCGACGCGATGCATGGTGCGGGTGTCGTAGATGCGGACGGGGAGCCCGGTCACGGGGTGGCGAACTTCCGCCTCGAGCACGGGCGTGCCCTCGGATCCGGCGAGGTACTCGCGGCCCGGGAAGAAGACGTTGAACACGACGCCGCCGCCGGGGGCGAGGTGCCCGCGCCATGTGCGGAGCGCCCGCAGCTGGTCATCGGTCGTCAGGCAGTGGACGAAGCCGTTGAATGCGCAGAAGACGAGGGCGAAGCGCCTCGTCAGGGCGAAGTCGCGCATGTCGGCCCGGTGGGTGGTCGGCGTGAGGCCCATCGTGGCGGCCTTCCGCTGCAAGGCTTCGAGCATGCCCGGAAAGAGGTCGAGCCCCTCGATGTCCACGCCCGCCTGGAGGCAGCGGAGAAGGACCCGACCCGTGCCGCATGCGATCTCGAGCGCCGGGCCGCGCGCCTGCCGCGCGAGCTCCAGGTAGAAGTCGAGGTCGAAGCGGAACTCGCCGAACACGACGTCGTAGAGCCCGCCGTCATCGAACGGCGTCGCTGTCCGGTCCGGCGTTGCGGGTCGCTGCGGGTCGCCCAAAGCCGGTCCCTCCCAAAGTCTTTCGGCCGGCCCACGGTATCACCGTTGACCTCGTGCCGGCTCGGCCGCGGCCCGATGAAACGGCGCGCCGGGCGAGCGTAGTATGAGCGTGCACGACATGCGCGATGCACTTACCCTCGGAATCGCTTCACTCCTGCTGGTCGGCGCGGCGGCCGCCCCCGCGGTGGCGCAGGAGCCGACGCCGGCATCTCCGGATGCGGAAACGCTCGTCACGGACGCCGAAGGCGTCGTGCTCTCGCGCGCGTGGCGGTTCCACCCGGGCGACGATCCGAGGTGGGCCGACCCGGCGTTCGACGACGCCGGCTGGGAGCCGGTCGAACCGCTCATGGGGGAGGGGAAGCTGCCGCAGGGCGGGTGGCCCGGCGTGGGCTGGTTCCGGCGGCACCTTCGGATCGAGCAGGCGTTGTGGGGGATGCCGCTCCAGCTGCGGGTCGCCGCCGCGGGCTCGTCCGATGTCTATCTCGACGGCTTGCTGATCAGCGGGACCGGCGCCCTGCGGAACACCGCTCGAGGGCGGCCGCCCGGAGGGCGCGGTCCGGCCGGGCTGGTCTTCTCTCCCCGTCCGGACCACGTCCTCGCGGTGCGCTACTCGTTCTCGGCTCCGGCGGCCGCGGCGCGCGCCCTCCCGGTCGGCTTCATCCTCTCCGTGGTTGCGGAGAACGATGCGTTTCTGAAACAGACCAGGGGGATGCTGCGGGACGCGGCGCTGCGCGGCGGGCTCGTGACCTTGCTCGCCGCAGTCGCCCTCCTGCACCTGGCGCTGTACTGGTTCTATCCCAGGGCGCGCGAGAACCTGTTCTACTCGCTGTTCATGGGTGTCTTTGCGGTGGCGGTGTTCCAGAACCTCGGGGGTGCTCAGGGCCTGAGTTCGCTGGCGAGGGTCGTCCTCAACTGGATCATGACGCCGTTCCCGGTCATCGTGATTTTCCTCGGGCTCCTCACCTACTACGCGGAGGCCGACGGGCCCTTCCCGCGGATCTGGGTCGCGTTCGCCGTCGTCGCGGCCGGCCTGGCGCCGGTGTTCTTCTTCTTCTCGCACCCCGTCAGCACGATCGTTTGGTGCGTGTACTTCGGAGCGGCGGCCGGCGAGGTCGCCCGGCTCCAGATTCGCGGCAGGACGACCGCGAGGGAAGGGTCTGGGCTCTTTCACCTCGGGATGATCGTGTTCGCGGTCGTGCTGGTGTTTCAGGTGCTGATCGAGTTCGGCGTGATGCCCATCATCGGCGGCGTCCACAATTTCTACATCGTCGGTGTGGTGGTCAGCGCGGTCATGACCTCGCTCTCGCTCGCGCGCGGCTTCGCCCGCACCAGCGTGAGCCTCGAGCGGCGCCTGAACGAGGTCGAGCTCCTCTCGGGCCAGCTCATCGAAAAGGAGCGCAACGCGCACGAGAACGAGCTGCGCGCCCGCCTGCTGGAGGCGGAAGGCGCGCGCAAGAGCAGGGAGCTCGAGGAGGGGCGCGCGCTGCAGCTCTCGATGCTCCCGGCGTCGTTGCCCCGGATCGAGGGCCTCGACATCGCCGCCGCGATGACGACCGCGAGCGAGGTCGGCGGGGACTACTACGACTTCAGCGCCGGCCCCCAGGGGAGCCTCGTGGTGGCGGTGGGCGACGCGACGGGACACGGCGTCGCGGCCGGGATCATGGTGACGGCGGTCAAGGCGGTCCTCGCGACCGTCGGCGGAGAGCCGGCGCTCCCGACGATGCTCGCGGAGTGCGACCGCGTGCTGCGCGGCCTGCACGTCAAGGCGCTCCACATGTGCCTGACGGTCGCCCGGATCACGCCGCGCGCGATCGCCGTCTGTTCGGCCGGGATGGCGCCGGCCCTGATCCGGCGCGCGGCGACGGGAGCGGTCGAGGAGCTGGGCGACGGCGGGCTGCCGCTGGGCAGCGGGCTCTCACCGGCGTACCGGGAGCACCGGGCGCCGCTCGCCCCGGGCGACACCGTGCTGTTCGCGACCGACGGCTTCGCGGAGCTGCTGGATCCCGCGGGGAACGTCCTCGGCTTCGAAGGCGCCGCGGAAGCGCTGCGGGCCACGGGCGGCGCCCCGGCGCGCGAGGTCGTCGAACGTCTCGGAGCGGCCGTGACCAGTTGGCGGGGCGGGCGAGAACAGGCCGACGACATCACGCTGGTCGCCGTGCGCGTGACGCGATAGCGGCAGGATCGAAAAGGCCCGGCACACGACCCCGGGGCGCGGCGCTCGAGCGGCGGCAGACCCCGCGGAAACCTTCACTCCGAGGCGCGAAACCCCACGTCCGGGCGCGGCGACGGCCGGCCGGGGCCCTCGATCCAGCCCTCATAGACGCGAAGGAAGGCCACGCCGGCGAGGATCATCGCGCTGCCCGCGAGTTGCGTCGCGTCCAGGCGCTCCCCGAACAGAACGTAGGCGGTGGCGGCCGTGAGGGCGGGCTCGATGGAGACGACCAGGTTCGCGACGCTCGAAGGGAGGTAGGTCAGGCTGACGTTGTACAGCCCGAACCCCGCAACCGTCGGGCCCGCCGCGAGCAGGAACAGGACCAGCCACCCGACCCAGGCCCTGCCGAGCCAGAGCAGTTCTGCCGGGCGCGCCGCCGCTCCGGGGACGATCCCTCTCGACGCCAGGTTGACGGCGAGCAGGTACATGGACGCGAATCCGAACGTGGCGAGGACGGTCGTCCACGGGTTCAAGCCGCGCTGCGAGGCCGTCCGACCCATCAGGCTGTAGCCGGCGTAGCACAGGCCGGAGAGGACGCCCGTCAGGATCCCGAGGAGGTTGGCGCGCCACGCCGCCGGGTCGAGCGCCCCGGAGACGAGCGCGCACCCGCCGAGGCTGAGGGCGACCGCGAGGAGCTTCCCCCAGCCCAGCCGCTCCCGGAGAAGCCACCGGCCGAGGAGCGCGGTGAACCCGGCCGAGCAGTACACCAGGACCGTGGAGACGGCCGCGCCGTTGAGCGCCACCGAGAGCGTCCAGGTGGCGTTGAACGTCGCGAGCACGAGGCCGTAGAGGACGAGGAACCGGAGGTGACGCCGCTCGACGCGCAGGAGGGCGGGGCGGGCGAGCGCAAGCACCGGCAGCAGGGTGAGGCACACGAGTCCGTCCCGCCAGAACGCGAGCACGAGCGCGGGGATGCCATACGTCTGAGTCAGGTGACGGATGAAGATCGCGGTCGTCGACAGCACGGCCGCGGCGCCCAGCGCGATCGCGTATCCGCGCGTGAGGTGCGAGCGATCGGAGACCGGGGAACGCATGGCCCAGTGTCGCGGATGAACCGGTCGTTGGAAAGAGCCAATTCTGAGGCCCGCGGGCCGGTCCGATTCAACGACTGAAGCGGACGCCACGATGAGGACTCGGCCTGGGCGCAGTCGAGCTCAGGGTCATTTCGTGACGCGAGCCGGCACAGTGCGTCAAGGGTCAGGGGAAGATCCCGCGGCGCAGGGCGGTTCTGGCAGACGACCGACGAGAGGAGGCTGTCATGGTCGCGAAGGTGAATCCGGTTCCGAAGGACCTGCACGCGGTGACGCCGGCGCTGACGATCCGTGGCTGTGGGAAGGCGATCGAGTTCTACAAGCGCGCGCTCGGCGCGGAGTTGTTGATGCTCGCACCGGCGCCCGACGGACGATCGGTCTGGCACGCGGCGATGCGCATCGGGAACTCCGTGGTCTTCATGAACGACGAGATGCCGGGGATGACGGGACAGCCGCCATCGCCCGCCAACCCGGCGCCGGTCGGTTTCTGGCTTTATGGCCCCGACTGCGATGCGGCGTTCAAGCAGGCGATGGAAGCGGGCGCCACCGTGAAGATGCCGCCGGCCGACATGTTCTGGGGCGACCGCACCGGAACCGTGGTGGACCCGTTCGGCTACATGTGGACGTTCGCCACCCACGTGAAGGACATGACCGAGGCCGAGATGCAGCGTGCGAGCGAGGAATTCGTGAAGGCGATGGGAAGCAGGCGCTGAACCTGCGTTGCTAACCGAACTGGACCGAGCGGCGAGTCATCGAACCGCCGTAGAACCCCTTGATGGGAAACGTGACCGGGCCGGAACCGCCTGCCGCCGCGCCCATTGCGACCACCACCGGGACGAAGTGCTCGTGTGTCGGGAGCGCCTGCTGCACCCCCGGGGCGCGCCTCCTGTAATCGAGGAGGGCGTCGACGTCCCGGCGCCGGATGACGTCGGCCGCCCACGCGTCGAACTCCGCCGCCCACGCGGGCGTGATGGGGTTGGGCCGCCTGTCCCACGCTCTGAGGTTGTGTGTGAGGAAGCCGCTCCCGACGATGAGCACTCCTTCGTCGCGCAGAGGCGAGAGCGCGCGCCCGAGCTCGAAGAGGGTCGCGGCGTCCATCGTCGGGAGGGAGACCTGGAGCACCGGTATGTCGGCGTTCGGATACATCGCGACCAGCGGCACATACGCCCCGTGGTCGAGTCCTCTCTCGGGCTCGCCGGCCACCGGCTGCGACCTGCCGAGCAGCTCGCGTACGCGCTGCGCCAGTTCAGGGGCGCCCGGCGCGGGGTACTTCACGGCGTAGTACCTCTCCGGGAAACCCCAGAAATCGTGGATGAGCGGTACCGTTCGGGTCGCCCCGACCGTGACGGGCTTCCGCTCCCAATGGGCCGAGAGCATGAGGAGAGACCTCGGCGGCGGCAGGGCCTTTGCCCACCGGTTGAGTTCCCCGACCCACCCCTCGTCGTCGAGCAGGAACGGCGAGCCGTGCGCCAGGAAGACGACGGGCATCGGTTGCACCGTGTTCGTCGCCGTCCCGGTGGCGTCGGTCATAGTCTTCCTCTCTTCTCCGGGCGCATGCCCGGCCGGTCCTCCCCAGCGAGCTTGAGTCGCGGCGACCCGGCAGGCGAACGACCGGCAGCCCAGCGTTTCTCTTCGAGTGATGGCGTCCCCATCTTCCGCCGACCCCGCGCGATGCACCGCACGTTCGCTCCAACCGTATTAGGGTCGAAATTCATCCGGCTGCCGTCGGCCACCACGGTGGGCCGAAGCGACCGGAAGGCAGCGCAACCCTCAACGGAGAAACCGAGGCCGGAGAGCCATTGCCGGCGCCTCCGGCCTCGCCGCAGGGTACCCTCCCGTCAGATCGCGAACGGGATCCTCACCTGACTCTGAGACAGGTTGATCAGGAGCTCGTACTTGCCCCTCTGAATGTTCTCCGGAAGCTGGAAGTAGAGGCGGCCATAGGTGTTGTGCCACTCATCCAGCCAGACCGACTCGAACGACAGGTGGCGGCCGGGCTCGGAGAAGTACTCCAGCGGCCTGACCCGGAGCGGGGGCAGATAGCCCAGCGGCTCCCGGAACACGTTGGCTCGCGCGATGGACGCCGCAAGCTCGGAGTAGGCCTCGCCGAAGGCCCGCTGCGTCGCAAGTGGCACGACCTTGCCGGTCGGCGTACGCACCCAGATCGAGGTCCGCGGCAGCTCGACAGCCTCGGTGGCGGCGGTCATCAAGGTGTCCAGCATCAGCCAGGTACCGGTCGGGTTCTGGGCTGCAAAGCGGTACGACACCACGACGTCCACCTGGGGCCCCTTGTAGACGATCGCCGTGGCGCCTACCTGTTTGATCGTCTCGGGCGGGAGCGGCGTGGAGTGCGCCCAGACCGCAGCGTCGGAAAGCAGGCTGAGGGCGATCGCGCCCAGCAACCATGAATTACGAAGCCCAGAGGTCTTCATGTCCGTCCCTCCCTTCCGAGCGGGTGAGGATCTTTGACCCGCTCGCCGCAGCGCAACGGCACCGCGTCGTCTTGACTGCACGCATAGACCGTGCCAACGAGACGCGGTCGGAATCTTCACCTCACCTGAGTTGAGATCGCGCTTTCGGCAAGTGCACGGTCGTGCGATCAATTTCGGCTCTTCCAGAAGTGACCCGGCCTTGCCGGGGCACGGCGCGGCCCTCGGTGTCCGCGTCCGAGGACACCGCCCGCCTGCTACGCTTGCGCTCATGCGTGTGGAGGATCTCGGCACTCCGGCTGCGCTCGTGGACGTCGACGTGGTGGAGCGCAACGCTTCCCGCATGAGCGAGAAGGCATCACGCCTGGGCGTGCGGCTCCGGCCCCACGTCAAGACGCACAAGACGATCGAGGTGGCGCGCCTTCAGGTGCGCGGGCAGTTCGGTGGGATCACGGTCTCGACGCTCGCCGAGGCGGCGTTCTTCGCTGCCGGGGGCTTCCGCGACATCACCTACGCGGTGCCGATCGTGTCGGCGAAACTCGCGACCGCGGCGCAGCTCTCCCTGCGACTCAACCGCCTCAGCGTGCTGCTGGACGACCCGGCGGTCGTCGACGCGGTGGAGACCTGCGCCTCCGAGCACGGCATCCGGCTCTCGGTGTTCCTCAAAGTTGACTGCGGGGGCGGCCGGGCCGGCGTGGACCCTGAACGGGACGATGGCGTGGCGCTGGCCGGGAGGCTTGCGAAGTCGCCGCACGTCGACTTCAGGGGGATCCTGACGCACGCGGGCCAGTCATACCGCTGCAGGGGTAAGGACGAGGTCCGCGCCGTCGCCGCTCGCGAGCGCGACGTCATGGCGGCGTTTGCCGCGAGGCTGCGGGACGACGGCGTGCCGGTCGGGGAGGTCAGCATCGGCTCGACGCCGACCCTGGCCGTCGCCGAGGACCTCGCGGGCGTCACCGAGGTGCGGCCCGGCAACTACGTTTTCTTCGACGCGGCCCAGGTCGCGATCGGCAGTTGCGCCCTGGAGGACGTCGCCTTCACCGTGCTCGTGCGCGTCATCGGCCGATACCCGCGTCGGCGCGAGCTGCTGGTGGACGGCGGCGCCCTTGCGCTCTCCAAGGACCCGGGGCCGGAGCACGTGGATCCGGAGTGCGGCTTCGGGATCGTGCTCGAGGCGAGCGGCGCGCCGATCGGGCATCTGCGCGTCGTGTCGCTGTCGCAGGAACACGGCGTCGTGCGCTCCGCTCGGGAGTTCGCGCCGGGAGAGTTCCCGATCGGCTCGCTCCTGCGCGTGGTGCCGAACCACTCCTGCCTCGCGGCGGCGCTGTTCGACCGCTACGCGGTGGTGCGCGGCGCCGACGTGGTCGGCGAGTGGCGGCCCGTCCGCGGTTGGTGACGGCGTCTGACCGGCGTCAGAGCTCGATGGCGAGGTTCAGTACCTCGGGCGGCCGCCGTCGCGCTCGCGATCACCGCCGGAGGAGCCGCGGTTTCCGCGATACCCTGAGGATCCGCCGTCCCGCGATTTCGCCTCGTTGACGACGAGCTTGCGGCCGCCGACCTCCTGACCGTGCATTCCTGCGATGGCGGCCTTGCCGTGCAGCGGGTCGAGGAACTCGACGAATCCGAATCCGCGGGAGCGGTCGTTCCTCGGATCGACGATCACGGTTGCGCTGCCGACGGTGCCGAAGGGGGTGAAGAGCTCGCGGAGCTCGTCCTCCCTCGCGTCGAACGGGATGTTCCCAATGTAGAGCTTCATGTCAGATCTCCTTTGCTCCGGCGGTGGTCCCACGAGAATACAGGGTGCCTGCGCGCCGCGATTCCGAAAATCGATGAACGTGCTGCGCTTCTGGCCGATCCTCCGACACGCGAATCTACCGGCCGCTTCCCCGGCGCTGGTTGCTGGAACGACGATGAGCGCCGTTGCCATGTCCCGCGGCGGTGGCGGGTCGACTGCCGGCGCCGCCCCCTCCGCTGCGGGAGGGTGTGCCCGTGCGGGAACGCCGTTCGGCGTTGGCCCGGGCCCGAGTGCGCTCCCCGGCTTTCTGGGCTCGGATCGCGGCGATTCTCTCGGCGATCGGAACCTCGAGGTTCCCGGCCGGCATATCGGCGTAGTTGAAGCCTTCCAGCGTGCGGCGGGGAATGCGACGCCCGACGACGTGCTCGATGGCGGCGATCGCCTGCTCGTCACCCGGGGCTGCCAGGGTCACGGCGTTTCCGGTGGCCTCGGCTCGGGCGGTGCGGCCGACGCGATGGATGTAGTCGTCGACCTGCGCCGGCACGTCGAAGTTGATCACGTGCGGCAGATCGACCAGGTCGATCCCTCTCGAGGCGAGGTCGGTGGCGACCAGGACGCGCAGGTGTCCCCGCTTGAACGCCGACAGCGCGGCCTCGCGCTGCGGCTGGCTGCGGTTGCCGTGAATCCGGTCGCAGGAGATGCCGGCCTTTCCCAGATGGAGCGCGAGGCGGTTCGCCCGGTGCTTGGTGCGGGTGAACACGAGCGCGGTCCGGACCTCGTCCCGGCGGAACAGCTCGACCAGCAGCGAGGCCTTGAGTCTCTCGGGCACGGGCAGCACGGCGTGCGTGACGCCCGTCGCCGGCGTGGCCTGGCGCTCGACGTTGATGCGGACGGGGTTTTTCAGCATGGCGCGCGAGAGCTGCACGATCGGCTGCGGGAGCGTTGCGGAGAACATCATCGTCTGACGTTGCGCCGGAAGCTTGGCGAGGATCCTCCGGAGGTCGGGCAGGAAGCCCATGTCGAGCATCCGGTCGGCCTCGTCGAGGACGAGAATCTCGATGCGGTCGAGGCGGGCCGATCCCTGGCCGATGTGGTCCAGGAGACGGCCGGGGGTGGCGACGACGACGTCGACGCCGGCTCGAAGGGCGCGCTCCTGGGGGCCCTGCTTGACGCCGCCGAAGACGGCCGCCGATCGCACGTTGGTGTGGCGCCCGAGCAGCACGAGGTGTTCCCTCACCTGGACCGCGAGTTCGCGGGTCGGGGTGATCACGAGGGCGCGGGTGACGCCGCCTCCGTGGCCCTTGAGGCGCTGCAGGATCGGCAGCACGAACGCGGCGGTCTTGCCGCTGCCGGTCATGGCGGCGGCCAGGACGTCGCGGCCTGCCAAGGCCTCGGGCAGGGCGGCCACCTGGATCGGGGTCGGATCCGTGAAGCCGAGATCGGAGATCCCGCGCAGCAGCGCGGGGTCGAGACTGAAATCCTTGAAGCTCATCTGCACACTTGTTCCTTCTGCGGGCGAGCGCACAAAAAAAATGCGCGACGCACCGTCGGGTTCGTTTCCGGCTGGTTGGGGAACGGGAGACTTGCCGGCGAGGCTGCCGTCCGGGCCCGGAAGGGCCATACACCATGTTCGAGCCGCCTCGGCAGATTACAACAGAGAGTGTCGAAGCTGCAGCGGAGAGAGTGTCTCACAGTTCGGCGTGCCTTGCAAGCGAGGTGTTCCGACTGTCGACTTGCACCTGGTTCGCGTCGCGTTGGGGCTAAAGCCCGCCGCCCCCGTGCTACCTTCGTCCGGCGCTCGGCGCCGGATCCGGCACTGGGAGGTCGTGATGACTTGTCTTCGCGGGGTGTTGACGGTCGCGGTCGTGACTGCGGCAGTATCGGCGGCCGCACAAGCTCCCGCACCGTCGAGGCCGCTTCTCGTGACCGTGGACGACCTGCCGGTCGCGACGGGCCGCCTGCACAGCGATCCGGCAGAGCGGGAGAGGATCACGAAGGACCTGCTCGCCGTCCTCGCCAAGCACCGCGTGCCGGCCGTGGCGTTCGTGATCTGGGGCAACATCGCCGGTCCGGCCGACGTCGCTCTGCTCGAACAGTGGCTCGCGGCCGGCCACGAGCTCGGCAACCACTCGAAAAGCCACCCCGACTACACCGGAACGAGTGTGGAGGCGTATATCGCGGATGTGGAGGCCGGCCGCTGGGGGCTTGCCGGCCTGCTGGAGAAGCACGGCCGCACGGTGCGGTTCTTCCGGTTCCCTTTCCTGAGGGAAGGCAACACCGTGGCGAAGCTCGACGCGATGCGCCAATACCTCGCGCATTCGGGGCAGACGTCCGTGCCCGTGACGGTCGACGACCAGGACTGGTCGTACGAGGAGCGTTGGGTGCAGGCGCGGCGCGCGAAAGACCCCGTCGGAATGGCGCGCGTAGCCGAGGAGTACCAGGCTGCGCTTCGCCTCGAGGTGCTGGCCCAGACCGAAACAGGCGACGAGCTGTTCGGCCGGCCGGTCCCGCAGATCCTTCTGTTGCACGCGAACGAGGTGGGGTCGGCGCAGTGGGACGCGCTCTTCACGTGGATCGAGTCGCGCGGGTTCCGGTTCGCGCCGGCGGACCGCGTCCTGGCCGATCCGGCGATCGCGGCTCCACATCGTTACGACAACGAGCCGGGAGGCTCGCTCTGGTATCACGTCGCTCACGAGCGGCAATCGAACGAGGCGCGAGAGCAGGTGGCGGACCTCCTCCAGGCGCAGGCAGCCGCGTGGAACCGGGGTGATCTCAGCGCGTTCTGCGCGGTCTACGACGAGGACGCGGTGTTCCTCACGCCGTCCGGGCTCGCCAGGGGCCGGCAGGCGGTACTCGACCGCTACACGGCCCGGTACCCGACGCGCGATGCGATGGGCACGCTGACCCTCGAGCCGATCGAGACGCGGCAGACCTGGGGGAACGAGGTGACGCTTCTGGGCGACGAGGTCCCCTCGCGGATCCACGGCGAAAGCCTGGTCGCCCGCTGGACGCTGCGGGCGGCGGACGGTTCGGAGCGGACCGGGTTGACGCTCCTCGTCTTCCAGCGGCGCGGCGGCCGCTGGCTCATCGTCCAGGACGCCTCGATGTAGGCACAGGGGTGCGGCGCGGCCCGGGCGTGCTCGTCTCCGATCACCGCGGCCCCCGCTGTTGCGCGCGAGTCAACCCGCGTATACTCACCCACACGTCGTCAGGCGGGCGGGCGATGGTGTTCTGTCGAAGCCTGGAGAGAGTCCGGGTGCAAGGCCGCGAAAGGGGTTCAAACATGAAGCTGTACGTCGGCAACCTGTCATACAACACGACCGAAGACGAGCTGAAGGAACTGTTCTCGACGTGCGGCACGCCGGAATCGGTCCGCATCCTCACCGACGGCGACAGCGGCCGGTCGAAGGGCTTCGGGTTCGTCGAGTTCAACGACGAGGGCGAAGCCAGGGCCGCGATCGCGAGCCTGAACGGCAAGGAGGTCGGCGGCCGCGCCATCGTGGTCAACGAGGCGAGGCCGAAGACCGAGCGCGGCGGGTTTGGTGGTGGCCGCGGCGGGTACGGCGGCGGCCGCAGCGGTTCCGGCGGGGGGCGCGGCGGCGGGTTCGGCGGCGGCGGACGCAGCCGCTACTGATCCACCGGCAGGCCCGGACCCTGCGGGCGCCCGGCCTCGCGCACTGAAGCGAACGTCGTCCCGGAGCGCGGGTTCGGCGCCCGCCTCCACGCACTTGCCATCGACGGGCCGGGTTGCTCTGAGAGATGGAACCTCCTACGCTTCGTCGAGCCGTGGCTCGCGAGGGAGGTGCCTTGTGTCGGAACGGATGGTGCGCCAGTTCATGGAGATGGTCCGGATCGACTCGGAATCCGGGAACGAGGCCCGATTCATGGGGTACCTTCTGAAGGAAGCCGTCACGCTCGGCGGGACAGCGGCGCTCGACGGCTACGGCAACCTCATCGCGTCGTTCTCGCCCAAGGGGAGCAAGGCGACGGAGCCGATCCTGCTCTCGTGCCACGGCGACACGGTCAAGCCGGGCGTCGGCATCGAGCCCGTCCTCGGCGAGGACGGCGTGATCCGCTCGAAGGGCGGCACCATCCTCGGCGCCGACGACAAGGCCGGCATCGCCGAAGTGCTCGAAGCGCTACGCGTCGCGCCTGTTCGCCCCCCTGTGGAGCTCGCCGTCAGCCGCCAGGAGGAGGTCGGCCTGCTGGGTGTTAGGGCGATGGACTTCTCGCGCATCACGGCCCGCCGCGGCTTCCTGATGGACAACGACACGCTTGACACGATCGTGATCGGCGGGCCCACCTACGTCGCGCTCGACGTCAAGGTGACCGGGCGCGCGTCGCACGCGGGGATGGAGCCCGAGAAGGGGATCAACGCCATCCGCGCCGCGGCAAAAGCCATCGCCGTCCTGCCGCTCGGCCGCATCGACCACGAGACGACGGCAAACGTCGGCGTGATCAACGGGGGCCTGATCCGCAACGGCGTGCCCGCCGAGTGCACCTTCCTCGCCGAGTGCCGCTCCGGGGACCACGCCAAGGCGGCCGCCCTCGCCGAGCAGATGACCAACACGATCCGGGCCGAGGTCGAGGCCGCCGGAGCGAAGGCGGAGATCGTCGCGGACGAGAAGTGCCGCGCGGCTCGCATCCCCGAGGACGCCTGGGCCGTGCGGATCGCCAAGCAGGCGCTGAAGACCGTTGGCATCGAGGCGGGGACGGTGTTCATCACCGGCTTCACCGACGCCTCGATCTACAACAACCACGGGATCGAGATGGCGGTCGTCGGGATCGGCGCGCAGAACGAGCACTCGACCGATGAGTGCGTCGCCGTCGCCGACATGGAGAAGGCCGTGAAGATGCTCGTCGAGGTCTTCCGCCTCACCGCCGCGTAGGCGTTCGCCGTCGAGATTTCGCCTCGCAAAACCTGAAGACCAGAAACGCGTAGACTTCACCGGCTGCCGGTGCCTGGCGGCGGAACTTTGCTCGAGGAGGGACGATGAACGAGACGGGACGTGGCCTCAGAACGGCGATGCTCGGTGCTTTCCTGGCGGTGTGTTTCGTGACGGCTGCGCCTGCCCCGGCTGCGCAACCTGCGCTCTGGCTCCGCTACCCCGCGATCTCGCCGGACGGCCGGACCGTAGCGTTCAGCTACCACGGCAACCTCTGGAAGGTCCCGGTGACGGGCGGGACGGCGGAGCCCCTGACGGTCAGCGACGCGCACAACACGATGCCGGTCTGGTCGCCGGACGGAACCAAGATCGCGTTCGCGTCGGACCGGTACGGGAACCTCGACGTGTTCGTGATGCCCGCCGAGGGGGGCGAGGCCAGGCGGCTGACGTTCCATTCGGCCGACGAAACCCCCACGAGCTTCACGCCCGACGGAAAAGCGGTGCTGTTCACCGCGGCGATCCTGGACTCCGCGGGCAGCGTGCTGTTTCCGACGTCCAGGGTACCCGAGCTGTACAAGGTGGATCTCGACGGTGGAATGCCCGAGCAGGTGCTCACCACACCGGCCATCTACGCCGTCTACGACCAGGCCGGCAAGCGTCTCGCGTACTCCGACCTGAAGGGGTTCGAGCACGAGTGGCGGAAGCACGACAACTCCTCGTTTGCTCGCGACCTCGTCCTGTACGACGTGGCCACCGGCAAGCACACGCAGCTCACGGCGCCCGGCGCGGACAACCGGCAGCCGGTGTGGGCGCCCGGCGACACGTCGCTGTTCTTCCTGTCCGAGCGGAGCGGCTCGTTCAACGTGTGGCGCCTCGACCTGGCCGACCCGCAGCACCCGGTCCAGGTCACCACACACACGACCCACCCGGTGCGTTTCCTGAGCGCCTCCCGCAAGGGCGACCTCTGCTACGCGTTCGACGGCGAGATCTGGGTCCGCCCGGCCGGCAGCCCCGACAGCAGGCGTCTCGACGTGTCCGTGGCGGCCGACCAGCGGACCCTCGAGGTGAAGCCTATCGATGTGACGGACGAGGTCACCGAGTTCGACGTTTCCCCGGACGGAAGCGAGATCGCGTTCATCGCCCGCGGCGAGGTGTTCGTGGCCTCGACCGAGCACGGGACCACGCGGCGGATCACCAACACCCCCGAGCAGGAGCGGTCGGTGAGCTTCTCGCCCGACGGGCGCACCTTGCTCTACGCCTCGGAACGCGGCGGAAGCTGGAAGCTCTACCGCACCGACCTGACCGACAAGGATGAACCGAACTTCTTCAACGCCACGGCGCTCAAAGAGACGCCGGTGCTGGAGACCGATTTCGAGACGTTCCAGCCGCACTTCTCGCCTGACGGGACGGAGGTCGCCTACCTCGAGGAGCGCACCACGCTCAAGGTGCTGAACCTGAAGACCGGCAAGAGTCGCACGATTCTGCCCGGAGACCTCAACTATTCCTACTCGGACGGCGACCAGTGGTACGAGTGGTCCCCGAACGGCCGCTGGTTCGCGGTGCAGTTCCTGAGCCACACGCGGTGGTCGTCCGAGGTGGGGCTGATCCCGGCCTCGGGCGAGGGTCGGCTGGTCAACGTGACGAACAGCGGGTACGAGGACGTGCTGCCGCACTGGGCGATGAAGGGCGAGGTCCTGTTCTGGCTCACCGACCGGTACGGCTTGCGCGCTCAGGCGGGCGAGGGGCGGGAGCAGGACGTCTACGCAGCGTTCCTCACCGGCAAAGCGTGGGACCGCTACCGCCTCGACGAGGCCGCGTTCGACCAGGCGAAGGCGAAGGAGAAGGAGAAGGACAAGGACAAGGACAAGGCGAAGGACCAGGAGAAGGGCGCCGAGGAAGCCAAAGGCCCGAAGCTCCCTGGGGCCGTCGCGATCGAGTTCGCCGGTCTCGACGACCGGATCGCGCGCCTCTCGCTGCACTCCGCCAATATCGGCGGCGCGGCGCTGGCGCCGGATGGCGAGACGCTCTACTACCTCGCGAAGTTCGAGAAAGGGTACGACCTCTGGAAGTTCGTCCCGCGCAAGAAGGAGGTCAAGATCCTGGCCAAGCTGGACGCCAAGGAGGCCGACTTCAAACTCGACCGGGAGGGCAAGAAGGCGTTCGTCCTCGCGGACAACCAGCTGACGACCGTGGACCTCGACTCGGGCAAGACCTCGCCGGTGAAGGCCTCGGCCAAGATGGATCTCAACGCCGCGGCCGAGCGGGCGTACATGTTCGAGCACGCCTGGCGCCAGACGCTCAAGAAGTTCCTGGACGTCGGCATGCACGGCGTGGACTGGAGGGCGATGAAGGCGGCGTACGCCCGCTTCCTCCCGTACATCGACAACGACCGCGACTTCGCCGAGCTGATCTCCGAGATGCAGGGGGAGCTCAACGCCTCGCACACGGGCGGACGCTACAGGCCGCTGAAGCAGCAGGGCGACGCCACCGCCGCGCTCGGCTTCTTCCCCGACCCGAAGCACGCCGGCGCCGGGGTCGCGGTCTTGGAGGTGATCGAGGGCGGCCCGCTCCAGAAAGAGGGGACGAGGATCAAAGCCGGTGTCGTGATCGAGGCCATCGACGGCACCAAGATCGCCGCCGGCGCGAACTGGTACCCGCTGCTCAACCACAAGGCGGACACCCCGGTGCGGCTCGCCCTGCTCGACGCGAAGACAGGGGCACGCTGGGAGGAGAGCGTCAAGCCGATCTCCTGGAGCGCGCAGTCGCAGCTCCTGTATCAACGCTGGGTCCGGTCGCGCCGCGAGGAGGTCGAGCGGCTATCGGGCGGCCGTCTCGGCTACGCGCACATCCGCGGCATGGACGACGGTTCCTACCGCGAGATCTTCGAGGAGATCTTCGGACGCGCGGTCGACAAGGACGCGATCATCCTCGACACGCGGTTCAACGGCGGCGGCAACCTGGTGGAGGCGCTGACCGTGTTCCTGAGCGGCAAGGTGTACGCGCGCGACGTGCCGCGCGGGCAGCAGGTCGGCGTCGAGCCCTTCCAGCGCTGGAACAAGCCGTCGATCGTGATCATGGGAGAGGGCAACTACTCCGACGCCCACTGCTTCCCGATGGCGTACACCCAGCTCGGGCTCGGCGAGACCGTGGGCATGCCGGTCCCGGGGACGTGCACGTCGGTGTGGTGGGAGCGCCTGCAGGACCGCAACCTCGTGTTCGGGATCCCGGAGGTTGCGCTCGTCGACATGCAGGGCGACATCATGGAGAACAAGCACCTCGCCCCCACCTATCAGGTCGCGAACGACCCCGCGCTGGCGGCGACGGGACGCGATCAGCAGCTCGAGAAGGCCGTAGAAGTGCTCTTGGCGAAGCTCCCGAAGCGATGAGACCGATTCACGGTCCGTCGTAGCTGTAACCCCGTCGGCTCGATCCGCGTCTAGGAAGCGGGGCCTAACGGTTTAGGTGGAGTGTGGCCGCCGTCTCGAACGGCATGTTTGGGCCAGGTCCGGTGCGACACGCACGCGGAGGTGCGCTCGTGAGACAGTTCACGGTACGTCTAGCGTTTGGCGCGGCCGTGCTCCTTGCTGTCGTGCGTCCGGGCGGCGCCGGGGAGTTTCGTGGGCGGCTCCTGATCGGCGAGCAACCGGCCGTGGGAGTGACGGTTTCGGCTGTTCCCTACGAGGCTCCCTTCGATCAGGCCAGGCGTGAGGCCCGCCGGCAACCCGGCCCGCAGCCGATCGCCTCCGTGACAACCGGCAAGGACGGCTCGTTCGTGCTCGCCATCGGCTCCGAACCGGGCAAGGAGAAGCCGGTCACCCTGCGGGTCGAGGGCGGCGGCGCCGCGGCCGCTGCGGTGGCCGGTTTCTGGGATGCCGCCGAGACGGCGGACATCGGAGAACACGCCTTGCTTCCCGGCGGCAAGCTCACCGGCAGAGTGAACGACGGTTCGGGCAAACCTGTGGCAGACGCTGAGGTGATGCTCGTCTCGCCGGTCGACCGTACGGAGCAATCCGAGCTCGACGCTGCTCCGCTTGTCGTGCGAACGGCCGCGGACGGGACGTTTCGCTTCGACGGCGCGAGCGCAACAGGCAACACGCTGACTGTGGAGAAGGCGGGACTGGCCACCGCAACGTTCAGAACCGTGAAGGCCGGGGCCCTGGCGGCGCCGATCGTCCTCTCAGCAGGCGCGCCGGTTTCAGGAACCGTCCGCCGTCCCGATGGCCGGTCGCCCGCGGCCGGCGCCTTCGTGCGGTTCGAGGGGAGGGCTGCGACTCGCTGGGTGGAGACGGGCGGAGACGGGTCGTTCACGGTCCCCGACGCCCCGAAGGGCACCGTCAGGGTCGTCGCAGATGCCGGCGATGCCGGGTATATCGAGCAGGCCGGCGTCGCGCTCCCACTGGCTCAGGACAAGGCGCTCGCGCTGGTCCTCCGGTCGCCGTCGGCCCTGGTGGGACGAACCGTGGACGCGAAGACCGGCCGCCCGGTGCCGCGCGCCAGGATCGAACTTCGCGCTGCCACCCGAAACCGCGCGACGCGTTCAGCGCCGGACGGGAGCTACGCCCTGCGCAACGTGCCGCCGGGGGCGTGGCAGGCGCGCGCGGACGAGCCGCGTTTCGTGCCCTGGACGCACGCCAAGATCCTCCTGCAGTCCGGCGAGACGAAGAAGCTCGAAATCCCCCTCGTCCTGGGTGCTTCCCTGTCGGGGCGGGTGACCGACGAGAACGGGCAACCGGTCGCCAACGCAAAGGGCTCGCTGACCCGCATGGGTCCCGTCAACGTGCAGCGAATCGTCCGACGAATGCTCGGCGACGAGCCGCCACTGTTCCGGACGCGCGCGGACGGGACGTTCAGGGCAGCGCGCTTGGCTCCGGGCGAAAGCCAGCTCCTCGCCGTGGCGCATCCGGATTTCGAGCGCGCAACGGTCGGCGGCCTCACACTCGTCGGCGGCGCCACGAAGGCCGGGATCGCGATCGTGCTCAAGCGCGGCTCCGTCTTGAGTGGAGTGGTCAAGGGCACCGACGGCCAGCCGATACAGGGCGCCGACGTTGCGCTGTCCCAATCGCTGCCTTTCGGGGGCGGGGGTCCCGGCGGAGGCGGTGGTCCCGGCCGCGCGCTCGGGGTCCTCAGCGCAGCCGGCGGTGCCGCCGAAGCGAAGGGCGGTTCCACGGGCGGCGACGGGAAGTTTGCCGTCCGCGGCGTGGCACCCGGGGAGTACGTCCTGACCGTCAAGCGCTCGGGGTACGCGACCGAGCGCATCGAGCCGGTGAAGGTCCCCAAGAAAGGATCGCCGGCTCCGCTCGAAGTGACGCTAACACCTGGCGCGATGATCTCCGGACGCGTCGTGCGAAAGTCGGGGGCGGGTGCCGAGGGCTTCGTCGTCCGGGCGGCCTCGCCGGGCCGTCCCCGCTTCGATCCCACCGCAACGGCCGCCCAGCCGACCGGTTTCGACGGAGGTTTCTCGATAGACGGCCTCAAGGTGGGGCAGAGCTACGACTTGCAGCTCGTCGGGACCGGCGGGATGGGTGAGGGGAAACGGGGTGTCGTGGCGCCCGCGACCGGCCTGGTGTTGACGGCGGCTGGTCCGGGTCGGATCACGGGGAAGGCGGTCGATGCGGGCGACGGGCACCCCATCGCAGAGTTCCAGGTCTCGTACGAGCCCGATCGGGGAGGCGGCTCCCGGGGCCAGGGGCGCGCAGGACCACGCGGAGGGGGCGGCGGACCCGGGGGCGGCGGAGGAGGGCAGCCGGTCGACGTGCAGAGCGCCGACGGCGCGTATACGCTCGAGGACGTCCCTGCCGGAACGTGGAGCGTCGTGGTGACCGCCGAGGGGTACCAGCCCGCTCGCACTTCTGACGTGACGGTCGAGGAGGGAGGCACTGAGGACGGCGTCGACGTGCTCCTCGCCCACGGCACCACTCTGAAAGGCCGGGTGTCCGATGCGACGACGGGCGCTGGCGTGGCGAACGCGACGGTCTCCACCGCTTCCGCTGGCGCTGCAGCCGGGCGCGGCCCGGCGCCGGCCGCCGCGTCCGACGGCGACGTGACCACCGATGCGGACGGGAATTTCGAGATGGATGGCGTTGCGACCGGAAAGCAGTTGCTGCACGTGTCGCACCCCGACTACACCGATGCCACGCAGACCGTCCAGGTGGCGGACGATGGCGGCTCCGTCGAGGTCAGGTTGACCGCGGGCGGGGTGCTTGTCGGCATGGTGGCTTCCGACACCGGCCAGCCGGTCCCGAGTGCGAACGTGACGCTCGTGCAGGCGGGGGCCGGGGGCGCCGGGTTCGGAGGCGGGGCAGGCAACCAGACCAACGTGACTGACGCCACTGGCCAGTTCCGCTTCGACCACCTCACCTCCGGTCGTTACACGGTAGAAGCCGCGCTCGGCTCGAACACCTCTGCGC
Organism: Thermoanaerobaculaceae bacterium; assembly: GCA_050018455.1. GTDB lineage: Bacteria > Acidobacteriota > Thermoanaerobaculia > Thermoanaerobaculales > Thermoanaerobaculaceae > RBG-13-68-16. The sequence continues at coordinate 70,469 of JBEKAA010000016.1, read as the reverse complement.
CGTCCGAGGTCGTGCTGCAGGCCGGGCAGCTGCCGCAGACCGTCACGCTCCAGCTCCAGGTCGGCATCACGGTGCAGGGGGCGGTGTCGGGGCTTCCCGCCACCGAGATCAACGGGACGACCGTGACCGCTTCTGGCGTCGACTCGTACTTCCAGTCCACCCGCGTCGGATCCGACGGAAACTTCGAGTTCGACAACGTGCCGGCCGGCGTGGTGATGCTGCGCGGGACCGCGACCGACCCGAGCGGCTCGACCCGCAGCGTCACGAACCAGATCACCGTCACGGCGGATCAGTCGGTCGTCACGGCCAATCTCGTGTTCGACCAGGGCAACACCCTCTCGGGCCAGGTATCGCAGGCTGGGCAGCCGATAAGCGGCGCGATGGTCGTCGCCAACCTGCAGGGAGGCGGCGGCCGCCAGGCCTCGGCGACCACGGATGACGGCGGTGCGTACCAGCTCACCGGCCTCCAGGCGGGGACGTACACGGTCAGCGCGATGTCCGCCCAGGCCGGCGCCTCCCAGCGGCAGACGATCGACGTGAGCTCCGACCAGACGTTGGATATCGTGTTCCCCAGCGCGACGGTCGCCGGCAGCGTCGTGGACGCCGACTCCAACACGCCGCTTGCCAACGCGACCGTGGCTCTCCGATCGCAGGACCCAAGCGCGCCCGGGGGGGCCGGCCAACGCCCCGCGACCACCGACAGCACCGGGCAGTTCTCGTTCGGCGGCCTCGACGACGCGACCTACACGCTATCGACCAGCAAACCCGACTACCAGCTCGACACGCGCGACGCGGTGGCGAGCGATCAAAGCTCCGGCGCCATCGTCGTTGCGCTGAAACGCAGCGCCGGCATCGGCATCATGGCAATGGATGGCCTCGCGGGCGTGCCCTTGTCGAGCGTGACGGTTCGCGTGCTCGACCCCCAGAGCAATCCCGTGTTCGGTCCCGCCTCGATCGCGCTCGACGGCAACGGTCAGGGCGAGATCCCCTCGCTGATTCCGGGAACCTACACGGTCATCGCCGGCGGGTCCGGTTACGCCCCTGCACGCCTGGACGGCGTCTCCGTTCCGTCGTCGATGGTGACGATCTCGCTCACGCCGGGCGGAACCGTTCTCGTTCAGGCCGGGCCGAAGACGCTCGCCCCGGGCACGGCCACGGGAACCATCACCACGGCGGCCGGGCAACCGGCGCTTCTCTCGTTGTTCAACATGGCGGGGAACATCGCCCTCTCGGAGCCCAACCTTCAGCTGCGGAACGTTCCTCCGGGGAACTATGTGCTGTCGCTCCCGGCCGTGGAGGTGTCGCAGGCCTTCGTCGTCGGCGAGGGCGGCTCGATCGTCGTGCAGCTCCCGTGACGGCGGCCGCCTCGCGAGGGCGGCGGTTCCGAGGGGGCGCGAGTCTTGCCCGGCCCCGGGCCGCGCCGGAGCTCACGCGCGAAATGTCAGCGTGTACTTCATCTCCAGGCGCGTCGGCTGGTAGGAGAGCTTGGCCTTGCGCAACCCTGGGTCGCCCAGGTCCTCCTCGCGATTGATGAGGGAGAACCCCAACCCCTCGATCACGCGCGCGGTCTCGCGGTTGATCACCTGGTAGAGGCCTTTCTCCGTGCGCCGGGCGCGTTCGAACAGGACGACCGCGGTCGCCGGGTTGAGGCGGTCGAAGATCGAGAACGCCGCCGGATGCCCCGCGACCCGGAGGAGGAGGCCCTGGAGACCGAGCGGCGCGAACAGGCTGAGCGCGCGCTCGAGGGCGAGTGTCTCCTGCTCGAGCGTTACGGCCGCCTCGGTGGTCCTCCTGGCCGCGATGTCGTCGGCGACCCCGAGGCACCGGTCCGCCCGCCTCGGATCGAGGGGCTCGACCGACCAGGGGTGGAGGCGCGAGGCCTGCGCGATCAGGTTGCGCTTGCCGGCGTAGCGCCGGCCTCGCAGCCCGGCGAGGTCCGCTGCGGCGTAGATGTAGTTCGCGCTGTCGCGCACCGACGACACCTCGAAGTGAGCGGCGAACCCCGGGTGCGTCTGCAGGAATTCCTCGCTCACGGACTCGATCCGCAGCGGCTCGGGGAGCTCACGGGCACGCCGCAAGAGCGTTTCCTGCACCGTGCCGGGGAACCGGCCGACGGGCTGCAGGAGGCTCGGCCGGCGCTCCGCTCCGAACATGGACGACACGAGCAGCGTGTCGCTTTCGACGATGGCGTGGTGGTAGCGGTACACGGGCGACCACACGAGAAGCGACGCGAAGGTGTAGTCGGAGAGGGGTTGCGGGTAGCGCGCCAGCAGGTCGGCGAGGCGCATCCGGTCCCCGATCTCGATTGGCGTGAAGCTCAGGCCGAGGAGCTCAACGCCCACCGGGCTCGTCTCCGTGGAGCATCGGCTCGTAACCGGCGAGGGCGTGGAACCCCAGCGGCTCGTAGAACGCTCGCGTCCCCGGCTCGGCGACCAGGCCGATCCAGCCGATCCGCGCTTCGAGGCAGCGCTCGGTCAAGCGGTGGACGATCTCGCGGCCGATGCCGCCGCCGCGGTAGGCCTCGAGCACCACGACATCCTGGATGTAGGCGTCGCTCACCCCGTCGGAGATGACGCGGCCCATCCCGACGATCCGACCATCCGGTTCCCGTGCCACCAGGAAACAGAAGCTGCCGCGGATCATCTGCGGGATGATGGCGCGGCTCGCCGGATCCTCGTGCCACCAGTTGCCGGCCCGGTAGAGGCCGACGATGGCCTCGGTCGCGGCGCTATTGACGACCTCATAGACGATTTCGGACATGTGACACGCACTCCTTGCGGCGTCGCTGCGCCGCCTTGAGCGCAGTCTACGCCGGCCGGACCGAGAGCCGGTGAACTTTCGTCGTACCCGCCTGTGTACAATCCGGGTCCGGGGGGCCGGCCCGAATACCGGGTCGCAGAGCGGCGGTTTCGCTCACGGCGCCCCCGAAACGCCGATGCCAGGATCGTTGCCCGCGTTCGCTCGCGTCGACCGGTCGCTCGCGCCCGGGGACCACCCTTTCCTCGCGATCCTCCCGGACGTGGCGGCAAGCCCTGCTCTGGCACGGATTGCCGCTGAGCCGGCCGCCCGGGCGAGGCTCCTCGACCGCGCACTCGTCCAGATCCGGGGTGACCGCGGCTACGCCTTCGTGGATGTGGAGAGGCCCTGTATCGTCCTCTCCGAGCGGTACTTTCGCGAGGGCGACGAAGTCGACATCTACCTTGACCTCCTTCATGAGCTCACCCATCTCCGGCAGCTGGAGGAGGGGCTCGACCTTTGGGACGAGCGGTTCGCCTACGTTGATCGACCCACCGAGGTGGAGGGGTACGCGGTCGCGATCGAAGAGGGGAGGCGGCTCGCCATGACCGACCAGGAGATCGTGGACCACCTTTCCAACCCGTGGATGACGGCAGGCGAGGTAGCGCGGCTCCTCCACAACGTCGACGTTTTTCTGACGGATGGGATCCTCCCGAACCTCGAGGAAGCCAAGCGGCCGGCGCCGAGACGCCCACGTCGTCCCTGGTGAGTGACCCGGGGAACGGGCGTCTCGCGGCGGCTCCCGGACGAGACGAGCCCGTCGTGCCGAGGTCACACCCGCTCGCGGGGCTCCGGGGCAGAACTCTCCCGGCACCCATTGAGTATCTAGAAACCGTGAACAGGCCCTTGCTTGGGATTGCGTTCGTTGCGGGCACACTGGCATCCTCCGCCGCGTTCTGTGAGCCGGCGCCGCCGCCTCCCCTCGAACTGCACCGGACGTTGGGGGCGATCACAATAGACGGCGACCTGGGCGACCCCGGGTGGCAAGGTGCGGCCCGCATCGAGAAGTTCTACGAGACCACGCGTGGAGACAACATCGAACCCCCGGTCCGGACGCTCGCGCTCGTCACGTACGACGACCGCTTTCTCTACGTCGGACTCATCTTCGACGACCCGGAGCCCGCGAAGATCCGGGCGCCGTTCGTGGGACGGGACGCCATCATCGAGACGGACGACAACGTTGCTGTGGCCCTCGACACCCGGGGTGACAGGCGGTCCGCCATGGAGTTCCGCGTCAACCCGCGGGGGCAGCAGACGGACGGCATCTACGACGACGGCACAGGAAACGAAGATCTCTCCCCCGACTTCTTCTACGACACCGCCGCCCGGATCACGCCGCGCGGATGGCAGGCGGAGATCCGGATCCCGTTCTCGACGTTGCGGTACGACCGCGACAAGCCGCTCAACTGGGGGATCACGATCTGGCGCAACTACCCGCGCGACTACCGCTACGCGATCTACAGCAACCCCATGCCCCGCAACTCGAGCTGCCAGGTATGCCACGCGATGGCGATCACGGGGCTCGAGGGCCTGCCCGCGGGCGGGCACACGGTGATCGCGCCGTACGGGACCCTGACCGAGGAAGGGGTTCCTCGCGACGGCCTGGGCTCCTCATTTCGCAACAGCCCGGTCGGCGGCGACGGGGGCACCGACGTGAAATGGACGCCGGCCGCCGGAACGGCCCTCGACGCGACCGTCAACCCGGACTTCTCGCAGATCGAGTCCGACGTCGGACAGATCGCCATCAACAAGCAGTTCGCGATCAACTACCCGGAGAAGCGCCCGTTCTTCCTGGAGAGCACGGACCTCTTCCAGACTCCGTTCCAGGCGGTGTACACGAGGACGATCACCTCGCCGAGGTGGGGCGCGCGGGCGACGGGGAAGGTCGACTCGACGGCGTACACCGTCCTGGTCACGGAGGATCGGGGCGGCGGGAGCGTGATCGTCCCGGGGCCGACGGCCTCAAACTTCGCGCCCCAGGCGTCCTCGTCGATCGCAGCGATCGGACGGGCCCGGCACGACTTCGGGGCCTCGTTCGGCGGGCTGCTCGTCACCGACCGCAAGAACGGCAGCGGCGAGGGGGGCGGGTACAACCGCGTGTTCGGCCCGGATCTTCTCGTGCGGCTGGGCGAACGGGACAAGGTTGCTGGTCAGCTGTTGCTGTCGGACACCCGGACTCCCGACCTTCCCGACCTCGACCCGTCGTGGACCGGCCGGCGCCTCACCTCGCACGCGGGCTACCTGCAATGGAGGCACGACGGCTACCACTGGCTGGTCATCGCCCAGCACCAGGACGTGGGGTCTGATTTCCGTGCCGACCTCGGGTTCATGCCTCAGGTCGGCTACAAGTTCGACAAGGCGGCGGTCGGCTACAGCGTGTACAATGCCGGGATCTTCTCCCAGCTCACGGTAGGACCCTTCTGCAACGACACCGCGCTCCCGAGCGGAGGCGTCATCCAGAGGCAGTGCGGCGTCTTCTTGAGTCCAGTGGGGATCCTGAATCTCAACGGCGAGATCGACGTCGTGCCGCGCGAGCGAAACCGCGTCGGCGACAGGGTCATCGACTCCGACTTCACGGTCTACTACAACCTTTCGCTCGACCCGGGACGCGTCGTCTCTCGCGTCATTGTTTCCGGCTTCGCCGGAGACAAGCCGGACGTGGCGCACGCCCGGCCGGGGCGGGGCGCCGACGTCCAACTCACGGCCACGGTCAAACCGACCGAACATCTGGCTTTCGACATCAACGCAGAGCGGCAGTGGCTGGACGTGGATGCCGGTGGGCCGTCGGACCGCTTGTTCACGGCGCAGATCGGGCGCCTGAAGGGAACCTACAACTTCACCTCGCACGCCTTTCTGCGGGTGATCGGCCAGCAGTACAGCGCGACTCGGAACCCGGCGCTGTATGCCGGCTCCGTGTCGGCAAACGATCGCGGCTTCACCGGTTCGGCCCTCTTCGCCTACGCGCCCGACTGGCAGACGGTCCTCTACCTGGGGTACGGCGACAGCCGCGCATTGAACGACGCGAACGAGCTGGTGCCGGCAGGAAGGCAGTTCTTCCTCAAGGTCAGTTACGCGTTCCAGCAGTGAGCCGGGATCCCCACGGTCGGTCGCGCCCGCGTCGCAGCGGCTAGAATTGGACGGTATGACTTGGACGGGCCTCTCCGGCAACCTCCGTACCATGCCCGTGCCGGACCTCCTGCAATCGCTGGCCGGCGGACAGGCGACAGGCACCCTCGTGATAAGCAACGGGGTTCTGGAGCGCCGGGTCTGCTTCCAGAACGGGCAGGTCATTGCGGCAGGATCGAGCGACCCGCGGGAGTATCTCGGTCATTTCCTCGTCAGCCACGGGTTCATCACCGAACGGCAGCTCTCGGCCGCGATGACCCAGCAGGAGCTCACGCGGGTCCTCATCGGCAAGATCCTTGTCGACGACGGCTTCATATCCCCGGAAGACCTGGACCGCATGCTGCAGCTGAAGGCGAGGGAGGGGATCTACGACCTCTTCACGTGGCGTGACGGGGAGTTCAAGTTCACCGATGGCGAGCTTCCAGCCTACAGGATGATTCCTCTCTCCATCGGCGTCACCGGCCTCACAATCGAGGCGATGGAGCGCCTCGACGAGTGGGAGGGCATCCGGAAGCTGATCCCGTCGGCGGACGCGGTTCCGGTCGCGGTTGGGACGTTACTCGATGTCGCGAAGCTGGAGGAAGGCGAACGGGTCGTCCTTGCGTCCGTCGACGACGACCGCTCGGTCAAGGAGATCTGCCTCCACACCCACTCCAGCGAGTTCTTCGTCGCGAAGGTCCTCCGGGGCATGGTCGAGGCCGGCAAGCTCAAGGTCGTTCGCCCGCGGCATGTGCAGCCGGCCGATGCCGTCAAGGCGACCGACCCGACGGTGCTCGTGGCGGAGGCATGGGAACTCTTCAGGGCGGAGGACTACCAGCGCTCCCTGCGGCACGCTCGGGCCGCGGCTACGCTGGAGCCCGACAACGCCGTCGTTCGAAAGGACGTGGCAGGCCTCGAGAAGGCGCTGCGCGAGACGATCGAGGCCGAGGGCGTGAAGCTGGACGGGGTGCCGAAGCTCCTCGTCGAGGTCTCGCACCTGACCCAGCTGAACCTGTCTCCGGAGGAGGGGTTCATCCTCACCCGCATCGACGGTACCAGCACCGTCGGCTCGATCCTGAAGATCACGCCGGTCGCCATGCTCGACGCGATGCTGGTGTTTCTTCGGCTGGTCAAGGCGGGCCACATCCGGCTCGACCGGATCTCGTAGGCGCCCCGTGCCGGCGCATCGCATCAAAGAATCGGCGAAGGTCCCAACCCCGCGGGGGGGCGGAGAGCCATGCAGCTGCTCGAGGGTTCGGCCCTTGCGTCGAGCGACTGCACCGAACTACGATCGGGACGCAGTCCGACGATCCCGAGGAGGTGCACCGTGCGCCGTCTCACCGCTGGGAAGGTGGTCCTTCCGATTCTCCTCGTCGCTCTTGGGTCCCGTGCGTGGGCGCAGAGGGCCGTACCCGCTGCCGAGACACAGCAGAGTCCGGGCAAGGTGGCCATCAAGGCGGGTCGCCTTCTCGACGCGCGGACCGGGCAGGCGGCGTCAGGCATCGTAATCCTCGTGGAGGGTGACCGCATCACACGCGTTGGCGGGGCGTTCCCGGCGGGCGTGCCGGTGATCGACCTCTCCGGCCTCACCGTCCTCCCGGGGCTCATCGACGCGCACGACCACATCTTGGGTGACCCGAAAGACATGTCCTCGACGGCAGCGCTGCGGATGTCGGCACCACAGGCCGCGATCTGGGGCGTCCGCAACCTGCAGGTCATGCTCGACCACGGCTTCACCGGCGTGCGCGACGCATGCGAGGATGCCGGCTGGGCGTACGGCCAGGTCGCGCTGCGCAACAGCGTCGCGAAGGGACTGATCCACGGCCCGCGATTGACTGTGGCCGGCAACTGCATCTCGCTCACAGGCGGGCACGGAGACGAGGACGTCCTGGCGCCTGACCGGACGCTCGGGCGACTGCCGAACATCGCCGACACCGTGGACCAGATGGACAGCGCCGTCCGCCACGACCTCAAGTTCGGCGCGGACTGGATCAAGCTGATGGCCACCGGCGGCGTCGGGGACCCGATCAGCGACTATCGGGTGCAGGAGCTCTCCGAGGCGCAGATGGCGCGTGCGGTGGAGGTGGCGCACCGCGCCGGCAAGCGCGTGATGGCGCACGCCGAAGGCACCGAGGGGATCAAGGCCGCGGTACGCTCGGGCGTTGATTCGGTCGAGCATGGAACGTGCCTCGACGAAGAGGGGGCCGAACTGCTGGCCCGACGCGGGACCTGGCTCGTCCCGACGCTCGAGACGTTCCAGCGCGGTGCGGCCGTAGCCGCCTCCCTCGGCGCCGATCCCGCCAGCGTGGCCAAGATGAAGGCGATCCTGCCGATGCAGCAGGCGGGTTTCGAGAGGGCGCTGAAGCACCGCGTGCGGATCGCCTACGGCGTGGACGACGACGCCGACTGCGTGTCGAAGGAGTTCGGCGCGCTGGTGCGCGGCGGGATGTCGCCTCTTGAGGCCATCCAGGCCGCCACCGTCAACGCGGCGGAGCTGCTCGGCTGGACGAGCGACGCTGGCACGATCGAGGCGGGCAAGCTCGCGGACCTCGTCGCGGTCAGCGGAGACCCGCTCGTGGACATCGGCGCCATGGAGCGCGTCGTCTTCGTCATGAAGGGCGGCGAGGTCGTGAGAAACGACGAGGTCCGCCCGCGCTGACCGTCCGGCTCGGCTTCAGGCAGGGGCTCAGAAGGTACGGCCCACGTAGAGGCAGTAGGAGTCCTTGCCGCCCGAGGTGACGCCGTAGGCGAGGTAGACGGGCCCGAGCAAGGTGTCCGCGTCGGCCTACGAAGCCGGCGGCGCGCCGTCCGGGGCTTCGGGCGACCGGCTCTCGAGGAAGGCGGCGATGATCGAGGAGAGCACCAGTCCGATGAGCACCATGATGACCGGCGTCATGAGGGCCTGCACCGCCGGCGAGAGCATCGTGCGGGTGATCTTCTCGGCCTGGTCCATCTGCGACCCGCCCAGCCCGGCCGCCGCCCACTTCTCGCGGATCCTCGCGATCGAGTAATCGGCGAAGTTGACGTTGATGAACTGGTAGTGGAAGTAGGTGTAGAGGGCGCTCATCAGGCCGGCGTAGAGCGAGATGAGGACCCCCGCGCCCAGCCGCTGGCCATAGCCCAGCGCCCGGGCGGGTTTCTCGTCACGGACCGCCTTGATCCCCAGCCACAGCACGCCCGCGGCGATGACCAACCCCAGCCATTGCAGGTACTGCCCGATCTCGAGCTTCTCCGTCTGGAACCCGGAGAAGAAGAGGAGCAACTGGAACACGATGCCGCAGATCGTCCAGACCAGTGCATAGAAGACCTTGGTGCTCATTCCGTCCTCCTGGCGGTTCCCGACGTCACTCGCGGGGCGCTTCGTCCTGCTCCGTTTGAGGCTACCACCGTCGCCGGCCCCTGGACAGGCGCCGGCGACGGGGAAGAACCGGCGACGACCTCGCCGCTCACCGAGCGTGCCTATCCGACGTTGGTAGGACGCACACTTTCGGCGCGATCGGGTTTCGATCCGGGTTATGATCTCCTGCCTGGAGAGGGGACAGCTCTACGCGATACCGATGCCTGCTCATCGATCACGACGACACTGCCGTTGACAGCACGCGGAGGATCCACTACCCGGCCCACCTAAGGTCGATGGAAGTCCTGCGCCCAGGCACGCCGCCGATCGATATCGACACCTGGTTTCGGAAGAACTGCGACCCGGGCATCATGCACTTCCTGGTCGACGAGCTCCGCCTGACCCCCGATGAGCTGGAGGTCGAGAACCGGATCTGGCGGGAGTTCACGGCGCGTGAGACGCCTCACTTCTACGAGGGGTTCCTCCAGGCGTTGGCGGCCTACAAGGCGCTCGGCGGTCGCGTTGCCGTGGTGTCGCACTCAGAGAGCCATATCATCGTGGGGCACTACCGAGCCGCGGCCGGAACGCTCGGCGTCGAGCCGGACCTCGTGTTCGGGTGGGATCTTGAGCCGGACAAGAGGAAACCGAACCCGTTCCCAGTGCACGACGCGGTCCGGCAGCTCGGCCTGGAACCGCGTGACGTGCTGGTCGTGGACGACCTCAAGCCGGGGATCGTCATGGCCCAGGCGGCAGGGGTGGACGCCGCTGCCGCCGGCTGGGCGCACGACATCTCCTCGATCCGCGAGTTCATGCGGGAGACGTGCGTGGCGTACTTTGCCACGGTGCGGGAGTTCGCCGAGTTCATCGTTCGGTAGAGTGTCCCCGCAACTCGAAGCCTGCTGGTCGCCCGCGAGCGGCGCGCCCTTAGCCGTTCAGAAGAAGGCCTCGAAGGACTCGGCCGGGGCGCCGGTCCTGCGACCCGGACCCGGTTCACATCTGCCAGTGGAGGCGCAGGCTCCAGATGGAGACCGGGCCGCGGTCGCGGTTGTACGCGGGGTTGGTGACGTGCTGGAAGTCCGGAGCGACGAGAATCCCCTTGACGATCTCGAAGTTGTAGTAAGCCTCGAGAATGCGCTCGCGGCCGTAATTGAGGGCACCGTCCCCGATGATGAAGCCGTAGCCCCCCGCCGCCAGATAGTCGCGATGCTCGGGCGAGAGCCCGTTGCTCACGAACGCGATGCCGGCCGTGTCGTCGGCGCGACCCCACAGCCTGCCGGCAACCTGGATGCCCGCCGAGGCGGTCGCGTCGACCTCGGTGAACATCCAGGTCTCGGTCCGTCCGTCGTTCCAACCCCAGCGGGCAAACGCGCCAACCGCGTCCGAGAGCGGCTGCTCGACGTTGATCCCGACGCCGTACTTGAGGGTGCCGTCCCGGCGCGTCGTCGTGATGTCCGGTGGGAGGGGGCCGGCCTCGGCCAGAGCGAGGCTGTACGTCCCCATGCGGGCGTGGTTCTGGTACGCGAGCAGCTTGACCTTGCCCGTCGGACCGAAGAGATGCTGGCGGAGCTCCAGCTCGGCCACATCCCCGTGGTTGCGGCTGACGTCGTGGTCGAGCGCCATCGCGTTGGCTTCGAGCGGAACCATGAAGGTGCCCAGTCGCAGCGCCCACGCGGGCCTGTTCAACTCGAGCACCACGCCCCATGTGTACCCACGAGTGTCCGCCGGGTAATCCCAGCTCGCTCCGTCCATCAGCGACCAGTTCATGAACTGCGTGCGGGTGTCGTGGCTGTAGGCGTTGTCGTCGAAGATGTCGGTCGCCGCGAGCTTGCCGGCCGTGAGGACCAGGCGCGAGACGGCCCGGTCGCCGGGAAGCTGGAGCAGGTCGTCTTCCGCCCGTTCCGCCTGGTCGCCGAGGCCCCATGTCTGGCGAAGGAACGCTCGGCCGAGGTAGAGCTTGAGCTGCGGGCTGGTGACCCGCACGATGTCTCCGTTCGGGAACCCGGCCACGCCGACCACGCCGCTCAACCCCTTGCCGCCGGCCACCTCGGGGTCGATATAGAGCTCGGCACCCCGCCACAGACGCAGCCCGAAAAACAGCGTGCTCGTGATCGAGGTGTCGATCTCGCGGTGGGGCGAGAGGCTGTTCGTGCCCGAGTACTCGGCGGGGAAACCGCCGTGCCCCTGGCCGACCACGGTGAGCTGCGCGTGCAAGCCCCACGGAGCATCGCCGCCCTGCTCGCCGGCGACCTGGGCCCCGCCCAGGCCGCACTGTGCGGCTCCTACGACCAGAAGGGCGCCAATCAACCTGATGCGACGGCACATCGTCAACTCCGCGATCGGGTCATTCTAGTTGGCAAGTCTGGACAAGCAAGTCCGGAAGACGCTCCTTGGCCGACCGCGAGCCGGCCGGCAGCCAGGGCACGGGTCCCCTCGACAAGGAAGCCGGGATCAACCGGTTGAGAAGGCGGGTCGCGTCGCCGGGGTGAGACGGCAATTGAAAGGCCACGGTTCAGAACCGCTTCTTGTTTCTCTCCGTGAAACTTGCTCCGGCCCGGACGGGCGCCCCCGCAGGGGAGACGATCGAAGAATGGATTACCGGAGCTTCAGGTCGCTACGGCTTGGGCGGCGCCTGCTCGTCCTTGCCGTTGAGTGCGTCCTTGAACCCCCGGATCGCCGTTCCCAGGCCCTTCCCGACCTCGGGAAGCTTCTTGGGTCCGAAGATGAGCAACGCGATCGCCAGCACGACCAGCCAGTGCATCGGTGAGAAAGCGCCTTCGAACATTTCCTTACCCCCCGAACGCATAGTACACCCTATTGTGCCCGACGAATCCCCATCCAAAGGGTTGACGGGCAGACATGCCGCATGAGACCGGGTTTTCCTTGCCGACACCTCCCGCGACAGCGACAAACGCGGCATTCCTGTCCCGGGTGTGGGGACTCAAGCTGGCACGCGATTTGCTCTGAGACACGCTTGCAGTGGGAGCGCGCGCCAAACTGGCGTGCCGGATGGTGAACTGGGAGGGGGAATGCACCCTCAAGTTTGGTGCGGGCGTTGGCCGGCACGGGAGATCGGACGGTGAGACGGGCACTGGCTGCCTTGGGTTTGCTCGTCGGCGGGGCATGGTCCGTCGTGGCCGCCGAAACGGCACCGGTGTCGCGTCCCGTGGAGACGGTTTTTCCGGCGCAACCCCAACTTCCCGCCGTTCTCGACCTCGCTGCGGCGATGCGGACGTTCCGCACCCAGGGCCTGGACCTGCTGCTCGCGGACGCCGCGGTCGCCGGTGCCGCTGGTGACGAAAGCGCCGCACGGGCGGTGGCGAACCCGAGCGTGAGCCTCGGTACCGGCAGGACCAGCACGTACGAGCCCTCCGCGTGCCCCGGTTGCTCGAATAAGCTCTTCTCGGCCGGGCTGTCGGATGACGGCGCGGTTTTCGACTCGCTGGCCGGCAAGCGCCGGCTGCGGATCGAGGTGGCGCGCGCGGTGCTGGCGGCGGCGCGTCGCTCGCGCGCGGACGCGGAACGTACGGTGGGGCTGGCTGTGAAGCAGCAGTATCTGGCGGCCTGCCTCGCAAAGTCGAGCCTCGGTTTCACGCGGCAGAACGCCAAAGCCGGCGCCGAGACCCTCCACCTGGTCGAGGCCCGCTTCCACGCCGGAGCGGTCTCAGAGGCGGACGTGGCACGGGCGGAGTCGGCCAAGCTGGAGGCCGACCAGGCGGTAGACCAGGCGGAACAGACGCTCGAGCAGGCCAAGGTGACGCTGGCCTTCCTCCTTGGTGTTCGCGATGGGATGTCCGATTTCGACGTTTCGGACGAGTTTCTCCGCGTAGCGGTACCTGGTCGGCTCGGATCTGCGGCCCGGGACGATTTGGTCAAGGAAGCCCTCGCCCAGCGGCCCGACCTCCAGGCGGCCGACGACCAGCGCGCCCGCGCCGAGGCGAGCCTGGCGCTGGCCCGGCGCCAGCGCGTGCCGGACGTTGCCCTGTCGCTGGGATACTCGGAGGAGGGCAGGGGTCAGAACGCGATCCAGCCTCCGACCACCACTCTCGGCGTCACCGTCGGCCTGCCCGTGTTCGACCAGCAGCAGGGCGAGATCGCGCGAGCAAGGGCCGACCTTGCCGCTCAGGAGTTGCAGCGCGCCAAGCTCCAGGCGCAGGTCATTTCCGACGTGAAGGGAGGCTGGGCTGGGTTCACCGCGGCGCGCTGGCGCGCGGAGCGCATGGAGTCGCGCCTGCTCGGACGGACCGAGCGGGCCCGAGACCTCGTGCGGATCCAGTACGAAAAAGGGGCGGCATCGCTGCTGGAATTGCTCGACGCCCAGCGCACACTGATCGCCACCCGGCAGGAGTATCTCGGCAACCTCAACGACTACTGGACCGCCGTCTTCCAGCTCGAAGCGGCGGTAGGAACGGATCTGCGATGACCAACGCGCGCATCCTCGCTGCATCGGTGCTGATGGTCGCCGGCGTGAGCGGCTGCCACACACCGCCGGCGACCGGCCCCATTCCTCAGCCGCCGTCGGGTGAGGTGTGGCTTTCGGAAAAGCAAGTGAGCGAGTCCGGTCTGGTGGTGTCTCCGGTTGGTGAGCAACAGGTCGGCCGCAGCCTCGTGACCAGCGGGCGCATCGGCTTCGACGACACCCGCGTCGCCCACGTGTTCTCGCCGGTCACCGGCCGCGTGGTGGAGATCCTCGCACCGCTCGGCGGCAGGGTGAGCCGAGGCGCGCCCCTCGCCGTGATCGATTCGCCGGACCTCGGCAGCGCGCACTCCGACTTCCTCAAGGCGCGGGCGGACCTCACCGCGGCGGAACGCGACTTCCAGCGCCAGAAGGAGCTCTACGAGGCGCACGCGGGAGCTCAGCGCGACATGGAGGCGGCGGAAGACAATTTCCGGCGGGCCAAAGCCGAGCTGGAACGGGCGCGAGAGAAGACGAGGATGCTGCGCATCCCGGAGGCCGAGGCGGTGACGCAGAGCTTCACGCTCAGGAGCCCGATCGACGGCCGGGTGATCGCCCGCAACGTCAACCCGGGAACCGAGATCCAGGGGCAGTATTCGGGAGGCAACGCGGTGGAGCTGTACACCATCGGTGAGATGGACCGCGTCTGGGTCCTGGCCGACGCGTACGAGGTCGATCTCCCGCGGGTGAAGCAAGGAGCACCTGTCGGCGTGACCGTGGTTTCCTACCCCGGCAAGACCTTCGACGGCACCGTTGACTGGATCTCGGGCGCCCTCGACCCCGCCGCTCACACCGCGAAGGTGCGCTGCACGATCGCGAACCCGCAGGGCGAGTTGCGTGCCGAGATGTTCGCGACGGTCACGATCGCGGTCGAGGACCGCCGCGCGCTGGCCGTGCCTCGCGATGCCGTGCTGCGTCTCGGCGACCAGACAGCCGTGTTCGTCGAGAAGGGCAGTGCGCCCCAGGACCGGGTTCGCTTCGAGAAACGCGTGGTGACCGTCGAGGATGACGGCGAGGGCCGCTGGGTCCCGGTCCTCTCCGGTCTTGCTGCCGGCGAGAACGTCGTCACCTCCGGGGCAATCCTGCTGGTCGGAGCGCTGTAGCCCATGATCCGCCGACTCGTCGCATTCTCCCTGCGAATGCCAGGTGTAGTCTTCATCCTCACCGCCGGCCTGATCGTGGCCGGGGTCGCCTGCTACAGGCTGATGGACATCGAGGCCTATCCGAACCCGGTGCCGCCGCTGGTCGAGGTGATCGCTCAGCCGCTGGGCTGGAGCGCCGAGGAGACCGAGCGCTACGTGACCATCCCCCTCGAGGTCGGCCTCTCGGGCATGCCGGGTCTCGATCACATCCGCTCGCAGTCGCTGTTCGGCCTTTCCGACGTGAAGTGCTACTTCGGCTGGAGCGAGCCCTACCAGGACGCGCGCCAGGAGGTGATCAACCGACTCCCGTTCATCCAGCTGCCTGGCGGTCTGCAGGGCCAGATCTCGCCGTGGAATGGGGTCGGCGAGGTGTTCCGCTACCGCGTGCGCGGCAAGGGCTACTCCCTCATGGACCTCAAGACCGCGGCCGACTGGATCCTCGAGCGCGAGTTCAAGCAGGTCCCGGGCGTGATCGACGTCGTGACCTTCGGAGGAATGACGCGCGAGTACCACGTCGACGTGGACCCGTACAAGCTGATCGGGCACGGGGTCAGCCTCACGCAACTCGAGGCCGCGCTCGCCAACGCCAACCAGAACGTCGGCGGGCAACGCCTCACGGTAGGCGAGCAGTCGTACGACGTGCGCGGGCTCGGCCTGATCACCTCGCTGGACGACATTCGCAATACCTCGGTCGCCGCGACCAGGGGCGTTCCGGTCCGGGTGCGGGACGTGGCCGACGTGGAGATCGGCGCCAGGCCGCGCCTCGGCATCGTCGGCCACGACGACGAGCCGGAGGTGGTCCAGGGCACCGTGCTGATGCGGTACGGCGGCCAGACGACCCCGACGCTCAGGGGGATATACGAGCGCGTCAAGCTCATCCGCGCGTATCACCTGCTCCCGCCAGGCATGACCCTCGAGCCTTTCTACGACCGCGGCGAGCTGGTTTCTGCCACCACGCACACCGTGATGGAGAACCTCCTGCTCGGGATGGGCCTCGTCGTCCTGGTGCTGCTCCTGTTCCTCGGCCACGTCCGGGGCGCCGTGATCGCGGCCATCAACATCCCGCTGGCACTGCTGGCGGCGTTTTGCGGGATGGTGGCGACGGGAACGCCGGCCAACCTGATCTCGTTGGGCGCCATCGACTTCGGAATCATCATCCACTCCACGGTCATCGTCATCGAGAACATCGTGCGCCACCTCGGGTTTCGCGACACCGGCAGCATGCACGACCGGATCTCGGCGGCCGTGGGAGAAGTCGGCCGTCCGATGGCGTTCTCGACCTTGATCATCGGGGTGGCATTTCTGCCGCTGTTCACGATGGCCGGCGTCTCGGGCGTGATCTTCTCGCCGATGGCCCACACCTACGCGTTCGCCATCGGCGGCGCGATCCTCCTCGCCCTCACGCTTTCCCCGGTGCTGGCGAGCCGCTTCGTGCGGATCGAGGTCAGGCAGGAGCACGGCGCCGTGATGCGGGCGATGCAGCGAATCTACGCGCCGCTCTTCCGCATCGGGATCAAGACCGCGCCCGCGGCCGCGCTCTACATCGGCGGCGCCGTCGTCCTCTGCGTCGTCCTCTTCTCGGCCATCGGCAAGGAGTTCATGCCCAAGCTCGAGGAGGGCAACCTCTGGATCCGCGGCACGCTGCCCAACTCCGTCTCGCTCGAGGTGTCGTCCCGCTACGTCGGCCGCATCCGCTCGATCATCGGCAACCACCCCGAGGTGGTGGAGGTGGTGTCCCAGCTCGGGCGCCCCGACGACGGCACCGACAGCGCCGGCTTCTTCAACATGGAGTTCTTCGTGCCGCTCACGCCGATCGGCTCGTGGCGGCGGGGGATGACCAAGGAGAAGCTGATCGACGACCTCACGAGCGAGCTGGGGGCCGCCTTCCCGGGAGTCGGGTTCAACTTCTCGCAGATGATCTCCGACAACGTCGAGGAGGCGCTCTCCGGCGTCAAGGGCGAGAACAGCGTCAAGGTGATCGGCCCCGACCTCAAGGTCAATCAGCGCATCGCCGACAAGATCTCCGACGTCATGGCGGCCGTGCCGGGAGTCAAGGACGTCGGGCTGTTCAGCTCGCTGGGACAGCCCAGCATCAAGATCGTCCCCGATCGGGCGGTGTGCGCCCGCTACGGACTCAACACCGGCGACGTCACCGCGGTCGTGCAGGCCGCGGTCGGCGGCCAGGCGGTGACGCAGGTCTTCGAAGGCGAGAAACGCTTTGACCTCGTGGTGCGTTGGCAGGAGCAACACCGCCGGGACGTCGCCGCGATCCGTCGCATCAGGGTGGCGGCGCCGGACGGGTCTCAGATTCCCCTCGGGCAGCTCGCCGCGATCACGGACGAGGAGGGGCCGTCGGACATCTACCGCGAGGACGGGCGGCGCTACACGCCGGTCAAGTTCTCGGTGCGCGGCCGCGATCTGGCGGGCGCGATCGGGGAAGCGAAGGCCAGAATCGCCGCCGGCGTGAAGATCCCCTACGACACCCACCTCGAGTGGGCCGGCGAGATCAACGAGCTGGAAGAGGCCTCGGGACGCCTGGTGCTGATCGTGCCGATCACCCTCGCCCTGATCGGCTTCCTCGCCTACAGCGCGGTCAGGAACTGGCTCCACACCGCCGTCGTCCTTGCCAACATCCCGATCGCCTGCGTCGGCGGCCTGCTGGCGCTGTGGGTGACGGGGATCAACAACTCGATCTCGGCGGCGATGGGCTTCGTGTCGATCTTCGGCATCGCCATCCAGGACGCCATCCTGGTCGTCACCTACACCCAGCGCCAGTGGGCCGCAGGAAAGACCACCGAGGAGGGCGTGCTCGTCGCGGCGCAGCAGCGGCTACGCGCGGTGCTGATGACCACGTTGGTCGCGATGCTCGGCCTGCTTCCGGCGGCGCTCTCCAACCGCCTCGGGGCGCAGACGCAGAAGCCGCTCGCCGTCGTGGTGATCGGCGGGGCGTCGGCGCTCGCGGTGCTTACCCGTCTGGTGCAGCCGGCCATGCTGGTCGCAGTGCACCGGTGGCAGTCGCGCCGCAATGCCGTCGGGGTGACGCCCGCCGTGCCCGATGCCACCGCCTGATTTGGACGGATGTAGACCGGGAGGCTGGGAGACGGCGAAGCGCGCGATCGGCGCGCGCAACTCGTGCATCCTGAGGACAGTTAACAGTTGACAGTCGAGAGGAAGTGAGAGGGCGCTGCGTGGGACGGCTGATTGCCGTGGACTCGTTCGTGGACTACCATGAGGGCAGTGAACGAAAGCAGCAACCCCGTCAAGTCGAGCAAACGCCGCGGGCGTCGGTACCCGGTCGACAACGTCCAGGGGACGCTGCACTTCAACACCGAGGCGAGGATCCTCAATGTGAGCTTGACCGGGGTAGCGCTCGAGTCCGCCCTCCCTGTCAGGGTCGGACGCAGCTACTCCATCACCCTCCGCCACGACGACGAGCAAAAGGTCCACCTGTCCGCCACGGTCGCGTGGTGCCATCTTCAGGAGACCCGCAAAAACCAGTTCGGCGAGTCGACTCCGATCTATGCGGCCGGCCTGTCGTTCAACGACACGCTCACCGAGAAGGCCAGTCACCTGATCCGCTTCCTCGAGCGCTCGGCGATCATCACGGTCGGCCAGCGTGTGACGGGCCGGTTCAGGGTCTCGAACAAGCAGCTCATCTCGTTGAACACCGAGTATGAGTTCGTGGTGAAGAACGTGAGCCTGCGAGGCCTGCAGCTCGAAACCGATCTGTCGCCGGAGATCGGTGCGGTTTTCGAGATCGAGGTCGTGCTTCCCGCTTGCACACTCCAGGTCCGAGCCCGCGTGGCCCGCGTCAAGGAGATCCGCCTGGCGGACAAGCGGGTCATCGCCGAGGTGGAGATGGAGTACGCCGATCTCGCCCCGGATGACCGGACTCATCTTTCCAAGTTCATCGCCAGCGAACTGCAGCCCCCGGAGAACCCCTCCACTACACGAACCGGATGAAGTACTGGGAAGCCGGTCCGACCCCTGATCCTTCCGACCTTGCCGTCGTCATCGAGCAGGAGGAGAAGCGAGTCACCGTCGAGGCGAAGGTCGTGCGGTTCCCTTAGTCTGGATTATTCGTGGGGGTTCGTCGCGAGAACGCGGAGGTGGCTGGCATGGTGGGCGACAACTCGTTGCGGGGAGTACGGCGCCGCTCCACCCAGCCAACCGGCGCCTCAGGCCCCCCGCGCCCCCCAGCTCGCGAGGCACAGCCTCGCTCGCTCCAGGGTGAGGAGCCGAGTCGGATCCTCTGCGATACGTCGCAGGCTCCGAACCCCGAGTACGCCCGCCAGGCCGGCCAGATCCGCGTTCGCAGCAGAACCCTCATGAATAGTCCAGGTTAGGAGCCAGGCCGAGACGACACTTCAAGAGGAGGCGCGGTCTGCTCGCCACACGACCCGGGCGGTCCACCCGAGGATCGCGAGCCCGAGCACGGCCGTCACCAACAGTGCGAGCCACAACGCGCGAAGCGGAATCGTGGTGCCTTCCTGCCAGAGCCGCAGCACCAGCGGCTGTGGTCTTGCCAGCGGCGCCAGATCGACCGGCTTCCAGCTCCAACCCTGGGGGGCGTCGCGCAGCCACCAGCGGTGCGCCGGTGTCCACACCCGGGCTCCGTCGGTTCCTCCGAGGCGGGCGAGCCAGACGCCGAACACGCGCGCGTTGAACCGGACGTGGTTCCAAACGGGGTCGGACTGCGCTCCCTCGAGCGTGTGTTGTGACGCCTCCACCATCGCGGTGTGAAGCGCCCCGTAGTGGATCGCGCAGCCGAGGAAGTTGACGCCTCCGCCGACTGCCAGAGACAGGATGACCGCCCACTCCCGCCGCAGCGCGGGCACCTCCCTGCGGCGGCTCGCGCCCAGCGCGATGACCAGCGGAGCGATCGCGGAGTGCAGGTAGCGCGGACCCCAGGTCTCGTCCGTCCACGTGCTCAGCATTGAAAAGCCGAGCGCCAGACCGCCCAGGGTCGCGAGGGCGAAGAGAAGCGCCGGACGTCCCTCCTCGTCGACGTGCCGGAAGCGCGCGAGCGCGAGAAGGGCGAGGGGAGCGAAGACGAGCAGCCCCTTGTTCGCCGAGAACAGGTAGGAGACGAAGCTGAAAGGGACCGCCAGCGGATCGGTTGCGAGCTGGCCCTCGACATGTGTCGTCACGTGGCTGCCACCAGCGAAGTAGGCCACGACGCAGTACCAGGTTGCCGCGCGTGTCGCCAGGACCGTCACGACAAAGAAGGCGGCCTGGGCGCGACGGCGAGCTTTCCCGATGTCCCAATTGGTGCGGAAGTACTGATAGCCGAGGAACCCGACGGCCGGGAGAAGCAGGAATCCGGTGGACTTCACGCTCACGGCGCAGGCGCTCGCCAGCGACAGAACGATGGTCCGTCTCCAGCCGCGCGGAGCGGGAGGAGCCAGCGCCAGGTAGCCCGCAACGAGAACCGCGAGCGACTGCGTGGTCTCCATCCCCATGTAGGCGTAGGGCCAGAGGAACGTCGAGAACCCGGCCCCCATCGCCAGCACCCACGCCCACCGCTCGCTGGCGCAGAGCCGCCTTAGCCAGACGAACACCAGCACCACGATAAGCGCCGTCTCGAGGATGGGCTCGAGCGCCTCCACGCCGTCGGACAGACGGGGACTGGACGACCGGAGCCACAGCGCCGTCAGGGCGAAAGGTTGCTTGACGATCACTTCGAGGATCCCGTGCCTCGTCGGGATGATGGGGGCCGCAGCAGGTCGGAGCCGCAGCCAGTTGGAGAGGTTCCCGGCCATTCGTTCGGCCGCGCGCGTGTCCTCCTGCGCGTACCCCATCCAACGGATCGAGCCGGGCGAGAAGGAGACGTAAGCAAGCAACACGCCAACGAACAGGGTCACCGGCAGCAGCGTGCCTGGGGCGCGAAGGGTGCGGGCCGGCATGGTGGGCTATTCTGCCGCGGCTCCATCGCTGCAACAAGCCCCTGCTCGTCTGGAGATCCCGCGGTGCTGCGCATTTCTCCTCCAGTGACCCGGGACGGCGAGTGGAGCTCTCAACGCTGGGGCGAAGGAGCTCCACTACCCGCGTCCGGCGGCGGGCACGGCGCACCCGCGGGCTACTGCCGAGGCGGTCGAGATGCAGCCGCCGGACGCGGGTCTCGGGGTGTGCGGTTCAGGCCTGCTTCGACGTCGAACTGGACGGGAGTCCAAGAAGTCACCGCCGCCCTGGTAACATTTCGACGGCCGGGCGGCAGGGACTACCGAGATGATCATCCACGAGCCACAGGTGACGAGGAGCGCGGGAGAGGTCCGTGTCGAAGCCGCGGTCAATCTCAATCGGCCTGACGCGTCGCGACCTCGCACGCTTTGGTTCGCCTTCCCGGGGACCTGCGAGCGATTCGTCAGCGACGGTGCGGACGGTTTCGCGGCCGCGCTCATCCCGCTGGCGATGCGGCTTGGGGAGACGATGCGGGTCCGCGGGAGCCTCTCGTACCGTCTTGCGGGCGGGATGCGCGACTACCAGCGGATCCAGAGCGCATGGAAGCCGGACCTGTTCCGGGAGGTCGAGATCCTCTGCGAGGACCTACGGAGCCGCGACCGCGCCGACGTTTCGGGAGGTGTCGGCGTTGCCTTCTCGGGAGGCGTCGATTCGTTCCACGCCGTCTGGACGCACCTCGCCGAGAACGAGCCCTACCCCCCTTTCAGGGTCTCGCACTGCCTGATGATCAACGGTTTCGACGAGGATTCGGATCTCGGAGATACCGGGTCGTTCCGGAGGATCCAGGAGGTATACGAGCCGATGATGGCGGCTCACGGCCTCGAGTTGGTGGTCGCTCGCACGAATCTCCTGCAGTTCCTGGGTCCGATCGTCCGAGCGCAGTCCTTCGCGTCGTTCCTCACCGCCCCGGCCCTCGTGCTGGGTCGTTTGTTCTCGCGCTACTACGTGTCATCGGGGTGCAAGTTCACCACGTTGGGGATGTACCCTGACGGGTCGAGCCTGATGTTCGACCATCTCCTGGCCACCGAGTCGATGGAGGTTTCGCACGAGGACGCCCATCTCACCCGCTTCGAGAAGACCGTCGCGCTCTCGCGGTGGCCGGCGACGTACGATCGGCTGAGGGTGTGCTTCAGGGCGACGGGTGTTCAGGAAGGCCGGAATGCGATCGCGAACTGCTGCGCCTGCGAAAAGTGCCTCCGCACAATGATCACCCTGGAGCTGGCCGGGGCGCTGGAACGGTACGGGAGTTTCCCGAAGCGGCTGGAGCGGAAGATCATACGAAACGCGGACTTTCCCGATGCCGGAAGGATGCTCTTCGCGGACGAGATCATCGAGCACGCCGCGCGGGCGGGACGCAAGGACATCGTCCGGGACGTGCGCCGCGCCGTCTTCAAGAGCCGGTGGATACATCCGAAGGTACGGGAAATCGTCGGCGCGAGCTCCCGGTTGGAGAAGCACTCGGGGGCATACGCGGGGATCGTGGCTGCGCCCAAGAGGTTCCTCAAGCGCTTGGGATGGGGCCGCGGCTGGCTGTACTGATGAACGCCTGAGGTCTGCCCCCTGCGCGCTGGGACGGTCAAACCCGAGTGAGGCGACTGATCACCGGTGCGAGCGTCGGCGTTGACAACGCCTCGCGTGGCCCTACCATCGTCGCCGGTGAGGAAAGAATCTTCTATTCCTCTGGAGGAGACAGCCGCAGCATGAAATGGAATCTCGCCGAGCCGCGAAATCGCCCCCGCCTCATCGCCTCCATGATTCTGCTGGTCGGCTTTGGCAGTGCCATCGTGATCTACTTGAAGGCCGGGACCGTCCCTGGCACCCCTTTGGAGTTTTCAGCCGACTCGTCGAAAAAGTACCTGCGTGATCTTCAGCTCTACGGCGGCACCGCGAACGTGCTCGCGGTCCAGTTGATGGACTGGTTCAAAGGGTTGTGGCACGGAAGATCGCTTGCCTTCACGGTGGCGATCATTACTGTCGCCGTTTGTCTGGGGTACCTCTTCTTTGCCGTGCTCCTGCCTCGTTACCCGAGCGAGGAACCGCCAGTCATTCCGAGGAGCGGAGCGACGAGGAATCTGGGTGGGGGAAAGCCCAGATCAAGCAGCCCCCGCCCAGATCCCTCGCGGAGCCTGCCCTGAGCGGAGTCGAAGGGCTCGGGATGACAGCATTGCTCTACGACGGACGGCAAAGGGGTATGAGGCCGTCGCGGGCGGAAGGAACGACGGTCCGAAGCAGCCGCGTCCGCTCCCGGTTGGTGGTCCTCCGAGGCTGCACGGCTTCCTCTGGAAGCATCCACCACACGGCAGCCGGGCTCGATTTCTACTTCTTCGTTCCGGCTCCGGCTGACGGCGTCGGCGCGGGCGTCGTCGTCCCCGCCGGGGTCTTGGGCGCCTGCGGCCACGATTCCGGGTACAGCACGCCCCAAACGACTCGGCGCCGGTCGAGGTACTTGCGGGCGGCATCACGGAGCGCGCGGTTCGTCACCTTCTTCACGAGCTCGTCGTAACGGAGCAATCGCGTCGGATCGTCGTTGAAGCGCGCCGCCTCGAGCAGCTCGCCGAGCCAGAAGTCATTCTCTTTCGGAGTTATCGGTTTGGCAAACCCAAACCGGTGCCGTGCCGGGGGTGGCCACGGCCCGACCTACTTCCGGCCGCGCTGCCGAGGCTTGTACGGCACAGAAGCCAGGGCTCCAAGATTTAGATCGAAGTTGGACGAGGGTAGCTTGACCGGTTTTTGTGGACGGCCACCCTTCGCCGAGCTGGCGGCGGTAACTGCCTCTGAAAGTCTGTCGGCGACGGCCAGGGAAGGAAACATGCCCTCGGTTTCTTTAACCGCCTGTTCGTCGATCTTCATTGCCTTCTCACGGACACCGAGGCCCTCGACCGCTAGCTCATTGATCCGTCGCATTCGTCGCTCCTGATCCGCCGTTGTGGGCATTGGAACAAGTACACTCCGCGCTTGGTCTTCTGTCAGCTCATCGACCACCGCTCCGTAGATTCGGTTCGTGAGTTGGACCTTCCCGAGTGGGGACGCTAGGAACGAGTAGAGGTAGCCGGACGGGCACTCCTGTTCGTTTGGCACGATGCGGAGAATGTGCTGCGAAGCCGCCCAACCATCCCATGCGGGCGGACAGATGGCAACGCGCCCGATGGTTCCAGAGCAGGTAACAAGAAGCCACCCGGACCGAATAATCCAGCGGTCAAGGTCCTGGTGTGCCGTCTTGGAAAGGTACTTCACGTCAGCCGGCTGGAAGTGAACGATATGGCTTCCCTGAAGGAACGGCACGCCATAGTCAGCGGTCACGTAGATTCGCCTGAACCGCGGAGGAATGAACACCCGCGCCGTGATCTCTCCCAGTGGACGAAGCACCATCCCGGAACGTCGGAGAGCTTCCAACGCGTGAACCACAGCGGGATTGAAATAGCTGGCGTCGAGACGGAGGTTATCCGCCTGCCTCAGCAGACGCACGGGAACGGAGAAATGCTCTACCTCCCGTCCAGCGATGCCACTGTCTTCGGTTGAGGCTGCGTCACGGTGAACCATAGCCCCCCTCTCGTCGCCACACACCGAATGCGCGGGCAACCAACTGAACCTCGTCATCCTCGGTTGGTTCCTGCCGTTCGTTCAAGATCTCGAATCCCTCTGGCGTGCGGTAGTAGATCCGGTTGCCGCGCTTGTCGCGTCCCGCCGTCTTCGGAATCGCCATGAAGACTTCGTAGTCGTCCAAAGCATCCGCCTCGGCGAGTTTCGCTTCTTCTCTTGTGAGGCGCTGGACGATTAGGACGCTTGGATTTGGGACTCCACCACTATCGGCGAAGGTCTCCTTGGGCAGATCG
The DNA here is from genome assembly GCA_050018455.1 of Thermoanaerobaculaceae bacterium. GTDB lineage: Bacteria > Acidobacteriota > Thermoanaerobaculia > Thermoanaerobaculales > Thermoanaerobaculaceae > RBG-13-68-16. The sequence continues at coordinate 45,842 of JBEKAA010000016.1, read as the reverse complement.
ACAGAGGCAATGAACCGCACCCGACGAAAGGCCCATTGCCGGATGAACTCCAAGCCGGGATTGTTCAGAATGCTGTCCGGCAGTACGATCGCGAGGTAGCCCCCTGGCTTGACATACTTGAGCGCCGCTTCGACGAAGAGCTGTTCTGACGGCATTGAAGAACGCATGTTCGTGACTCCGAAGACCGGTAACTCATAGCGAGCAAGAACGTGCGGGTCGTCAATAATTGCTCGTCCTCCAAATGGCGGATTTGTGACGCACAGGTCGAACGATCCGGGCAGGATCTTCCTACGTGCGTCCTCGTCTTCCCATTCTCCGGGAGCAACGAGCGAGTCCCCGGCAAAGACGTTGGCCGAGCCGTCGCCGTGCATGACTAGGTTCATTTGCGTTGTTCTCACAAGGAACGGATTGATGTCCATCCCGAAGAGGTTTCGCTCCGCCATTTCCTTGATGCGGGCGGCCGTCCTGCTCTGAACGTCGTCCTCAGCCACGCCGCGTCCTGCTTCGAAGCCGGTCACAATTTCCCTGAGTTGGTTAATTGCCGAAACAAGGAACCCCCCGGTTCCGCAACAGCAGTCCAACACCCTCAGAGAGACGATCTTCTGCCGCGAGAAGAGAGAGAACGCCATACGGACGGCCATGTCGCAGACGTTCCGGGGTGTGAAGAACTCTCCGCGGTCCCCGCGGAGATTCTGACCAACCAATTCCTCGTAGGCAGCACCTTTGACGTCGGTGTTTGTCCGTAGCAGAGAGTAACGTTGAAGCTCCGACACGATGTAGGACAGAACCTTCCGGTTGAGTTTGACCGTCTCGGCTGAGGAAAATATGTAGGGATAGCGTTGCTTCACTTCTTCGAAGAGGGGAGCAATGCGCTCGTTCTCTAGGCGGTGTTGTCCAGCCTCAGAGCGGCGTTCATCCCCACGGATGAAGAACCGCAGCGTTCCCGTGGTCTCGTACTCATCGAACACTTTGCAGAAGATCAGCTTCTGGAGTTCGTGAAACGCCTCCGCCTTCTGGATACCCTGGTTAGCATAGATGTAGTTATGACACCGCCGAAGAGAAGCCCTAAGATCGACAGCCGGCACGAGGCTCTTGAACTCGGGAGGCTTTGGTTCCAAGTCTCCGCAACGCGGGATATCTGTGGTTTCAACGATCGACCCGTCGGTTAGCTTCTCAAAGGCAATCTTCTCCGAACCAACCCATAGACCGAACTGACAGGCTGAACACGCGGCCATGTAACTGCGGAGCTGTTCGACGCCTTCGCTCTTATCCTTGGGTAGCACGTCCTGGCGCTTTGCTTCGACGACGACGAAAACCGTGTCCTGCCCGTGAGGTCCCCCTGGTTTGAAGACTACGAGATCAGCACGCTTCGACGCCGAGCCCATCTTGATTCGAAATTCGACCGCAATGTCGGCGACGCTGTAGCGGTACTCCTCCATGAGGCTGCGTGCCCACCGCTGCCGAACATGTTCCTCCGGCTTGTCCGGTCGAAGCGTGCCCGTTACAACACAGCGCAGCTTGCCCGCCGGAATCAGCGAGAAGATCTTCGCTCCGGTGCCTTGTTCCTTCTCGCTCACGCGGCCTGCTCCGCCTTGAAGTACCAGCGCAGCCGCCCGTCGCAGTTGGTCAGGGCGTCAGTGAACCGCTCGCCGTCCGTCACCTTCCGAGTGTTGTACCGGAAGCCAAACTCTCCGCAGTACCAGTCCATCTTGTCCTTCGAAATGTGGTGAAAGGTGCCCACGACGCCACGCTTGAGGAGAGCCCAGAACGACTCCTGCGTGTTGACGTGGATGTCCTTGCCGGTGACGTACTCTCGCGCGTGCTCCACGAAGCCGTGCTCGTAGTTCTGGCCCAGGCCGCGGTAGCTGTACAACTCGTCAGTCATGAGCCTGGAGCCCGGCACGACGCGAGACTGAATGATCGGGTGAAGGGTGCTCTTCTTCACGTCCGGGACGGCCATCGCGTGAACGTCACCACCGCGCTCCACCATGCCGAAGACGATGGTCTTGTTCGGTGCGCCACGGCCACGCTTGCCGCCCTTGGTCTTGCCGCCCACGTACGTCTCGTCAGCCTCAACCGTGCCCGACAGGAAGCCACGGAAGGCCCGAGTGCGCATCGCGTGGCGGATGCGGTGGCACATGAACCACGCCGTTTCGTAGGTCACGTCGAGGCTCCGGTGGATCTGATGCGCCGACATCCCCTTCTTCGAGGAACCCATTAGGTAGACTACCAGGAACCACTTCTGCAAGCCAATGTGTGAGCCCTCGAAGATCGTCCCCACGGTGACGGCGAACTGCTTCCGACAGCTCCTGCACTTGTACGTTCCGGGGCGCGTCGTCTTGCCCTTGAGAAGGTAGGAGCCCTTGCCACCCTCGCAGTGCGGGCAAACCGGACCGTTCGGCCAACGCCGCGCCTCAAGCTCACGGCGGCAGGCTTCGTCGGTCGGGAACCGCTTCATAAAGCCGATCAGGCCGGGGTCGCTGTTCATGCTTCCAATAAAAGGCTAGTTCGTGGGTTTGTCAAGCCGATAATTCCGTTCTCTTTGAGGTCGGTCTCGCGCTCGCGCAGTTGCTGCTCCCTCACCTTGCCGACGACATCCGGGGCGAATCCGTCCTTCTTCGCCGCATCCAGCACGCCCTCGACCGCCTTCTTGAGCTCGGCGACCCGCTCGGGGTCGCAGCCGAAGGCGATCGAGAACACGTACTGCTCAACCGGAGCGCGCGAGATGGAACCGTACGAACCGACGCCGTAGACGCCGCCCATGTCCTCCCGCAGCACGTCCCGGAGCCGAATTCGCAGCGCTTCGCCGAGCGCTCCGATCAGGTGGTCGGCTTCCGGACTCCACGTGGCCGGCCCTGTGAACGTCATGCGGACCTGACTCTTCGGCTCGATCCCCTTCTTGACCTCGACCTTCACCGCGCCCCCGGGGGGCCGAATCCCGACGTCCTTCCAGGTCTCCCTGCGTCCGTGTGACGGCAAGCCGCCGAGGTAGCGCAGCACGAGCGGGCGGATCTGGTCGAGCGTGAACGCGCCGACCAGTCCGAACGTGAAACCGCTCGCGTCGCCGAAGCGTTCGCGCCACACCGCCTCCGCGGTCTTCAGATCGACCTCGTCGAGGATCGCGACGGTCATCGGCCTCCTGCGGAAGTGCCCCTGCGCCATCGTGACCAGCATGGCGTCGGCAAACACGGTCTCCGGGCGCGCCAGCCGGTTCTCGATCGTCGCCTTCGTGCGCGCTTTCCAGGCCGTGAACGCCTTCTCGTCGGCTCGCGGCGAGGTGAAGTTCAGGTAGAGGAGCTGGAACATCGTTTCGAGGTCCTGCGGCGAGGCACTCCCGCTGACGCTTTCCTCCAGCCCGCCGATGTAAGCAGAGGCGCGGGCGATCTTGTCGGCTAGCGCCTTGCCCAGCTCGATCTTGTCGAACTGACCCCAGCCGCCCTCCGAGAGCACCTGCGACGCATAGCTGGTCGAGACGTAGCGATCGTCGCTCACGAGCGAGCTGCCGCCGGGGTTGAACCCGCCCAGCAGCACCTCGTCGTTCTTGAAGTCGGTCGGCTTGAGGAGAACCACGACGTCGTTCGAGAGCTTCCAGCGCGTCACGCCGAGCGGGGCGATCGCCGTCTCCTCGGTGATGATTGCGGGTTGCGGCGGGGTCGGGACCAGCGGCTCCTGTCGCACGCGGTCCACCCAGGGCTCGGGTTTGCTCGTGTCGGCCTCCTTGAAGATCTCCCGCAGCTGCTCCTCGGACGGCAGCAGCGTGGCCGCCTTTTCGGGCCCGTTGACGAGAATGACGCGGTTGGAGTCGCCGATCCACTCCCGTGCCAGATGGTCGACCTCGTCGAGCGAGATGGCGGGGAGGAACCGTTGGGCAAGTCCGAACTCCACAGCGATCCCCGGCATCGGCTCGCGTTCGAGGAAGGCGCTGGATATCTCGTCGCTGTAGCTGTCCGACTCGGTCTTGTCGCGCTCCTGGTACGCTGTCTCGAAGGAACGGAGAAGCTGCTTCTTGATCCGCCCGAACTCGGACGCGCCGAACCCATGCGCGTCCACGCGCGCCAGCTCAACGAGGAGCGTCTCGATCCCGCGCGCCAGCCCGGCCTCCTGGACCCCGGCGGTCTGGTAGACGACGTCCCGCGTGCGGACGAACGAGCCCGAGCCGGAGAACGCGTACAGGAACGGCGGGTCGGGTCGTTGGCGCAGCTCGGCGAGACGGCTGTTGACCATCCCGTGGTAGAGGCTCTCGACCAGGGTCCGTCGGAAGTCCGCGACCGTGACGAAATTTTTCTTGGGGAGCTTGTAGTACACCCCCACCCGTGTCGAGGTCGCCTCCGGGTCGGTCGCGGTCGAAACCAGAGTTTCGGCGTGGTCGGGAACCGGGAACAGCGTCCGGGGCCGCGGTTTCGGAGGGTTCACCAGGGACGCGAACCGGGTCCTGATCGACTGCTCGATCGCCTCCGGGTCCACCTCGCCGACGACGATGACGGCCATCAGGTCGGGCCGGTACCAGTCGCGGTAGAAGCGCCGGATCGTCTCGTGCGGCGCCGTCTCGATGACCTCCTTCTTGCCGATCGTCAGGCGCTCTGCGTAGCGGGAGCCCTTGAACAGGGTGGGGAACTGCTTGTCCAGCATCCGGGCTTCTGCGCCGCGCCCGAGCCGCCACTCCTCGAGCACGACCCCGCGCTCGGTGTCGATGTCGTGGTCGTCGAACGAGACGTTGCAGGACCAGTCGTAGAGGATCGCGAGCGCCCGTTCAACGACGGCCGCGTCGTCCGTCGGGACCGTCAACATGTATACGGTCTCGTCGAATCCCGTGTGCGCGTTGATGTCCGGGCCGAACTTCATCCCGATCCGTTCCATGAAGTTGATGATCTCGAGCTTCTTGAAGTTCTTGGTGCCGCGGAACGCCATGTGCTCGACGAGGTGAGCCAGGCCCTGCTGGTCGTCGTCCTCGAGGGTTGAGCCGGCGTTGACAGCCAGCCAGATCTCGGCGCGCTTTTCAGGGCGCGCGTTGTGCCTCACGTAGTAGGTGAGACCGTTGGCGAGAACTCCGGTGCGAACCGCCGGGTCGAGCGGGAGCTTCGCCGACTCCGGGAGGGTCGCGGCGAGTTCCGAGACGACTGAAGGGGAGGGGACCGGGGCTGGCGTCTGGCTCGACCGTGCTGCCTGCCCGGTCGCGGGAGGAGGAACCGCCTGCGTTGGTCTTGTCGGCTGGGAAAAGGCAAGCCGATCGCAGAGCAGGGGAAGGCACAGCAGCACAAGGCACAGCAGCACAAGGCCACAGATGAGCGTCTCGCGGATCCGAGTCATGGTTCCCTCCACTTCACTCCAGTTCCGGGCGAAGATCGTAAAGCTGGGAGGCACCGAAACCACGTCCCGGGCCTCGCCCGGCGCCGGACAGTCCCTGGCGCCGGCCGGCCTGGCGCATGGCCGCCTTTTGGGCCTCCTGCTCCTGGGGCGACTGCCACAGGCCCGGATCCACCCGCTGCCCGTGCTCGCGCACCCACGTGGCGATCTCGGCCGCGAACCCCTGTGTGCCCCCAGGGTCGAGTCCCCGACCCTCCCCGAGAGCCGCAGGCGGCCCCCATCCTCCGCGGCCGCCGGTGTCGGACAGCAGCATGTACCGGAGGCGCCCTTGGTGGACCCACTCGGCAAGTTGATCCACCGTGAGAGCGGGGTCTCCTCCGCTGAACCCTCCCAGGGCGATGGCGGGCTCGCCAGTCTGAATGATAATGGGAGCCACTGCCCGGACGTTCTGGGCCGCCACCAGGTATTGCTCCCCATGCCGTTTGGTCTTCAAGAACTCCAGCAGGCGCTGCGGGTTCTGGGTATTTTCCCGCCCGCCCAGAGGAGAAGCCTGGCCCGGGCGCTGCAACAGCACGTTGGGGTTGACGTCCGGGGAGCCGCCCGGCCCGGCCGCCAGGACCGGGGTCAGGGACCAGACCAAGGGGCAAAGGAACAGGGCCGCCAGGCCCAGGACCATGGCGCGGGCCATCCAGGCAGATCCGGACCCCCGGTCCGGTGACGTCCGGAAGACCACAAGCCCCAGTGCGCCCAGGCCGGACCCCGCCAGCAGCAACGGCAGGAGCCGGATCTCCCACTCTGGATAGTCCCGAAGCAGGAACATCTGCCACCCTGCCGTTGCCAGCAGCCCAAGAGGCAAGAGCAGGGCGCGCTTGCCCTCCCGGAACTCGAGCCAGAGGGCCCGGCAGCCGATGCCGAGAAGCGCGGCCATGGGGGGCCCCAGCATCACCATGTAATAGACGTGCATGGCCCCGCGCATGAAGCTGAACGCCACGGCGTAGCTGGCCAGCCAGCCCGACCAGAGCAGCAGAGGATGCTGGGCGACGGGAATGGGCAGGCCTCGGGGGAGCTTTCCCGTGGCCACCAGCAAGCCCAGCAGGGCCAGCGGCAAGAGCCACAGCACCTGGCTGGCCATGTTCCCATCGGTCAGCCGCAGCGGTCCCGGGTCCGCGGTCACCATGAACTGGCCCATCCGGCGGCCGCCGAGCCTGCCCCCCGCCCGGGCGCCCGGTGGCCGGATGGCCTGCCGTTCCGCCGCGGGGCCGCCGGCCCCGGCAGAGGAGGGGCGGGCCCCGACTTCCGGGCCTCCGAACCGCCGCCCGCGGCTCAGGAGCCTTTGAAATCCGTTCCACCCCAGAGACAGGGTGATCATCGAGTTGTCCTGTGTGCTGCCGACGAAGGGCCGCTGTCCAGGCGGCGTCAGGTCCACCGCCAGGGGCCAGGACAGCGACACCACGAACAACACCAGGGATGCCAGACTCAGGTCGGCCAGCCTCTTGCGCAGGGAGGCGGCGGCCCCCACAAAGTAAAGGAGATAGAAAGCCGGCAACACCACAAAGGCCGCCATCATCTTGCTGTTGAAGGCAATCCCCACGATGGCCATGGCCAGCAGCAGCAGCCCCCGCCTGGCCGTCTCGGTGGCCCGGCTCAGGAGCACGGCCGCCAGCAGCAAGATCAGGACGAGGCAGCTGTCGACGTTGTTGAAACGGTCGACGGCCACCGCAATGGGGCAGACCGCCATGGCAAGAGCCGCCAGCAACGCCGCCCAGCGGTCGAAGCGCCGCCGGACCAGGGCGTAGACCAAGGCCACCGAAAGCAGCCCTTCCAGGGCCTGGGGCAGCAGCACGGCGAGGCTGCTGAAGCCCAGCAGCCTGGCGCTCGCCGTCTGAACCCAGAGGGCAACCGGCGGTTTGTCCACGCTCACGACTCCCGCAGGATCGAAGGACGCAAAGAAGAAGGTATGCCAGCTTTCCAGCATGCTGCGCACCGCCGCGGCGTAATAGGTGTTTCCGAACTGGTTCCGGGTCAGACCCCAGAGGCGCAGCAGCGCCGCCAGCAGCATGATGGCCGGCAGCAGGGCCCTTTCCCATGCGGGCCCCTGCGGCGGGCCCGACGCCGGTTGGGGCGGCTCCGGATCGGCTGGCCAGACCCGCGTTCGCAGCAGAACCCTCATGAATGGTCCAGGCTAGGGTGCGGAAGCCGGCGCCGGACCGCTATCGCTCCACCAGCCGCCGCCGAGAGCGATGAAGAGCCCGGCCGTGTCCGACAGGCGCTGGCCGATGGCGCGCACGTAGCCGAGGCGCGCGCTGGAATAGGTGTTCTCGGCGACGATCAGATCCAGCGCGCTGGTCTTCCCCGCCGCATAGCTCAATCGCTGCAGCTCGAGCGAGGCACTGGCGATATCGACCGATCGGCGGGACGCCGACACCAGCTCGGCATCGTGCTCGAGAGCGCTCAAGGCGTCCGCCACCTGGCCGAACGCCAGTACGATCGTCTGTCGATAAGTCGCCAGCTGGGCGTCGTAGGCATCGATCGCGGCGCGCTGCTGCGCTCGCAGAGCGCCCCCGGCGTACAACGGCGCGTCGAGGCCGGCGCCCGCATCCCAGGCCCGACTCGCGGAACGCAGCAGGTTGGCGAGCGTCGCCGCCTCCTGGCTCAGGGATGCGGAAAGAGTGATCGAAGGGTACAGCTGCGCGGTCGCCACGCCGATCGCCGCGCTGTCGGAGTGGAGCAGCGCCTCGGAGGCCAGGATGTCGGGACGCTGATGGACGAGCTCCGAAGGCAGGGTGACGGGCACGTCGTTGGGGAGAGCGAACTCGTCGATCGCGAAATCCGGCGGCGCCCACCGGCCAGGGGCCTGGCTGGCGAGGACGGCCAGCGCATGACGGGCCACGCTCAGCTGCTGGCGCAGCGGCGCCAGCTGCGTGCGGTCGGCCGCCAGCTGCGCCTCGGCGGTCAGCACGTCGGTCCGGGCCACCTTGCCGGCGTCGAACTCACCCCGCACCATATCGAGGTTCTTCTGATCGTTGTTGATCACGTCCTGCACCGTCGTGATCTGGAAGTTCGTCGAGGCGATGGTGATCGCCTGCGTGACGGAGTTGCCGGTCAGGGTGAGGTACGCCGCGGCGAGCTGGTAGCGCTGGTTCTCCGCCAGAGCCGTTTCCTGCTCGATGCGTCGCCGTGTCCCGCCGAACGCATCGATCGAGTAACTGACGGTTGGGCCTACGGAGAAGAGGTTCCCGGTCGCGCCCAGCCCTGCCGGGACGCTCGAACGGTGCGCCGACGCGCCGAGAGCGATCTGCGGGTAGAGCGCGGCGCGGGCCTCGACGATCGCTTCCTGGGCCTGCGCCAGGGTGGCCTTGGCGGCGGTCAGCGTGTAGCTGGCGGCGATCACCTGGCGCAGCGTCTCGTCGAGGCGCGAGCTGTGGAACAACTCCCACCATTGCGCCGGGATGCGCTCTCCGAGCGCGATGTGCTGCGCCGCGTCGGCGCCGCTCTCCGGCTGCGCCGGCGGCGGTTCCGGCGGCAGGTATGTGGCGATGTCCGGAGGCGCCGGCCGGTTGAAGTTGGGGCCCACGAGGCAGCCGCCGAGCGGCAGCACCAGAGCCAGACAAAGAGCGAGCGCGGCGCCGCCGCGATTCCACTTCATCCCTCTCGCAAATCGGCTCGTCACGCACCAGCCCCTTTCCACCAATCTCGCATCATCAATCTCACTCATAGCGCAGGGCGTCGATCGGATTCAGCAGGGAGGCTTGACGCGCCGGGTAGTAGCCGAAGAAGAGGCCGATCGCCGCCGAGAACAGGAAGGCCGCGAGGACCACCATCGGATGCAGCAACGTCGGCCAGCCGGCCACCCGCGAGATCACCTTCGATGCGACGGCGCCGGTCAGCACGCCGGCCCCGCCGCCCATCAGGCTGAGCAGCGCCGCCTCGACGAGGAACTGGAGAAGGACGTGGACGCGCCGGGCGCCGATCGCCATCCGGATGCCGATCTCCCTCGTGCGCTCGGTGACCGACACGAGCAGGATGTTCATGATGCCGATGCCGCCGACGAGCAGCGAGATCGAGGCGATCGCCGCCAGCAGCAGCTCCATCACGCGGCTGCTTTCCTCCGCCACCTCGGCGATCTCGGTCAGGTCACGCACGGTGAAGTCGTCGGGCTGGCCAGGCTTGATCCGGTGGCGCCGCTCGAGCGTCTGCGTCACCTGTTGCAGCGCGGTCTTGACCAGCGCCGTACTGCGCGCCTGCACGTACATCGTGTGCACGAACCCCGTCAGCTTGGGCTGGATGCCGAACGGGTTAGGCGGCGTGAAGAAAACGCTCGACTGGCTCTGGGCCGAGCTGGGCGCGGCCGCGCCGAGGACCCGCTCCTGGGACGTGCGGAACGGGATGAGGACGGTGTCGTCCTGGTCCTGTCCGGTCGCCGAGTGACCCTTGATGGCAAGCACCCCCACCACCTGCATGTCCACGTTCTTGACCCGGATGGTGGCGCCCAGCGGGTCCTCGAACTCCCCGAAGATGTTGGTGAGGACGGTCTGACCCAGGATACAGACCGTCCTGGCGTTGTCTTCATCCTGGTCGTTGAGCTTGCGGCCCGCCACCACCGGCCAGTCCCGGATCGAGAGATAGCTCGGCGTGACTCCCTGCACGCTCGTCGACCAGTTCTGGTTGTTGTAGACCACCTGGGCGGACTGGCGATTCACGTAGCTCATGTCGGCAACCGCGGAATCCTCCTCCAGGATCGCGGCGCCGTCGGTCACTCTGAGGCTGGTGGCGCTGCCGATGCCCGCCCGCACGCCGTTGAAGCGGGTCGTCCCCGGCAACACAATGAGCAAGTTGGTGCCCAGGCTTTGGAGCTGTTTCTGAAGGGCCGCTCGCGCCCCTTCGCCGACCGCCAGCATGGCGATCAGGGCGGCGACGCCGATGAAGATGCCGAGCATGGTCAGTGCCGACCGCAGCTTGTTGCGGCCGATGCCTCGACCGGCAGCGAGCAGCGCCATCCAGAGAAAGGAACGCACCTCGGAAAGCACCGACGCCGTTTGCAGGCCTTCGCGGGATGCAATCGCGGTCAGATCGGGCACCACCTTCTTCCCGGTTCTCCGCTCATCGGACACCACGAGGCCGTCGCTGATATTGATGATGCGATCTGCGACCTCGGCCATCGCCCGTTCGTGGGTGACGAGGACGACCGTCAGGCCGCGTTCCCGATTGAGCGCCCGGATCGTCCCCATGATCTCTTTGGCCGTTTGGGAATCGAGGTTGCCCGTCGGCTCGTCGGCGAGCAGGATCGTCGGGTTGTTGATCAGGGCGCGGGCTATCGCCACGCGCTGCTGCTGGCCGCCGGAGAGCTGGTTGGGATGGTTGCGCTCGCGATCCGCCAGTCCGAGCAGGGCCAGCGCCTCGCGCACCTTGCCGGCGCTGCCGGTCAGCTGACCCGAGTAGAACAGCGGCAGCGCCACGTTCTCGGCAGCGCTGGTGCGCGCCAGCAGGTTGAAGGTCTGGAAGACGAAGCCGATCCGGCGGCTGCGGATGCCCGCCAGCGCGGGCTCGTCCAGTCCGGCGACGTCGATCCCGTCGAGGAGGCACGCGCCGGCGGTCGGCTGGTCGAGGCAGCCGATGATGTTCATCAGGGTGGACTTCCCCGACCCCGAGGCGCCCATGATGGCAACGAACTCCCCGCGCTCGATCGTCAGGCTGATGCCCCGGAGAGCGTGGACCTCCTGGTCCCCCAGCTGATAGACCTTGGTCACGCCGCGGACGGCGATCACCGGATCTTCGGGCACGTGAGGCTCCGCCGCCGCGCTCACAGCCGTGGCCCCATCGGAACCTGCCCCTGGCCCTGGCGGAACGCCGGGTTCGGATTGGGACCCGCGCTGCCGCTCCGCTGCTCGGAACGGTTGACCTGGTTGACCACTACCTTGTCTCCAGGTTTCAGGTCATCGGCGGAAACCTCGATCATGGCGCCGTCGTCGATACCGGTGGTCACCGCGACCGCCCGTAGCGTGCCGTCGGGGTTCAGCACCCAGACCCGGCTGCGGTGCGCGCCCGCGCCCGCGGGCCGGCCCTCGCCCCAGTGCCCGGTGCCGCCGGGCCTCCCGGCTTCCGTACCGGCGCCCGCGGGACCGGTGCGGCCCTGCGCTCCCGTGCGTTCGCGCTCGCCGCCTCCGGCGGATGTCCCGGTGCCGCCCTCGCCCCTCGCCCCTGACCGGCCCTCGGCGGTACGGGACCCCTCCCCCCTGAAGCGGCTGAGGCCCTCCGGATTGAAGCGCACCGCCGGCAGAGGGACGCGCAGCACGTCATCACGCTCATTGATGACGATATGCGTGTCGGCGGTCATGCCGGGGAACAGGGCGCGGTCCGGATTGTCCACGGCGATGACGACGTCATAGGTGACGACGTTCTGCACCGTGATCGGTCCCTCGCGGATTGACGTGACCTGACCCCGAAAGGTCCGGTCCGGGTATGCCTGCACGGTGAACACCGCCGCCTGCCCGACGCGCACGGCGCCGACATCCGCCTCGCTCACGTTGGTGTCGACCTGCATCTTCGTCAGGTCCTTGCCGATGAGGAAGAGGGTCGGTGTCGACAGGCTCGCGGCCACCGTTTGCCCGACGTCGACGGCGCGTGTGATCACCGTGCCGATGACCGGCGACACGATCCTGGTGTAGTCCAAGTTCACCTGCGCCGCCTTCAGCGTCGCGACCTTGTTGACGATCGTCGCCTCGTCGAGGGCGATCGTGGCGATCGTCTGGTCCATGGTGCTCCTGTCGTTGTCCACCGTGTCCTGCGATACGGTGCCCTGGGCCAACAGTTTCGAATCGCGCTCGAAGGCGATCTTCGCGTAGATCAGGGCGGCCTGATCCTTCTTCATCTGCGCCTGGGCCACTCCGACTTCGGCCTGGTCCTGATCGACGATGAGCTGGAACGGGACGGGATCGATCGTCGCGCAGACGTGTCCAACCACGACCTCCGTGTTGTAGTCGCACCCGAGCGACTTGATCGTGCCGGAGACGTAGGGTCCGACCTGGACCGTGACGACCGGGTTCATCGCGCCGGTCGTGATGACGCTGCGCTGGATGTCGCCGCGCGTCACAGTCGCCGTCACGTATTGCGGCCTCTGGCTTCTCGCCCGCCACCAGAGAAAGCCGGCACCCGCGAGGATCGCTAATATGATCGCCAAGAGCCAGACAGCGTTGCGGCGTACGAAAGACATGGATTGGGATTTCCTTTCTCAGCGTCGTCGATGATAGCCCTGGAGACATAGGGGACCAAAAGAAGCGCTGGGGCAGACGTGCGAAGGAAGCCGAGATGACCCGCCCCGTGGCTTGGCCCGCCAGTTTCGAGAGATTCCCACGGGTGGACACCGAGGACGGCACCCACCCGTGATCGATCCCCTGCGACCACGCTCCTCGACACTAGGACCGGCCGGGACCCGACTGCTTCCACTCCGCGGACTGAGCACGCAACTGGTTGTACTGCATGACCTGGTCGCTGCCGAGGCCGAGCTTGTGGGCGAGGCGCAGGACGCTGGCGCCGCCCATCCCGAACGGCCCGGCTCCCATGCCGCCTGGTCCGAAATGATCGGCGGCGCGGATCATCGTGGGCACGAGAAGGGTCACGGTTGCGAGCGTCGCCACGATCCGCTGACGGATCTTCATGATTGTCTCCTTACTTCGGGGCGCCGCTGCAACGGACGCCGTCTCTGTTTTCTAGAGACGCAGCGAGCCGTTTGACCGTTACATCCGCCCACAAGGCGCCGGCGGAACGCCCTTGGGCCGGGAGGCGGGTCCGCCATCGGTTTGCCCGGGGCGGATTGTGGGTGTATAGTTAGTTGAACGAACTGTTCGTGGGGCTAACAATGACTGCCAGGGTCCAGACCTCAAAGGAGCGCGGCGAGACGGATGCCCAGACGTGCGCGCGGCACGCCCTCGAGACCGTCCCGCTGGTCATGCGCGTGATCCGGCGGGAGATGCGCGAAGCCACGAAAGAGCAGCTTTCCGTACCGCAGTTCCGGGTGCTCGCCTTCCTCGGAAGGAATCGCGGGGCTTCGCTCTCGGCCGTCGCCGAGCACCTCGGCGTGAAGGGCGCCACGGCGTCGGCCATGGTGGACCGCCTGGTGAAGCGGGGCCTGGTGGAGCGGAAAACGAATCCCGTGGAGCGCCGGCGCCTGGAGCTGGGGCTGACCCGGACGGGCGTGTCCTTACTGGAACGGGCGAGAGGGCGGGCCAGAGCATTCCTGGCCGCGAACCTGGCCCCGGCGAGTCCAGCGGACCTGCAGATGCTCGTTCAGGGTCTGGACGTGCTCCGGCGCGTCCTCTGGGAGAAGCCCCGTCCGTGAGCGATCTCGACGGGGAAGCCGTCCCATCCCGGCGCGAAGCCGACGCCGCTCCGACGGCCATCCGGACCGAGGGCCTGACCCGGAATTTCGGACCCCTGGTGGCCGTGGATCACCTGGATCTCTCCATCCCAGCGGGGAAGATCTTCGGCCTCGTGGGGCCCAACGGCGCCGGGAAGACCACCACCATCAAGATGCTCACCACGCTGCTGCCGGCGACGGCGGGGAACGCCGAGGTCGCCGGATTCGACGTGCACAGGCAGCCGAGGGACGTGCGCCGGTCCATCGGGTACGTCCCGCAGCTCCTCTCCGCCGATGGCGCGCTGACCGGCCGCGAGAACCTCATGGTGTTCGCCCGCCTGTATGCGGTGCCGCGACACGAGCGGGTGGAGCGAATCCATCAGGCTCTCGAGATGATCGGCCTCGCGGAGGCGGCGGATACCCTGGTGCGGCGCTACTCAGGGGGCATGATTCGCCGGTTGGAAATCGCCCAGGCCATGCTCCACCGGCCGGGGGTGCTCTTCCTGGACGAGCCCACCGTGGGGCTCGACCCCGTGGCCCGGCGCGCCGTCTGGGATCATGTGAGGGAGCTGCGAGCCCGTTTCGGCGCCACCATTCTTCTGACCACACACTACATGGAGGAAGCCGAGGCCCTCTGCGACCAGGTGGCGATCATGCACCAGGGCAAGGTCGTGGTCCAGGGCTCGCCGTCGCAGCTCAAGTTCGAGGCGGAGGAAGCGGACACCCTCGATGACGCCTTCGTCTACTTCACCGGAAGCTCCATCGAAACGGGAGGAAGCTACCGTGAAACAGCGCGGACCCGACGAACGGCCCGGCGCCTTGGCTGACGGGGTCCGTCCGGCGTACCCAGGCCCTTTGCGACGAGCGGCGCTGGCGTGCCGGGACTTTGCGCAGCAGGTGCTCGTCATCGCCTGGTCCGAGACTCGGAAGATCCGGCGCGATCCGACGGAGCTCCTGACGAGGGCCGTGCAGCCGATCCTCTGGCTGTGCATCTTCGGCGTCGTCATGAACCGGGCGCGAGCGATCCCGACGGGGCCGCTCAGCTACCTCGACTTCATGGTGCCCGGCATTCTCTGCCAGAGCGTCCTGTTCATCGCCATTTTCTACGGCATCGCCCTCATCTGGGAGCGGGACCTCGGCCTCCTGCACAAGTTCCTCGTGAGCCCGGCCTACCGCGGGGCCCTCGTGACGGGCAAGGCCGTCTCGGCCGGGCTCCGCGCCTTATCTCAGGGCGTCATCGTGGTCCTGCTGGGCGTGGCCATGGGGGCTCACCTGCGGTTCACGCCCGGGGCACTTGGAGGGATGCTTGTCTTCATCGTGCTCGGCGCGGCGATCTTCTCCACCTTCTCGCTGGTCATCGCCTGCCTCGTCAAGACCCGCGAGCGGTTCATGGGCATCGGCCAGATCCTCACCATGCCGCTCTTCTTTGCTAGCAACGCCATCTATCCCCTCACTCTCATGCCGGACTGGCTGCAAACAGTCGCCCGAGTCAATCCCCTGACCTACCAGGTGGACGCTCTGCGGGCCCTGATGATCCGGGGAGGCGAGAGCACCATGGGGCTGGGTGTGGACCTCCTTGTTGAGGTGTCGGTCCTCGTCGCCCTCATAACCCTTGCCGCCTGGATGTACCCCAAGGCCATCCGCTGATGGAGAATGCCGGCTGAGGAGAGGGGAAGGGGCCGCCCTTCAAGGAGGTTGCCATGACCGAGCTGACACTGGATCCCGTTCGGACCGCCGTCGTCGTGATCGATTTGCAGAAGGGGATCATGGGGCGAGCGACGCAGCCGCACACGGCCGCGACCGTCGTCGCCAACACGGCGCTCATCTTGCGGGCGGCCCGGCGCGCAGGCGCCAGGCCGATCCTCGTGCACGTGGGCGGCTCCGCCGACGCCCTGGACCGCCTGAAGCCCATGGCCGACGAACCCATGCGCCACGCGGCCCCGCTTGCGCCCGACTGGTCGGAGCTGGTACCCGAGCTGGAGCGGGCGCCCGGCGATCTCGTCATCCTCAAGCGCCAGTGGGGCGCCTTCTACGGCACGGACCTGGAGCTCCAGCTCCGGCGGCGCGGCCTCACGACGCTGGTGCTCTGCGGCATCGCCACCGAGTACGGCGTGGAGAGCACGGCCCGCGACGCCTTCGAGCGAGGGTTCGAGCAGATCTTCGTCTCGGACGCCATGGGCGCCCTGAGCACCCAAGCCCACGAGCACTGCCTCACGCGCATCTTCCCCCGCATGGGGCGCGTGCGCGACACCACAGCCGTCCTTGCTGCTTTCGGAGGCTGATCCTCGGAGCCCTGCCATCCCGGCTCTCGGCTCGGCGGCGGGCTTCCTCCCGTCGCCGCGGCCGCGGATCGAAAGCACGGCCGCTGTGGGGGTTGGTGCACGGGAGCCAGAACCGCTCGATCAGTGGGCGGCGATGAACGCGTCGATCTCGGCGTGCCACTCGTCGGGTTCGAAGGTCCCCGGGGTTGTCTCCTCCGCGAACAGGAGGTCGACGATGTAGCGGGGACGCCTCCCCCCGATGTGCATCGCCTTGCAGCACGAAACGCAGTAGACGACGACATCGTCGGCCGGCATCTCGGCTGCCCTCGCGCGCATCTGATCCTTCACCTTGCCGACCGGCAGCGAGCCATAGAAGGTGTCGCCGCAGCACGTGCCCCTGCTTCTCGTCCTCGCGGGCTCCACGACCGAGATGTTCATCCTCGACAAGAGCGTCCGGACGGCCTCGTGGACCCTGTCCTGGTCGCGGGTGGGGCAGGCGTCGAGGAGGGTCATCACCGCGCCGGCGTAGTCCGGAAAGGGGAAGGTCGTGCTGGCAGCGAGGACCTCCCAGAGCGAAATCGTCGTAACGCCTTCATACAGCTGCCGGTATCGCCTGTCGCAGCCCGGACAGGTGTTGACGACCCGCGCGGGGCCCGGCAAGTCCGGTTCGTGCCGGCAGCATGTCAGGTGCTCCTCGACGTAACCGACCTCGGTTCTGAGCCACTGGAGAACTCTCCCGGCCAGGTCGGGTCTGTAAAGCATCAAGGCGCATCCTGGGGCGTAGACCGTCGTCATCCGCGTCCTCCTGCCGGGGAAGCACCCGGGTGCGCTTCCCAACGACGTGGCAGGGTACGGCATGTTCTGCTTCGTCGCCACCGGAAAATCGACGACAAATCCGGCCGCACCCTTCCGGTCGCCAGCGGGAACCGGTTGTGGCAGACTGCGAAGCTGAGGAGGGGGAAGATGACGCCGCTGCTGCGGACCGGGGTGACGATCGTCGTGCTGGCGCTCGCCAGCTACACCGTGGGTGTCGTGATCGAGCAACGCGCGCGGAGGGTCGCCCGGCGCGCGCTGGCGTTTCTCGTCGCCGGCGTCGTGCTCGACGTCACCGCCACGATTTGCATGATCCTCGGCTCGGGCAAGGTGTTGACGCTGCACGGCGTCCTCGGCTACTCGGCGCTCGCCGGCATGCTCGCCGAGACGGTGCTCGCGGCTCGCCACCGTCTCCGCTCGGGCGATGCGGAGGTCCCTCGCTGGTTGCACCTGTCCACGCGGGTCGCCTACTCCTGGTGGGTGGTCGCATTCGTCTCCGGCGGCATCCTGGTCGCGACCGCGAGGTAGCGCCCGCCTCCTCTCGCGGCTCACCGGCAACACCCTGGCGCCCGCGCAGTAAGTATCACTCTGGGGCCGCGGGTAACCCCACCGAAGAGGCATGGTTGCGGTCCTCGGGGCACCGGTGGCGCGAAGCCGCCGTGCCGGCGACGATGCCGGCTTGGCGGCCGGGTGCTGGTGGGTTACGCTTCGTCATGATGTCAACCGTGACTTGCGGCCGGAAGGAAACCTCGGACCGACTCGCCCGCCGGGCCCTGTTCAGCTTCGTCCTCACATTCATCGCGTCGAGGACCGTCGTCTTTCTCATCATGTCGGGCCGCGTCCCGAACATGTTTCTCTTCCTCCACGGGACCCACGTCCATCACCTCAATTACGGCATCTTCCTGCTGGCGACCGTCGCCGGCTACGTCGTCCTCGCCCGGCCCGCAGGCCGAAGGCTCGAAGCTGCAGCCGTCGTGTACGGCGTCGCCATGGCCCTCACCTTCGACGAGTTCGGAATGTGGCTCCACCTCGGCGGCAGTTACTGGCAACGCGCCAGCGTCGATGCCGTGGCGATTGTCGCCGCGCTCATCGGCCTGGTGGCGTACGCGCGCTCGCTCGAACGGCTCGAGTTGCGGCATTTCTGGGCGTTCTGCGCCCTCGTCATCGCGCTCGCCTGTTTCGCGGCGGTGACGTTCTGGGCCGGCGGGAGGATCGGCCACGTCGTCGGCCCCGGACTCGAGGAGCTCGAATCCTCGTCCTCACCATAGGCACGCTCAGTCCTGCCCGAACACCTCGCGGCAGGTGCCGGAATGAGTGTTATCGAGTGCCGCAACCGCGGTCAACGCGCGCATGGCCACTGTCTATCAGCAAGAGTGAACCAATTGCATACCTGACACCTCTACCGCTCGAGCAGCACGACGCCCGCGCGCCACTGCTCGCGCATTCGGGCCGTGCGACGAGGCATCAGCCTCGACATCAGCTTGAACATCCAGATTCCGCTCATTGGGCGGTTGAGCCGGATCGAATGCTCGAACAGCTCGTGGAATTCCGCTTCATGCCAGCCATGAGGCTCGAAGAACTTCGTGCCTTCTTCGGGCGCGAACTGGTACTTTGTGTTCGCCCGCTTCAGCTTCCTTCCCCACCAGCGGTTCACCCGCTTGCGGATCATCGGTGTGGCGAGGTCGATAACCCAGTGCCGGAAGCTCCCGACGGCGCGAAGATCCTCCGCCAGCTCGCCGACGACCTGCGGCGCGAGGTACACAAGCAGGCCCTCGGTGAGGATGAGCGCGTTGGCGGATTCCGTGCCGAGCCTCGCGAACAGATCGCGCCGCTGTCGGGACTGTGACAGGTCGAGGGGGATTCTCTCCACGCGACAACGGGGTGTTTCGGCCGCCAGCGCTTCGTTCTTCTCTCGGATCATATCGGGCAGATCGACCTCGATCCAGCGCAGCGACGGCGGCAGCGGGAGGCGGTAGGGCCGCGCGTCGAGGCCAGCCGCAAGGTTGATCACCGCCTCGACGCCCCGCGGCATGAGGCGCAGCACCATCTCGTCGAACACCACGGTCCGGACGATCGTCGACCACGCCATGCGGCGCCCGTAGGGGAGCTTGCGCGCAATCTCCTCGCCGCGTCCTTCGCTCAGCCTGACGGCGAACTCGTCATGGAACAGCGCGTCCGGGCGTCTCGTCTCCATCGCGCGGTGGTACGCGACGAGCAGCGCGGTGTCGGACACCGAGCGCAGCGGCTGGATTCTCTGGGCTGGCGTCATGGCCGCGATTGTACCCGGGACGCGCGTGCCGAAAGAGGATGTGCGTCGCGATCCGGTTGAGGAGCCGGCGGCCGTGGGAGATCACGCCGACGATCGCGCCGTAGGATTGGAGAGGTAGGGTCCTGCATTGCCGGGCTGGTAGGCTGATATTGCCCTCGCTGGGCGCTGGTGGGACCATGGAGACGGGGAAAGACGCTCGTTCAGCGCCAGGGAATCGTCGACGGAGCCAGAGTTGACCGAGAAACAGGTGCCGACAGCCCGAGAGACGGCGCGCGCGGATGTTCGCGCCCTGGGGCCCGCGATCGGGGCATCGCGGGGCAGGTTGGGGTCCTGGCTGTCACGAGCGCTGGCAACGCTTGTCGGTCGGTCGGGCCTGAAGGAGCACGCACACGCCGGCAGCTACGAAACCATCTTGAGCGGCAAGCACATCGAGGCGATCCACGCGCTCAGCCGCGGTCTCCAACAGGTGCAGGCTCCGTCGGAGATGGCGAAGCAGGTGATCGAGGTGCTCGAGGAGCAGCTGGGCTACGACTACGGCGCCGTCCTGCTGGTCGATCCGGTCGAGAAGTCGCTCATTCCCATCGCTCTGAGCGGCCAGGGGAAGGGCGCGGAGTTCGTTGCGCTGGACAAGCAATACGTCGCCAGCCATCAGCTGAAGGTGGGGGAGGGGATCACGGGTTGGGTGGCGAAACATGGTGAGTCCGTGGTCGCCTCCGACGTTCGCCGCGATGCGCGATACCACGAGATGCGGCCGGATATCCGGTCGGAGCTGTGCGTACCGATGCGCGTCGACGGCCGCACCATCGGAGTGATCAACATCGAGACGACGCGAGAGAACGCGTACGGTCAGCTCGACCAGGTGATCATGGAGGTGGTGGCGGCCCAGCTCGCAGTCATGCTGTTGGCCGCCGAGGACCCTGTGACGGGGGTGTGCAACAGACGCTGCCTGGAGAGCCTCGCAGAGCACGAGTTTGTGAGGGCGCGGCGGTTCAAGCGCCCGCTGACTGTCGCGTTGTTCGACTGCAACGACTTCAAGAGGATCAACGACACCTTCGGCCATGCCGCGGGCGACCGGGTCCTCAGGCGGGTGGCCGAAACAGTTGTCGCCCTGGTCAGGGACATCGACGTCTTCGGCCGGCTCGGCGGCGACGAGTTCGCGCTCCTGCTGCCGGAAACCGGGCGAGAGGAGGGCCTGCACGTGGTGGCGAGGCTCCAGGCGGCGTTCGAAGCGCAGTCGATAGAGTTCGGTGGCGAACTGATACCGTTCACGGTGAGCGTTGGCGTCGCGAGCCGCGACGAGACTCATCGGGATTGGGCAGCTTTGCTGGCGGCTGCAGATAGAGACATGTTCCTCGCCAAGGCCGCCTGGCGCGCCTCGTCGCCGCCGGAAGGTGGCCCGGGGGTCCCCACGACGAGCGATTCCTCCGGTTCGGAGCCTGCGACGTATCGCAGAGGATACGACTCGGCTCCTCACCCCTACGTGCGCCCACCATGCCAGCCACCTCCGCGTTCTCGCGACGAACCCCCACGAATAATCCAGGCTAGGTGTCATCGTCTGCTGCACACGCCGAGGAGACCAGCCGACAGAGGGAGAGATCGACCCATGGACATTCTCAATGCCATTGGAAACACCTCGATGATTCGGCTTCGCAAGGTCGTTTCACCCGACTGTGCGGCCATCTTCGCGAAGCTCGAGTGGGAAAACCCCACCGGCAGCGTCAAGGACCGGATGGCGCAGGCCGTGATCTCCCGAGCGGAGGACGACGGGCGCCTCAAGCCGGGGGACACCGTCGTCGAATACACGGGCGGCAGCACTGGGGCATCGCTCGCGCTGGTCTGCGCCGCCAGGGGCTACAGGATCCGGATCGTCAGCTCCGATGCGTTCAGCAAGGAAAAGCTGGACCACATGGCGGCGCTGGGTGCGGAGTTGACGCTCGTCCCCAGCGAGGGAGGCCGCACCACCAAGAAGTTGATCCTCGACATGATTGAGACCGCCCGGGCGTTGAGCCGGGAGCCTCACACGTACTGGACCGACCAGCTCAACAACCACGACAGCATTGCGGGCTACCACTCGCTGGGCGAGGAGATCTGGAGTCAAACGAAGGGGGAGGTCGACGCCTTCGTCCACTGCGTCGGTACGGCGGCGTCGTTGCGCGGGGTCGCAACCGTGCTGAAGCGACACAAGCCGAGCATTTGGATCGCCGCCGTCGAGCCAGCAGAATCGTCGGTGTTGCTGGGCGGTCAGCCGGGGCCTCACAAGATCGAAGGCGTCGGGATCGGCTACATTCCTCCGCTCTGGGAGGCGACGCTGGTGGACGAGGTCGTGCCGGTCAGGACCGACGACGCGAAGGAGATGGCCAGGCGCATCGCGCGGGAGGAGGCGCTCTTCGCGGGGACGTCCTCCGGAGCGAACGTCCTCGCCGCGATCCGAGT
Source organism: Thermoanaerobaculaceae bacterium (assembly GCA_050018455.1). Classification (GTDB taxonomy): domain Bacteria; phylum Acidobacteriota; class Thermoanaerobaculia; order Thermoanaerobaculales; family Thermoanaerobaculaceae; genus RBG-13-68-16. The sequence goes on along the minus strand of JBEKAA010000016.1, from coordinate 24,409 downwards.
CGCAGAGCGGCTCGGCCCGGATGCCACGGTGGTCACGCTGATGGTCGACTCCGGCCTGAAGTACCTGAGCACCGACGTCTACCGGCGAGGATAGAACCGTTCTCCGGCCTCACGCACTTCAGTGGCGGGCGCTCCGACGCCCGTACTTGGCGTTCGCAGTGCGACTCACGGAGCTTCGTGGGCGACAGCGCGATCGGCGCTCATGTCTCACCGGCGGTGCGTGACGACACAGGAACAGATTGCGCCCCCCAACGCCAAGGTGGCGAGAAGTTGACATCTGGTTGTCGACGGACGGACGCGGAGGTTCTGCCGTCCAGGGCGGCGACAGAAGGAATGGCGGCTTGGAGCAGTGTGTTCCCGAGGCATGAGAAGCGGAGGGGACATCATGCTGCCCAAGAGCGGCTGGCGCGACCTGATCACGATGCTGGACGATTTCCGGAATCGCCGGATCCGGACCACGATCGGGGTCGCCGCGCTCGTCGCCGGTGCCCTGTCGTCGTCGCAGGCAAGCGCGGCGCTCGTCCCGAGCGCAGACGGCCTCACCGTGTTCGACACCGTGAACAACGTCACCTGGCTCGCCGACGCCGATCTTGGCGCCAGCGACCTTTTCGGCCTTCCGGCATGCACCGGTTCCGGAACGCAACCGTGCGTCAACGCCAGCGGCTCGATGAGCTATCAGGCCGCTGCGGCGTGGGTCGCTGCGATGAACGCCGCCAACTATCTGGGGCACACCAACTGGCAACTCCCGACCACGCCGCTCGCCGACAGCGGCTGCGGGAAGGTGGGGCCGCAGGACAATTCATTCGGGTTCGGTTGCACGCTCAACGCGCTGGGTTCGCTGTACTACGATGCCTTGGGACTGAAGGCGCCCAATACTGCGGTTCCCATCCCCAGCAACCCGGTCGGTCCCTTCAGCAATTTCCAACCCTATCAGTATTGGTCGCAGACAATCGGTGGCGTTCCTGCTGATCCATGCTACGCGACGATGGGATGCGGCAATGCCACCTTTTCTTTCAACACCGGCTTCCAGGGCACGAACACCGCGGATGATTTCCTATATGTGTTGCCGATGATCGCTGGAAAAATAGCGGGTACGCCGACCGCCACGGGCACGGGTCTGCAAGCCAATCCTGGCGGGCAAACCGTCTACGATCCCGTGGCGAACGTCACGTGGCTGGCGAACGCGAATTTGGCTGGTAGTAATACTTTGGGATTGCCGTACTGCACGAGTCCGACCACGCCTGCGGTCTGCGTGAGTCCGAGCGGCACGATGACGTTGGCTGCGGCCTTGCAATTCATCGCGAACATGAACGCCGCCGCGTACCTGGGTCAGAGCAACTGGGAGTTGCCCCCGATCGACCACAGCTGTAACGGATACAACTGCGACGCCGCCACCAACCCTCTGGGGGAGTTGTTCTATGGCCAGCTGGGATTCAAGAAAGGCACGCCCGTGGTCACGGCGCCCGATATCGCGGTCGGCCCGTTCAATAATATACAGCCCTATCTCTACTGGTCCTGCCAGGCGGCCACGATTCAGGACGCCTGCCAACCCAATGGCCCGGCCACCGGCTTCGAGTGGAGCTTCTCCTTCGGCAATGGCTTCTTGGGCACCGATATCCTGGAGAACGAGTTCTATGTGACCGCCTATTTTGTCGGTTCGCGCTCGGCCGGCACGAGCGTCTGGCTCCCGGTGGCGAGCCACGCGGGCGGCCTCAACGGGAGCCAGTGGCGCAGCGACCTCGGCTTGCTCAACCCCGGCACCGTCACGGCGAACGTCGAGATCGAGTTCTACGGCAGCGACGTTGTCGCAACGAACACGACTCAGGTGCCGCCGGGGGTGCAGTCGATCCTGACCGATGTGGTCGGACAGCTTGCAGCGAGCGGTTCGGGGGCGATCCAGGTCCTGTCCGACCAACCGCTCGAGGTCACGGCGCGGACGTACAACCAGGTCTCGTCCACGGCGAGCTGCTACCCCGGCGGAACGCAGGGGCAGGACTATCCGGCAGTACTGACGGGCAACGGCCTCTCGGCGGGTCAGAGCGCGTACCTCGCGGGACTTACGGAGAACACCTCCTACCGCTGCAACATCGGAGTGGTCAACACCGGCACTGCGAGTGCGACGGTGCTGGTGACTCTCTACGACGGTGCGGGGGACAGCCTTGCCGACTACACGGTGAGCTTGGCCGCAGGGCAGTGGGCGCAGGCGACGCAGCCGTTCCTGAACGAGGCGGGGCAGACGGCGATGGACAGCGGGTACGCGACGATCGCGGTACAGAGCGGATCGGGGGTGTTTGGGTTCGCCTCGGTGATCGACAACATCACCAACGACCCGACCACGGTCGCTATGCAGGCGTCGACGCCCGCCCTTGTCGTCTGGGTCCCGGTGGCGAGCGACGGGAGCGGCCTCAACAGCAGCCAGTGGCGCAGCGATCTCGGTCTGCTCAACCCCGGTACGGTGACGGCCAACGTGCAGGTCCAGTTCCGGGGCAGTGGTGATGTCCTGAGCAGCGCGACCTCGGTGGCGGCCGGGGCGCAGTCGATCCTCACAGACGTGGTCGGGTGGCTTGGTGGGAGCGGGTCGGGTGCGCTCGAAGTCACCTCGGACCAGCCGCTCCGAGTCACGGCGCGGACCTACAACGAGGTCTCGTCCACGGCGAGGTGCTACCCCGATGGTACGCAGGGGCAGGACTACCCGGCAGCCGTGGCGAGCGATGGCCTTTCGGCGGGTCAGAGCGCGTACCTGGCGGGACTGACGGAGAACGCCTCGTACCATTGCAACATCGGAGTGGTCAATACCGGCACTGCGAGTGCGACGGTGGTGGTGACTCTCTACGGCGGCGCGGGGAACAGTCTTGCCGACTACACGGTGAACTTGGCAGCAGGGCAGTGGGCGCAGGCGACGCAGCCGTTCCTGAACGATGCGGGGCAGACGGCGATGGACAGCGGGTACGCAACGATCGCGGTCCAGAGCGGATCGGGGGTGTTCGGATTCGCCTCGGTAATCGACAACATCACCAACGACCCGACGACGATTTCGATGCAGCAGTAGGCAGCCCGGCACGGAACATTGGAATCTGAAACGGATCCGATCAGGCAAGGTCCTCAGCTCAGTGGCGGATTGCATGAGTAAATCGGTTTCCATTCGGCCCCGGGCTGCGAGCCCGTACGGTTTGTTCGGGGAATTCTGCGCTGCGCAGCGACCCGGGGGGCCGGCCTGATCATGGAAGTGTCACCATCCCACCACCTTCACCCCGGCAGCGTCCGACATGGGTTCGGGTGCGGGGGGTGGCAGCGGAGAGAGGATGTCCTCCCGACCGTGAGTCTGCTGCCCGGTCAGTCCATCTTCGCGCCGCGCGCGGCGAGCAGCTCGCGCAGCACCGAACGGTGGCAGCGCGTCTCGTCCTCGCAGTAGCAGCCGATCGAGAAGTCCGCCGTGTGCGAGAGAGCGGCGAGAAGCTCGAGCGTGCGGCTCGCCTCGGCCCCGGCCATCTCGGAGCGGAACTTCCTCGCGAACGCCGCCCAGTCCCGCTCGGTCTGCGCCGCCTTGCCGAGCTTCATCGTCTCGACGCTCGGCGCGAGGTTCGGGTACCAGATGTCGTACCAGTTCTCCGAGGCGAAGCGCGCCGCCGGCACGCCGCGCGGCGGTCGGCGCACGGTGCCGATCCGGAGGCCCTCGCCGGCGACGCGGGGAGTACCGAGGCGGACGATGCGAAGCGTCATATTCCGGCTCTCAACGCCCTACGACCGTAGCGCGAATCAACGTGTCCAGACGTGGAAACTCTCCATCGAGATAGGCATTTCCGCCTGCAAAGATCTTTCCCTGTCTTCCGCCGCGCATTCCACCGCCCGGATCATCTCCATACCCGGCGTAGAGATGATCTGCGACCTCAATTCCTTCGACTACTCTGCCTATGGGGGCAAACCCGTCTCGGTCCAACTGGGGGTTGTCGCTCAAGTTGATGAACAGTTGAGTTGTTCGAGTGTTGGGTCCGGTCATCGCGTACGCGACCGATCCGCGAGTATTGCTCTGTCGCACGGGATCATCCGGGATCGCTTCATCCCTCCAGAATGCGGCCACGACCGGATCGCCGGGAATCCCGAATTGCGCGAAGGAACCGCGACGGATTCGGAAGAACCGGGAGTTGTCGAAGAAGCCGGCGCGCACGAAGTTGTAGAATCGGTCACAGCCGCCGGGCGCCCAATCCCGATGCGCCTCGATCACGAAACTTCCCGTGCTGGTATGCATCCTGACCCTGAAGACGTCCGGCGATCTCTGGTCCCAGAACGTGTGCTTTGGGTTCGTCAACGCCGCACGTGCGTCAGACGCACGAGAGTGACCGCTCCGGGGGTGATCGGAAGAACACGCTGCGACAATGAAGATCATCGCTGCGAAAGCCGCCATTGGTTGACGTGAGGTAAGCGGAATGATCATTCCTCCGGGGCGATCCATCCCGTCTCCTCTTGATCCGGGTGGATGCGTACCTGACACCCATTTCTGATTTGGGCGGGCCGAACCGGCGGCGCCTGCGGGGTCTTGAGGGCGCAAGGCGTATCCACGATGAACCGCTATTTCACGGTCCAGAGTTCCGTCTGCGGCGGGGCGAGGAACCGCGCGCCCTCAGGCGTCACGACCACGTCCTCCTCGATGCCCACGGCTCCGAAACCCGGCACGTTCAAGGAGGGTTCGAGGGTGAAGACCTGGTTCTCGGCGGCCGGCATGAAGGGCGTGTTTCTGTAGCGCGCCCACGCCGGTCCCAGGAGTGCGCCGCCATCGTGCACGTGACGTCCGACCTGGTGGCCCAGCGCGTGCGGGTACTCGGGGAACCCCGCCGCAGTGACCATGCCCCGGGCGACGGCATCCACATCCACGCCCTTGACGCCGGGGCGGAGGGCCTTCCGGCACGCCTCGTTGGCCTGGACAATGACGTTGAACCCGCGCCTTGCGGCCCCGGGGGCGCTTTCCTCGCCCGGGGAGGCCACGTACCAGGTGCGCTGCATGTCGGAGGCGTAGCCCCGAACGAACACCCCCATGTCAACGTGCACCAGGTCACCGGGCCGGAGGTCGTTGTCCGTGGCGTCGCCGTGGCCCATGCCGGCGCCCCGGTCGCCCGCGAAGACCAGAGTCTGGAAACTGGGCTGGAGGCCTCGATGGGTCATGCGCTCGCCGATGAACTCGTAGACTTGCTTCTCGGTGAGGCCCGGCTTGAGGAAGGCATGGATCTCCCCGAAGATATCCACCGTGTGGTCCACCGCCTCCTGAATCGCCGCCAGCTCGAGAGGGCTCTTCTGCGTGATGAGCGCCAGGATGATGGCCTCCGCGGAGGCGATCTCGACGCCGGGAAGGGCCTCCCTTAGCATGGCTTCCAGTTGGAGGAAGCGACCGTGGGGGATGCCGTCGGCGCTCGAATCGTTGAGGGAGAAATTGACGGCGACCTTGCGCGGCTTCAAGGCGCCCAGATACTCCATGAAGGGCACCTTGAAGTCCTGGACAAACGTGGTGACCTCCTTGAAGAGGCCGGAGTCCTCGAACACTTGCTGGTCCAGGCGGCCACAGATGACCGAGGGCTTGCCCCCTGGTGTGACGAGGACGGCGCTTTCCCACGTGAAGTTTCCGGGCGAGATGTAGGCGAAAGCCCGCTCGGCGCCCGCGCTCGTCTCCTGGACGTAGGTGATCCAGAGATCCACGCCCGACTCTCGCACCTTGTTGGCCGCCTGAACGTGCTTCTGGGCGATGATGTCCTTCGAGGCCAGACCGCTACCTCCCATGGCTGCGCTCCTCTCGTGTGGGGCCCGCGCCGCGGCGGGCTTTCGGCGCGATCAGTCTACCAGCGTAGAGACTGACGAAAGGGTTCCGGCAGGTTGGCCATCGGGTTGGAACCGTCCGGAGCTCGCGAGGGAGCCGGTCGCATCGTGCCGGCGGCCGGCTGTAGACTTGTATCTTCGGAGGTTGTCCATGAGGAGAAGCTGGTGTTTCGTGGTGGCAGGCGTCGCGGCGGGCCTGCTGGCAGGGTGGGAGATGCGCGGGGCCGAAATCGCCACGTCGAAGGACCTCCTGGCGGCCGACAAGGCCTTCGCCCGGGCCTCCGGTGAGAAGGGCCTTGAGGCGTGGCTGGCGGTCATGGCGCCGGACGTGCGCGTCTTCCCGGGCGACGCGATCGTCGAGGGTTTCGACAAGGTGAAGGCGCTCTACGAGCGCACCCGGTTCGACCCCAGGCCGCTCCGGTGGGTGCCCGTGGGAGCCGAGGTTTCGGCCTCCGGCGACATGGGCTACACCTACGGGACCTGGGAGCGCGACGGCAAGGCCGCCACCGGCGAGGCGATGAGGCTCACGGGGAAATATGTCACGGTCTGGACGCGGGCCAAGGGCGGGCCGTGGCGAATGCAGGCGGATATCGGCAGCGTCGATCCGCCCAAGACCCCATGCAATTGAGCGGCACGCCTCCCGTCACCGTCATCGGCGCGGGCGCTTCGGGCCTCATGGCTGCGCTGTGGGCGGCGGGGGCGGGACGCAAGGTCATCGTTCTGGAGGGCACGGCCGACGGGGGCCGCAAGATCCTCATCAGCGGGGGCGGTCGGTGCAACATCCTCCCCGCGGAGGCCGCACCGGGGCGGTTCGTGACCGGCTCCTCGCCGCATACTCTCAGGAACATCCTGAAGTCCTGGCCGCTCCCTGAGCAGGTGCGATTCTTCGAGGGGGGCCTGGGCGTGGAACTCGTGACCGAGGTCGGCTCGGGCAAGCTCTTTCCGGCGCGCATGCGGGCCCGCGAGGTGCGCGACGCGCTCCTGAACGAGGCGCGCCGCCGTGGCGCCGATGTGCGCCTGGGCGCGCGCGTAGCGGACCTCACGCGCGAGGGGGCTGCCTGGCGCGTGCGTCTCGAAGACGGCGACACCGTGGATTCGTCGGCCGTCGTGCTGGCTACGGGCGGGTGCTCCGTGCCCGCCACGGGCAGCGACGGATGGGGGTTCGAGATGCTCGCGCGCCTGGGGCACACGATCCGTCCCACCTATCCGGCGCTCGTGCCGCTGACGGCGGTGCCGCCGCGCCACGGCCATTTGGCGGGCCTGTCCCTCGAAGTGACCCTTGCGGCGGAGGGGGCCGGCGGCCATCGCTCCGAGAGGGGCGGATTCCTCTTCACGCACAGGGGCTACAGCGGTCCCGCCGTCCTCAACGTCTCCCACGTCGCCGCCAGGCCGCGCATGACAGGCGAGCCGCGCGGGGAGATCTTCGTGAACTGGGCCTGCCGCAGCGCCGCCGAGTGGGAGGAGGATCTGCGGAGAGGTCCGGGGACCGTTGAAAGCGCCGTGGCGCGGCACGTGCCCGCACGGCTAGCGAAGACGCTGTGCGAGGAGGCGGACGTGAGAGAGGGCGCGCGCCTGCCCGAGCTCCGGCGCGAGGACCGGCTCCTCCTCGTGGGTCTCCTCACCAGATACGCCCTGCCCTGGACGGGAACCGAGGGCTACGCCAAGGCCGAGGTGACGGGGGGCGGCGTGGACCTGGCGGAGGTGAACCCCCGCACGATGGAAAGTCGAAAGTGTCCGGGACTCTTCATCTGCGGCGAGGCCCTCGACGCCATCGGCCCCATCGGCGGCCACAACTTCCAATGGGCCTGGGCCACCGGACGAGCCGCGGGTCTGGGAGCGGCACGGAAGAAAGGGCAGGAATTCTCGGGATGAGTACCACGATGAGTGATGCATGCCAGGAAGGGAACTGGGGGAATGGAGGAAGAGCGGTCTGGTTCGGCTACGCACGCCCCTGACACCATTCGCGCCCCTGCCGACACAAGCACGAGTCAGGCATCGCGGCGTTTCTTGAGCCGCTGGCGATAGCCCTCGTAGTCCGGCAGCAGCCGGTCGTAGGCCTCGTCCATCAACGGCGACGAGATGATGAAGTCGGCCGAGGCGCGGTTGCAGGCGACCGGGATGTTCCACACGACGGCGATGCGCAGCAGCGCCTTGACATCGGGGTCGTGCGGTTGCGGCTCGAGCGGGTCCCAGAAGAAGATCACGAAGTCGATCGATCCCTCCGCGATCTTCGCGCCGATCTGCTGGTCCCCTCCGAGAGGGCCGCTCTGCAGCTTGACCACGGGTGTTTCGAGGGCCTCTTCGAGCATCCTACCCGTGGTGCCGGTCGCGAAAAGCTCGTGCCCGGCGAGAAGGTCGCGGTTGAAGCGCGCCCACTCGAGCAGGTCGCGTTTCTTGTTGTCGTGGGCGACGAGGGCGATCCGCTTTCGCGGCTGCAGGGGTATCGAACGGGCTGCCATGGCGCAAGTCTCCTCGAAAGAGAGTCTAGTCCAAGAGGCACGCGCTCGGCTCGGACGGACGCGGGGGCTTCGCTTGCGGGCGGCGGCCCGACTTTTGGCCCTGGAAACCCTGTGCCTGGCAGGCCGCCATTTGCCGGCCGGCGATCACTCCGGCTGCAGCATCTCCAGCGCGACGGCCGTCATCAGCCGCACGCCGAGCGGCAGCACGCTCTCGTCCATGTCGAACCGGGCGTTGTGGTGAGGGTGGGGTCGGTTGTTGCCCATCCCAAGCAGCGCGAACGCTCCCCGAACCCGCTGCAGGTAGTAGGCGAAGTCCTCCCCGCCCATGACCGGCGGAATCGTCTTGACGGAGTCGCCGCCCAGCTCCCGCGCGGCCACGCGGCTCACGAGATCGACCGACGCGGCATCGTTGATGACCGGCGGGTAGCCCTCGGTGTAGGTGAAAACGGCGGTCGCGCCGAACAGCCGGCACGTTGCCTCGCAGACCTCGCCGAGTCGTCGCTTGACCGCGAGCTGCGTTTCCGGGTCGAGCGTCCGCACCGTGCCCGTCATCGTCACCGAGTCCGGAATGATGTTGTGGATCCGGCCTCCGTGAATCGTCGTGAAGGACACGATGACGGGTTCGAGGGGATTCGCGAACCGGCTGACGATGGTCTGCGCGGCCACGACGACGTGGGACGCGACCACGACGGGGTCGACGGTCGCGTTCGGCTGCGACGCGTGGCCGCCGCGCCCCTGGATGACCACCTCGAACTCGTCGGCCTGGGCCATCGACGCGCCGGCGCGCAGGCCGACGATGCCGGTGGGCAGCGGCTGCCAGAGATGGAGTCCGAAGATCCCGTCCACGCCGTCGAGGGCGCCTTCTTCGATCATCAGCCGCGCGCCGCCCGGCGGTTTCTCCTCGGCAGGCTGGAAGAGGAGCACGACGGTCCCCCCGAGCGCATCTCGTAGGCCGGCGAGGACCTTCGCGGCGCCCATCAGGATCGCCATGTGGCCGTCGTGGCCGCACGCGTGCATGACGCCGGGATTGCCGGATCCGTAGTCGTGGTCAGCGATCTCGGCCACCGGCAACGCGTCCATGTCGGCACGAAGCGCCACGGTTCGGCCCGGCCGCCCGCCCCTGAGGACGCCGCGCAGCCCTGTGCGGCCGCAGGGCCGGACCTCGATCCCCATGGACTCCAGGAACGCCCGGATCACCGACGACGTCCGTCGCTCCTCGAACGCGAGCTCCGGGTGCCGGTGAAAGTCGCGCCGCCATTCCACGAGCGCTCCGGTCATCGACTCGATCTCGGCTGCCAGGTTGTCCATCGTTCCTTCCTCCTGCGACGGTGTTTTCACCGCCGCGCTTCGAGAACGTGCGCGCCGCCCGGCGGCCCGACGTTCAGGATCGCAATCGAGACGAGGGTGACGGTCGCGTTGACGGCCAGCCCCACGAACCCGGCGTTCAGGCCCAGGAACGGATCGTGGGCGCTCCAGATGAGGCCGACCACGACCGCGACGCCGGCCGCCAGCCCGAGGATGACCGGACGGGCGGTGACGCGGCGGACGAACACGCCGAGCACGATTCCGGGAAAGAGCTGCGCGATGCCGTCGTACCCGAAGATCAGCAGCTTGACCAACTCGTTGGGCGACCAGAGCGCGAGCGCCAGCGCCGTGACGGCGATGAGCAGCATGAAGCCGCGCGACGCGCGCATCAGGTGCTGCTCGCCGACGGCGGCGCGTCGCAACGGCCGGTAGACGTTCTTCGCAACCAGCGTCGACGCCCCGAGCAGGAGCATCGCCGCGGGCACCATAGCCGTGACGGCGCCCGCGCCTCCGACGAAGCCTGCGAACCACCCCGGGTAGCTGCGGCCGACGAGCGCCAGCAGCGCGGTGTCCGGGTTCTTCAACCCCGGCATCACCAGGAGGGCGGTGAACCCGACGAAGAAGACGAGCAGGATCGGCAGCTGGTAGAGCGGCATGATCACCGCGTTGCGCCGGAGCGTGCGGTCGTCCTTCGCGGAGAAGGCCGACGCGAACGTGTGCGGCCAGCAGTAGAAGCCCATGCCGGTGAGCAGGATGGTGCTGATCACCCACGCCACGCCCATCGTCGGGGTCCCGCCCGGGAAGGTCAGGTGGGTGGGGTGCCGGCGGATCAGCTCGGTGAGCATCTTTCCCACGCTGCCGAAGTACATCGACGGCAGCCCGATACCGATGACGACGACGGCAACGATCATCGCGGCATCCTTGACGATCGCCACCCACGCGATCCCCTTGATCCCGCTGGTGTAGACGAACACGCACGTCACGGCGAACGCCACGACGATCGCCACGCTCGAGGAGACCGCTCCCGCGCTGGCGATCTCGACGATCATCCCGAGGCCCGCGAGCTGGAGCTGCAGGTAGGGCATGATCGACACGACGGCGATCAGCACCACCAGGCCCGTGAGCGGCGGGCTGTCGTACCGCGCCAGGAAGAAGTCGGGTTGCGTGTGCAGGCCGAGGTGTTTCGCCATGCGCCACACCGGCGGAAGCAGGAAGAACGAGATGATGTAGCCGATCGTGCCGTAGGCGAGGATGTAGAACGCCGGCGCGCCGCGCGAATAGGCCCAGCCGCTCGCGCCCAGGAACGTGAAGGTCGTGTAGATCTCGCCGGCCGTCAGCAGCCAGACGAGGACCACGCCGAACCGGCGGCCGCCGACACTCCACCGCTCGACGTTCATCTCGCCCCGGCCGCGGCCGACCACCCCGACCACCGCCGACACGAGGACGAATGCCACGATGACGAGCAGGGGAGTCGTCACCGTCCCGCTCCGCCCGCCGTGCGATCGGCCTTCGTGTCGGTGAGAACGTAGGCAACAGCGAGAAAGACCGGCGTGACCAGTACCCAGCCGAGGATCCAGAACAGGAGGAACGGCAGGCCGAGCACCACGGGTTCGAGCCGGTTCACGAACGGCAGGCCGGCCACGAGGGCCACCGCCGGGATGAGAGCCGAAACGAGTGCAGCGACAGGACGTCCCTTTGCCACGATCCCGATGGTACCCCTGCCCGTGGCGTGGACAAGGTCTCCGGATGGCATGGAGGCGTCCGTTTGGCGAAGATGGCGACGAAGGAGTGAAAGGCGACACAGGGAAGCGGACGCTCGGTCACGCGGGGCTGTCATACCAATTTGCCATCAGTCGTAGAGCAAAGATGTCATCCCGAGCCCTTCGACTCCGCTCAGCCGCTCAGGGCGGGCTCCGCGAGGGATCTGGGAGGGGGCTGGTAGATCCAGGCTTTCCCCCACCCAGATTCCTCGTCGCTCCGCTCCTCGGAATGACATGTTCGATGGCAAACTGGTATCAGAGATCAGCGCCGCGCATGCAACGTGCCAGGCGAAACCTCTGCCGCTCCAGGAGCGCAACAACGCAACCCTGACCCGACGAACCGCGTGCCGGGCACCTTTCAGGGGATCAGCCGGTCGAAGCTCTCCCTGGTGATCTCCGCCTTCACGTCGCCCGTGTGGGCGATGCCGGCCGGCTCAAGGAGCACGAGCTTGACCTGCCCGAGCGGAACGACCCGGTGCTCGGCGCCGCGCCCGACGATGCAGAACTCGCCCGGGTGCAGCGTGGTCACGGCGCCTCGCTCGTGGACCTCGAGCTCCCCGTCCAGCACCCAGAACATCTCGTCCTCGGCCCGGTGCGCGTGCCACGGGACCTTGTCGCCCTCGAGACGGACCAGCTTGACGTGCTGGCCGTTGAGCTCGCCGACGATCTTCGGCGAGAAGGTGTCGTCGAACATGGCGAAGTACTTCTCGATATTCACCACTCGCGGCATGGAAATCTCCCTTCGCCGCAGCGGGGGGCCCAGTGCCGCGGCGCGCTTCTCAGCCCGCCTTGCGTGGCGTGGTGATCCTCCGGGGGCCTCGAGCGCTCTGGGCGGTGCGCTTCCACGGCTGCCCCTGGGTTCGAGGTGGCGGCGGCGTGCGCTGCGGAGGCTCGTCTTCCGGCGGCGCGGTCGGCTGCACAGCGCTCGCCTGTTGCTCCAGCGATGCGCGTTCGGCTTCCTCGTCCTTGACGAGACAGCAGTGCTTGTATTTCTTCCCGGAGCCGCAATGGCACGGCTCGTTACGACCCGGGTGTTTCGCGCCTGGCTCAGCCATCACTCGTTCCTCTAGGTTGCTACCTTATCACGGCGTCCTCGCGCGACGAACCGGCGAAATGGCTCCCTGACGTGAACCCACCACGGGTTCTGGTCGCGTGCGACCTTCTCCTGCCGCGCGGTGAGCGGCTGCTGATGGGCGTTGATGGCGGCCCGACGGGAGCCGTCACCCGCCCTTGAATGCCGGCCGGTAGGCGCCTAGATTGTTTCTCGAAGCCCAGGATTGGGGGGGGACGCTTCGATGGGTCTCAAGGTGCTCTTGGTCTATCCGGAAATGCCTCCGACGTACTGGAGCATGAAATACGCCCTGCGGTTCATCGGCAAGAAGGCGTCGCTGCCTCCGCTGGGGCTGATGACCGTGGCGGCGATGCTGCCCGAGGACTACGAGGTCACGTTGGTGGACATGAACGTGGAGCCGCTCTCCGAGGCGGCCGTCGCCTTTGCGGACCTCGTGTTCATCTCGTCGATGCTCATCCAGAAGGAGTCGCTCGAGACGGTCGTCCGGCTCTGCAGGAAACACGGCACGCGCGTCGTCGCCGGCGGGCCCTACGCGACGAGTTGCCACGAGCGCATCCAGGGCGTGGACCACTTCGTCCTCAACGAGGCCGAGGTCACGCTGCCGCGGTTCCTCGAGGACTTCGAGAGGGGGAGGGCGGAGCGCATCTACTCGGACCCGACCAGGCCCGACCTAGCCGTCACACCGCCGCCGCGGTTCGACCTGCTTCGCGAGAAGAAGTACTCCTCGATGTCCCTCCAGTTCTCCCGCGGGTGCCCGCACTCCTGCGAGTTCTGCGACATCATCGAGCTGTTCGGGCGCAAACCCCGCACCAAGACTCCCGCCCAGTTCCTGAACGAGCTGAGCGTCGTCTACGACGAAGGGTGGCGGGGCTCCCTGTTCGTGGTGGACGACAACTTCATCGGGAACAGGAAAGAGGTCAAGTCGCTCCTGCCGCAGCTCGCGCTCTGGCAGCAAGAGAGGAACTACCCGTTCAGCCTCTTCACGGAGAGCACCCTCGACCTTGCCGACGACGACCATCTGATGGATGGAATGGTGGACGCCGGATTCAACATGGTGTTCCTGGGCATCGAAACGCCCGACCGGTGCACACTCGAGGCCACGGGAAAGAGGCAGAACCTGCGGTCCGACATGCTGTCGAGCGTCCGCAAGATCCAGTCCAAGGGGATGGAGGTCTCAGGAGGGTTCATCCTCGGGTTCGACACCGACCCCGAGGACATCTTCGACCGCCAGATCGGCTTCATCCAGGACGCCGCGATCCCAGTCGCCATGGTGGGTCTCCTGACCGCCGTCCCCAACACGCAGCTCTACCGCCGGCTGGAAGCGGAGGGGCGCCTCACGCGCGAGTCGGGCGGCAACAACACCCACGACCTCCGGCTGAATTTCGTGCCGAGGATGGACCTGGGGAAGCTCCTCTCCGGGTACAAGCGGGTCCTCTCCGAGATCTACAGGCCCGACCGCTACTTCGACCGCTGCCTGAAGCTGCTGAGATCGCTGAAAACCCACCGGACGTCGCACCGGAGGGTCAAGGCCACGGAGCTCAGGGCCTTCGTCCTCTCCATTCTGCGCCAGACGTTCTCCTCCTACTCCTGGGCATACTGGAAGTTTCTCGTGAGGGGGTTCCTGGCGAAACCCTCGATGTTGGCCGAGACCGTGACCATGGCGGTGAAGGGGCATCACTTCTTCAAAATGACGAGGTGCGTCCTGGAGGTGGACACCTTCGTGCGGAACCTGGAGGGGATTGCTCGCTCCTTCGAGGAGAGGGTGAGGAACGTGTCGGCAGCGGACCTCCAGCTCAGGGTCGCCGAGCTGACGGCCTACAGGGACCGCGTGGTCGCCCGGATGCGCACTCACTATCGGCGGCTCAACAGGGATTTCCGCGTCTACGCCGAGGACGCGGTTGCCGAATTCCAGGCGACCATGGACGACCTCATCGCCCGCCTGTCGACCGGCCTGCCTCCGGCTGCAATCGCCTGATCCGTGCTTTCGGTGCCCGGCGTCTCACACGAGTTGGGCGCCTTGCCCGCCATGATCCCTCCGCGGTTCGCTGAGTGGGCTTCGATGGAACGCTCGACCGGTGTCTTCCGTCACCGAGAGAGTCTCCGCTCCCGGCCGCGACGCCGTCAGCAACCGCCAGTCCCGCGAAACCCTGCCGATGCGAGCTGCCCAACGCCGAGGATATGAGATGGCGCGACGAGAGGTCCGCCGGCGCAGGCCCTTCGTCGAGCGGGGTCCGCAGCCCGCGGGCAAGGGTCGCCATTGGCACATGACCTTGACCGCGACGCGCCTGCGCGGGCTGGCCTGCTCGGCCTCCCAGACGACGCCCATGCCGCCCTCGCCGAGGAGGCCGATGACCCGGTAGCCGCCCATGGAGGTCGGAGCCCCATGCCGCGCGGAGAGGGAAGCCGGCAGGTCGGACTCCGAGAGCGTCGCATCCGCCTTCGACCCGCCCGGCTATTCCCAAGCGGCAACCGCACTTCGGCCGGGTGTCATTAGGACTGTGGGGCGGTATTACCTGGTTCCGACCCGGCCGCTTGGCCCAACTGGTTCTGCGCTTTCAGCCCGTGCTCCATCAGCACGAACTGTCGTCGTTTCCCCCGGCTCCCGCGAGAATCTCGTCCGGGAGCCGCCCGTTCTTCAGCTCGCGAACTCCTCCCTTGACCACGAGGGCCGAGGAGGTGGCCATCGCCACGCGCTTACCCTCGGCGTTGTCCACGTCGCAGGAGCTGACACGCAAGAGCCGGCCCCGGTGGCGCACCGACGCGGTGAGGGTTAGGTCCCCCGAGTTGATCAGCGCCGGCCTCGTGAATCGAATCTGCATGTCCAACGTGGCAAATACATCGCCGGGAGATAGGGTGGAGTACACGGCTGCACCCATCGTGAACTCGGCGGCCCACGCCAACAGTCCCCCGTAGATCGAAGGACCGCCGTTCGAGAACCACGCAGCGGACGGCAGCACAGACGTGGAGAGGCCATCCTCGATTGTCATCGGGCGGTAGCCGGTGAGTCGCCATACCGGGAAGACCTTTTCCCGCGCAATCGTTCGTCGTTGCAGCTCGATCAGAATGCCGTTCATGACCTCCTCGAGGTTGAAGTAGCCGTCCTGGGGCGCCGGCCGCAGATAGGGATCGGGCGGGGCGGTCGGACCGACATCGGGTGCCGGGTACTGTGCGTGCGGGTCGACGCGCACGTCCGAGATCAGGCAACGGGTGCTGCCGAACGCGAGCAGGCGGCCGTCCTGATCGGTGATCTGGATCATCGACAGGCCCACCTGGCTTCCCGAGTGGACGCTCTCGGCGCGGCCGACCATGTTGACCGTCTTTCTGCTCATCGGTCTGACGAACGACATGCTGAGCTCGCTCGTGGCGACGGCCTTTCCGGTGGGAAGCGTTGTCCAGATGGCCGATGCCAGGGGAGCATCGGCAAACAACGCGTACACGCCGCCCCAATACAGTCCGAACTCATCCTCCAGCCATCGTGTGGTCGGCATGGTGAACGTGGCCTTGCCGAGGCCTGCCTCGGTTGGTCTCATCCCGACAAGCCGGGAAATGGGAGGAGCGGGCAGCTCCCCTCGGATGAAGCGCCTAAGGGTCTCGAGCCCCGGCTTTTGGAGCGCCCGAAGGTCTCCGATCGATCCTCTGAAGTGCTCGTCCGTGATGTGCTCCATCGCTCCCTCTTGCTCGCTGATCGCAGGTTCAGTGAGCGTGTCTACCAGGTCCGTGGTTGCTGCCGGGCCTCGTGTGTGTGTGTCCCCTTCCCCGAGAATCTGATCACTTGAATCCACAAGTCCTCTGGAGGAACTCCCTCCCAGACGACGCCCTCGAAGGGAACCTCAGCAGGAAGGAACGATGAAGATAGGATGGGAATTTCCTTTTTCACCTTGACCGATTCCACCCACGGCAAGACCCAGTCAAGACCGTGGCAGGGCGGTGGCGGCCTCATCGGCGAGGGGGCGCTCGGAAGGCACGGGTCCAGCGGGTGTCAGGTACGGCGGGGCCGGAACCATGCCTCAACCCGGCGGCAATTCACCTCGATGCGAACCCGACACCTTTACCCGTTTGTGGGACAACTTTGCCGGACTGGTCGATCCTGACACCAATCACGTTGAGCCCTGGTCGGGTGCGAGCTAGTTCGGCTGACTACGTGCCTCGCACCCATCGTTTCACGGTGTCGCGTCCGAAAGATCAGGACGCCACGCGACCCTTCGGCTCAAGGAGAGTTGAGCCGAGCACCACACAACGCGACGTCATTGCAGGCCGTGCAGCGCTCTCTGTAGGCAGGATGGCTGGATGGTCGTGCATGGTACCGATCGGATCGAAGGCGGCCAGTCGCTGGGAGTTGCTGGTAGGTGACTTGGCGCTCGCGGACAGGTCTCTAGCTTGGCTGCCTCGAACCAGGAATTCGTACGGCTGCAGCCCGCGCAAGCGCCACTTGCAGCGTGCCACAGAATCTGGGCACCGGGACGATCTTGGCCACGTGCAACCCGGCGTCTTGCAGCATGCCGTTGAGGGTTGATGGCTCGTTGAAGCGGCCGCCAAAGCTCCTGGCGAACAGCCAGCGCAACGGGCCGACGAGCATCGCGTCGGCCAGCGCGAATACGCCGCCGGGAACGAGCACGCGGCGCACCTCACGAAGAGCCTTCGCTTGGTCCGCCCAATGGTGGAACGACATTGTGGTCAGCACCAGATCGAACGAAGCGGCGGGAAACGGCAGCTGTTCGGCGAAGCCGTGCGCGAAATAGACGGGAGCACCCTCGGGGACGGATGACTGCGCAACCCGAATCATCTCTTCCGCGGCGTCAACCCCCGCGAGCTTGGAGGATGGGAAACGGCGAGCGACTCGGTGAAGGAGCGCGCCGGTCCCGCATCCAACATCGAGGACTGCCCTGGGGTCAGGGAGCAGGCCCACCACCTCGTCTAATGTGAACCCCTGTACAGGCGCAAAGAGGAGGCGCTGCAGGATGGACCCGTCGTACGATTTCGCCCAGCGGCCGAATCTGCCGATATCGTCATCTTCCTGTCGGGCTTTCATCGTCTCTTCTCCCCACGCGATGTCCTTCTCGCCTGAGAATCCTGTAAACGAAGGACGGTTGCGTTACCAGCTCTCATGGTAGCCGTCCCTGACCAAGACGGGCTGCGGCGAGGTCGTACGGCAGGATCGGCATGACGTACGAGAAGACGCTGGTGGCCATCTGCAGCGCAGGCTAAACAGCCGCCGACGACGAGGCTGCGGCGTCCAGCGGCTGCGGCTTCGCGCCCATGATCAGGAGCCACAGCATGATCGCCATCTCTCCGAGGAGGGCGGGGGAGGCGATGCGAAAAACCATGTCGTAGTACTGGGGTACCAGTAGGCCCGAGAAGCTCATGGTCAAATACGCGAACCCGTTGACGATCAGCCAGACGCCCAGGACGCGGGGAAGAAGGCCCGACCTGAACACGAGCACCCCGAATGGAAGGAGCCAGAGACCCCAGAAGATCTGGGAGACGATGGTTCCCTGGCCCTCCAGATTGAGGAACAACATCGCCAGGGCGTCCCGCTGGGGCTTGTCGAATACGGACAGAAAGTCGGCGCCGCGCACGAGCAGGAGGGCGGCGAGGTGGTTCAGCTCGTTCAGAAACGCCAGCGGGACCTGGACAAAGACCAGTATCGTCATGAGCGAAGCGTGGTGCTGGTTCACCCCCTTAAGCAGCCGGTAGAGCACCAGCGCGAGGAAGATGAAGACCGTCGAGGCGACGAGGTTGCTGACAACGCCGAGACGGAAGAGCGACTCGTGCGAGAGGATATTACTGGCCGTCGCGGTGGCGTTCCCCCGCACGATCAGCTTGCCGGGGACGACCATGAGGCTGAAGAAGCCGGTGATGCCCACGAGCAGGTACAGCAGTCCTGCGAATCGCGCGGTCCTCTTGGTTGAGGTCATCTCTCCTCCCCGAATGGTGACGGTTCACGGCGCGCTGACCCTCGACATTCGAGCCCGGTCCTGTTGGGCTCGAATACGGAAGGCTGGCAGTGGTAGTTGCCGTAGTCATGGGCGCCTTTCGACGCCTGGAGCAGGCCCCGCGCTCATTCGGTCGGCATCGAGTCCGGCGGTGGGGCGCACCCCCACCGACCGTAGAATCCCTGGCGGAATCGCTCCCGTTCCTCCGGCGTCATCCGCTCCCAGCGTTCCTTCATGCGGTGACGCCAGTGCCCGTGTCGGCCCATCGAGCCACGCCCTCCGAAGAGGATCCTGCACAGGACCACCAGGCCCAGGGCCTGCCAGTAGCCGACGACCTTCAAGCCGAAGAGCGCCGGCATGAGCCAGTTCCACAAGGCCATGACCACGAAGCCGAACAGGGCGACGAACAGCACCGCGAACGGCAAGAACCTCAGCATGCGAACAAAACGATGGCGTCTCATCTCTGTCAATCTCCCGTCTTCACGAATTCGTCGTAGATGGCCCGGAGCCGGCGCCGCAGGTGAAGCACGGCATATCGCTTGCGCGAGAGCAGCGTGTTCACCCCAACGCCCGTCCGGGCGGCGATCTCCTTGAAGCTGGTCCCTTCGAGCTCGTGCGCGATGAACACGTCCCTTTGCTCCCGCGGCAGCTCGCCGAGGGCCTCCTCGAGCTCGTGCAGGAAAACGGTTTGCGCGTAGACCTCCGCGGGGCCGGCATCCGGCGACGGCAGCACGTCCTCCAGCAGGAGCTCCTCTCCCTCGTCGGAGACCGCCACCGGGTCGCTTCCGGACGGCTCGAACTTCTTCTTGCGGAGGAGGTCGATGATGCGATTGCGAGCGACCTTGAACATCCAGGCGCTCCATCGCTGCACCGGCTCCATCAACCGGTAGGCCTCGACGACCTCGTAGAAGACGTCCTGGAGCAGATCCTCGGCGTCGGCCTCGTTCGGCACCCGCTTGCGGATGAAGTTGCGGAGCCGGGACCGCTCTCCCGCGATGATCTCGGCGATGTGCCGGTCATGCTCGGTCATCAAGACGATGCTCGCCGTCTCGTCCATCAGCTCCTGTAGACGAACGACGGCCTCAGATATTGTAGAGACCTGGACCGGCGAACGGGGAGGGTCGCCGCTGGGAGAGAACGTAACTGCAGGCCTGATGCCGGTTCCTGAGCCCAGGTCCAGGATGTTGCGATGGCGCTGCCGGCGCCTCTCGTAATTCGCCCGTGCCCATCGACACCTGTCTCATGCCTCACCTCGGGCACTGCATCCCGTCGCGGGTCGCACGCTTCTCGGGAGCGGTCGCGCCGGGGCCACTCAGCGCACCCGGGAGCGCAGGACGGGTGGCGGGACGGATGCCAGGTACCCATCTGGCTGAACTGGAGGAGAAAGGGCTGGTTCGCCTCGCTACCTACCGAGAACCGATCGCCTGGACGAGGGCCTCCCCGAGAGGCCTGCCCGGCGGGGCTCCGCACCTCGTCTCCGCGGCCTGACCCCACTTCGACCTCGTCTGTCCCACCGACCCGAACCTGAGGGCGTCACGTCGCGGTCTTGACACAACTCCAAGCCACCCCCACACTCCGGCTCGTTGAAGAGGAGCCTCCAATCACCGAAAGCACCTTCGCCTGCACGAACGGTCGCGGCGACGACCGGAAGCAACGGCAGCCGACCATCGATCGCGCGAAGAAGATCCTGAAATGGGAGCCGAACTTGGAACTCGAAGAAAGGCTGCAGAAGACGAGCCCTTTTTTCCAGAAGCGGCCGGTGCGAGACGGTCGCTAGCAGACATCTGATGGTTCCATGAGGATCGTGCTCTGGTCGGACAATGGGGTGATGAACGCCGGTGCGACGCTCTCGTTCGTCCTCTTCTGCTTCCTCGGGTTCTTGCTCGCCCTCTATCTCCTTTCGCTCCGGAGACGGCGCGGCGAGCAGAAGGCCCGAGGCCCGCTGCCCAGGATCAGCATTCTCGTTCCGACGTTCAACGAAGAGGGGAACATCGAACGATGCCTCGAGTCCATCGAGCGTTCCGGCTATCCAAAGGAGCTCTGCGAGCTCATCGTCATCGATGACGCATCGACCGACGGAACGGTCGCCGCGGTCCGCGCGTACAGGGCGCGCCACGAGAGGACGGGGGTTACGCTCGTGGAGGTCGCGCACGATGGCAAGGTCGGCGCCCTCAACGAAGGGCTGCGCCACGCCACCGCCCCGCTGATCATCACCGTCGACGCTGACGTCACCATCACGCCGGATACGTTCTTCGCCCTCGTCGAGCCGCTCGCGGACGAGAAGGTCGGCGCGACGAATGCGGTAGTGCTGGTCGAGAAGCCGACGGGATTCGTCGGCCACTGCCAGGCCGTCGAGTACGCGATGAACAACCTGATCCGGACCTCGTTCGAGCGCGTCTTCGGCAGCAGCGTCTGGTTTTTCGGCAACGTCGCCTGCTTCCGCCGGAGCGCGCTGCAGTTGTCGGGATCGTTCCGCGCCGACACACTGACGGAGGACATGGACATCAGCCTCGCCTTGATGCGTGCCGGCTTCACCGTGAAGACCTGCGAAGGAGCGATTGTCTACACCTCCGCCCGCCCGAGCGTCCTCTCGCTGATCCGGCAGCGGATGCGGTGGTACGTCGGCGCACTCCAGACCCTGGCGAAGCACCGCGGGATGTTCCGGAACGCACCGACGCCCGCGACAGCGTTCCTCTACACGAACCAGTGCTGGTGGACGATCTTCTCGTTCCTGTTCTTCCCGTTGACCGCGTACGAGGTCTGGTACTGGTGGCCGCACGGTTCCGGGATGGGCGCAGGCATCTACATCGTGCGTTGGTTCTCGCTCTGGGGGCCGTTCTACGTGCTTTACAAAGTGCCGGAATGGGGCGTGTCGGTGCTGAACATCTTCGGCGTCCTCTCAGGCATCATCACGCTCCTCCTCTCGATCGGTGCGTTGATCCGATTCAAGGTGCGCCCCTATCCCGCGATGGCGCTTGCGCTGTTCTTCTATTTCCCGTACACGATCATCATGAACGTCAGCATCATCGCCGGCGTCGTGAGTCATCCGTTCCGCACGGTCAGGTATTTCAAGAAGTGAAATCTTGAATCGTGATCTCGATCGTGCCAAGCCTGATTCCAACC
Source organism: Thermoanaerobaculaceae bacterium (assembly GCA_050018455.1). GTDB lineage: Bacteria > Acidobacteriota > Thermoanaerobaculia > Thermoanaerobaculales > Thermoanaerobaculaceae > RBG-13-68-16. The sequence goes on along the minus strand of JBEKAA010000016.1, from coordinate 2,955 downwards.
CAGAGGATCGGGTGCCAGGATGGGGACGGGTGAGATGGGAGTGGGCGTCAGGTACGTCGTGAGCTGGACCGGCCCCTGCCCGCCGTTGCTGTCTCATACCAATTCACCGGCCCATGTAGAGAAATCACTGTCATCGCGAGGAGTCCCGCCGCAGGCGGGGCAGAGCCTGCCCCGAGGAGGAGCGAAGCGACGACGTGGGGGAAGCGATCTCGTCCGCATCCTGGTGCCTACGACCCTCCGTGAACCGCGAGACTGCTTCGGCGACCTGTCCCGCAGGGGGATTCGCTCCTCGCGATCTTCATGAGCCGTGGGCTCACCCCGGACCATGAACGTGGTATTTGGAAACGCAGGGCCGGTGGGGCCGTCTGTATCGCGACCTCGTTTCACGGGCGGCCGCAAGGGCCGCCCCTACAGAAACAGAGACGACCCCAACCCGGGAATGCTGTGCGTTATCTGGTGTAGGGGCGAGGCTTGCCCCCGCCCTCGGTCCGCAGATCGCCACAGGCCGGGAAGACTCTCTGGACAATGACAGGCAATCCTCTACGACTGATGGCAAATTGGTATGACGCCTATTCCCACACCCGGACGATTCGGCTCGATCACCTTGATGTCCACGGTGGTCGGATCGTGATGCATGTGCCGGTCCGGTCCGGCCAACGGACGCGCCGGTTAGGGAACCGCCATGCCCGGTCGTACGTTTATCGTTATCAGGGGGTGAACTGATGCGAATAACGGTTCTGTGTCTTCTGGCAGCGACGGCGATCGGGGTGTCGGCTCAGGCGCAGGGCACGCCGCCCAAGGCGGAAGGAACGCGCGCCGAGGTGCTGGTGCTGGGCGTCTATCACATGGCGAACCCTGGGCGCGACATCTTCAACATGCAGGCTGACGACGTCCTCTCTCCAAAGCGCCAGGAGGAGATCGCCGAGCTCGAGGCTGCGCTCAAGAAGTTCCAGCCGACGAAGATCGCGGTGGAGGCGGACTACGGTACCGACGCGGTCCCGAAGCGCTATGCGGAGTACCTCACCGGCACCCGGCCGCTCTCACGCAACGAGGTGGAGCAGATCGGCTTTCGGCTGGCGAAGGACCTGGGCCACACGACGATCTACCCGGTCGACGAGGAGGCCGAGTTTCCCTTCCAGCGCGTCCTCGACTACGCCAAGGCGACCGGGCAGTCGGCCAAGCTCGAAGCGATGATGGGCGAGATCGGGGAGATGGTGAAGGCGCAGGACCAGTACCTGAAGACCCACACCGTGCTCCAGACGTTCCTCTTCATGAACTCCGACGCGAGGGTGGCGCAGGACGTCGGCTTCTACGTTCTCGAGGCGCGCTATGGGGAGCCGGGCGACTACGCCGGGCCGGACCTGCTGGCGGAGTGGTACCGGCGGAACGCGCGCATCTACAACAACGTCGCCAAGCTGGTGGCGACTCCCGAGGACCGCGTCCTGGTGATCTTCGGGGCCGGGCACCTGGGGTGGCTGCGGCAGGATTTCGCCGCGGACCCGACGCTGCGCCTGCGCAAGCTGGAGGAGTTCGTGCCCGCCGCGACGCGTGGCGTCGAGTGACACCGACCCGTCGCAACTATGTAGCCGGTGCCAAGAGCAACCTTGACCCGTGCGTGGCGACAGCCTGACTCATCAACGATGCCGGACCCGGTACCGATCGCGTCAAGCCTCAGTTCGCGCGCGCCAGGCGACGCGCCTCAACCCTGCCGGCGGGCCTCCTTGCGGTGGCCGGCGCGCACCACGAGGATCAGGAACTGGCGCCCGTCGTACGCGTAGATCACGCGGTAGCGGCCGACGCGGAGGCGGCGCAGCCCCTTCCACTCGGCCGCGAGCTGCTCGCCCTTGAACGGCTCGTCGCGGAGGGACTCAACGGCCTCGACGACGCGCCGCTGCGCGGTTCGGGGGAGCGCTTCGAGCTCCTTGACCGCCCGCCGCTCCCACCTAATCGATGCCGAGGGCACGCTTGACCTCGTCGTGATCGACGTACTTCGCCTGCGGCTCGCGCACGCGGGCGAGCGCCGTCTCGAGGTCGTCGCGCTCGTCGAGGTAGGTCTGGAGTGCCTCGACGATGAACGACGACTTCGAGCGCTTCGTGCTCTTCGCGAGCTTTTCGAGACGCCGGGCAATCGCCTCCGGCAGTCGCACGGTCTGCACCGCCATGGCACCCTCCGGTGACAATGTAATACATCCATTACGCCGGTGCAACCCCGGCTCTTCGGCCGCCCGTCTCTCAGGCAGCGCTCCTGCCGCCTCGGGCGTCCCGACGCCGCCCCAGTCCGCGGTGTCCCGGAGGGTGTCGGAAGGCAGGAGACGATCACCGGGCGTCGGACCCTGCGTCCGACAGACCGCGCGGATCTAGTCGCTGTCCCGGGCGATCTCCCTGAACGTCTCGATCTTCTGGGCCAGCGACGTCGCAACCTCCGGGGGCAGGCTCCCGGGCGCGAGGAGACCGAGGGCGACGGCCCGCGCCACGAGGGCATCGGGCTTGAGGGCGTTGTACGTCCCCCAGATCCGGCGCGACGGGCCCTGGTGGAACTCGTGGATCAGGTCGGAGACCTCGAAGCTCGAGGCGGCGCGGACCTTCCACCGTTCGAACGCCGCGGCGAGCGGCGCCAGCGCCTGGCGCAGCTCCTCCTCGTACGCGTGGGCGGCGAGTTCCCGAAGCTGCCGGCGGACCGTCTTCTCGCTCATGCCGCGAGGGTCGCGCCGAAACGTCCGGGAATCAAGCGGCCCCGCGATCTGGCGTCAGCCGGCTGTTGCATGAGGGCGACAGGTCGCACCATGACCTCTCACATGGGAACGGGTCAGATGGCCGCCGGCTGCAATTCAGCTACATGCGTACCTGAGAATCATCTAGGAGGCTCCCCCTTCGCCGAGGGATTAGGCTCGGTGTTGGGAGAAAGAAGCTGCTTGCGAGGCAGCTGAAGGAAGGAGGAGCCGATGCGACTGTACT
>JBEKAA010000015.1:0-51301 GCA_050018455.1 Thermoanaerobaculaceae bacterium | reverse complement strand
CCTCAAGACCTACGTGCTGCGCGAGATCTACACCGTCATGCGCAATGCCGCCGAACGCGCCAAACCCCCAGTCGAGGTCGCCCTTGCCGCTTGACACCACATACCAGGTTCATCCTGAGCGAGGCGAAGCCTCGCGAAGGATCTCCTGGGAGCGCACGGACCCGGTCGCTCGCCGGATCCGGGAGATCCTTCGTCGGCCCGCCTGCGGCGGGCCTCCTCAGGACAGAGGCAGTCGGGGAGACTTTCTGAGCAATGGCGGAGTTACGTCAGAGTGTCGACCTTTCTGAGGCGACTTCCTCGGATCCACCGGCTCTCCTCAAGCCCCTCCCGCCCGTTCCCATCCCTTCGTCTTTCAATCCCGGATCCCAAAACAGAAATTCTAGATGTCCCTTCTACGCTTCCTTCCGGATGAGCCTTCCCAACTTCACGCGGTCTGGCGCGAGAAGTTCGGCCATCCATCCGTGGTTCACGTCGGCCACGATGATCTGGCCCACGTCCGTCTTGACCTCGGAGAAGAGGCCCTGCTCCTTCATCTTCGCGGCCTGGTACCGGTTGTCCTCCGTGGGCGTCACGTAGTGTACCGAGTCGATCTTGTACCGGTGCACGAGGAAAAGGTGCATGAGCGTCATGAGCCGCTTCTTGCGCAGCATCTCGTCGAAGGTGTTCTGGTCGCGCACGGAGAGGATGTTTCGGCCGTGCCGGTCCTGGATGGGCGCGAAGATGACGTTCGCCTCCTTCTCCTGGCCCTTGCCCACGAGCGCGAGCTCCAGAAGTTCGGAGCCGGCGCGATGAGGCCGAAGCTCGACGCGAAGGGGGTCCGGCAGGCGGTAGTGAGCGCTCCACAATGCCAGCCACTCCTCGAGGAGCTTCTTGGGCACTTCCGTCTGCATGAGGTGCTGATGCTGGGTGGACCCCTTGCCCATGGCTTTCGTGGTGGCGGTTCGGCCCGAGGAGGCGGCGAGCGCGGCGTCCAGGCGCGGCCCGCCCACGAGAGTCTGGGGCGTGCGGTAGGGCGACTCCACGAGGCGGAGCTTTCGCTGCACCCGTGCGAGGGCGAGCATGCCGTCCTGCCTGAGGGCCAGCGCGAACTCCTCCGCGGCGAGGCCGTCGATCTGGTGGCCGCCGTAGGTGATGAAGTTGAAGACGAAGCCCATCGTGCCCAACTCCTCGGGGAAGCGGCGCATTTCGTCGTCGCTCATCCCCGTGGAGTCCCAATTGAAGGAGGGCGAAAGGTTGTAGGCCAGCATCTTGTCCGGGAACCTGGCGTGGATGGCTTCGGCGAAGTGACGCGCCTCTTCCAGGTTCGCGGTGGCGGTCTCCATCCACAGGATGTCGGCGAAGGGCGCCGCGGCGAGGGACTTGACGATGGCGTACTCGATGCCGCCCCGCACCTGGTAGTAGCCCTCCGGCGTCTTGGCGTGCTCGCAGTCCCAGACGATGTCGACGCCCAGCGACCTTGCCTTTCTTCTCGCCTCGTAGAATGACGCGCGGCTCGCGAAGTGCAACCACTCCTCGACGCTCGTCTGGAGGACCTCGCCCTCGCTGGCGCGAAACTCGAGCACCTCGGCCACGGCATCGCCGTAGGCATGGAGGTCGGCCTCAGCTTCCCAGACCTCAATGAAGCGCGAGGCCACCTTGTCGAAGAGGGCGTCCACGGAGACCTCGGGCTTCTTTTTGTGGGCCGCAACGCTCTCCGCCACCTGGGCCGAGAGGCCCGTGCGATCGAGCCAGGCGTCGGCCACCGCCAACTCGTCCTTCGAGAAGGCGTAGAGCAGGTGGCCGTTCAGCTCCGTGACCTCCAGGTCGCAAAAGCGCCGCATCAGGGCCAGGAAGCCCGCCTTGTACGTAGGCAGGTTCACATTCTTGACACCCAGGATGAAGGGCTGGTCGCGCTCGTCGCCGCGGCTGTCGAGAAGGTTGGCCGCTTCCGCGTCCGTGCGGGCCACGATGATCCCCGGCACGCGCATGACGTCGAGCTGGAAACGCGCGGCGTTCAGCCGCTTGATTTGCTCATCCGAGGGCACCAGCACCTTGCCGCCCTGGTGGCCGCACTTCTTGGTGCCCGGGCGCTGGTCCTCGATGTGGTATCCGGGCACGCCCGCCTCTGCGAACCGCCTGATGAGATTACGTACGTGCGGGTCGCCGCCGTGGCCCGTGTCCGCGTCGGCAATGATGAAGGGCCTGTAGTCCACGGCCGGCGTCTCGGAACGCTGCTTCTCGGTCATGTGGGAGCGCAGAAACTCCTGGTTGCGGTCCGCCGTGAGCAGGGCGCGCACGATCCCGGCGGCCTCGTCCGGGACCTGGCTCAAGGGGTAGCTCGCCAGGTCCGAGCCCGGGTCTTCGGTGATGGAACCCTTGGCCGAGGTGGCCCATCCGCCCAGGTAGATGCCCTCGATCCCAATGCGCTTGATGGTCACCGCCTGGCCAGGCGAGTAGGGCCCGAAGGTGGTGATGCTCTTGCCCTCGCTGAAGAGCTGCCGCAGGCGATCGTAGAAGGCGATGGCGGCCTCGCGGGCCACGGTGTAGTCGCTCCGGATGGTCCCGCGCTGCTCTACCACCTGGCGCGCCGAGTAGAGGCGCGTGATGCCCCTGAAGCGGTCGCTTTCGAACCACTCCTGGGTCGCCGCCACGTCCTTTTCGAATGTGCTCATGGCTGCCCTCCCCGCGTACTACCGTTCGAAGTCGAGGTTTTCGGTGATGCGCGTCCCATCGCGCCGGAATGCCTCGAGGTACCGCCCGATGCGCTCCCGGGCCGTCGTCAGGTCGTGGTTGTCCAGGTTGATGTTCAGCAGGTCCACGTACCAGGGCGTCTTGACCGGATCGGTGACGTAGGCCTCGACAATGGCGCGGGCGACAGGGAGAGTGGTTTCCTTCGAATCGTCGTGGACGTCGCGATTGCTGGCGCGCAGCAGCTTCCCGACCTCCTCTTCGAGCAGGCGTTCGAACAGCATCAGGCTGATAGGATCGCCAGCGGCGGAGCCCGTTCCGGCATCGGCCTCGGTGAGCTTGGCGCCCTTGTGGAGCCACTCCCAAAGGATGCTGAGCCTGATTTCGCCGGTGGCCATGTCCTCCATGAGGTAAAGGATGCTGTCGTCGCCGAAGAAGTCAGCGGGTTTGAGGGCCGCGGCCTGGAAGCCCTGGCCGAACGCGTTGCCGTACTGAACGGCCACGCTCAGGAGGTCCCTCGCGCCGCGTACCGTGCGGGGCGCCGGCTCCAGGAGCACGAGGCCGGCGGCGTCCTGCTCCGTATACGTGAGGCGCGGAAATGGCCTGCCCAGCTGGTTTTCGCCGCCCATCTTTTCCCACACGGGCCGCACGATGTGCACCATCTTCCAGTGCGCCACCCACTTGCCGCTGGCCCCTTCGCGCTGCTCACGCTCGGCGCCCGCCACGGCCCGCTTCATGCCCGCCGCCACGCCCTCGTCCGTGCCAACCGGGATGTTGGTCTCCATGCCGCCCTGCCAGAGGGCGAAACGGCCGTTCCGGTCGGGCGTGTTGACGGCCCGGCGCACGCGGTCCTCGTAGTTGCGCATGTAGCCGTAGGTCATGACGATGGCATCGATGTTGGGGTTGATGAAATGCGAATCCCAGGAGAGCGCGTCGGAGACGCTATTGATGTAGTCCCAGCGCCCCGTGTTGAAGCCCACGAAGTGCGGCGACAGCGCGGCGCGGATCTCCATGAGCTGGAAGCAGGCCTCGATCTGCTCCACGAGGACGTAGACCTTGATGGTGCCCACCGCGAGCCCGAGGTGGTGCTCGAGCGCCGTGAGCATGTCGTTCCAGAGGGCCGCCTCCTCCGCGGTCTGGATCTTGGGGAGGTACAGGACCACGGACCACCCAGCGGCGCGCAGCTGCTCGTGGTTGTTCACCACGTAGAGCACCAGGTCCACGATGGAGGCGGAGAACCCCTTTCCGTCGTTCTCCCGGACGTGGCGGTCATCCAGGTGAAGCCCTCGGCACCGGAAGATTCTGGTGGTGAAATCGAGCTGGGTCCTCCAGTCGGCGATGATGGGGCGGCCGAAGAAACCCTGAGCCCAGCGGTTCATCTCGTCGGCCACCTCTTCCGTAATCTCGAGGAACAGAGGGTCGTTGGCGATGGAGAGCTTGAGGTTCCGCTGGTTGTCGAGCGCCATGGTCTCCACCTGGCCCAGGGCGTCCTCGCCGTCGAACATCCACCCATCCGCCCCCGAGAGGAGGGCGTAGGCCACGTTTCGAATACCGCTGCCGGTGGACGCGTGGGGCTTGGTGGCCGGCCCCGTGCCCTGGATCCACTGGCGCCGCAAGTCGTGCGGGATCTCGCTGCCTTCGAAGTTGCCGTCCCGGGCGTCCTGAACGCGGATGGAGGTACGGGGGATCAGGGAGTCGGGCGGCAGGAATCCGATGCGCTTGTGATGGCGTGTGCGGTCCGCGCGCCTCCCGATGCGGGCCGTCATGACCGAACGCCGGTCCGCGTTGAGCGGCGCCAGCGCCTCCATGGCCCCCCGCACCGCCGGCGAAAAAAGTTCAGGATACTTCCGTGTGGTAGAACGGAACTCTAGCGTGTGGCCCATCACGTCCCCCCCGTCGCTGAGCTGCGCACGTCGTCGGCGTCCGTCGAACGTTCTCTTAGCATGCCAGAATATAGCCCAATGCGCGAGAGGTGCCGACATGGTAATGGCCGCCCCGCGGGCCGAGAAGGTATCTCGCCGGTGTCAAGCGACAAATGTATTGACCCCCCTTGGCGACAGAACTCTTGACCCCCCTGGTGGTGGTTGAGCCAGGCAGACGGAGGGAAGGCGTAGCCCGACCGGAGCCTGCCTGGCCGGTGTCGCGGACTCATGGGGCCGCGGCCTCGCCGGACCGGAGGAGGCCGGCCTTGCGTGTCCCGCGCAGGCGGTAGCTCTCGCCCTTGATCGTGACGACGTGGCTGTGGTGGAGCAACCGGTCGAGGATTGCGGTGGCGACGAGCTGGAGCCGCGTCAGGTAGCGGGTGACCCGCTCGAGCTGCGGGCTCTCGGTCACCATGACGCGCCTCCGATGACGGCCTCATAGTCAGCGAGCGGTCGAGCCAGCTCACTGGGCACAGGCGATGCGTTGATGCGCCGGACCAGGCCGTCGAGGTGCCGCGAGTCTTCGACCACGACGTGCCGCCCGGCGGCGACCGCTCGCTACGCTCGCTCAGAATCTTCATGTTCCGAGGCACACCCTGGACCATGAAAGTGGCAGCGGGGAGGGCGGAGTCGGCGAGCTGATGTTCCGCGCAGTGAGATCCGATTCGAGGGCGGCCGCAAGGGCCGCCCCTACACAAGAAGAGGCAACTCCCACGCGAATGCCCCTGCGCTTTCGGGTGTAGGGCGGGGCTTGCCCCCGCCCGCTCTTGACGCATCGCCACAGACAGAGGGGATTGTCTGGACAACCTTCATGAGCCGCGGGCGCACCCCGGACCATGAACGTGACGGATCCGAACGCAGCCCGCCACCGGCCGTCATCCTGAGCGAGCGCAGCGAGCGAAAGATCTCCTGGGAGCGAACGGACCCGGTCGCTCGCCGGATCGGGGAGATCCTTCGCCGTCCCGCCTGCGGCGGGCCTCCTCAGGACAGAGGTAGTCGGGGAGACCTTCTAGGCAGTGACGGAGCGAGAGAAACGGTCTCGGCCACCCGGGCGCGGGGCAGGAAGAAAAAGCTCTCACGCAGCGGAAAGGAGGAGGCGAACCATTCCGCAGGGCAACGACACACCCCTGGGGGCAGGGCTACGGAGGCATGCCTGTAGTCGCGCTGCCGCCGCTGGGCCTATCGCAAGGCGCACGAGCGGTCCGCGCCGGAGTCCCGCCAGAGGCGGGATGAGGACGCGAGGACGCGAAGCGAAGCGCAGCGAGAGGTCCGACGCCGGCGGCGCACTCTAGCCGGTCGAGGGGCGCCGCCCCTCGGTGAGGATCACCGCGTTCCACTGCCTCCCGGCAGGATTCCCATCGCGCCGGAACGAGTGGTAGCTCGGCGAGCACGCGGTGCAGCCCGGCACAACGCGCACGCGGCCGGGATCGAGCCCGAGCGCGGCGAGACGCCCCGACGCGAACCGCGCGAGGTCGACGACGCCGTCGCCGCGCCACGGACCATCCGCGACCGGGTGGCGCTCGAGCGCGGCGACCACCTCCGCGCCGACCGGGTAGTGGCAGGGGCCGATGCCCACGCCAACGACCGCGTCGAGCGCGTCGGGGGCGACCCCGAACTCGGCGCGCAGGCGCCCCACCGTGAAGCCCAACACGTCGGCGGCCAGGCCGCGCCACCCCGCGTGGATCATCGCGACGGCGCCGCCGCCCGCGAGCGCGATCGGCAGGCAATCGGCGGTGCGCACGACCAGAGCCGTCCACGGTTCGGTCGTGAGCAGGGCGTCGCACGTCCCGACGAGGTGAGGCCCCGGCGCCAACGGCTCGCCTGCGCTGTAGGTGAACGTCAGCCGGGTGTGTTCCTGTCGCGCGTAGAGCGCCGGAACGGCGCGCCCGAACAGACGCTGCACCGCCGCGCCGGCCGTCTGCGCAAGCCCCCGCTCGTCGAGCCCGGCCGGCGCCGCGGCGCGGTCGCCGAACAGAGCGGCGCCGCCCGATATCGGAACTGCGACAACACCGCTGCCGCTTGCGGTTTCGGTCATGCCGCCATGCTACACTCCCGGCACGGAGACACCGGTGGAATCCAGAACTGCACCGGCCCACGGACCCGGCTGCCGCTGCGAACCGCGGCGGATCGCGGCCTTGCGCTCGCCGAGGTGGCCCTTCCCGGCATGATCGCTCTCAACGGGATTACCAAGAACTACAACGGCCGCCCGGCGCTCCGCGGCATCACGACCAGTGTCGACCGCGGCGAGTTCGTGTACCTGACGGGGCCCTCCGGGGCAGGCAAGAGCACGTTCCTACGCCTGATCTACCGCGCGGAGCTTCCCGACTCCGGGGCCATCGAGGTGAACGGCGCCGACCTCATGACGATGCGGCGTCGCGAGGTCGCCGAGTTCCGCCGCCGGCTCGGTGTCGTGTTCCAGGACTTCAAGCTGCTCCGCCGCCGCACCGTCGGCGAGAACGTGACGTTCGTCCTTTCCCTGCTCAACTTCCCCGACCGCGAGCAGCAGCGGCGGGCATACCTGGTGCTCAAGCAGATGGGCCTCCAGCACCGCATACACGCCTACCCCGAGGAGCTCTCCGGCGGCGAGCAGCAGCGCGTCGCCATCGCCCGCGCCCTCGTCCTGCAGCCGGACCTCATCCTGGCGGACGAGCCCTCCGGCAACCTCGACCCGGAGCGCTCGCACGAGCTCCTGGAACTTCTGAAGACGATCAACTACCAGGGGACGACGGTTGTCGTCGCGACCCACGACCGCATGTTGATCGAGGCGCACCCCGCCCGCACGCTGTTCCTCGAACACGGCAGAGTAGTCAAAGATGCCTGGGTGACGGCGCCATGAACCGCCACGCCTGGCGGGAGATCAAGCGTCAGCTGAAGGAGTCCGGGGCCGCGGGTTTCGTGGCCGTGGCGCTCGTCGCGGTCGCGAGCGCGTGGGGCGGGGTTCTCTGGACGGCACACGACTGGATAAACAAAGAGCTTCTGGCGACCAACCGCCCGGCGACGGTCGTCGCGATCGCTCGCGGGAACGCCGAGGCGACGGCGCTCCGCGACGCGATTCAGGCGCGCGTGCCCGAGACCCGGATCGTGGCGCTCGCCCCGCGCAAGGTGCAGGAAGAGCTTGCGGGCTGGTTCCCGGAGCTGGCGACCGTGCTGCTGACGCTCGACGAGAGGAGCTTCCCGCCGATCCTCGAGATCGAGGTGAGCTCGGCCCAGGAAGCGTCCCTGGTGCCGTGGCTCCAGGGGCGGCCCGAGGTCACGCTGGTCGAGAGCTCCCGGGCCTGGCAGGCCCGGCTCCAGCGGACGGTCTCCCAGGCCATGGTTGGAGGGTTCGCGCTGGCCATGGCTCTCCTCGTCGGCTGCGGCGTGGTCGTCCTGCTGGTCGTGCGCCTCTTGGTGCTCGCCCACGCCGACGAGATCGCGATCATGCGGCTCATCGGGGCCCACGAGGGCAACATTCGCAGGCCGTACCTGCTGTGCGGCTCCCTGCTCGGCGCAGCCGGCGGCGTGGCGGGCACGGTGATCCTTTTCGGGCTCTGGCTCCTGGTCCGGAATGTTCTGCCGAGCCTGACGGTCTCGGCCTGGACGCTCGGCGCGCTGCCGGCGGGCGGAGCGCTGGCCGGCGCCGTGGGCGCTTTGATCGGGCTCGCCGCGCTGCCCTCGGAACCCTGAGAAGCCTGCGGGAGGAGCGAAAGCAAAGAGGGAAAAGGTAAAACGTGAAAGGTCAAGAGGAAGACGGAAGCGATGCACTCGTCCTGCCTTCCCTTTGACTCTTGACCTTTGACCTCTTCCCTCTACCTTCCCTGATGGCCGAACAACAGACGAAAGGAACGGCCGGACCAAGGGCGGGAGAGGTTTTTCGATGGGGCTCTGCCCGGCTAGTGCGGGCGAATCTCCGCCGCACCGGTCTCGATGAGCGGGTTGACGCGCCGCAGGAATTCGCCCGCCTTGTCGCCGCCCTCGAGGAGCGAGATCGCGCGGGCCAGCCTGTCCACGAGGCTGTTGACGGCCGAGATGCCGTTGCCGGCCTCGATCTCGGCGCGCGCGACGCGGTACTGCTTCTCGACGGCGATCGACCCCGACAGTCCGACGCTGTCGTCCGCGAGCTTCCGGACGTTCTCCGCGAGCGCCAGCAACGACCGCTGCGACGGCCCCGGCGGCGCAACCTGACCCTGGCCGGCGGCGGGCCTCTCCTCGCCGGGTCGCATGGAGAGCAGGCCGGAGGTGACGAGGCCATACAGGACTTTGCACACGTCGAACGCGGGTAGACCGGTCGCCGCCTCCAGCTTCGCGATCGAGGTCTGGCCATCGATCTTGGTGACGATCGCCCACTCCTGCGGCGACAGCGTGATCTGGTCCTGTCCGGGCTCGCGCGGCAGGAAGAACGGGACGGCGTCCATTGCGGGAATCTTGCGCTGCAGGACACGCCACTCGTCGAGCCGGCGCGCCGCTTCCATCATCAGGCTCGTGTTGGACTTGTTCACGGTGACGCGGTCGGACTCGATGTTCGCGGTGAAGATGAACTGGCCCTTGCGCCACATGGCCATCTCGTAGACCGCGTACTCGCCCGCGAGCTTGCCGGCCAGGGCGTCGGTGATCTGGCCGTCCTTGATGAAGATCTTGCCGTCGACACCCTCGCCCGAGAGCGTGAACACACCGGTCTTACCCGAAACGCTCACCAACTGGATCACGTCGGGGAGAGCGATATCAGCGAGTGAGCCCTGGAGTGCCATGTGCGCTCAGCCCCGCGCCGCGGCGCCAGTCCCGCCGATCCCTCGAGGGTCCGGACGGACACGACCGCTACGGTGCGTTTGTGCCGTTCCCACGCTACTTCAAGCTAACACACGGGTGTCAAGAGCGTCAAGGCAAAGCGCTGCGCAGGTGGCACAGCGCCAGCGCGAGAGCGTCGGCCGCGTCGGGCGCCGGCGTTTCCGCCAGGCCGAGCGCGTGCCGCACGACGAAAGCGACCTGCCGCTTCTCGGCTCGCCCGTGCCCGACGACGGCGGCCTTGACCCTTGCGGGTTCCAGTTCGACCACTTCGCCGCCCCACCGTCCGAGCACGGCGAGCAGCGCGCCGCGGGCTTCGGCGAGAGCGAGCGCCGCCTTGGGGAAGCGCCCGAAGAACGGCGTCTCCACCGCAACGACGTCAGGCCCGACGCGGGCCATGAGCTCCTCGAGCTGATCCGACAGGGACGCGAGCGCGGCGGCGCGAGAGAGCGCACGCCGCGGCGAGAGGCAACCGAACTCGACGGCAGTCACGCGGCGGGGATCCCCTTCGACGAGCCCCCAGCCCGTGACCCGGGTGCCGGGGTCGAGGCCGAGGACGCGGGTCAGCTCAGCTGACCTCGAGCAGCTTCACGTCGATGTCGAAGTTGGCCCAGACGTTCTGGACGTCGTCGTGGTCCTCGAACGCTTCCATCAGTCGAATCATCTGCTCGGCCCGCTTGTCTTCCAGCCGGACCTGAGTGGTCGGGACCATTTCGACCTTGGCCTGCTCCACGGGGAGACCGTGCGCCTCGAGCGCGGTCTTGACCTTGTGGAGCTCCTCCGGGGCCGAGTAGACCTCGTAGAACTCGGGATCGTCCGCGAAGAAGTCTTCTGCGCCCGCCTCGAGCGCCGCTTCCATGACCTTGTCCTCGTCGCCCACGCTCTTCGGCAGGAGAAGCTGTCCCTGCTTCTTGAACAGGAAAGCGACGCAGCCGCTCTCGCCGAGATTCCCGCCGTGCTTGCCGAACATGTGGCGAAGCTCCGCCGTTGTGCGGTTGCGGTTGTCCGTGAGCGCGTGCAGCAAGACCGCCACACCGCCCGGGCCGTAACCTTCGTACGTGACCTCTTCGTACGAAACGCCGGGGAGCTCGCCGGTGCCTCGCTGAATCGCCTTGTGCATCGTGTCGCCGGGCATGTTGGCCGCCTTGGCGGACACGATCGCGGCGCGCAAGCGCGGGTTTCCGTCCGAGTCACCGCCGCCTTCGCGCGCGGCGGTCGTCAGTTCCCGGATGATCTTGGTGAAGAGCTTGCCGCGCTTCGCGTCGAGCTTGCCCTTCTTGTGTTTAATCGTGCTCCACTTGTTGTGGCCCGACATGCAACCCCCGATGGGACCGGCTCGCCCGCCCCTCGCGAATTGTACACCGAGGTGCGAACATGCAAGACCCACCGACTACAATCCCTATTGACTTGCAGGGAGCACCCCATGACAATGGCGCCGAGGTCTGCTGGCGAAACGGCGAGGGTATGACCCAGGCCATCCTTCTACTCGACTACGAACCGCGCACCGCCGTGCGCGTCGCGGAAGCGCTTGCATCGCTGGGCTGCGAACTTATCACCGCCAAGGACGTGGACTCGGCCGTCGCGGCCTGCGCCAAGGTCGAGCCCAAAATGGTACTGACCACGTCGGTGCTGCCTCGCCTGAAGGTCGAGGACGCCATCACGCAACTGCGCGCCCGTGCCGGGCTGCGGAACACGCCGTTCCTGGTGATGATGAGCGGGTACACCGGGCAGGATCCGAAGGCCGACGCTGCCAAACTCGGCGCCCAGGACATCGTCGCGAAACCGTTCTCGAACGACGAACTGCTGGCGCACGTCAAGGTTCTCCTGACCAGGCCACGCTCCGAGAGCGCGGTCACACCGGACACCCGCACCGAGATGCTCGAAGCGTTGCGACGCGGTACTGGGTCCGCCAAACCGGGCGGCACCATGACCTCGGACGACCTCTTCGGCGACCTCCTCGCCGAGGAGCACGGAACGAGTCCGGCCGAGACACAGCGCATCGCGATCCCCACGCCGGCCTCGCCCTTGAAACCGGCGACGACGCCCGGGCAGGCGGCCAGGTCGGCTTCTGCCGCCCGGGACGCCGCCTCCGCGGTCGAACGGGCTCTTTCGGACACTCTCACGGAACTCGGGAGGACCGGCCCGAAGCCGGCGAAGCCTCGCATGGAGAGCACGGACACCGCGGTCGAGAAGTTGCTTTCCGACACGCTCTCCGGACTCGAAGTCGGCGGGCTCAGGGGAACACCGAGAGCGCCCGCGGCCGATCGTCCGGCGCCGCCTCCGGAACCAGCGGCGCCGCCGGAAGCACCAAGCCCGGCGGCTGTCCCGCCGGCAAAGCCGCTCGGGCCCTTGCCCGTCGCCACGCCTTTCGGGCAGTACGAACTCATCGAACCGATTGCGACCGGCGGGATGGCCGAGGTCTATCGAGCCCGCATGAAGGGCGTCGAGGGCTTCCAGAAGATCGTCGCGATCAAGCGCATCCTGGCTCACCTGACGGACAACGACGAGTTTGTCACGATGTTCGTCGATGAAGCGAAGCTCGCAGCCCAGCTCCAGCACCCGAACATCATCCACATCTATGACCTCGGCAAGATCGAGCGCTCCTATTACATCGCGATGGAGTACATCGACGGCAAGGATCTGCGCTCGATCCTGCGGACGCTCGACGACAAGAAGGCGCGTCTTCCGCTGGGCCTGGCCCTCTTCATCGGCTCGCGCCTCGCGGCGGCGCTCGACTACGCGCACCGCAAGAAGGACCTCCAGGGCACGGCGATGGCGCTAGTGCACCGGGACGTGTCTCCCCAGAACGTGCTGATCTCGTACGACGGCGACATCAAGCTGTGCGACTTCGGCATCGCGAAGGCCGCCTCCAAGGCCTCCCACACACGCGCCGGCGCGCTCAAGGGAAAGCTGCAATACATGTCGCCCGAGCAGGCCTGGGGCAAGGACATCGACCGTCGTTCCGACATCTTCTCGCTGGGTCTCGTGCTCTACGAGATGCTCTCGGGCCGCAAAGGGTTCGTCGGCGACTCCGAGCTCTCGATCCTCGAGCAGGTACGGTCTCCGCGCTTGGTCCCGTTGCGGGACATCGACCCATCGATCCCTCCCGAGGTCGAGCGCGTCGTCCTGAAGGCGCTCAAGGAGGACCGCGAGGAGCGTTACCAGACCGCCGCCGACCTGGCCTCGGACCTCTCGAACATCCTGCAGTCGATCCGGCCCGCGCCCGGAGCTCCCGAGCTGGGCGCGTTCCTTGCCGACCTCGTGGGCCACGAGAGGCCCGTGAGCACGGCGACAGTCCCGGCCCTGCGGCCGGCGCCGGCGCCGCCGGCCGCGGCCGCCGCACCGCCTTCCGCTCCGGTCGAACCTCCGAAACCGAAGCCGGCGCCACGCATCCCGGTGATGGAGCCGGTACGCGAGGAGACTCCCCCCGAGCTCACGGCGCCCACCGGCTTCCGGCTCGGCCCCCTGGTAGTCGCGGCCGTCGGCGCACTCGCCATTGTCGCGATCGTGGTGGTGATGACTCGGACGAAGAAGCCTTCCGCGGCCCCGGCAGCCGAGGCGACGCCGGCTCCCGAGACCGTGCAGATGGCACGCGAGTTGACGCAGCAGGAGGTCGCCAAGCAGACCCAGGCGCTGCGCGAGAAGTTGGCCGGGGAGATCCTCACGCCGGGGACTCAGGCGCAGCCGCGGCCCGCGGCCGCCGCTCCGACGCGGCCCGCGGCCGCTCAGGCGCCCAAGCCGCCGCAACAGGCCCAGCCGGCCGCGGCGCAGCCCGCCGTGCAATCCGCCGCACAGCAGGCGGCGGTTCAGCCGACCGCGGGGGCGAAGCCTGCCGCCCAGTCGCCCACGACAGCCCCGGCCGTCCAGCCGGCTGAGCCGACCGCCGCACCAACTGCTTCCGCGCCTGCGGTCGCGACGCCGGTGCCCATCGAGCCCACCGCGGTACCGGCTGCGCGGCAGGCACCGCAGGCCGAGACGCAACCGACGGTGCAGGTGGGTGACCTCGTCGAGATGGGACCCGACGTCTCGCCGCCCCAGGTGGTCTTCAACCCGAAGCCGGCCTACCCGCCGCTCGCCGCCCGACAGAGTGTCGGGGGAACCGTGTTCCTTGACGTCCTGGTGGACGAGAACGGCTCAGTTCAGGACGTGAAGGTGCTGCGCGGCGTGAAGCCGGACCTCGGGCTGGACGCTGCGGCCGCGAATGCCGTCCGGAGCTGGCGCTTCAAGCCGGCGACCAAGGACGGCGTCCGGGTGAAGGTGCACGTCACTCAGACCATTCCTTTCAAACCCTAGACGGAGGAGGCATTCATGTCGGTGCTTACAGACCAGCAACGCAAGTTCTATGAGGACACCCGGAAGGTCACGAAGCAGGAAATTGGCGACCTGGAGAACCAGATCCAGGAGGAGCTGCAGCGCGTCAAGCAGCGCATCGCGGAGCTGCAGGCGGCGCAGAAGGCTGCCCGCCAGATGTACGACGCCGCGTGCCAGCGGCTGGGGGTCCCCAACGATCTGGAAGAGCAGGGAACCGAGTAGCCTGCCGCCTCGTGTCACCGACCGACGAAGGACCCACACCGGGTGGTGTGGGTTCTTTGCACTTCTCGCCACGCTCGCCTGCACCCCGCCACCCGCCGGAGAGGTCGTCGATCAGACAGGCGCTGCAGTGCCTGGCGGGCCGGTCCGACGAGTCGTCCCACTCGCCCCTGACGTCACCGAGCTGGCGTTCGCCCTGGGGGCCGGCGATCTGGTGGCCGCCGCGCCCGCCGCGGCCGATCACCCGCCCGAGGTCAAGCGCCTGCCGCGCGTCAGGCATGATGACGTCGAGGCGATCCTCTCCCTGCGCCCGGATCTCGTGCTCGCGACGACGGCCGGCAACGACGCGCGCGTCATCGGGCGCCTGCGCGAGCTCGGCACTCGCGTCTTCACCACGGACGTCACGTCGTTCGACCGCCTTGAACAGGCCTGCCGGCTCGTCGGCCGCGCGATCGGCCGGCCGGACGAGGGCGTGCGGCTGGCGGGCGACGTTGAAGCCCGCTGCGCGCTCCTCGGCGCCCGCGCGGCCGTCCTTCCACGCCGAGCCGCCGTGTACGTGGTCTGGTGGGACCCGCTGATCGTGGGCTCTCCGGGAACGTTCCACGACGATCTCCTGAAGCGCGCCGCGCTCGACAACGAGGCGCCCGCAGGCGGGGGCCGCTACCCGCGGGTCGACCCCGAGCTGCTGCTCGATCCCCGCCTGGAAGTCGTGGTGGCTCCCGACGAGAGGGACCTCCGCGACGGCTTCGCGCGCATCGTGCGGTCGCCGGCCGGGGAGCGGTTGGCCTCAGGGGCCGTGCGCGTCCTCTGGCTGCCGGCCGATCAAGCGAGCCGGCCGGGTCCGCGCCTGCTCGAGGCCCTGGAGGCGTTGGTCGCCGCTCGGGAAGCGCATGAGAACCCGGGGTCCGGGGTCCGGGGTCCGGGATGCGGGCCCCCGCCCGAGCCGCGGAACCCGACACCACAGCCTCAAGGGGGGTCTGGGTGAGGCGCACCGCCGATGCCGTCCTGATCGCCGTGCTGCTCGCCGCGACGGCGGCCGCCCTGCTGGAGGGAGGCCCGGCGCTCTCGGCGCGCGAGGCCCTTTCCGCGCTTGCCGGGGCGGGTTCGCCCGAGGCACGCACCATCGTGTTCGGGCTCCGTCTGCCCAGGCTCGCGCTGGGGCTCGCAGTGGGCACCGCTCTAGCTCTCGCGGGAACGGCCCTGCAGGCGCTGCTATCGAACCCCCTGGCGGATCCCTTCCTGCTCGGAATCTCCGGAGGCGGGGCGGCCGCGGCGACGGCCGCGTTTGCGGTGCTCCCGGCGTCGGCGCTCGGCCTGGTGCCGGCCGCTGCGATGGCGGGCTCCGCCCTGGCAACCGGACTCGTGTGGTGGATGGCGCGCGGACCCCTCGGCCCGTCCTCGACGCGGATGATCCTGGCCGGTGTGGCCGTCAACGCCGCCGCCTCGGCGGTGATCCTCACGATCCTGTCCCTCGCGCCCTCGCCGCGCCTGCCCGGAGCGCTGGCCGTGACCATGGGCTCGCTCGCATCCGCTTCGGCGCCCGCCGTGGCCTGGCTGACGCCGTACGTGCTGATCCCCGCCTTCGTGCTGCTGCTGCACGGACGGGACCTCGGTCTTCTCGCGACCGGCGAGGAATCGGCCGCCGGGCTCGGCGTCGAGGTCGCGACCGTGCGCCGGCGCGTCTTCCTGGCGGCCGCAGCGCTGTGCGGCGGGGCAGTGGCCTTCGCGGGCGTCATCGGGTTCGTCGGGCTCGTGGTTCCCCACCTGTGCCGGCTGGCCTGGGGCCATGGGACCCGGCGCCTCCTTCCGCGCGCCGCGGTCGCAGGCGCGGCCCTCATGGTCCTCGGGGATCTCGTGGCCCACCGGATCCTCGCCCCCGTCGAGCTCCCGGTCGGAGTGGTGACGGCGGTGCTCGGCGTGCCGTTCTTCGTGGCTCTCCTCAGGCGGTCGCCATGATGCTCCTCGACGCGCGCGGCCTCGCTGGGGGGTACGGCGGCGCCGATATCGTGCGCGGAGTCGATCTCGCGGTAACCGAGGGGACGTGCGTGGCCGTGCTCGGCCCGAACGGGGCCGGAAAGAGCACACTCCTGCGCCTCCTGGCCGGTATCCTCCCAGCGAGCTCGGGCGTGATCGAGCTCTGCGGTAGGCCGCTGGCCGGTTGGCGCAGGCGCGACGCGGCGCGAACCGTCGGGTTCGTGCCGCAAACCGTGAGCTTCGCTTTCCCGCTCACCGTCGCCGAGGTCGTGCAACAGGGACGCGCACCGCACCTCGGACCGTGGCGGCCCCCGGCCCAGCGCGACCACGCGGCGGTAGCGGCGGCGATCGCGCGGGTCGGCCTCGTCGGCCGGGAGGCGACCCCGGTGCAGCGGCTGTCCGGAGGCGAGCGCCAGCTCGTGCTCCTCGCCCGGGCGCTCGCGAGCGAGCCCCGGCTCCTGCTGTTGGACGAGCCCGCAACCGCGCTCGACGTTCGTCACCAGCTCGACCTCGTGGCGATACTCGGCAGCCTTGCGGGCGACGGGGTCGGCGTCGTGCTCGTGGTCCACGACTGGAACCTCGCGCTCCGCATCGCCGACCGCCTTGTCGTCCTCCAGGAGGGCCGAGTGCGAGCCGCCGGCTCCCCGTCCGAGGTCTTGCGCCCCGAACTGTTCCGCGCGGTATTCGGCGTGGATGTGGACCTCGTGCCCCGACCCGGCGAGGCGCCATTGGTTGTGGCGCGGCAGCGGAGCAGAGGTGCGGAGGAGCCCTCGACGAGGGTCAAAGGGAAAACGTGAAAGGTAAGACGGAAGACCTAGGACTCCGGTCCGCTGCGTTGCCCGGTTACTTGCCTTTCGTTTCACGTCTTCCCTCTTACGTCTGACCTTTCCCCTTTTACTTCTTACGTTTGACCTATTCCCCTCCTACCCGGTGTACCATTACACCTCTATGGCATGGTTCCGTCGGCTCGACCCGTCCGCCCGCACTCCCAGCAAGGTCCCGGAAGGACTGTGGGTGAAGTGCGACGGGTGCCGCGAGACTCTTTACAGGAAGGAACTCGAACGCGGGCTGTTCGTCTGCCCCCGCTGCGGCCACCACCACCGGGTGTCGGCGCGAATGCGCCTCGCCCAGCTCTTCGACGAAGGCAGCTGGAAAGAACTCTTCACCAACATCTACTCCACCGACGCGCTGGAGTTCGTGGACTCCAAACCGTACGCCCAGCGCCTCAAGGACCTGCGCGAGAAGGGCCTCCGCGGTGATGCGGTGATGGTCGGGATCGGCCGCCTGGCGGGGATCCGGACCGTGATCGCCGCGATGGAGTACGCCTTCATGGGCGGCTCGATGGGCTCCGCGGTGGGCGAGAAGCTGACCCGCGGGATCGAGCGCTGCCTGAAGAACCGCTTGCCTCTCATCGTCGTGTCCTGCTCCGGGGGTGCCCGGATGCAGGAAGGGGTCCTCTCGCTGATGCAGATGGCCAAGATCTCGGCCGCCCTCGCCCGCTTGCACGCGATGCGCATCCCCTACATCTCAGTGCTCACCGACCCTACCACCGGAGGCGTCACCGCCTCCTACGCGATGCTCGGCGATCTCAACATCGGTGAACCCGGGGCTTTGATCGGGTTTGCCGGGCCGCGAGTGATCGAGCAGACCATCCGCCAGAAGCTCCCCGAGGGGTTCCAACGCTCGGAGTTTCTCCTGGAGCACGGAATGCTCGACATGGTGGTTCCACGCCAGGAGCTCAAGGAGACGCTGGCCCGGTGTCTCTCCCATATGCTCTAGGGGCCGATGCGCTGCTCGCGCCCAGGCTCGAGCAACGCATCCTGCCCGGTCTCGACCGCGTACAGCGGGCGCTGGACGCGCTCGGCCGGCCGGAGAGGGCGTTCGCGTCGGTCCTGGTCCTGGGGACGAACGGCAAGGGCTCGGCCGCCGCTTTGCTTGCGGGAATCCTGCAAGCGCACGGCGTCTCCGTCGGGCTCTACACCTCCCCCCACCTGATCGCGGTCGAGGAGAGGATCCGGACGGACGGCGTCCTGATCGCCGGCGCGAGGCTCGCCGAGCTCGTCGCGTCCTTCGAACATTTCCCGGACCTCTCGTACTTCGAGACGCTCACGTGCGCGGCGGTGGTCGAGTTCGCCGAGCGGAGAGTCGACGTGGCGGTGATGGAGGCCGGCCTCGGAGGCCGGTGGGATGCCGCGAGCGCCGTGGAGCCGGTGGTCGCCCTGCTCACCAACGTCGGGACCGACCACCAGAGGTGGCTCGGCACCACGCGCACGGCGATCGCGGCCGAAAAGGCTGCGGCGTTGCGGGGCCGCGAGGCGATCGTCGGAACGTGGGACGACGAGGTCGAGCCCATCATCCGAGCCAGCGCAAACCAGGCCACCCCGATCTCCCTGGCCTCCCACTGGGCCACGGTGACAACCCTGTTCCAAGGTCCCCAGGTTCAACGACCGCAGGGGAGCAGAGGAGCAGGGGAGCAGGGGGGCCAAGGCTGCGACAAGATAGGCCTAACTCCTCTGCCCCTCAGCACCTCTGCTCCTCTGCTGTCACCCTACGATTGGACCTTTGAACCTACCCACGTGAGGTTCACGGTCGGCGACGTTAGCGGCGAGGCGGCGCTGCCGCTGGCGGGAGCGCACCAGCTAGCGAACCTCACGCTCGCGTTGTCCGGGGCCGCCGCCCTGGCGAAGCACGGCGTTGGACCGGCGATCGAGGCCGGCGCGGTGCGCCGAGGAATCGAGGGCGTCTCCTGGCCGGGGCGGCTTCAGCGCTGCCGGATCCGGGGCCGGGAGTTGCTGGTGGACGGCGCTCACAACTTCGAGGCGATGTGCGCCCTCGCGGACGCGCTCGACTCGATGGGGCTCTCCGGCAACGTGCACCTGCTCTTCTCCTGCCTGAACGACAAGCCGCTCGCGGCGATGGCGGCGCTCCTGCGCCCGCGGGTCACCGGGGTCACGGTGGCGCCCATCGCCTCCCCTCGCGCCACGCCGTTGACGGATCTCGAGGCGGCGTTCCCCGGCTGCCACAGGGCGGGCAGCGTCGCGGCCGCGCTCTTGGAGCTCCCCGCCGACCGCACGACGCTCGTGACCGGATCGCTGCGCCTGGCCGGCGAGGTGCTCGCGACCGAAGGGGGTGGTCATGCCTAGCACGGTCAAGGTGGAGGTTCGAACCCGGGCGCGCCTGGAACAGGCGGAGGAGACCTCCCTCGCCTTCTGCGCCATGCGCTCCTTGGAGGCCACGCGCCGCCGGCCGCTCCCGAGCGAGGGTCGTCACTTCGACTACCGCACCAACTTCCAGCGCGACCGCGACAGGATCCTGCACTCGCGCGCCTTCCGCAGGCTCAAGCACAAGACGCAGGTGTACGTCCCCTACACCGACGATCATCCCCGCACGCGCCTGACCCACACGCTCGAGGTCGCACAGATCGCCCGGACTCTCGCCCGCGCCCTCGGCCTGAACGAGGACCTCGTCGAGGCGATCGGCCTCGCCCACGACCTCGGCCACACGCCGTTCGGCCACTCCGGTGAGCGCGTGCTCGCGAGCATCCTCGCCGGGGAAGAGCCCACCTGCCCGCTGCCGGAGCGGGTGGTGCACGCGGTCGGGACGTTCAAGCACAACTATCAGTCGATTCGGGTCGTGGACCAGCTCGAACGACGCTACGACTACCCGGGCTTGAACCTCACCGACCAGGTGCGCGAGGGGATCATCAAGCACACCACGTGGAAGGTCCGGTTCCCGTTCCCGCTCCCGACGACCGAGGGGCTGCGGCTCGGCAAGCCATGCCACCTCGAGGGCCAGGCGGTGGCGCTGGCCGATGAGATCGCGCAGCAGACCCACGACCTCGAGGATGGCCTCTACGCCGACGCGGTTTCGCTCGAGGAGATCGAGAGGCTGGCGGCCGCGACGACCGTCATCGAGCGTTCCGGCGAAACGTACGCGCGGGAACGGCGTCGCTGGCGGAAGGCGGCGCTCCTCCAGCGCGGACTCATCCACCTCTTCGTCACGGACGCCATCGAGAACTCCGCGCGGACGATCGAGAAGGTCTCGGCCAAGCACAAGGTGTCCGACCACGCCGGGTGGGCCTCGATCGCCGACGAGATTCCCGCGGCCACGGTGGCGTTCTCCAAGCGCGTCGTGCCGCTCTTCGCCGACCTCAAGGCGTTCATCTACCGGTTCATCATCAACCACCAGGAGGTCAACCGGCAGGACCACCGCGCTCACCTGGTGATGGCCGGCCTCTTCCGCGCCCATTATTCCAACCCCCTCACCCTGCCGACGTACGCCCTGCTCCGCTTCCACGAGGAGACCGGGCGCCCCTACCTGCGCGACCTGCCGATCAAGACGATCCCGAAGGAGGTCTCCGAGCACTACCGCTCGGAGCCGCGTTTCGTGCGCCTGATCGTGGACCACCTCGCGGGGATGAGCGACAGCTATGCGCTGTCGGAGTTCGAGGCGCTGTACCACCCTCGCGTGTGACGCCGAGCGGCTGCCGGGGCCGCGATCCGCCGGCGCGAACCTATAATCGAGGCGAGTTGGTCACCATGCAGGCTTCCCGACAATGCGCGCCTGATCCTGCGCTCGGCTGGCGGTGGGCGACTCTCATCTTCGCGGCCGCGCTTGCGTTGCGTTTCGCGTACCTCCCGACGGCAGCGGCGGATCCCACCTTCCACCGGCCGTACCTCGACGCCCTGTGGAACGTGCAGCACGCCTCCGCCATTGCCCATGGCCATCTCGCCGGCTCCGAGCCTTTCTACCGCGCGCCCCTCTACACGTACTTTCTCGCAGGTCTGCTGTTCCTGACGGGCGGGAATCTGCTTTGGGTCCACATCGCGCAGATCGTCCTCGGCTCGCTGACCGCGGCCCTCGTCGGGACGCTAGGCGCGCGCCTGATTGACCGTTGGGTCGGTATGCTCGCCGGATTACTCTACGCCGGCACCGCCACCGTTCTCCTCTTTGACTTCGAGTTCCTCAACGCAGTTGTCTTCTTGCCGCTGGTCGTCACCATGCTCCTGGCGCTGGAGCGTGCGACCCGCGAACCGTCGCCGAGGCGCTTCCTCGAGACCGGCCTGGCGCTCGGGCTCGCGGCGATCGCCCGCCCCGACATCCTGGCGTTTGTTCCCGTTGCCCTCGCCATCGCTGGCGGAGCCGCCTGGCGAGCGGGTTGGCGACCCAGCCGGCTGCTCGCGGGCGGTGGGTTGCTGTGCACCGGACTCGCGCTCGCGATTGTCCCCGTGACCATTCACAACGCGATCGCAGGCCGGGACTCCATCCTCATTTCGTCCCAGGGAGGCGCCATTCTCTACGTCTCCAACAACCCGCGCGCCGACGGCTACACATCGGTGATGCCGGGGCCGACCGACACCGCAAGCTACGCAGCCGATGGCGCCTACACCGACAATATCGAGTCGTCAAGCCGCTACTTGGCGCGCCTTGCCCTCGGGCACGAGCCAAAGCCGTCCGAGGTCTCGCGGTACTGGAGGGATCGCGCCCTCGCGTGGATCATGGCGGAGCCGCGGGCGTGGGCGAGCCTCGTTGTGCGCAAGGCGTTCTACCTCATGGGCGGGTTCGAGATCGGTGACCAGAGGAACCTCACCTTCTTCCTCGACACGTGGCCTCCGTTCGCGGCCTTTCCGCGCTGGTGGTGGCTCTTCCCGCTGGCGCTCGCGGCTCTGACCCTTCCCGGAGACCGTCGCGGGCGGCTTCTCCTGGGCGCGTTCGCCGCCACCTATGGCGTGACGCTCGTTGCATTCGTCCCGGAGGAACGCCTCCGGCTCGCTCTCTACCCGGCGCTCTGCATCATGGCGGCGCGGTTTCTGCTGTGGGCCATAGGTATGTTCCGCTCGCGCCAGTTGCGTCCGCTGGCTGTAAGGCTGGCGTTCGTTGGTGCCCTTGCCGTTGCGATGAGGTGGGACCCTACCGGCTACACCGTTCGGGAACGCGTCGAATCACGGATCGCGCGGGCTTCGGACAGCGAACGTCGCAGCGACTCTGCCGCGGCGGAGCGCTTGTTCCTCGACGCGTTGACGATCGACCCGTCGTGGCCGAACGCCAGGGCCGGGTATGCGTTGTTCCTCGAGCGCCACGGCCGGGAATCCGAGGCTCGCGCCGTCGGTGGTCCGCTCTGGCAGCGGAATGCGACCCCGTAGAGGGCGCCGAGCAGCATAGAGACCTCCGCCGGCAAGGCGTAGTACCATCCGCACGCGGCCCTGCCTGCCGGCAGCGCCGGGAGGAGCCTGGAGTGCGCATCCTGATAGCCTCCGATCACGCCGGCTTCGACTGCAAGGAGATGCTCGCCGAGCGCGCCCGCGACACCGGTCACGAGGTCCTCGATCTCGGCCCGCTGAACCGCGACCCCGTGGACTACCCCGACTTCGCCCACGAACTCGCGCGAGCGCTCCTCGCGGGCAAGGGCGACCTCGGCGTCCTGATCTGCGGCACCGGGATCGGGATGGCGATGGCCGCCAACCGCCACCGGGGCGTGCGCGCCGCGCTGTGCCACGACGCCTTCACCGCCGAGTACGCGCGCCGCCACAACAACGCCAACGTCCTCTGCATCGGCGGTCGCACGACCGGCCCGGGCGTCGCGGTCCAGATCCTCGACATATTCCTCGCCACGCCGTTCGAGGGCGGCCGTCACGAGCGCCGCGTGGAGAAGATCGACGAAGAACAGGGCACGGGGCACGGGGCGCAGGGCACAGTCCCGCCCGCCCCGGACAAGGAGCAACTTCCATGAACCAG
This sequence comes from Thermoanaerobaculaceae bacterium, assembly GCA_050018455.1. GTDB lineage: Bacteria > Acidobacteriota > Thermoanaerobaculia > Thermoanaerobaculales > Thermoanaerobaculaceae > RBG-13-68-16. The sequence goes on along the minus strand of JBEKAA010000015.1, from coordinate 28,712 downwards.
CACGAGCGCACCGCCTTCTTCAACTTCCTCGAAGCCGCCGTCCGCCAGTCCGACCCCGAGATCGCGACGGCCCTGAACAACGAGCGCCACCGCGAGAACGAGGGCCTCGAGCTGATCGCTTCCGAGAACTTCGTTTCGCCCGCCGTGCTCGCCGCCATGGGCTCGGTGATGACCAACAAGTACGCCGAGGGGTACCCCGCCAAGCGCTACTACGGCGGGTGTGAGTTCGTGGACGTCGCCGAGGAGCTGGCGCGCACCCGCGCCAAGCAGCTGTTCGGCGCCGACCACGTCAACGTCCAGCCGCACTCGGGCGCCCAGGCGAACATGTCCGTCTACCTCGCGACGTGCCAGCCGGGCGACACGATCCTCGGGCTCGACCTCTCGCACGGCGGCCACCTGACCCACGGCCACCCGCTCAACTACTCGGGCAAGACGTTCAAGGTGGTGCCGTACCTCGTGCGGCCGGACACCGAGACGATCGACTACGACGCCCTGCGCGAGCTGGCCCGCACACACAAGCCAAAGCTCATCGTGTGCGGCGCATCCGCCTACCCGCGCGTCATCGACTTCAAGTTGATCGCCAAAATCGCGCACGAATCGGGCGCGATGGTCATGGCCGACATCGCCCACATCGCGGGAATGGTCGCCGTCGGGCTGCACCCCTCGCCGGTCCCGCACTGCGAGTTCGTCACCAGCACGACGCACAAGACGCTGCGCGGCCCCCGCGGCGGCATGGTGATGTGCAAGCAGGAGTTCGCCGAGGCGCTCGACAAGGCGGTGTTCCCGGGCGTCCAGGGCGGCCCGCTCATGCACGTGATCGCGGCGAAGGCCGTCGCGTTCGCCGAGGCGCTCACCCCGGGCTACCGCGACTACATCGGGAAGGTGCTCGAGAACGCCAGGACGCTGTGCGGCGAACTGCAGTTCCTCGGCTGGCGCATGGTCTCCGGCGGCACCGACACCCACCTCATGCTGATCAACCTCGGCAGCGACGGGATCTCGGGGAAGAAGGGCGAGGAGCGTCTCGGCAAGGCCGGCATCACCGTGAACAAGAACACCGTGCCGTTCGACACGCGCAAGCCCTACATCGGATCCGGCATCCGCATCGGCACCCCGGCCGTGACGACCCGCGGGATGGGTCCGAATGAGATGAAAGCGATCGCCTCCTTCATCGACCGCGTCCTCAAGAGTGAGGACGAGGCGGTCTGGGCCAAGGTCAAGGCCGAGGTCGAGGAGCTGACGAAGGCGTTCCCGCTGTACGGCCAGGCGTAGAGGCAGGGGTCAGGGGACAGAACCTGAAGGGGTTGACGCCTGCGGGTCTAGGCGGACGAGCCTGCGGAGAATTGCGCGGTCGCTCAGTCCGCTGAACTTCGAACGCAGCTGCGAGAGCTCGATCTCGGTGTAGGTCAAGGGCTCGTCGGTCCCTACATTCTCGTAGAGATAAACAACTTCGAGGCTCGGAGGCGGCGTAGCGATGAGGGTCGCGAGCCGCTTCCACGTTTCGGGGTCAGCCCACCTGGCATCAGTCTGGACCACCGCCTCGCGATATGTGCTGCACCGGGGACATGGATGATCCAACACCGGCATTAGCAGCTCAACGAGCTCAGGCATCCGAGCGGCGAGTTCCGCCCAGCGAGCGGCACCGCCATGTTCCCGGAAGCCACGAAGCCGCCCCACATCCGCCAGGAAATCGATGAAAAACCGCTCCGGCAACGGCACAGGAACCGGACCTTGGCTAAGCGCTGGGCGGACGGACGAGAGGTAGGCGAGCAAGAACTGCCGATCCTCAGGCCACGCCTGGTACTCGTTGAAGGTTGCGACGAACGCCAGTGTGCGGCTGTCAGCGCTCGATGTGTAGTCACGCGTCGAGTTGTCGAAGTCCTCAGCCGCGAACCCGTGGTCCCAAAGCCAGCGCCGGTCGTGGGCCGCAAGCAGCGTGCGAACCCGCTCGATGTACTTCGCCCGGATCGGAAGGTACGGCTCGAGCGGGTAAACGATCTGGCTGCAATCATGCACTGGATCGTAAAGCGAGAGTTGGGTTGGATAGGTCGGCCTGAAGTGCGGGCCGCTGAGGCAATACAGCACCATTTCGTCAGGGAGCAAGGCGACGATCCAGCCCTCCAACCTTTGCCTGGGCGTAAGTTCACGATCCAGCACGAGCGTGTTGGCAGCCGATGGCGTCAGGTGCGTGTCGACGTAGAAGAACCCACCCTGGTGGTAGAGCTTGAGCGGTGTCCCAAGCGGGACGAGGCCCTGACCGTGACCAGGAACCTCCGCAATGAACCAGCGGTTCGCGCTTCGGTCGAAGAGCCGCACGACTAACTGGTCTTCGAGAGTTTCTGGCGTCACGAATCGAACGTAGGCGATCACGAACACGTCTGGCAGTTCGAGCACAGCGGACGGATTGATCTGAACGTCGAGGTCCCACGTCTGAAGTGCCTCTATTGGCACGCCGCTGGACATGAGCGATTCGCGCACGGTGGGGAACCCGGCATGGGCGGCGACCGCGGCCGAAAGGACAATGGCGGACAACGAGAGCATGAGTCTTGAGTTTAGCGCCAAACAGGACCAGGCGGCGCCGACCACGCTACAGGGTGCGGGGCACCGGCCCCAATCCGAGCAGAGGGAATCCGTGCTCGCTACTCGTAGTGCGTCCACAGGCGGAGGACCTTGACGGTGCGCTCCTTCCTGAGGACCTGATACACGAGGCGGTGCTGGATGGTGACGCGGCGGGAGATGGCGCCGGCGAGGTCGCCGGCGAGCGCCGCCAACGGCGGACGGGGACGGAGCGGGTTCTCGGCGAGGAGGTCGAGCAGCGCCTGGGCATTCTCCCGAAGCCCGGCCTCGGCGATGCGCCGGGCGTCCCTCTTCGCCTGCTTCGTGTAGACGGCGCGCCAGGGGCGGCGCGTCACCAGCCGGGCTCCGTGTCGCACTCGCCGGCCGGGGTCGCCATCCCCTCGCGGATCGACTCGCGCATCCCGGGCACCGACAGCAGGTACAACGTCTCCTGGATCGCGCGCCAGTCGTCCTCGGCGACGAGCACAGCGCTGCCGCGCTTGCCTGTGATGACGACCGGCTCGTGCGACTCGGCGGCCTCGTCCACCAGCCGGTACAGCCGGTCGCGCGCCTCGCTCACCCGGATCGGTCCCATGAACGCCTCCTCGAGAAACGTACGTGATTCCGTACGGGTTGTCAACGAAGAGGAGAGGCGAGGTCAGGGGAGGGTGACGGAGGCGAGGCGGACCGTGACCTGCCCGATCACCTTGACGTGCCCGGAGATCTCGAGCGGGAGGCGTTGCGCGGGGTCCCACAGGATCTCGACGTCGCCCTCGAGGCCGAAGATGCGGAACGCGCTCGCCGTGTCCGATTCCACGGGCTGGCTGCGCGCGACCAGCCGCAGCGCGGTCACCTGCTCGCGCACGGGCCTCGCTTCGCCTCCCTGACTCTGCTCGAACGTCACGTCGGCCGGCTCGGTGCCCTCGACCCGCACGGTCACGCGCTCCACGTGCGTCTGGACGAGGACATGGATCGTCATCGAGTCGCCGGGTGCCGCCAGGTTCGCCGCCGAGATCGCGTACAGCAGGCCGGCGGGCCCCGTGACGGTGGAGCCGGGCGGAAGCGCCTGCGGGAAGAGGGAGACGGAGTCGGTGCGCTTCGTCCAGCGCTCCGGCGGTTGCATCATCTCGGAGAGCGAGGCGGGCTCCAGGAACTCGAGCCGGAACCCGCGCAGGCCGAGCGTGTACGTCTTCCGGTGGTGCTTGACTCCGGTCTCCGTGTCCACGATCTGACGGGCGCGGGCGGTCACGGCGTCCACGCGCTCGTGCGCCACGAACGTCCTGCCCGGCAGGTGCGTCGTGCTTTCCAGGAGGATGCCATCGGTCAGGCCGTCCGACTCCCGATCTAGACGCAGGTCGATCGTGGCCGAGATCCCGGTCTTATGCGCGACGAATCGCAGCTCCTTCCATCCCACGACCGACCCTCGCCGCTCGGGCGACGCCTCACCCGCCAGAACGGCGGCCGGAAGGATTGCGAGGAGAAACCCAAGCGCGGCGGCGACGCGACAGAGCCCCATCCGGTCGGTCACCGCGGGAAGAAGATGAGAGCGGTGAGCGCGCCGCCCACCAGGAGCGAGAGCCAAGCGTTCGAGACGAAGTAGCCGTACACCATGAGCGCCGCGCCGAGCAGCATCGGCCGCACCTCGCTGTTCTTCTTGCCGTAGCGGAAGGCGGCAAACCCCACCAGGCTGAAGACGACGACCACAAGAATGTTGCCGATGGACATGAGCGATGATTGTACGCGCGCAGCCACGGCGGAGCCAAGCCAAAGGATCATGTCGGCCTCTGGACGATGGACGAGGACGGGTGGGGTTCGGCTCGCGAATTCTCGGCACGACGCTGGCGATGGCGAAACGTCTTCCTACCCGCAATGTGTCCACAGGCCTGTTTCAGCGATCCGCCTGGGGTCCCTCTGGGCTTGCTTCGTTGAGACGGCACGCCGGGGACGGCTTCACCAGCCGGGCTCCGTGCCGCACTCGTCCACCGGCATCGTCATTCCGTCGCGGATCGATTCGAGCATGCCGGGTTCGGGCACGTGGCCGTTCCCAACCCGAACGTCGTGCCTCCGACGATGGGACCACCTTGGAGGTCACCGTTACCTGCGGCACGAGAGAAGGCGCCGGTCAACTCGGAGGGATCTTGGCCGATGCCCCGGTAACGATGCGCACCACATCGTAGACGTCGTACTTTCCAAGTGGCGCCACCACGCCGAGCCGGGGGAGCCAGGCGAGCAGGTCCCTCTCCTCCGGGCTTGGCGCGGTGACGGGGTGCCGATCCTTGCAGAGCCAGATCTCGACGTCGTGGCCGCCCGAGAGCGCTGCCTCGATCTCCGGCTTCGACGCCGACTTGACCGGCAGATGCAGGTAGTACCTCGCCATCTCGGCCGTGTAGGTGGGAACGAAGACGACGAACGCGGGCGGGCCGAGCCTGTGCCACAGCGCTGCGAACTCGAGCATGCCGGTCTTGGTGTGGGCCCGGAACTGAGCGAAGGAGCCCGCGATCATCAACCCGCCGATGAAGGCTAGCGATGCGGTCTGGAGGGCCCTGCGGGGCAGCGCCGTCACCGTGAGGGCAACGGTCACGAGAAACGGCAGAACCACGAGCATCGCGAAGCGCGGGCGGTAGAACAGCGGGTGGTATGCGTGGCTCAAAACGACGACAAGGAAGACGGGCCCAAGGACGAGGCACGCGGAGTAAATGAGGGCCACGCTTGGCCGCAGCGTGCTCGCGTCCGTCCCGGCGCCGGGCGGCAACGCTCTGCGACCCAGAACCCATGTGAGCCCCGCAATCACCAGGAGCGCGGCAGCCGCAGAGAGAACGATCTGCGCCGTCCCAGCTGCTCCCCACCGTGTGCCTGCCCCCCATATCAGCTCGTGGAAAAGCCTCCCGGTCGCATCCCACAGCGACGGAGGGGTCATCCAGCGCAGGCCGTGGACGAAGTACAGGTTGTCTCGGAACCGTGAGACGTAAAGCCTCCAAGGCAGGAAAGTGGCGACGGAGAGAGCGGCTCCGGCCGCCAGGATCCTGACGCTGCGCCAATCCCGCCCTCTGACGAACACGACGAGCCCGAACGTGCCCTGCGCGCCGACCGCCAGCGCGGCAAGGTAGTGCGTGAAGATCGCGACCGTCGAGGCGAAGACGAAAGCGAGAGCCCAGGCCGTCTGCGCCGCGTACCCTCGCTTCTCGAGGACAGACCTCAACCACCGCCAGAGGAACCAGGAGCCGAACGTCAGTAGCGTCGCGACATGGGTGTACATCCGCGCCTCTTGCGCGAAGTAGATGTCTACGGGGTTCACCGCGATCAAACCCGCCGCGATCAAACCCGACCGCGCGCTGCGGCTCAGGTCCCGCGCCAGCAGGAATGCCCCCGCCATGCCGGCGATGCTGAAGGCGAGGCTGAAACCGCGCATCGCGGCCTCGGAGTCGCCGAAGAGGCCCCGCCACCCGGCAACACCAAGGTAGAAGAGAAAAGGGCTGCTGTCCTTGGCAGCCGTCTCGACAACCTTGGCGATCCCACCCCTGCTCAGCTCGAAGGAGCACACCTCGTCGTACCAGAACGGTTCCCTCGTGAGCCCCGCGAGTCGTATGCCGGTTGCGAGCAGGAGAAGGCCAATCAGAGCGGCCGGCACTCGGTGGTCCATGCGACTCCGTTCCGCGAGCACGAGACATGCTACTGCGCCGATCCGCGCGAGCCAAACCCCAGACCTCGACAGTGCGCCCGACCACCTCCGGCCGAGCCCGATTTCGTCTACCATCAGATCGTCGGCGGTCGGCCGCGGCAGGGCAAGGGGCCACGCGCTCTGAGAGGTGCCCTCGGCTCCCGGCAGCAAAGACCTGATGGAGGTGCGCGATGACGACGATCACCACAACGTGCACAGGGTGCGGTCGCCAGCTCGCCGTCCCCGACCGGTACCAGGGACGCGACCTCAAGTGCCCGTCGTGCGGCCATCCATTCCGGGTCGACGTGCCACGAACGAAGCCCGATTCGGTTGTGCCGGACCCAACCGCGGCGGCCCCCGAGCTGCAACCGCTGCCGCTGGGAGCCTCGCCTTTCGAAGAGCCGTCGGCGCCTGGCTCGGAGGAAGCCGGAACCTTCCAGACCGAGTTCGTCGAGGCCACGGCCGTGTTCTGGCGGGTCAAGCGGATCGCGGTGGCGTCGCTCGCGGCGGTGAGCGGGCTGATCCACGCGGCGGCTGGTTTGCTCGCCGGACTCGTGGTCGCGGTCGTCTCGTTCATCCCTGCGGCGGAGGAGATCCCGATCGCGCACGGGCCGCTCCTTGCAGGCCTCGCCATCGTGCTGTTGCCGCTCGTGTGCGGCGCCGTGGGGTTCGCGCTCGGCGCCCTGATGGCGGTGGTCTACAACCTGGCGGCACGACTCTTCGGCGGCGTCAAGCTGCTCCTCGAGTAACGCTCCGCGCCCGGCCCTGCGCAACAGTCCGCGTTGTGAACATCTCTGGTGAGTGCCGATGGGGCGCACGCAGGAATCGCCCCGGCTGCCCGGCACCGGCAGGCCGGACCACGCCGGAAAGAAACCCGGCGGCGGGCGTGTTGACGTGGGAAATACCGAAGCTCGGAGGGAAGTGATGAACCGACCGGTGCACTTCGAGATCCTCGCCGACGACCCCGCCGGCATCGCGGAGTTCTACAAGCAGGTCCTGGGATGGGACGCTGCGAGCTGGCAGGGGCAGACCTACTGGCTCGTCACGACGGGACCGGCCGGTACTCCGGGCATCAACGGCGGGCTCATGGGCCGCCACTTCGCCCAGCGCGTGATCAACACCATCGAGGTGGAGTCCCTCCAGGACACCCTAGCGAAGGTTCAGTCGGCGGGCGGGACGAAGATCCACGGCCCGAGCGAACTCCCCGGCATCGGGCTGCACGCCTACTGCGCGGACCCGGAGGGCACCATGTTCGGCCTCCTCCAGCCGGTGACGAATCAGTGAGACGGAAGGAAGAAGGTAGAAGGTAGACGAAAGACGAGAGACAGGGCCGCCGGGGCGTCTTCCGTCTTCCCTTTCCCGTCTTCCCTTTCTCAGCGACCCAGCCAAAGCCAGACGCGTAGGCGGGACGCATCGCGCAGCATCTGGACGCCGTGGCGCAGCGGGCGCACCCGGGACGCGTCCACGTGGTACCAGCGCACCGGGATCTCGGCGATTGTCGCGCCGAAGCGCTGCGCTCGCGCCAGCATCTCCACGTCGAAGGCGAACCCGTCGAGGCGCAACGTTTCCGCAAGACGGTGGGCGAGATCGCCGTCCAGCAACTTGAAACCGCACTGCGTGTCCCTGAGGCGCGTGAGGCACATCAGGCGTAAAGCGAGGTTGAAGATCCGTCCCATCGTGTCCCGCACCACGGGCTGGCGCCTGCCGATCAACTCGCGCCGAACGCCGCGCGAGCCTACGGCCAGGTCCGCGCCGCTCGCCAGCAGCGCTTCGACCTCCTCGACCGGTGTGGAGAGGTCGGCGTCCGAGATCAGGACACGCGCACCACGGCTCGCCGCGAGGCCGGCGCGAACGGCCGCGCCCTTTCCGCGGTTGCGGCCGAGCCGCACCAGCCGGACCTCGATCCCCTGCGGAGGGTGGAACCCCTCCACCCCGCCGCAGGTGCCGTCGGTGGATCCGTCGTCGACGATCACGATCTCGGCCGGCAGGAGTCGATCGTCCCCTGCCAGATAACCGGCCACGCGATCGAGGGTGGAAGGCAGCCGCCGCTCCTCGTTGTACGCGGGAACCACAACCGAGAGGGTGATTTGGCTCGCCATGGCCTTCATCCGCGATGGTATACTCGGATGAGCCACCGTGCAGAACAGAACGCCGGGGAGGGCAGGGAGGCCGGCATGGCGCGCGTCGTCTGGGAGTATCGGATCATCAACGTCCGCTCGGAAAACTACCGCCTCGACCCGCTGAAGGAATCAGACCTCAACCTCCTGGGGGAAGAAGGCTGGGAGCTCGTTGGCATCACCGCGATCAACTTCAAGACCGGAGCTACGGACCACATCGGCATGGTGTTCAAGCGCCCGCGGGAAGCGAGCGCGGGCTGAGGACACCGCCCGCGAGACGCTCGGCCGCGCTCCCGCCACGGCGACGGATCACGAGCGGGATGCCCGCCAGCGGCAGGCAAAGCAACCACACCAACCACATTGCGCATACCCGGCCGAACGGGATTGGCTGAGAGAAGCGCACGTCCAGGAGAAGCATGCCCGGGGTTGCTCGCCAGCCCCACAGGCACCCGAGCACAACGACGGTCATGGCCTCGACGCCAGCGACTGCTGCGAGCACGAGCTGCCCCGGCGCGATGCCCTCGACGAGCAGCGCTGCCAGCGCCATGAACGCGGCCGCCCCGACGGCGGTCATGCCGGCGTCGGCGAGCACCGCCAACCACAATCGCGAGGCGCCGGGAAGAGGCGCGGCGGCAGCCGGCGCGGTTCCCGGCGCCGGGGCAGCGCCCTGCGTCCCGGCCGCAGGCTCGGTCTCCCACACCAGGGGGATGTCGAGCTGTCCCGGCGGCGGCGTGCGCGGCGACATCAGTCGACCTGTCGCAAATCCACGTTGCTCACGAAGATCTGGTACCTCGGGTCTACCGGCCTCGAGAGGTAGCTCTTCGCCAGCTGCTGGAGCCGGTCGGCATCGGGGTCGCTGACCCGCTTCGAGAGCTCGACGAGCAGTTCGTGCCCCTCCGCCACCTGGTACTTCCTCAGGTGCAGCACGGCCACGTTGAAGGTGGCAACCGACCAGAGGCGAAGCGACTCCGCGTCCTCGGGGTGGTTCTTGAGCATCTGGTCCGTGAGCGACCGGATCGACTCCCAGTTCTTGGCGGCCACCGCGTCCGAGAGCGCGGAAATGGCGCCGTCGTACGACGTGATCTCCGATTGCAGCCTCGTCAGCTCCGCGTCGCCGGGGGCTTTTGCAAGGCCCTCCCGCACCAATGCCATCGCCTTCACGCGGCGGCCGGCGGCGAGAGCGTCCATGACCACCTGCCCGTTGGCGACCGGTTTCGGCGCCGTTGATGCCTTGAGCCGGCGTTGATACTCCAGCACGCGCTGGTTGACGCGGTTTGCCGCCTCGCCCTCGACTCCACCCTGCAGACTCTGGAGCACCTGGATGGCCTCCTGAAGCCGACCCTGCTTGGCGAGCTGCTCGGATTCGGCGATCGCCTCCGTGGCAGCCGCCTTGCCGCCCGAGAAGACCTTGCCCCGAAGGAGAAACGCGCCGGCCCCCACGAGCAACAGCACACCGAGACCGACCCCAATCCAGGTCAGTGGCAGCGACGTCGTGCGAGCGCGGGACGTCGGCCGGGCGGCCACGGAGGCCTCTGCCGCCTCACCCGCTTCGGGCGGCGCCATCCCTCGTGTGGCCGTCGCCGCGGAGCGGACCGCCGGCACCGACCCGGACGAGGAGGAAATGGTCGCCGGCACGAACTCGTCCCGGAAGAGATCTTCCTCAGCCGCGAGGTTGGACGCCGGCGGCGGCGGAGCTGCGGGGGTTTCGAGACGCTGCAAGAGGTCGTGCGCCTCGAGGTGTTGAGGGATGAGGCGGAGCACCTGCTGGCAGAGCGAACGAGCGTCGTCGAACCGCTTCTGGTCGAACGCCTCCTTCGCCTCGTAGAAGTGCTGCTCCGCCTGCCGCTCGACCTCCTCCCGGCGCCGGCGCGCCTGCTCGATGCGGCGGTCGGCCTCTGCGTTGGACACGTCAATGAGGTAGATCCTGGACCAGGTATCGATGGCGCCCTGGAAATCCCCTCGATCGAAGTCTCGCTGTCCTTGCTCGAGCAGCGCATCGACGCGCGCAGAGGTGTTCTCGGCCGGACCGGCCTCCGGCGCCCCGAAATCGTCCGCGAACCCCGCCTGAAAGTCGACAGGCGCGCTCGCGCCGGGCACGTCGAAGGTCATCTTACCGGCGTGCGGAGGAGCCACCGGTGCCGCCGCAGGCGGCGGTTGCGTCGGCGCCGGGGGTGCCGCGGCGACCGCAGGCTTCGTCACGGACTGTGGGGGTACGGGTGGCACCGAGGGAACGGGGCCGACCTTCGGAGCCTGGGGCGGCGGTGCTCCGGCGGTTCGCGGCGCCGGAGCTGCCGCGGCGGGAGCCTGCGGCGGCGGCGGGAGGGGCGCCGGGGGTGTGCCTGCCGACTCGGGGGGCTGCTCGAACACCTCGAATTCGAATTCCGGCTCGGCCTCAGTCGCGAGCGGCTGCGCGGCGAGTTGAACCCTCCGTTCGAGCAGCGCGAGGTCGGGGTGCGTCGGGTTGAGGTTCTTCGCCAGCTTGAGGAAGCCCTTCGCCTCCTCGGCGAGACCTGCGTCGAGCGCCTGCCGCACCCGCTCGAGGTGCGTCTGGATCTCGCCCCCGGCGCGCGTCTTGGCCTGGATCTCGGCCGCCAGTTGCCTCGCCTCCGGGTGGCCCGGCAGCTCGCGGAGAACCGTCTGGACCAGGGTCAGAGCGCTCTGGAAATCGCGCTGCGCGAGGGCCTGCCGCGCCTTTGCCACCGTTGCATCGACGTTCACGTCGCCATGCGAGGCGACCTCGCCGATCAGCTGCGCGAGATCGACAGGTGCGCCGGCGGAGATCGCCTGCTCGAGGCGCTGGGCCGGCCCAAAGGTCGCGTCGACGTCGGCGATGGATCGCAGGATGGTTCGCGCCTCCTCGCCATGCCCTTCGCGGTACAGTCGAACTGCCTCCTTGAAGGCGGTGAGGATGCGCTGCTGCACGGCTTGATCGAGGTTCGAATCGCCAGGGTACGCCATTGGGTCATGCTACCGCCCTACTGCGAGCCGGTCAACGCGGCCGCAAACCGAGGGCGCGACGCTTGCGGTACAGGTGCGAGCGTTCGAGGCCGAGAACCCGCGCGGCCCGGGACATGTTGCCGCCGCAGGAATTCACAACCCACGCGATGTACTCGCTCTCGAAACGTTCCCGCGCCTGCCTGAGCGTGGTCATGGCGCCGCCCGTCGTTTCCGCCGGCCCGGCCGGGAGGTCCAAGACGCCCGGCGTGATCTCATCGTCGGCGACCATGATCATGAGGCGCTCGACGACGTTGCGGACCTCGCGCACGTTTCCGGGCCAGGAGTGTGACTGCAGGACCGCCATGGCCGCCGGGGTCACGCGCTTCGGCCTCGCGCCGGCACGCCGTGCCAGTCGGCGCATGAATTCCTGGACGAGCAGCAGCACGTCCTCCGGTCGTTCCTTGAGGGGCGGCACTCTGATTGGAATCACGTTGAGGCGGAAGAGAAGGTCCCGTCGGAACCGGCCTCCTTCGATCTCGTCTTCGAGGTTCTTGTTGGTGGCGGCGACGACGCGAACGTCCACCCGCACCTCGTGCGCTCCACCCAGACGGGTGAAGCACGATTCCTGCAGCACGCGCAGCACCTTGGACTGGGTGAGAAGGCTCATGTCGCCGACCTCGTCGAGGAAGAGCGTGCCGCCGTCGGCGAGCTCGAACTTGCCCCGCTTGCTCTCGACAGCGCCGGTGAACGCCCCCTTGAGGTGGCCGAACAACTCGCTCTCGATGAGCTCGGCGGGGATCGCAGCGCAGTTGACGGCCACGAACGCCCCGGCCGAACGACGCGAGTAGCGGTGGAGCTGGCGCGCCACGACCTCCTTCCCCGCCCCGTTGGCGCCCGTGATGAGCACTCGAGAGTCGGTGGGGGCGGCGAGCGTGATCTGGCGCCGCAGCTCCACGATCGCCGGCGACACGCCGGTGAGCGAAGGCTCCTCCTCTTCACGTTCGGCCATGAGCTGCTGCTCGAGGCGGGCGTGCGCCAGGGTGTTGCCCACCGTGAGCAGCACCCGCTCGAGCGCGAGGGGCTTCTCGAGGAAGTCGACCGCCCCTTCTTTCAGGGCTCGCACGGCCTGCTCCGCGGTGGCGTGGCCGGAGATCATCACGACCGGCATTCCCTGCCCGGACGCGCGCATCTGACGCAATGTCTCGATGCCGTCCATGCCGGGGAGTGCGACGTCGAGCAGCACCAGGTCGTACAGCTCGCGCGAGGCTGCCGCGAGAGCTTCCTCGCCCGACGGCACTGCCGTCGCCGCGAACCCCTCGTCACGTAGGATCCCGCCCAGCTGCTCGAGAATCCCCCGTTCGTCGTCGACGACCAGGATGTTTCCGTGGCTCACGCCTCACCCTCCGGAATCCGCACGACCGCTCGCACTCCGTGGGGCTTGCTGGGCTCCAGCCTCACCGTCCCACCGTGGTCGGTCACTATCCTCTGCACCATCGCGAGGCCTACCCCCGAGCCCCTCCCCTTCGTCGAGTAGAACGGCTGGAAGAGCACCTCCGGGTCTTCCATCGGCAACCCCGGGCCCTGGTCCGTCACCGAGACCACCACCTCCTCCGCCTCGCGTTCGATCCCGACCACGACATCTCCCTCCGCGGGCGACGCCTCGACCGCGTTGTCGATGAGGTTGGCCAGGACCTGGCGGAACTGCTCCGGGTCGATCAGCACGTCCATTCCCTGGGAGCCGTCCGCGAGCACAACCGAGAGGCCCTCTCGGACGCCCTGGTAGAGCGCCACAACCTGCCGGGCCAGCTCGCCGATCGGCACCGGCCTCCTCGCAAGCGGCGGCATCTTGGCGTAGCGCGAGAAGCTGTCGACCATCTCCTGCATCGCCTGGACATGCCGCACGATCGCATCGCTCCCTTGCGTGACGATCGCCTCGATGTCGGGGTTACCGCGCTCGACTTGTCGCGCCATCCGCTCCGCCGCCAGGCGGATCGGCGTGAGCGGGTTCTTGATCTGGTGGGCGATGCGCCTTGCGACCTCGCTCCATGCCGCCTGCCGCTGGGCACGCAGGAGCTGCGTGAGGTCCTCCAAAGCCACGACCCACCCCTCCGGAAGCGTCGGGTCACCGAGCGGCACGAGCGCCATCTCAAGGTGCCGCGCGATCCCTCCCGGGTATATTGTGAGCGACCCACGTACGGCGTCCTCAGCCGTGCGGATGGTCTCCGCCAGACGCTGCAGACCAGCAGCTGCCAAGGCCTCGAGGGGAAGCTCGCCCGTTGCGAGTTCCGGCACGCCCAGCATCGCCGCCGCCGCCGGGTTGCCGACCACGCGTTCCCTGTGGGCGTCGAGTGTGAGCACGCCGGTGCGCACCGCACCCAGCACGGCGTCCAGGCGGTAAACCGCAGACTTCAGCTCGTTCTCGCGCTGCCTCAGACGCTGGACCATCGAGTTGAACGAGCCGAGCAGCATCCCGACCTCGTCTTCGGCCGGCAGCGGCACCGTCTCCAGCGACTCGCCTCCCGCGATCCTCTGGGTCGTCGCCGCGAGTGCGAGAAGCGGCGCGGTGAAGCGCCGGGAGAGGTACAGCCCCAGCCAGATCGCTCCGAACGACACGATCAACGCGAGACCGCCGAAGCCGAGCACCACGGTTGCGGTGATCGTCGGGCGCTCCATCTTGAGGCGTTCGTAAGCGACTCCGCCGGCCGCGAGGCGCGCCTGCGCCGCCACGAGCTCCTCGGGGAGCGCCTCGCCCACCAGCACCGCGAACCTGTCCGGCAGTCGCTTCCATGCCCGCACCACCAGCGTCCCGCCGAAACGCTCGCCGCGCACGCCGTCCGTTCTGAACGCCTCCGGCGGCAGCGGCGGCAGCCTCTGGAGCAGCCGCTGGCGAGGGTCCGCGAACTCCACGACCGGGATCCCGCCCTGGAGCAGACCGGTGAGGTGGTCCCCGAGCACTGCATGGAGACGCCCCAGCTCCGCCAGACGGTCGGGCTGGGTCGCGATCCCCCGCAACCGGTCGGCGATCACTCCGGCGGCGCGCATCGTGCGCGCCTCCGCCTGGGCTCGCACGGCATCCGAAAGTTCGACGCCGGCGCTGGCCATGCGCTCGACCGGTTCCGAGAACCAGGCCTTCGCCGCCCCCGAGAGCAGCCCGGCGGACAGGAGGAATAGCAGCGCGGTGGGCACGAGGATTACGACGAGGTAGGAGAGCAGGAGCTTTGTCCTGAAGCGCGAACCGAGGATCCCGTAGTGCCGCTCGAGCGCCAGCTTGAGGAAGTTCCGCAGCAGGATGAAGAGCAGGATGGCTATAAGCGTCAGGTCGAACCACCACAGCAGGAAGGTGAGCAGCCGGTTGGTGAACTGCTCCGCAGGCAGGCGGGCCATCCGGGAGAAAAGGGCGTACGCCGCCCCCGCGAGCAGCAGCAGGAGCACGTAGAGACCCACCAGAAAACGGTTCTGGCGTCTGTAGCGTTGCCAGCTCCGCCGCCAGTCGCTCACGGCAGCTCCGGCACCGACAGGCCGACCCAATCGGTCCCGACCGTGGACGGGATCACCAGCAGCTTGTAGTGCGTGAGGAACTCGGCCCGCAGGAAGAGGAGGAGGGGCTCGCGGTGAAGGGGAACCGCGACCTCGGACTTCGGCGGATGCGTCACCCAGCGAACCGCCTCGTCGAGGCTCCCGACCTGGCCGGACGCCAGGATCTCGCCGTCCAGCTCCGCCACGAGGGTGAACACGCCGGTGAGCGGGTCCCGCTGAGCCTTGACGACGAGCTCATGGCCCGCCACGCGCTGGTCCCAGAGCCAGTGACGGTTGCGATACAGACGCAGACGGTAGGTAATGCTCACCGGAGCGCCGGCAGAGAGCGCTTCGCTCCATTCCGCAGGAAGCGCCCGGTGGACCATAACCTCGACGGCCAGCCGCCCGGGTGCCGGTGTGAGCAGCACATCGAGTTCGGGCACCGGTACCGCGGCCAGCAGGATCGCGGCCAGAATCATGGTGTGGCAATCGTACCACACCGGAACCGGAAACAGCTTTCCCCCACCCACCCGCCCAGCTCACAGCTGACAGCCAACAGTCAGAAACTCACAGCTTCCTACCCTCCGGAATGTCTCCCGGGTGGGCGGGGGAGCTGTCGGCTGTCAGCTGGTTGGCTGGGCGGCGGAGAGCTGTCGGCGGCGCCTCAGATGGCCACCGATGCTGCCGACTCGAAGTCGCCGACATACGGCCGCACCGTGAACGGCGCCAGCCGGTCGGGCTCGGCGAGTTCCCACGCCTCGGGGCTCGCAAGCAGCTCGTTCACGGCGGCCACGTGCAGAGAGTGCCCTGCCCTGTGAGCCACGATCTTCGCCCGCAACGGATACTCAAGCAGGGCTAGGTCGCCGATCAGGTCTTGCACCTTGTGGCGCACGAACTCGTCGCGGAACCGCAGCCCGCCAGACAGGATGCGCTCGCGGTCCACCACGATGCAGTTGTCGAGCGAACCGCCGAGGCCGAGCCCGCGCCGGTGGAGCGACTCCACGTCCTCCAAGAAGCCGAAGGTGCGTGCCGGCGCTATGGCGGAGACGAACCGCTGGGGCGTGATCGCGCCGACGAAACGCTGCTTCCCGACCGCCGGCGAGTCATAGCTGACGAGGTAGTCCACGAACAGCTCAGGAGCGGCGCGCAGCTCGATCCAGCGCTCCTTGTCGCCGACCCGGATCGCACGCCGCACCAGCATCTCCGGCAAACTGACCCCCTGGTCGACGATCCCGGCCCGCCTGACCAGCTCGACGAACGGCAACGCGGAGCCGTCCAGGATCGGTACCTCCGCAGCCGAGAGGTCCACGAACAGGTTGGTCACGCCTACCCCCGCCACGGCCGCCATCAGGTGCTCGACGGTGCGAGCCTCCGCACCGCGCAGGCGCAATGTCGTGGCGTACGCAAGGTCGCGGGCGTTCTCGGCCCTCGCTGGGATGGCAATGCCGAGGTCCGTGCGGACGAAGACCACCCCGGTGCCGGGCGGGGCGGGGCGCAGACGCAGCGCGACCTGCTCCCCCCCGTGAATCCCCACCCCGTTCGCGCCCACCGCCCGTCGAACCGTCTTTTGCCAGGCCATCCGTCGCCTCCGCCTGGTGGGAGAGCGAGAAACGTGCCAGCCTGGGCGCAGGCGCCGCTCACCGCGCCTGTGGCCCCAGCGCAGCGGAGTGTGGCTGAGCCGCCACATGCCCGGGTGATAGACTCTCGACCGGGAGCAGCATGTCTTCGTCATGGGACCCAGAACGGGAACGCGGCGCCAAGGAGCTCGTGTACCGCTGCTTGGAGGAGCTTCAGGCTACGAAGGCGGCACTCTACTTGGAGGGGCCGGACGGAGATTTCAAACTCGCCACGAGTTACGGCTTCGGACGGCGGGACACCCTTCCGGAATCGCTCGGCCTCGGGCATCCTCTGATCGAATGGGTTCGCCGGAGGCGCACCGAGCCCGCGTACCTGAACGAACTGCAGGAGTTCCCATCGCTTTGCACCCACCTCGAGAGTGCCTGCACGTCCCGCCTGCTGACGATTCCCCTCACCCGGGCCGGCCGCTTCATCGGATTCGTGGACGTGCGGGACAAGTCCCGCAAGACCCTCTTCGGCCCCGAGGACATCACTGCCGCAAAGAGCATCCGCCAGTCGCTGGAGCGGTTCCTGGCGGACCCCGACTCCCTCGGCACGACGGTGAGCGCTCAGGAGGAGCCCGCACCGCCGGCAGCCGCGACCACCCCGCCGGTCAGCCCTGCACTTTCGCACCGATGGGTCATCGAGGAGCTTGCCGGCCTGGTGCGCTCCCTCGCGCGGCTTCCGGACGTGGCCGTGGCGGCCCTGACCCTGACGGACGGAAGGAGCACCCGCGTCCTCGCCCTGCGGACGACCCCTCTCGACCAGCAGCACCGGGAAGCCCTGGCCGCGCACCAGAGCAGCGCTCTGCTTGGTTCCGGGATCCGCATGCCGCCGGTGGAGCGTTGGGGGTGGGACGAGCAGCCGAGCGGCGGCGGCCAGACGCGCCAGGAGGAGATACGCACCTCCGTTCTTCTGACCGGCCCGCCGGTTTGGGTCGCGCTCTCGCTCGTCACACCGACCGGTTCGACGTCAGGTGACGCCGTCTTCGCGACCGCGCTCCACCACCTCGAGCTGGCGACCGCCCTGCGAAACTACAGGAGGGCTGCGAGGAACATGGCGCGCATTCTTCTGGAGCCCGGCGAGACCGCCTATCCTCACCTCCGCCAGCACTCGCAGACGACCTCCGAGATCGCCCAGCGCTTTGCGGTCGCTCTCCGTCTCTCTTCCGACGAGGAAGAGTTGGTCACGGTCGCGGCGTACCTCCACGACGTCGGCATGCGGGAGCTGGACTACACCCGTGTCTACCGCATGGACAGGCCCGGCGAATCCGAACGCCGCCTCTACCAGCGCCACCCCGTCGTCGGGGCGCGCATCGTCGAGGCCGCGGAGTTCCCCGGCGACCTGACGGGTGCCATCCGCCACCATCATGAGCGCTGGGACGGCACCGGGTATCCCAAGCGCCTCGCTGGGGTCATGATTCCCCTTCCGAGCCGGATCATCCACCTGGCCGAGGTCTACGACGTTCTCACGTCGCCGTCCTCGTACCGGCGAGCCATGACACGGGAAGCCGCGGCGGACGAGATCCGCTCCGCGGCCGGGCGGCAGTTCGACCCCGAGCTTGTTCCAGTTTTCATCGAGGTTGCCCGCTCGTGAAGTTGCTCGCGACCAACCGGCGCGCTCGCTTCGAGTACGAGCTCCTCGAGCGGATCACCGCGGGCATCGCCCTCACCGGCAGCGAGGTGAAGTCAATACGCGAGGGCCACGCCAAGCTGATGGAGGGCTGGGTGACGTTCGAGGGCGGGGAGGCATTCCTCGCGGACGTGAACATCGCGCCGTACGAGAACGCGGGGTACGCGAACCACGACCCTACCCGGCGGCGGAAGCTCCTGATGGCCAAGCGTGACATCATCCGGCTGGCCAGCAAGGTCGCCGAAAAGGGTCTCAGCGTGATACCGCTGGCGATCGGCGTCGAGGGCAACTGGATCAAGATCGAACTCGCGCTGGCGCGAGGTAAGAAGCTCCACGACAAGCGGGAGACGATCAGACGCAGGACCCTCGACCGCGAGGCCGCCGCCGCGATGAAGGAGCGCCGGTAACTGGAAGCTCGAGAGTTCAAGCGTTCGAAGGTTCGAAGAAACAGAGGGAAAAAGGTAGAGGGTAGAAGGGAAACAATACGGCGCGGACGCCTGGCGCCGTTCATCTCCCGTCTCACCTCTTCCGTCTCACCCGTCGTTGCCGGGCTGGCGAACGTACGACCGGTCTTCATGGCCGATGGCACCATCACCGGCTGGGGAATCGGGACTAGTCCAGGCTAGAATCATGACCATGACACGGGTCAGTTCGTACGGATTGGTCGGTGTCCTGCTCGTTGCCGCGATGATGCCCGCGTGCTCCGCCCCTCCGGACGAATCCGACGGTTCCGTGCCCACTCCGGCTCCAGGCCGGCTCGTCTACCTGGCCGAGTCCTGCCCGACGTGTCACGGCCGCGACCGGATGGGGACCAACACGGGGCCTTCCCTGCAGGACCTGCGCAGCCACTGGGACGGGCCGAAGCTCGTTCGATTTCTGCACGGTCCGGTAGCGTTCAAGCAGGCGGACGCGAGGCTTCGCGAGATCTCGGAGCGCTACCGGTCCGACATGCCGGCGATGTTCTCGGCCGATGAAGGGCGCGTCCAGGTGCTGGTCCACTACCTGCTCGGGGACTAGACACCGCCGGCGTTGGACCATCTATCCGAGCGGGGGACCCTGCGGCCGCTCCCCCGCCTTGCAATAGGCCCAACGGCGGCAGGGTGAACCAACGCTTGGGACCCGACGACCTCGATGGACCTGGGCCGTTGCGCCGTAGTATCATTAAGCAGGATGACAGCATCGGTCGATACGCGGACAGCGCCCCATCGCGGGCCTGCCCGACGCGAGGCACCGAGGGCAGGCGGGCAGAGTCTGTTTCAGATGACTGCATGTCGAACGTGAACGCTCCAGAGAGCGCACCCGAACTGAAGCTCACCGAGCGCGCCGCGCGCGTCGCCGGTCTCCGCAGCTTCGAAACTCCAACGCTGGAAGCGGTGGAGCGACGGCGCCTGCAGCTCTGGATCATGACGCTGTCGATGTTCCTGTCGGTTGTCGTTGCACTGATCACGTTCACGATCTGGCGGGACTATCGCCCACCGAGCTGGCTGCCTCCATTTGCGGCACAGGGCGGACTCCTCACCATCGTAATCCTTTTCTGCGCGTACGCCATCGAGAAGGAGCTGCAGCTCCGCCGGCTGACGAAGCTGCTGGTGGACGAACGCGTCCTCACGGCGGCGCTCACCAACCGACTCCGCGAGGTCACCACCCTGCTCGAAGCCGCCAAGGCGATGAACCTGGTACTTGACTTGCAGCAGGTGCTCGAGACCATCCTGGAGTCTGTTCATGAGCTTCTCGAGACGCGCGACGGCTCGATCATGCTCGTGCACGGCAGCGGTGAGCTGCGGACCGTCAGCGTCTGGGGCACCAGCGGAGCGTCCGGGGCGAGGGCCCGGTTCGGGGAAGGGATCGCGGGCCGAGTCGCCCAGACGCGCGAGCCTGTACTCGTCACCGGCATCGTCGATCCGGCACGGCGGCCCGCCGGCGCCGGGCCGGTCGAACCGCCCACGAGCGCGATGTCGGTGCCTCTCATCCACCGCGACACGCTCCTAGGCGTGCTCAACGTCAACGCTTCTCCGGGGCGGAACTACACCGAGCATCAGCTCCGGGCGTTGAGTTTGTTCGGGGAGCAGGCCGCGACCGCGATCGCCAACGCGAGGCTTTACGAGGAGCAGCGTCTCCTCGCCTCCCAGAACGTCTACCAGGCGCTGCACGACCTCCTCACGAACCTGCCGAACCGCGCCCTGTTCCTCGACCGGGTGAACCACGCCCTCTCGCGCCGGCGGCCCACAGGACAGCTGGTGGCGCTGCTCTTCCTCGACCTCGACGACTTCAAGCTGATCAACGACAGCCTGGGCCACGCATCCGGCGACGAGGTCCTCATCGCCTTCGCCGACCGATTGCGAGGTTGCGTTCGCTCGGGTGATGCCATGGCCCGCTTCGGTGGAGATGAGTTTGCGATTCTTGTCGAGGACGTGGCCTCGCCCTCGGACGCATTCGCGGCGGCCGAACGAATCATGGTCCTCTTCACGGAGTCCTTCTCGGTCGGTGAGAGACGCGTTTGGCTCCGGGCCAGCATCGGGATCGCTGTCGAGAGCATCACCGCCTCGAGCGCCGAGGCCCTGCTCCGCAACGCCGACCTCGCGAAGAACGTGGCCAAGGGCCAGGGGAAAGGCCGCATCGTCGTCTTCGAAGAGACCATGCACGCCGACGCGTTGCAGAGGCTCGACCTCGAAGCCGAGCTGAAGAGGGCCATCGAGGAGGGTCAGCTCGCGGTCCACTACCAGCCGATCTTCTCGCTCGCCGACGGCCGCGCCGTGGGAGTCGAGGCCCTCGTGCGGTGGCGGCATGCCTCGCGGGGCCTGTTGCCCGCCGGGACTTTTCTGCCCCTCGCGGAGCAGGCGGGCCTCCTGCTCGAAATCGATCGGTGGGTCCTTCGTCACGCGTGCGAGACGTTGCAGGAAATACGCCGTGAGATCGAGTTGCCCCACGGCTTCCTCCTGACCGTCAACCTGTCGCCGACCCATCTCCAGGAGACTGACCTGGTGGACGAGGTCGCAGAGATCCTGCAGGCAACGGGCATCGAGCCCGAATGCGTCGTTCTCGAGATCACCGAGGGAGCGATCCTCCTCGACACGGAGAAGACCTCGTTCCATCTCAACCGCCTCAAGACGCTGGGCGTCAAGCTCGCCCTCGACGACTTCGGGACCGGCTACTCCTCGCTCGCCCACCTCCGGCGCTTTCCCGTCGACATGGTCAAGATCGACCGGGTGTTCATCGAGGGGATCACGAGCGACAAGGGGGCAAATGCTCTCGTCCAGGCGATCGTCCGGCTCGGCCGCGGCCTCAACATCGAGGTCGTCGCCGAGGGCATCGAGCACCAGGCGCAGGCAGACGTGCTCAGGCAGCTCCGCTGCCCCTACGGGCAAGGGTGGTTCCTGTCCGTGGACCTTCCCCGCGAGGGTCTGGTCGACTTCTTCCGGCGCGCGTCCTGACGAAACCCGCAAGGTTGGCGTGTTCCCCTTTGCCAGATCTTCCTGACATACAGTTCCCGGCCCGCGCGCGGCCGCCGAGCAAGCAGAGGGGCGGAGGTGCGAAGTAGGTTCGAAGGTTCACCCAGGAAAAACAAACTCTCCGCTCCCACCTTGTTCCTTGCCTTGGTCTTGGTCTCCGAACTTTTGAACTTTCGAACGTGTGAACCTGCGAACAGTCCTTTGCTCCTCTGCTCCTCCGCTCCCCTGCACCTCGGCTCCTCTTCGGCTGCATCTTCTGACGCCGCAGATGGTCCGACGCCGGCGGCGCTCTAGCGGCGGCGCCTGTCCTCGAACTCCTCGAGCGTCCGCGGCCAGTCCCCCTTGAGCAGCCGCGAGAGTGCCCGGTCGGCCAGCAGCATCCCTCCGGTCTGGCATTGCGCGCAGTAGTTGGCCTCGTTCTCGGCGTACACGATGCGCTGCACGGGCGCCCCGCATTCCGTGCACGGCTGGCCGTACCGCCCGTGCACCGCCATCCCTTCGCGGAAAGCGGTCACCTTCTCAGGGAAACCGTCCCCGGTTTCGCGACGCAGGCGGTCGACCCACTCCGAGAGCGTGGCGCGGGCGGCGTGATAGAGCCTTCCCACCTCGGTCGGATTCAGCCTTTGCGTCAGCGCCAGCGGCGACAGCCGCGCCCGGTGGAGGATCTCGTCCGAGTAGGCGTTGCCTATCCCCGAGAACAGGGAGGGATCGGTGAGGGCGCGCTTGAGCGTGTGGTTCTCGCGCATGAGCGCCGTCAAGAAACCGTCAAGGTCGGCCTCGAGCACCTCGACCCCGCCGCGGCCGAGAGCGGCGAGATCGTCCTCCCCGCGCACCACGTGGAGGGATGCCCGTTTCTTCGGGCTCGCCTCGGTGAGGAGGAGGGTGCCGTCGGGGAAGTCGAACGCCGCCAGGCCGACCTTCTTGGGCACGGGCACACCCGGGTCGCGCCAGCGCAGCCGGCCCGCGATCATCAGGTGGATCGCCAGGAAGAGGCCGCCGTCCACGCCGAGGACAACCCGCTTGCCGAGGCGCCGCACCTCGCGCACGGTCTTCCCCTCGGCTTCGGCCAGCGGTGGCGCCACCGTGCGAATCAGGAACGGGCTCGCGACGCGCACGCGCCGCAGCTCGCGACCCACCACCTTGGCCGCGACCCGCTCCACGTACACCACGATGTCGGGCAGCTCGGGCATTGTTCAACCATAGCAGGCGTCAACCGGTAGGGCCGGCCACACGTCATATTAGGTTCAGGGAGGATTCAGACAATGCTGGCGAAGATCCGCACATCCCCCAGTGGTAGAGCCATCGTCCTGGCGCTTGTTTGCGTCGCAGTCGTGCTCGGCGGGTTCCTGGTCGGCCGCGCCACCGCCGCCCAGCCGCACATGCAAGCGGCCCTCGACCACCTGCAGGCGGCCAAGGCCGAGCTGCAGCTCGCCGAACCCGACAAGGGCGGCCATCGTGCGAAGGCGATCGCCCTGGTCAACGATGCCATCGTCCAGGTCCAAGTCGGCATGGGCTACGCCGCGACTCAATAGGAGGATGCGACCATGTCTCCAAGAAACCGAACTTCTTCGTGGCGCACGGCGCTCATCGTGGCGCCGGCACTGGTGGTGCTGTTCATCATCGGCTGCGTGACTGGCCGTGGCCAGCCGCACATGCAGGCGGCCCTCGACCACCTGCAGTGGGCCAAGGCCGAGCTGCAGAGCGCTGCAGCCGACAAGGGCGGGCACCGCGTGAGGGCCATCGAGCTGGTGGACCAGGCCATCGGTGAGGTCCAGGCCGGGATGGAGTACGCCGCATCGAGGTAGAACGCTGAGGAACTGCGAAGCGGAAACGCTGTGCTCCGAGAGATTGCGCGAACCCCCGAGCCAGCGCTCCATCGCCGAAACTCGTGCTCTGCGCCGTGACCTTTGACACGGCGGGGCGCCTCGCCGATACTTGCCGCCTTCCGCGGCGCGGCTTTGCACTGTCGCCGCGGGGGGAGTTCGAGTGTCCGCGCCAACACCTGAGGACTTCCGCAATGAGCTGCTCGAACCGTATCTGCAGCGGGTGGCGGCGTTCCTCCGCGCGCACGGTGGCGAGGACTGCCCTCTCACGATTCCATCCGATCCCCTTCCTCTGACTCTCTCCGCGGAGGAACGCAAGGCGGCCTGGTCGGTCCTGTGCGACAAGACCATCGCGTGGCCCGACTCCCAGGCATGGATCGCCCTGGGCGCCGGGCTGCACCTTGCCGCAGCCACCGCGCTCGAGGCGGCGAGCCGCGCGGATCGGAGCGGGCGCGGCATCGAGGCCGCGCAACGGCTCGCCGCGACACGAGAAGTCGCCGTGAGCTACACGGAGGGACTGCGTCAAGCGATTGAGGACATGGTCACGAGCGGCAAGACGGAAGAGGCGAAGCGGCTCTCGAGCTTCCGCAACAAGCTCCTGGAGATCCTCACGCTACTGCGCGCAACCGGAACGAGCACACCTGGGCCCGTGACGCAGGCCGCACCGACCGCTCCGTCCGCCGACCCACCTCCGGGTGGAGGTCCCGAGGCCGCCGCAACCCCCGACGTTTCGACGGCGCCCGACCCGGCGCTGCGGCCGTACCTTTTGCGCGCGGCCGCTTTCCTCCGCGCCCGGGGTCACGAGGAGCGTCCTCTCGCGATCTCGTTCGGCCGCCGAACGTTGTCGTTGAGCGCCTGGGAGCACCGTCTGGTGTGGCGGTCGTTGTGCGAAGGCAAGGATCCGGCCAGCGACTGGCACCGCCTGATCCCCGAGTGCATTGCGGTGCAGCTCGCCTTGCTTCTCTCTCTCGAGGAACTGGAGCGGGCTGGCCGGAACACCGACGCGGAGCGCGCCGCCCGTTCGAGCTTGCAGACGGCCGTGAGGCTCGCGTCCGGCGTCGTGGAGGGCTTCCGTGCCCAGATCGGCCGGTCCGTCGGCGCGGGCGCCCTCGAGGATGCGAAGAAGATCTCAGCGCTCAGCAGCGTTTTCGCCGCGATGCTTCTCGAGGCCAGGCAGGCCGCGGCGGAGGGGTCAGAGGGAGCTGCAATTGAGGACGACGGCTCCGGTCAAAGTGCGTCTACGACAGTACCCGGTTTGCATTCGGCCGTTGCCGGCACTGCACCCGCAGGGCCCCCCGAGAGGCTCAAGCCGTTCCTCGACCGCGCAGCCCACCTGCTCGAGATGCGAGGACGCGAGGATCGCCCCCTCTCGATCCCGGTCGGCGGCAGGTCGTGGAACCTGGACGGGTGGGAGCGGCAGGTGCTCTGGAAGGTGCTGTGCGAGGAGGGCCCGCCTCCTCCCGACTGGTCCGTCCTTCTGGCGCACGGTGCGGCCGTCCAACTCGCGGCGCTTCTCGCCCTCGAGCGGCTCAGGAAGGCGGGTGCGGCGCCCGAGGCGCGCGTCGCTGCCGAGGCCGAGAGAGACGCTGCGCTCCAAATGGCCTCGGAGATCCTCGAGCGAATGCAAACGGCCTCCGAGACCCTCGCAGCCGATGGCCAGGTGAAGCTGGCGGAGAAGCTGACACGGTTTAGGGAAAGGCTTGCCGAGCTTCTCCGGATGCTGAATCGAACTCGATCACAGCTCTCGTCTTGAGAGCGGGATAAGGTGGCTGCCGGTGAGCAGCAGCAGGACGCGCTCGCCCGAGCTCACGGTGCCGGTCTCCCGCATCGCCCGGAGGGCGGCGAGCGTCGCGGCGCTCTCGACCCCGGCGGCGATGCCGAGATGCCCGCAGCGCGCGAACGCGGCGGCGATCGCGTCCTCCGAAACCGCGACGGCGACGCCGCCCGAGGCCCGCAAGACGCGGAGGATCCCGTGCCCCATGATCGCGCCGGGCACGTCGAGGCCGTCCGCGATCGTTCTCCGCGAGGTCACCGGCACGACGTCGTCCAGGCCCTTCTCGAAAGCCTCGACGACCGGTGCGCAGTTGGCCGACTGCACGGCGACCATGCGCGGCAGCATCGTGCGCGCCGGGTCGAGGAGGCCGAGCCCGACGAGCTCCTCGAACGCCTTCCAGATCCCGACCAGGCCGGTCCCGCCCCCGGTCGGGTAAACGATCGCGTCGGGCAGCGGCCTCCCCTCGAAGGCCGCCGCGATCTCGAAGCCCATCGTCTTCTTGCCTTCGAGCCTCCCCGGCTCGAAGAACGTCGACATGTCGACGAGCTCGCCGCTCGCGAGCTCGGCCGTGAGGTCGGCCCGCATCGCCCGCCCCGCCGCCGCGATGTTGGCGCCGGCGAACCTCACCTCGCCGCCGAAGAACTCGCAGGCGCGGTGGTAGACGCACCCCTGGTACCCGTCCGGCATGTAGACCACGCACCCCGGCAAGCCGAAACGCGCCGAGAAGAGGCATGCCGCCACGCCGGCGTTGCCCTGGGTCGGCAGGCAGAACCGTCTGGCGCCGCAGGCGACCCCGAGCGCGACGCCGACGGCCAGGCCGCGGTCCTTGAAGCTTCCCGATGGGCTGGCCCCTTCGTTCTTGATGTAGACCTCGACTCCGAGCTCGGCGCTCAGCAGGTCGTGCCGCACGACCGGCGCTCCGCCCAGATCGGCCGCGTACTCGTCGCTCACCCCCAGTACCGGCAGCAGCGGCGCGAAACGCCAGATCCCCGGTCCGGGCGCCCGGCCCAGCCCGCGCCCTGCCAGATCGCCCAGGACGAGCTCCCTGTCGTACTCGACGACGACGGGCTTGCCGGGACTCGCGCAGCACCGGCACAGACCGACCGGCCGCGAGAAGCCGCGGGCCTCAATCTCCTGGCCGGACTTCGAGCAGACGAAACGCGCCACGTTGGGGTTGATCCGGAGCTTCATGTCGGCGTTCCTCCCACCCGACCTCGAACGTCACGCACTTGACGCCCGGATCATACGCGACTCGTCGGCGCACGCTTTAAACGAAACCCCTTCGATGCTATATCTCACGAGGATGAAGGGTGGATGAGGTGCTGAAGATCCTTGCGGTGTCCGACGCCACGGGCGAAACAGCCGAGCGGGTGGTTCGGTCGGCGCTCACGCAGTTCGACGATGCCGCCGTCTCGGTCGTCCGGTGCGGCGGCGTGCGCACGCCGGAGCAGGTGCGAGCGGTCGTGGCCGAGGCCGCTCTGCGGGACTCGCTCATCGTCCACACGCTCGTCTCGGACAACCTCCGGAAAGTGATGCTCCAGGAGGCGCGGATCCACGCCGTGGACGCGATGGACCTCATGGGCCCCGCGCTGGACCGCCTCGCCTTTCATCTGGGCATCTCGCCGCACGAGAAGCCCGGGCTCCTCTCCCAGCTCACGGAGGCCACCTCGCGCCGCATCGAGGCGGTGGAGTTCGCCTTCCGGCACGACGACGGCCTACACGTCGAGGAGCTCGAGGGCGCGGAGATCGTGCTCGCGGGCGTCTCCCGGACGATGAAGACACCGACCACGCTCTACCTCGCGTACGGCGGATGGTTCGCCGCCAACGTGCCGATCGTCCCGGGGATTGAGCCTTCGCCGTCCCTGCTCGCCGTCCCGCACGACCGCGTGTTCTGCCTCGTAATGAGCGCACCGCGCCTCGCGGAGCTCCGGCGCGCCCGCGCCGAGCACCTCGGCATCCCTGCTGAGAGCTACGCCTCGCTGGAGGCCGTCCGCGAGGAGCTGGCACGCTCGCAGACACTGTGCCAGCGCAACGGGTGGCGCCGGATCGACGTGACTGGGAAGTCGGTCGAGGAGGTCTCACGCGAGATCCTGCTCCTCGGACGCCACGAGGCCGCTCCCGACCCCAACATGCGTTGATTCTCGGTGGCGGGCCTTGCTGCTACCATCTCGGGGGCAGTTCATCGTGGGGGGACAAACCGTGGGGATCGCACGTCGGGTGCAACCGGTGGCCGCAGTGGCGCTGGCCGTCGCTTGCCTCGCCGAAGCGGGCGCGAGCCGTCAGCCCGAACCACCTCAGCCCACTCCCGCCCTTTCTTCCGTCCCTTCTCCGACAGTCGCGCCACAGTCCGCTTGCGAACCCGGCGCTGCCGGGGCGGTTGTTTCGCCGGCATCCGCCCCGGCGCAGTTCGGCCCTGTGATCTGGAGCGAGCTGCACTACTCGGCTCACAAGCTCATCTTCGGCGCTTCGAACACGCTACGAGTCGAAACGCTACCGGCGGCAAGGCTCGCGGCCGTTCTGCGGCGCCCGCCGAACGCTCGGCCCGTCCCGCTCCCGGAAGGTGACGCGGTGGCGCTCGTCATGACGACCGAACTCCCCTTCGGTCGGCACGAGTCGGTCACCTTCTGGCTCGACCCCACTACCGGCGCCGCCCTCGGCGGCGAGAAGACCGTGACCGGAGGCAGCTCCTACCACAAGCTCCTGCGCTTCACCGACGGCGGTCTGTACACCTGGCGCTCTGAGCCGTCTTCCGCGCGTGAGGAGAAGCTCGGTCCTGAGGGCTGGACGCACCGCAAGCAGTAC
Organism: Thermoanaerobaculaceae bacterium; assembly: GCA_050018455.1. Lineage (GTDB taxonomy): Bacteria > Acidobacteriota > Thermoanaerobaculia > Thermoanaerobaculales > Thermoanaerobaculaceae > RBG-13-68-16. The sequence continues at coordinate 834 of JBEKAA010000015.1, read as the reverse complement.
CTCGCCCACCCGGCCGTGAGTCCCCCCGAAGGAACCTCCGTCACCGATGCGTACGCGCTGCTCTACCTCGCGTCCGCCGCGCGCCTCGACCGTAAGGACAGCTCGCTGCGGCTGGTGGTCCTCACCGACAAGGGCTACGTCGAGCTCACCTTCGCGACCGCAGGCCTCTCGAGGCTTCACGTCGCGTTCGACGAATCGTGGCCGGCGGCGGGCCGCCGTCGCGACGGGGACGTGCTGGTCCGTTCCGTGCGGGTGACAGGGCACGCGCTCGATGCCGCCCACCCGCAGGAGGATGTGGACCTCGGTTTCCTCGGCATGCGCGGCGCGCTCACCATCTTTGTCGAGGTCGGGAGCGGGATTCCCGTCTCCTTCTCTGGGCGGGCGGAGCACGTGGGGAACCTCACGGTCCGGCTCGACCGCGCCGTCCTCTCCGGCCTGCCTCCGCCCGACCCCGAGCCCTGAGCGCGGCCGGATTTGTGGGCACTCCGTGCCGGGTTTCATCTTGCCCCGCGGGCTCGGGTGGTTCACTCGGGCTGCGCATCGAGGGTTTGCTGGTTCCACTGCGTGGAGGCGGCTTTGCTTGCCGCTCGGTGCCCGCGGCCTGCGGAGCGAATGTCGCTCCACCCGAGTGGCGGAATTGAATACCCCCCGCCCGCAGCGCAGGAGGTCAGTGCTGGGAAATCACCGAGTCGGACTCGCTACGCAAAGCAGCGAGGCTTCCGAACCGTGGGAGGGCGGGGGCAAACCGCCCCGTGGGCCGAGGAGATATGGCGCCGGAGCGTGCGGGCACCGAGCGGCCAGAGCGGCGGGTGGAAACGCTGGCCCTGCAGGAGC
>JBEKAA010000014.1:0-55652 GCA_050018455.1 Thermoanaerobaculaceae bacterium | reverse complement strand
ATACCAATTTGCCATCAGTCGTAGAGGATTGCCTGTCATTGTCGAGAGAGTCTTCCCGGCTTGTGGCGATCTGCGGACCGAGGGCGGGGGCAAGCCCCGCTCCTACACCAGAAAACGCACAGCATTCCTGGGTGAGGGTCGTCTTTGTTTCTGTAGGGGCGGCCCTTGCGGCCGCCCGTGAAACGAGGTCGCGATACAGACGGTCCCCACCGGCCCTGCCTTTCCAAATACCACGTTCATCGTCCGGGGTGAGCCCACAGCTCATGAAAATCGCGAGGAGCGAATCCCGCTGTCGCGGGACAGGTCGCCGAAGCAGTTTCGCGGTTCACGGAGGGTCGTGGGTACCGGATTGGGGACGAGCGCGCCCGCTCGCGGCAGGCTCTGTCGCTTCGCTCCTCCTCGGGGCAGGCTCTGCCCCGCCTGTGGCGGGACTCCTCGCGATGACAGTGATTCCTCTACAAGAGACGGTGAATTGGTATCACGAGGGCGTGCGGCTTAGCCGCCGCCCGAAGGCGACGCACTGCGCGGGGCCTTGTGGTCCCCTCCTTGGGTTGGAGACGCCGGCGGATCCGGGCGCAATGCTCGGCGCTCAGTGGCGCGCGGTCAGGATCGCGAGCTTGCGGGAGAGCATCTGCAGGCACTCCTCGAGGCCGAAGAACTCGATGAGGCCCATCGCGTCGAGCTTCGCCCGGATCGGGTCCGGCAACGTCGCCCCGGTCAGGCCATCGAGGAGCAGAGAGGTCTCCTCTTCGGAGAACTCCCAGTCGTCCTCGACCCACTTCCTGAACGGGCGGTTCTCCGGGCAGACGATCTGGCAGCGCCGGCACCCGACCAGGCACTCGATCCAGTCGGGGTCGAACCACGCGGGCAGCTCCTGCGGGCCGCTGTACCCGCTATAGAACGTGATGCAGCGCTCCTGGCGCAGCGCCGTGCGGTCCTCCGGGATTGCCCCGGTCGGACACGCGCGGCGGCACGCCGTGCAGCGCTCGCAGCGCTCGAGGAGCCGCGGCTTCAGCCACGACTCCTCCTCGCACGGCAGGCTCGAGTAGTAGCTGACCAGCATGTGGAAGCTGCCGAGGCCCGGGACGTAGACGATGTTGTTGCGTCCGTAAAGGGCGAGCCCGCTGTGCACGGTGAGCGCCTTCTGCGGGACGCGCGCGAAGCGGGCCCAGTGCCCCAGCGGAGCGAGCCGCTCGTTGAGGGTGTCCTCGGCCTGCCGCGTGAGCTGCCAGTGGCGGATGTACGACGGAGGCACGAGCACCGTGAACCGCGAGCCGCGCCACGTGAACGCCACGCGGGACTGCGGGTGCGGAAGGGCGCCGACGATCAGCGAGCGCGCGCCCGCGCAGGCGTCCGGCAGCGGGCAGTCGAAGATGCGGCGGTAGCTGCGGAAGATGAGGTCGGAGAGCAGCCCGGCTTCGTGGGCCCCCTCGATCTCCTGCCTGAGGTCGTCGCGGCGGGTCGCCGGCACGACGCTGTGCACGAACGGCACCCCCGACAGCGGACCGTTCGCTCCTGCCGGCTGTGCGCTCGTCATGAACCCTCCGCATTGACAGCCCGGGAGTGGTCGCATCCCGCTTGGCTGCCACCCGGAGTATGGAACGTCCGTCAAGCCCCCTGCAGGCTCAGCGAAGGCAGCTACGGGTCCAAGGCGCGGGTCCCCGCCATCTCTCCCTCTCGGCGACCCAAGACCCCGGAGCTGTTGCCGTTCTTCGGGGCGGGTCATGCCGCGACCCGCAACTCACCACGGGGGCTCGTGGTCTCATTCAGGGTGCCGGGCGTTCGCCGAGCGCCTGGCAGTAGTTCGAAAACGCCGTACCTAGGCGTTCTCGGAGCCTGGCGATAGCAGGTGCGGATGGGGCTGGAACCCCGAAAGCCGGCTGAAATGTCAACGCACCCGTTTTCAAAGCCGCCTTCACCTGGCTCTCTTTTTCTTCCAAGTCGGCGACGACGGTTTCCACGAGGTTCTTGAACTCGTCGACGGGCGGTTCAATCGCCGGTTGCCTCTTGAGGTGCCCCAGCATGACCCCCACTGCTGACCTCGCCTGGCTGCTGAGAGTTACGGATTTGAAGGTCGCGATCCGCTCCAGGGCGAATTCGAAGGCTTTGGCGGCGTGAAGAATGGTCTCTTCCGGCATGACGCCTCCCCCTCGGTTACTAGCGTATCACCTTGACTCACGCTAGCTGGGCATGTCCGGCTTCCCGACCTGGATCGAAGCGCCGTTTGCTCATGAGCAGCGACCCGCACGCCCCGGTCTACTGGAAGTGCTTGTATCCAGGCCACGCCTTCTCGATCGGCACGAGGCGCTTGCGGGCGATGAAGATGCCGAGGTCGCTCTCGTAGGGCATGGAGTACCGGCACCGGTGGACGCCGGCGGGCGTGACGTCGGCGTAGCTTTCGAAGTACTCCTCGCGTTTGCCGCCCAGACGGATGAAGGTCGTGATCGGCGTGGCGCCGACGCCCCAGAGCCAGTACGAGTTGTGGTTGCAGATGACCCGCGGCAACGGGTAGCTGCGAGCGAACAGCTCGAGCGCCCCCGCCTCGCCGTAGTTGTTCACGAACGCGACCGTGGTCTTCCTCTCCCCCTCGGGGATCGTGAGATACGCCGCGGACACGTCGCGCGAGAGATCCTCCCAGCCGTGCATGTCGGCGAAGAGCTGGTCCAGCTCGCCCATCTTCTGGTGCTCGAGCGAGCTCGGGACCGCGCCGAGGGCGCGCGCGTACCGGATGAAGCTCCCCACCGGCAGCACCGGCATGGCGAACGGCGCCAGCGCTACGGCGGTGAGCGCGAGCAGACCGGTGATCGCGGGCACGACGACGCGCCGCCACCGGCGCGTGACTCGTTCGAGGGCGACGCCGCCGCAGGCGAACAGCGGAGGGTACGCGGCGGCGATGTACTCGGACTTCGTGTGGGCGTTGGCCAGGAGGATCGCGAACACGGTCAGGAAGGCCACACCCAGAGCGCGGAACCGCTTCCCCTCGCGGTCGAGAAGGCACCACGCGAGCCCGGGCAGGGAGACCAGGAAGGTGAACGGGTTCATGTTGCGGAACTGGTCCCCGAGGAACCGGAGGCGCGTCAACGACGAGTACTTCTCGGCCGTGGCGTTGCGCATGAACTCGAGGTGAGGGAACCCGTGCCGGACGTTCCAGATGACAAACGGCAGGAAGATGAGAAACGCGAGCAGTCCCGCTGTGTACGGGCCGGCGCGCCTGAGCTGGCCGCGCAACCCGGTGAGAAGGACGGCCGCGGCGATGCCGGCTCCCAGCCAGAGGATGCTGATCTTGTTGAGCATGCCTCCGCCGAGGACCAGCCCGACCCAGACCCACGCGGCGAGGGTGCCGCGCTCCATCACGCCGAGCAGCGCGTACGCCGCCAGCAGCCAGAACAGGATGTCGAGGCTGTTCATGGAGAAGAAGGTATGGAAGGCCACCAGGTGCGGCGACGAGAGGAAGCAGAGGGACGCGAGGACCATCGCCGCCCGCCCGCCTCCCATGCGGCGGACCAGAAGACAGAGCACCGCCGTGGAGAGGCCCGACGCCAGAGCGGGGACCAGTCGGATGGCGAAGACGGAGTCGCCGAGCAGGAGCCTCGTCGCGGCCATCAGGAAGATCGACAGCGGCGGCTGGTCCACGTAGCCGGCGGCGAGGTGCTTGCTGCACGCGATGTAGTACAGCTCGTCGCGGAACCAGCCGTACCCGCCGAGCGCGTTTACCGCCACATGGACGCCGAGCGAAAGCAGGGCAAGCCCGACGATCGTTGCCGTGTACCTCGGCGTCGACTCCGTACGTCCTTGGTCCACCAGTGCTCCCCTCCGATTCGCAGCAGAGTCTACGTCCGCGCCGGCCCCGAGGTTCACGCCGACACGCCGTCGTTCCACCGCTGCCGCGAACCACCTGACCGTGGCGCCCTCGCCACAGGACGGCCCCGGCGCCGGCCCCGCGCGCGCCACCGTCGCCCGGTGGTGAGCCCCGTCCGCACCCCCGAGGTTGAGAATCCAGCGGCCCATGGTGCTACGGTTGCGGCGAGGAGGTGGGGGATGACGGAGCTGTCCTACTCGATCGCCGAGGAGGTGTTCGCACGTTTTCCGGACTACGTGCGCGGGGTCGTCGTCGCGCACGAGGTTCGCAACGGCCCCTCCCCCGCTCCTCTCGTCGAGATGCTGCGCGCCGCCGAGGTATCTCTCCGCGGGCAGCTGGACTTTGACAGGTTGACGTCGGAACCCCGGGTCGCCTCGTGGCGTGAGGCGTTCCGGGCGCTCGGGGTCAAGCCCAACGAGTTCCGGTCGTCGTTCGAGGCGATGGCCCGCCGCGTGCTGCGCGGCCAGGAACTCCCCTCCATCAATGCGCTCGTGGACATCGGGAACATCGCCTCGCTCCGGCATCTGGTGCCGGTGGGCGGACACGCGATCGACGTGCTCGCACAGGACGTCGCGCTGCGCCCCGCCACCGGCGGGGAGACGTTCGTGCCGTTCGGCTCGGACGAGGCGGAGCACCCTGCGCCCGGCGAGGTCGTCTTCGTCGAGGGGGACACCGTCCTGACGCGGCGGTGGACCTGGCGCCAGGCGAACCATACGCTGACGCTGCCGACGAGCACGGCGGTCGAGATCAACGTCGATGGCCTCCCACCCGTCGCAAGGCCGGAGGTGGAGGCGATCTGCGGCGAGGTGATGGAGTTGGTCCAGCGCTTCTGTGGCGGGCGCGTGCGGCTCGAGGTCCTCGCCCGACAGACCCCACGCATTTCGCTCGGACGCTGAAGCCGCCCGCCAAATCCGGGCCAGGTTCAGTGCTCGGGGCAATGCAGCAGGACCGGTGCGGACGAGCCCCCTCTTGCGACAGGAGAATGCGAGCGGGCAGCCGGAAGGGCCGCGCCTCGGGCGCGAGCGGCCGGCGGCTATTCCGCCGCCGTGATCTCGGGCTTGGTCTGGTGGGCCGGTTTCTTCAGCAGGAAGACAAGCGGAATGGCGACGAGGAAGAGGACCATCAGCACGCGGAAGACGTCGAGATACGCGATCATCGCCGCCTGCTTCTGGACCATGCCCCACACCATCATGTGGGCCTGCTGCGTAGCGGTCGTCGCGTCGCTGCCGTGGGCCACGAACATCCGGCGCAGGCTCTCGAGCGTCGTCCGGGCGGCCGGGCTGTCCGCGCTCACGTGGCGGCCGAGGATGTTGATCTGGCCCTGCCGGAAGCGGTCGAGCAGGGTCTGCGTCACCGCGATGCCCACGGATCCTCCGATGTTGCGCATGAGGTTGAAGACGCTCGCCGCGTTGCCGATCGCCTCGGGCGCGATCCGGTCCATCGTCACAACGGTGAGCGGCACCATCAGGAGGCTGAACGAGAGGCCCTGCATGAACTGGGGCCAGAACAGGTTCCAGTAGTTGACCTGGAGATCGAGGCACGAGAACCAGAAGAGGCTGCCCGCGCCGAGGAGGAAGCCCAGGGTCATCAGCTTGCGCGGGTCGACCTTCCCTACGATCAGACCGACCATCGGCGTGGCGAACAGCGACGCATAGCCGCGGGGCATGAGCGTGAAACCCGCCTGCAGCGCCGGGTACCCCAGCAGTACCTGGAGGAAGACCGGCAGCATGACCAGGCTGCCGTAGAGCACGAACGTCATCACGGTGATGAGCGTGACCCCGACGGCGTACGTCCGTTCCTTGAAGACCCTCAGGTTGACGACCGGGTGGCGCGCCATCAGCTCACGGATCACAAGGGCCACGAGGAAGACCGTAGCGACGACGAGAAGGGCCACGATCCAGCCGGACGCCAGCCAGTCCTCCTCCTCGCCCTTGTCGAGCCCGATCTGCAGCGCGCCGATCCCGATGGCGAGCAGGAAGATGCCGTAGCCGTCGATGCGTTCCGGGCGGCGCATGTAGAGCGGGTCCTTGATGAATGCGCGGATCATCGCGATCGCCACGAGACCGACCGGAACGTTGACGTAGAAGACCCAGCGCCAGCTCAGGTTGTCGGTGAGCCAACCGCCCAGGACGGGCCCCAGGATCGGCGCCACGATGATTCCGATGCTCCACAGGCCCATGGCCTTGCCCCGGTCCCGTGGAGGGAACGCCTCGAGCATCACCGACTGGGAGAGCGGCTGCATGACCCCGCCGGTGGTCCCCTGGATGATCCGAAATGCGATCAGCATCATCAGATTGGGCGCCATGCCGCAGAGCGCCGAGGCGGTTGTGAAGCCGGCCACCGCGAGAATGAGGAGACGCTTCCTGCCCACAAGCCGGGCCAGCCAGGCGGTCATCGGCAGGATGATCGCGTTGGCCGCCAGGTACGAGGTGAGCGCCCACGTGGACTCTTCCACGGACGCCGAGAGCGAGCCGGCGATGTGGGGCAACGAGACGTTCACGACGGTCGTGTCGAGCACGACCATGAACGTGCCCGCCATCACGGACAGAGCGGCGAGCCAGGGGTGCTGGGCGTCGGAGCCCTGCATCGCGGCGCCCACACCGGAGGAAAAGGTGTTCCCCGGGGGCTGCGCGGCAGCCCCGGCGTCTGTGAGCTCTCCCCTGTTGGTTTGATCGTTCACTGCGCGTCCGGGCCACAAGACCCGCGATCATTTTACGCGCTCACACTGCTCGACAAAACGCTGCGATCGTGAAGCCCGCCGCAGGCGGGGCGAAGGATCCCACGGTGGCATCCGTGCCGGACGAGGCCGGAACGTTGCATAGCCAGACACCCGCCTCAGCCCAAGATGGGGCTACGGCGAGACCTTATACCAATTTGCCATCAGTCGTAGAGCAAAGGTGTCATCCCGAGCCCTTCGACTCCGCTCAGGGCAGGCTCCGCGAGGGATCTGGGAGGGGGCTGGTAAATCCACGCTTTCCCCCACCCAGATTCCTCGTCGCTCCGCTCCTCGGAATGACATGGCCGATGGCAAACTGGTATTGCAAAATGCGGCTCGTGCCGTTGTAGTGAATATTCGGCCTTTCGTGTGGTGTTGTGTTTAGCGCCGAAGGCTGCGCTCGAACTCCTGCGCACTCTCGTCGCCCGCAGCGCCAGCCAGCGCCTGCAAGAACTCGGCCGTGGTCTGCGGTGGCTTCGGGGCGAGGCCGGCCAGCAGGCGGTCGAGCCGCTCGCGGCCGATCCGCTCCTCGAGTGCCATCAGCAGCAGTGGGCCTTTCTGGTACAACACCGTGTCGCTGCGCCTTCCGGAACCGAGCACCGGTCCCGCGTCTCTGGCCGCCTCACGCATGCTTGCCAGAAAGGTGTCCCGCGTCTGGGTGCCGAAAGCCGACTCGACGTAGCGGAGCGCGACGTATTCCGCGAGCGTTTCCGACAGCCAGCGGTCCTCACTATCGGAAGCGCCCGTCGACCACCACTCATGCGCGAACTCGTGCGCGATGAACTTCCCGACCGCGCTCTCCGGCGACGGGCCCTTGTCCACGACCACGATGTAGCCGGGCCGCGAGTACCCGCCCACCCGCTCGCGTTGGACCATGACGACGCGCATTGGGCGCACCGGCATCGCTCCGAACCACGCCTCAAGAAACTTCACGGCAGCGGCTCCCTGGCGAAGAAAATCGCGCGCCTCCTGGCTCGCCAGATGGCGCGCGTAGAACTCGAAGCCATTGGCCTCCGCGCGGCGCAGACCGCGCATCGCGACAAAGGCGATGTCGGGGCTGCCGGTGCTGCAACTCAGGAGCACCCGGCCGCGCGAGCGCCCGACGCGCCCAGGCGCAACGACCTCAAGATCCGATCCGATGCCGCGGATCTCCGCATCCCAGGTGAACTTAGTGGCGAACCCTTCGCAAATGGGAAGCCAGAGCGAATCCAGATTCAGCTCCACATTGTTCGCGCTGATGCGATCCATCGGAGGGTCGCCTGATTCCCCCAGCGGACCGGCGTAGCGAAGACGGATTCGTAGACCGGCGCTTCCGGGTGTCGCCGTTCGAATCGTGATCTTCTGATAGTGGCCGTAAAGGCCCTCCTCCGACGAAACGGTCACCTCTGCGCGGGGTGTGGCGTCGATGAAAGAAATCGTGGCACTGTCGCTCAGGACAAGCACCATTGGGGACGTCACCAGAGCAGCCGGGACGGTGATTGTGACGCTCGCGGACAATGCACCGTGGGCGGGATCCAACCTCGCACCGACGCTGTAGTGCATCATGGCCGGCGAGCCTGCCACCGCTACCACGGGCAGTAGCCACGCAGAAACCGCGAATCGCGCGCCGATTCTCATCGAAAACCCCCAGTTGCAGTACTGTCGTTCACTCTAGTCCTCTTGCCGGTGAATTCGGCCGAAGCTCGACATCGCTCGTGCAGTCGACGGCGTGCGTGGGCGGATCGCCCGTCGAGCTGCGCTACTTGGGCTCCCGCAGGTGGAACAGACGCCCCATCGCAACCGGCGCGAGGGGTTTGTCCGGGGCGTCCATCTCCAGCTCGAGACCCTTGACGAAGAACGCGCCGTGGACGAACCGCACCTCAATGGGATGAAGGCCGGCCTTGAGCGCCGCCTTGCCGAACCGGCTGATGAAATCGGGGCTCTCGTTCTCCACCACCGCCTGGCCGTCGAGGCGCAACTCGCTGGCGTCCGCGGAGCGCAGCTTAAGCGTGTAGATCCCGTCGGCCGGCACGGAGAGGAAGCCGGCACACGACATGCCGAAGTTCTCGATCGGGCGGTCCTCCGGCACCCGCACGGTCGCGAGCACGAGCTCGCCGGTCGGCTTGAGCGCCGAAAAGTCCGGCGGCTTGGGCCAGTCGCCCTCGAAGGTCCGGCACGACAGGCCTGGCACGAGCGAGCCCGGGGCGACGGCGGCCGCCTCGCGCGGCGTCACCCTGGTGAAGGTGGCGGTGGCGACGAAGCGGTCGTCGAGACCGGCCGCGAAGGCGCGCGCCTTGACGGTGGTCGTGCGCTCGATGCGCGGCGGCTCGGTGTAGACGGCAGAGGCCGCCGTCGGCTCGTTGCCGTCCAGCGTGTAGCGGATCGTCGCGCCGGGGTTCGGCGAGGTGAGCGTGACCGTCGTCCGGCCGATGAACGCCTTCTCCGGCGCCTCGAAGTGGACCACCGTTCCCACCGCCGGGTCCGTGAACGGTTGCGCCGCCACGACGGCGTCGCTGTCGTTACGCGCAGCCGTGATGGCCAGGATGCGGATGTGCTCGTCGTCGGGCAGCGTCAGCGTCCGCGCGCCCTTCGCCAGGTCGAGGCGCAGGCGGAAGAGGTGGGTAAAGACGTACGCTTCGTTGGCGCCGCGGGCGTCGTGGCGGTGGGTGCCGACCCAGGCCACGGGCACGTTTTTGGCGTAGGCCGGCGCGATCCTCGCCGGGTCCTGCACCACCTCCCCGGCGACGACCCGGCTGTTCCACTGTCCCACCGGCTCGGCCCAGTCGGGGACGAGAAGACTCGTGGCCGTGCCGTCGATCGTGAAGGTCGCGGTGCGATCACCGCCGACCGCGGCGGCGAGCAGGTAGAGGCGATTGAAGTTGCCGGCTGGCAGCGCCAATGTCTGGCCGCGGCAGACCAGAACGTTTGCCTGGCCGGGAGCTTGCGACCCGGTGCGGAACGGGATGTCGGCGGAGACGACCGTCGCGGGGAGCAGCTCCCCGGCGATGGTATGGCCCTGGCCGTCGAAGTCGCCGTCGGCGCGGGCGTCGTCGCGCGAGATGCCGTCCAGGTTGAAGGCAAGCTCGAGCGGGACGGCGCGCGGCGGCGTGATCGCCTCGTTGGGCGGAGCGAGGCGGAGCGCCAGGGTGCGCGGGCGGAACGGGAGGAAGTCGAGGACGATCGCGCCGTCCTCGAGGGCGAGGCGCGGCGGGACCGGCGGCGGGATGGCGCCGCCGGTGCCGTGCTCGGCGATCGGCTCCTCGGCGCCGTTTACCTCGCGGACGGCAACGACGGGCCTGGCGAACGACAGGCGCACACCATCGAGCGGCCCGCCGGAGAGCTCCTGCAACCGGACCACGGCCTCGTCGCTCTCCTCGGCGAGTTTGAGCGCCCGCACGGCGACCGGGGGTTCGCTCCCGTCCCGTCCCGCGAGGCGCAGCAGCGAGAGCGACCGGCCGAGCGGACCGTCGTGGGCGGGCGCCTGCCAGGCGAGCAACGGCTGGTTGAGGCGATCTCCGGATTGCGGCAGGCGACCCGATCGCCAGTCGCCGGGATGCCCGGCGAGGGCGACGAGCACGCGGTGGCGGCCGAGGTCGTTGGACGCCTGCTCGGACGGCCAGCTCGTGTGCGGCACGACGTGCGGCGTATGGACGAGCGTGAGGCGGAGCGTGTGCCCGTCCGGCTTGTCCCAGCCGTAGCGGCTGTCGTCGAGGACGGCGGCGCCGAAGCCGCCGGCTGCGTCGGTGATGTCGGCCCACTCCTGCGCCGGCACCTCGTACCGGTTGGGGCGGTCGGTGGGGCGCTGCACTGCGCCGAGGCCGAGGTCGTAGGTCGCCATTTCGTTCGCGGCGGCGAGGGGGAACGCCGCCTTGAGCAGTGTCTCCTTGGTCCGCCAGTCGATGTCGTGGAGGATCTCGAGACGGTCGCCGGCGCCCCCGGCGGCGAGGCGGATGCGCTGGGTGAACGTGGACCCCGCCGCCTGGCGCACCACCTCGAGGGCGACACGCGCCGCGCCGTCCTCGACGATCCGTACGGTGGCGGGGCCGTGGACCACCTCGCGCGGCGGCGCGGAGATCGCGTCGTACTCCACTTCCCAGGCGGGCCACCTGCGCGGTTGGTCGTCGATGAGCTGCAGGCCCAGCGGTGCCGCGAGCAGCTCCCGGCCGAGCTGCGTGTCGAAGACGGAGGCAACGTCGCCGCCGGCGTCGAGCCGCACGCGGAAGCGGGAGTTCTCGAGCCGGTCGCGGCTGACCTTCAGCTCGCCGGCCGGGGAGGGCGCGGAGGCAGGCCGGACCTCGAACACCGAGAAGCTCAGCGGCGCTACAAGGGCGAGGAAGACGACGTGCGCGGTGTCTCCGTCCGTCGAGTCGACCTGCGCCGGGGCTTGGCGTCCGTCAGGTCCCGTCACCCGCACAGCCCGCGGCGCGCCGCCGGGGAAGCGCACGTCGGCCTCGACGACGTCTTCACGGGCGAAAGCGAGGGGGTTGAACACCACGAGCGCGGTGCCCGCGCCGCGCGTGTCGAGGGCGCGCGTCACCGCGCCAACGCCGCCGGAGAGCACGTCGGCGAATGTGTTGCCGGCGATCGCCTCGTCGTTCCAGGAGAAAACGTAGGCCCCGGGGATCGAGGTGCCCGTCACGTCGTCGTGGAACTGATGCCAGAGCACCCGCGTCCACGCCTCGCGCAAGCGCTCACGCGGGTACTCGGCACCGCCGAGCCACCAGGCCGCAACCGCCGCCTTCTCGGCGTCGTCCGCCAGGCGCTCGTTCTTTCGGTTGAAGCGCTTCATCGCGGCCTGCGACGTGTAGCAGCCGGTGCCGTGCCTCGTGAGGAGGAACTCGCCGCGATACCGCTGCAGGCCCTCGGGCGCCCGGCCGCCGTGGCTCGCCATCAGGTCGAGCGCCATCTCGTCGGGCGCCACGCTCTTCACGTGGGCCGGCCCCGGGCCGGCCAGGCTCTTCTCCAGCCACGCCACCGAGGACTCCATCGGCGGCACGCCGACGTCGCCGGTGCCGAAGTACCTGAAGGCCAGCGGCAACCCGGTGAGCGCGACCTGCCGGTCGGCGGTGGCGTACACCTCGGGGTCCAGGGTCAGATTGCCCTTGATCTCCGAGGCGTAGTCGCCGGGGTTGAGCGCTGCGATGAGCTCCGAACCGTCCACCCCTTCCCACACCCCGACGTCGAACGGGATCTTGATGGACGTCCCCCACGTGAGCTTCTGGGTCGAGAACGCCACCAGGCCTGCGTGCGCCGCGACCGCGGGAAGGGCGAACCCGAAGCCGAAACAGTCGGGGAGGAAGACGTCGCGCGAGGTGACGCCGAACTCGCGGCGGAAGAAACCGTTCCCGTACAGCGTCTGGCGGATCAGCGATTCGGGGGACGGGATGTTGGTGTCCACGGCGTCCACCCAGCTCCCGGCGACCTTCCAGCGGCCGGCCTTGATGTAGCCCTTGAGGCGCTCGTACTCGGCCGGGTAGTACTCCTTCGCGAGCATGTAGCGGAACGCGCCCTCGAAGCTGAAGTTGTAGCCGGGGTACTTCTCGAACATCGCGAAGTTGCCGCGCAGCGTGTCCGGCAGGAAGTCGTTGATCGTGTCCTGGATGGTCCAGCGCCACTGTGTGTCCAGGTGCGATGTGGCGACGACGTAGACGTCGGGTGGAGTCGCCGGCAGCGGCGGCCCCTCCGCGCCCGACGCCACGCTCGCCGCCAGCACCGCGCCACCGATCAGAAGCGTTGGAACTCGCATGACCAGCCTCCTAGGTGATTCGCCCGTTCACTGCATGACCACTACGTCCTGCAACAGCGCCACCACTTCGGCCGCGCTCCGCGCCGCCAGCAGCGACGCGCGAAACTTGTCGTCCATCAGCTTGCGCGACAGGCCGGCGATCGTCTTGAGGTGCTCGTCCCCCGCCGCACTCGCGTCAACCGCGATCAGGAAGGCCATCTCGACCGGCTGCTCGTCGAGCGAGCCCCAGTCGACGGGCGATGCGAACCGCGCGACCGCGATCGAGGTCGCCAGAACGGCGGACGACGTGCAGTGGGGAACGGCGACGCCGAACCCGACGCCGGTGGAGTAGACCTCTTCCCTCTGCCAGACCGCATCTTCGACCGCATCCGGATCGTCCAGCCGACCCGCGAGATGGAGCAGGTCGACCATCTCCTTGATCGCCTCCGACTTGGTCCCGCTCTTCGACCTCAGCCGGACGGCGTCCGGCACGACGAGGGGGCCGCGATGCCGAGCCGCGGCGAACCCCCGGAGGAGCGTCTCGACATCGGCCGCGGTCTCGCTGGCCAGCGCGGCGGCCACGAGATCGCGACATTCGGCCGCATCGCAAAGGGCGATCGCGGCCTTCATCGTCGCCAGGCTCGGCGTCGCCATGCTGATCTCGTCCAGCCCGAGGCCGACAAGGAGCGGGGCCGCCAGTGCGCTTCCGCCAAGCTCGCCGCAGAGACCGACCCACCTGCCCGCGGCCCGAGCGTCGGCGGCGACCCGGGCAAGCACCCGGAGGAACCCCGGATGGAAGAAGTTGTACAGCCGCGCCACCCTCTCGTTGCCGCGGTCCACAGCGAGGACGTATTGGGCGAGGTCGTTGGAGCCGATGCTGAAGAAGTCCGCCTCTCGCGCGAGGGCGTCGACGGTGAGCGCTGCGGAGGGAACCTCCACCATGACGCCTATCTCAAGGCGCGGGTTGTAGGCGAGGCCGTCCGACGCGAGCTCGCCCATGTGAGCCGCCTGACCTGAGCCCGAAGAGCCCGGACCTCCTCCAGGGACGAGATCATCGGGAACATCAGCTTGACGTTGCCGTTCGCCGAGGCGCGCAGGATCGCCCGGATCTGGCCCCCGACGATCCCGGGGTACTGGTCGTACATGCGGACCGCGCGGCAGCCGAGGACCGGGTTGTGCTCGGGGGGAAGACCGAGGTACGGGATCGGCTTGTCGCCGCCGACGTCGAGGGTGCGCACGATCACCGGCCGACCGCCCGCGGCCCGCACGACCTCCGAGTAGATATGCGTCTGCTCGTCCTCACTGGGAGGCTCGCTGCGGTCCATGAACAGAAGCTCGGTCCGGAACAAGCCTATCCCTTCTGCGCCTGCCTCGAACGCCAGGCGCGCTTCGGCGAGCGAACCGACGTTGGCGGCGACCTCGAGACGCGTGCCGTCCTTCGTCATTCCGCGAGCCGCGCGGAACGTCTCCGCTCGCCGCTTGAAAGCCGCGAGCTTCCCGGCTTCGAGCTCGTAGAACCGCCGGACTGCCGGCGAAGGCCTCGCCACGACGAGCCCCCTCTCGCCGTCGACGATGACGTCTTCGCCATCCGGCAGCCGGCGCTCGATCCCGCTCACGCCGGTGACGCAGGGGATGCCGAGGGCGCGGGCCAGGATCACGGTGTGCGAGGTGTGCCCCCCCTGGGCGAGGACGATGCCCTTCAGACGGCTCTTCTCCAGCGCGAGGAGCTGCGACGGGGCGAGGGCGTCGGCGATCACGACGGCGTCCTCGCGCAACACCAGCGGGCGCGCATTGGGCGAGGGGCCGTACAGCGCCCGGACGATCTGCGCGCCGAGGTCCTCCAGGTCGAGAGCGCGCTCGTGCAGCAACTCGCTCTCCGAGGCCCGGAGGATGGCGGCGAAGTGGTCGGCGGTCGCGAGCACTGCGCGCCCTGCGGTGACCTCGCCCGACCGCACCTCGACCTCCAGCCTCGCCCAAAGCTCCGGATCGGAGACGATGGAGAGATGGGCGCCGAGGACATCGAGTTGCGTGGCGTTTCGCGTGTCGTTCATCCGGCCGCGCAGCGCCGTCTCGACCACGGCGAGCGCCCTTTGGAGCTTGGCAAGCTCTTCCGCTGTCGAACCCCTCGTCTGGTTGTCGACGTCCGGATACCGATCGGACGTGCGCAGCGCGAGCACCGGCCCCCGCGCGACCCCGCCGCTGGCGGGGATCCCCATCTGGAAGCGGGCCGCCGGCTCTCGCAGCACTCGCGGCGGTACCCGGCCTCCGGACGGCGGCGCCGGTCGGGCTGGCAGCGCCTCGTCGCAGTGCGGGAAATCGTCGGCGATGAAACGCCGCAGCGACGCGGCGGCGGCCTGCTCATCGCCGCCGTCGATTCGGAAGGAACACTCGTCGCCGTGCTTCGTGAGCGTGGCGACGAGGGCCAGGACGCTCCTCACGTTCGCCGAGAGACCCGTGCGCCGGTTGGAGAATACGACCCCGGAGCCGAAGCGGGCCACGGCTCGGCACAGGCTGCTCGCCGGACGGGCATGGAGGCCGTTCGGCAGCGGAAACGAAAACACGAACTCGTGCGCCACGGCGTCGAGGCCCCTATCCGCCGAGTCCGGCCAGGATCCTGTCGGGGTCCTTGATCGCGGCCTGAATGCCGACCTCCACGATCCTCCTGCCCTCGAAACGCTAGCGGTTCCTCACCGCCACCTCGGCCGCGAAGATGACCACGTCGGCGCGTTCGATCTCCTCCGCGGTGAGCTCGTTCTCGATTCCCATCGAGCCCTGCGTCTCCACCTTGATGGCGTGCCCGAGCCTCCGCGCCGCTTTCTCCAGACGCTCCGCCGCCATGTACGTGTGCGCGACGCCGGTTGGGCACGCCGTGACGGCCACGATCCTCATCGCACCCTCCTAGTTCTGAACGGTGCCGAGCTTCTTCCAGGCGTTGATCAGCAAGGCGACGGTCAACGAGCCCGCAACGATCGCGCCGACGTACACGAGCCGGTGGTCCACGACCGGCAGAACGATGGGGCCTCCGTGGGGTGCGTGGTCCCCGACACCGCCCAACATGGCGAGGACCGAGCCGACGGCCGAGCCGAGCATGATCGTCGGGATAACCCTGAAGGGGTCGGCCGCCGCGAACGGGATCGCTCCTTCCGTGATGCCGATCATCCCCATCACGAGACCCGCGTGACCGGCCTCGCGCTCTTCGTCGGTCCACAGCCGCCGCCCTAAAACAGTGGCGAGCCCGAGCCCTATCGGCGGGACGCAGATGGCCGCGGCGCAGGCGCCCATGATCGCGAAGTTCCCTTCCTTGATCATGGCCGCGCCGAAGAAAAAGGCGACCTTGTTCACCGGGCCGCCCATGTCGAACGCGATCATGGCGCCCAGGACAGTCGCCAGGATGACGCTGTTCCCCGTGCTCATCGTCTTGAGCCAGCCCGACAGGAACGTCATGACCCCCCTGATCGGCAGGCCGACCACCTTGTACATGATGAGCCCGACCGCCAACGAGGAGACTACCGGGATGACCAGGATCGGCATCACCGGCCGGAGGTAGTTGGGGACCTTGAGTTTCTTGATCCAGTACACCACGAGCCCGGCGAGCAGGCCGGCCACGAGACCGCCAAGGAAACCCGCGCCGACCTGGTTGGCGACGGCCCCGCCGACGAACCCCGCCACGAGTCCGGGACGGTCGGCGATGCCGAACGCGATGTAGCCGGCGAGCACCGGCACGAGGAACGAGAATGCGACGTTGCCGATGTCGAAAACCGTCTTGAGGAACGGCGAGTGCGAGAAGTCGGGGCCGGAGGCCGTCATCGGGACGAACGCGATGGCCCCGGCGATCATGATGCCGCCGCAGGCGACGAACGGAATGGCATAGGAGACACCGGAGAGAAGGTACCTTCTGACGTCGGCAACGCGTGCGGTCATGAAAGCTCCCCAGGGTTCAGCCGGCAGGTGCTGGTTGGTTCGGCCGCCTCGACTCTATCACCTGCCGGCTGGCGGCGACAGCGGCGACGCGAGCTTCGTCCGCCATCATCGCTCGACCGCCCCCCACCTGGAACGCCGCCCGTGACTCCGCCGGTCAACCAAGCCCGCGCGAATCCGTCTTGTACCGTTGAGGGCCGGCGACGGCTCCGAGCCGGGTCGCCCGAGCGGGACGGACCGGAAGAAGCGGAGGGCGAGCGGTGATGTCAAGCGGCGGGGTGTACTGGCGAGGCGGGGCACGCGGCCTTGGGTTCCCCGCACCGATTCTCCTGGCGGCGGCGGCCGCGCTGCTGCCGGCCACGATGGGCCTGGCCGGGGCTGCCGAGGATTCGGCGCCCGTGCCGCTGTCGCTCGCGCAATCCGGGACGGCGCGGCTGCTGCCCGAGCGGCTTCTGGGCGCCTCCGCCGAGCCGTTCTACGAGCACCTGATCGGCAACCCGGTCAAGCAGGGCATCCTCGCCGCGCTCAACCCGGCGTACGTTCGCTTCCCGGGCGGGACGCAGAGCAACTACTACGACTGGAAGAGCGGCCTCATCTTCGTGACCGGCTACCCCAACAGCTCGGCATACACGAACTTCTGGGTGGGTCTCTCGCGGCGGGTGGACGCGACGTTTCCGAACGGGATCTTCTTCGAGCAGTTCAAGCCGTTCGCGGACGCGATCGGCGCCGACGTCGTGCTGGTCCCGAACCTGGAGACCTCGACCGTGGCCGATCAGGTCGCGTGGTTCTCCCGGCTCGCGTCCGAGGGCATCGTTCCCACGCACATCGAGCTGGGCAACGAGTTCTGGATCGCGATGGGCGGCGACCCGAACGTCGAGGCGAAGTGGCCCGACGAGCCCACCTCGATGGCGATCATGCAACAGTACCTGGACGCCTTCAGGCCGTACCTCCCGCCGGGCGCCAAGGCGGCGGTGCAGGCCGCACCCGGCGCCTTCATGTTCCTGCCGAGCGATCCGGGCGCTTTCTACGCCCGCCTGCGGCAGTGGAACGACGACCTCGCACCGGCGGGCTGGTTCGACGCCGTCACCACGCACCTCTACTCGCGCCTCGACCAGGTGACGGGCGATCCCAACGCCAACGTGGAGCCGGTCACTTCCGCGACCGTGCAGCGCAACTTCCCCGCGATGATGGCGCACTACGATGACGGCGCGGACGCGGCCCTCGCCGATCTGGAGAGTCGGCTGCCTGGCAAGGAGATCTGGATCACCGAGTGGAACGGGCAAGGCCAGTCGTCGTGGCAACCGGGCCAGACGCAGCCTGTCACGCCGCCGATGCAGCTCCAGATCGTGACGCGCATGGAGCTGGCCTGCCTGCGGCACGCCTCCGTGACGGTGAACCTCTACTTCTCCTTGAACTTCCTCACCAGCGCGGCGCCCTACGACTTCGTTCCGGACGGGAGCGGCGGCTACCTGCCGGTCCCCACGACGGTCGCTCTCGGCTGGTTCTTCGAGGCCGCAAACGGCGGCGCCACTTTCCAGCGCCTGGTCGAGCCCGCGGCGCCGCGCGTTTCCGGCGGGGGCGCGTTGCCCGAGACCTACGCGGAGGTGGAAGCCGCGAGCTTCATCGGGGCGGACCGGGTCACGATGATCGTCCAAAACGCCGGCGCCGACTCCCGCAGCATCGACCTCACGGCCATCCGGGGCGCGGCCCCCTCGGAGATCGACCAGCTGGTCTCGCCGGACCTCACCGACATGACGTTGAGGCCGGCCGTCGTCGCCACCCTGGCGCCGGCGCAGGTCCTGACGCTGCCCGCCTACTCGGTGACGCGCGTCATCTGGGACATCGAGCCCAGCGTCGTCCGCAGGCACCTTCTGCGCGCGTCGCCGGCGCCCTGATAGGCGGCACCCAGATCCGGCGGCCCATCCCCCGCGGCCGTGCTGGGAACCGCCGCCGACCCGCGTGCCGGCATCCCGGGAACCCGGGATCGAGAGCACCGGACGGCCGGAATGAGGCCTGGGTCAGACGGCGTATCCTATGCAAGGCCGCGCGGGATGAATCGTGCCAAACGCCAACAAGGACTGCGCCGGCCTCGGGAGGTTCACGTGAAGATCCTGGAGCGCTTTGCCGACCCGGCGTTCGCCCTGTTCCGCTTCTTCTTCGGGGTGCTCTTCGCGTTTCACGGGGCGCAGAAGGTGTTCGGCCTTTTCGGCATGCCCCACGCCGCGACCGGAGTGCCCCTCGTCGCCGGGGTCATCGAGCTGATCACCGGGCCCCTGGTCGCCATCGGCCTCTTCGGCACCGTCGCCGCTTTCATCGCGAGCGGCGAGATGGCGGTCGCGTACTTCATGGCGCACGCCCCGCACGGCTTCCTGCCCATCGTCAACCACGGCGAGCCCGCGATCCTGTACTGCTTCGCGTTCCTCCTGATCGCCGCCCACGGCGCCGGCCGGTGGAGCCTGGATGCCATGGTCATACATCGGCCGCAGCGCCGCTGACCACCCTTGCGCCGCGGTGGTCGATGACCGCCCTTCGAGCTATCGCTTGACCAGCTCGACTCGCCGGTTCTTCGCGCGAGAGTCCTCCGTATCGTTCGGCGCTACCGGTGCGAGCGGCCTGACGCCGTACCCCGTCAAGCGCGCCGCCGCTGCGCCGGCCGGAGTCAGGGCTGGGCGACGAGTTCCACCCGGCGGTTCTTCGCGCGCCCCTCGTCCGTCGTATTGGCCGCGACGGGTGCGTACGGCCCGACCCCCTGCGGCGCAAGCCGCTTCGGGTCAATGGCGAACTGCTGCGCGAGCGCCCTCACCACGGCGGCCGCGCGCGCGTTGGAGAGCGCAGTGTTCGTCTCGGCGGAGCCGACCCAGTCCGTGTGCCCGACGACCCACACCCTGAGGGCCGGGGTTCCCTTCAGGAGCTTGGCCACTTGCTCCAGCGCCGGCTGCGACTCCGGCTTGATCTCCGCCTTGTTGAAGTCGAAAAAGATCCCCGGCACCTCGACGTGGCCGGTCGCCGCGAGGCCACTGCCCAGGGCGTCCGCGTTGGCAACGACGTCCTGCTTCATCGCTTGCCGCTCGATGATCGTCACGTAGTAGCCGAGCCCGTTGCCGTTGGTCTTGATCTCGGCCCACGACTCCAGGCCCTTCTTCGTGATGCGCAGGGTGGTCGTGCCGTACCCGTCGCGCCCGTCGTAGAGCACCTCGCCTCCGATGTCGACGGCGGCGTTCTGGTAGTTGCGCTCGATCTGCAGCGCGCTCGGCATCGGCTTCCCGGTGGACTTGTCGAAGTAGTAGTAATACACGAGCAGGTGACCCTCGACCCGTTGTCTGACGTCGCGGCTGCCCTGCCTGACCCAGAACTCGTAGGCTTCGAACTGCGACTCCTTGAACGAACTGCGTTCAGAGAGGAAGTACCCGGGGATGCGCGCGAACAGGCCCGGGTCCTTGAATCCCGGCTTGTCCTGGAGCGGCTGCTGTGCGGCGACGGTTGACGCGAGGAGCGTCGTGAACAGGGCTGCGACCGAGATGCGTCTCATGGCGAACCTCCCAGTTGAGTATTGGCCTGCAGCGGATCGAAGTCTGTTGGGAGTGATCATACCACCGGTGTTCGAGTCGTTGAACATGAAGGGCGGGTCGAACGACCGGTCGCGGACCGTGCACCCGGTGCCGATCCTGCTAGCATCGGGCGGTGCAACCGGACGAACCCAGCGGCCGCAAGATCTTCGCCCGACGCTGGCGCGCTGCCGCCGCCGCGCAGGTCTCGGCGCTGGCGCGCGACCCGTTCTTCTTCCTCACCGGTTTGGCGCTGCTGGTCAAGTCGTTCATGGCCGTGCTGCTGATCAACAACCCCGACCACTCCGTGATCGACATCGGCTACCTCCACTCCTACGAGTTCTCGGTCCCGATCTTCGTCTCGTTCATTGCCATCCCTATCTCGTTCGGTCTGCTGGTGCGAGGGAGATACCGGCTGGCGTACTACCTCGCACTCGACGGGGCGTTCTCGTTGCTGATGATCGCCGACCTCTGGTACTTCCGGGCGTACAGCACCTTCCTGTCGTTCATGCTGTGGCAGCAGACGGCGAACCTCTCCGGTCTGGCGGACAGCATCGTCTCCATGTCACGACCCGTTGACCTGCTCTTCCTCCTCGATCTCGTCGTCCTCGTACCCGTGGTGCTGATAGGGCGCTCTCTCTATATGGGTGCCCGGCGCGCCGTTGCGGCGGCCGTGCTCGTGCCGGCGGCGGCGGTCGTCTGCCTGGCGTGGGAACACCATGCGATCGACGTCACCGGCACCGACGAGAACCGCCAGTTCCTCGGGCCCCGATGGGAGGCGCGCGAGACGATCTCGTTCCAGTCCCCGCTCGGCTTCCACGTCCTGGACACCTGCGAGGTGTACCTCCAGAACCGCCCAGTGGCGCTTTCGCCGGCTCAAGGCGAGGAGATCAGGGCCTGGTTTGCCGCAAAGCGCGAGCATCTCCCGGACAACCGGTACAAGGGGATCCTCAAGGGGCGCAACCTGATCGTGGTGCAGGTCGAATCGCTGGAGAGCTTCGTCATCGGCCGCTCCGTCGGCGAACAGTCCATCACCCCCGTGCTCGACGGGCTGCTGCCAAACAGCCTCTTTTTCACGAACATCCACGAGCAGGTGAACGAGGGGGCCAGCTCGGACTCCGACCTGATGTCAAACGCCTCGGTGTACCCCGTGCGGAAGGGCTCGACGTTCTTCCGCTTTCCGGCCAACGCGTACAACTCGCTGCCCCGCATCCTGCGCGCGAGGGGGTACCGGACGACGGTCGCCATGCATCCCGACCCGGCGGTCTACTGGAACTGGAAGAACGCGCTGACGGCCATCGGGTTCGACACCTGCCTCGACGAGAGCAGCTTCGAAACCCACGAGATCCTCGGGCTCGGGATATCCGACGGGGACTTCCTCTCCCAGGTGGCGGCGCGGACCGTCGCGCTGCCCGAGCCGTTCTACGTCTTCATGGTCACGCTCACGTCCCACGCGCCGTTCGACCTGCCCGAGAAGTACCGCGAGCTGAGGCTCGATCCCGAGCTGGCCGAGTCGAGCCTGGGCAAAGCGTTCCAGGCGTTCCACTACACGGACCGCGCGATCGGGGGCTTCCTCGACCGGCTCCGCCGGAGCGGGCTGCTCGAGCGTTCGGTCGTGGTGATCTACGGCGACCACGCTTCGGTCCACCGGTACTACGCCGACGAGGTGTCGGCGATGGACGGCATCGAGGACTGGATGCGCGATCCCAGCCGGCTGGTCCCCTTCATCGTGTACGCGCCGGGGCTCGCGGGCGAGCGCCTCGATGTCACCGGTGGCCACATCGACATCATGCCCACGCTCCTCTACCTGCTCGGCGTCGACGAGGGGGTCATCGCCGGCACGGCCATGGGCCGCAACCTGCTGAAGACCGGGCGGGACTTCGCCGTCCTCGCGGACGGCACCGTGGTAGGGAGAGATGCGAACGCGCCCTTCTCGCAGGCCGCCGTCCAGGGCCTCGCGATCGCGGACCTCGCGATCCGCGGTAACTACTTCAGCCTGATCGGCTACGGGAAGAACTAAAAGGGAAACGGGAAGAGGTCAAAGGATAAACGGCAAAGGTCAAAGGGAAGACACCTGCGATACGGCACCGATTGTCTCGGGTCTCTGTCTTCCCTTTACCCTCTTCCCTTTGACGTTTTCCTTCTCCTTGCCGCTACGACGCAGGGCTCGGGTCGCAGTCCTCGAGTTTGCCGCTCTTGATGACGTGCATACGCGGGTGGTGGGCGATGTTCCCGGACTTGTCGAACTCGAGTTTGCCGGTTACGCCCTGTTTGGACCCCAGGCTCATCAGGCGGACCAGCAACTCGCTGTTGTCCTTGGGCGGGGGGCCCTCCAGCGCGTACACCGCCGCAAGCGCGGCGTCGTACCCGTACGCGGCGAAGAGGTCGGGAACGGCGCCTTTGTTCGCGGCCTTGAAGCGCTGGACGAACGACTTCGTCGGCTCCTGCTGTGAGTCGACATCCAGCGTCACCAGCGGAACGAAAACGCCCTCGGCGAGCGCCCCGGCCCGTTTGACGACGCCGCCGGCGTCGATCGCCGAGGTCGCACACACCGGGCCTCCGAACTTGGCGTTGCGGACCACGCCGAGGGCCGCGAGCGCCTCTTCGCTATAGGCGCAGATGAAGATCGCGTCCGGCTTGCTAGCCCCGAGGGCATCGCCGATCGCCTTGTCCCAGTCGGTGGGACCGATCGGAAGCTTGTCCGCGACCTTGCCTCCGAGCTTTGCGACCTCGGCGCTGAAGACGGGAAGCAGCCCCTCGGAGTAAAGGCCCTGCTGGTAAAGGATGAGAACCGTCTTGGCTTTCTTGTGGCTCACGAGGAAGTTCGCGGCAACCAGTGCCTCGAAGTCGTCGGACGGGACGGTCCTGAAGAAGAGATTGCTGGACTCGGCGAGGCCCGGCTTGCTGGCCGAGGGCGAGATGATGACGTGTTTCGCCTTCTCGGCCTCGGGGATCATCGCCATCGCCTCGGGAGTCGTCGCGCCGCCGATCACGATCAGTGCACCCGCCTTGAAGAGGTCGCCGGCCTCCTTCTGCGCGTACTCGGGGTGCGACAGGGAATCGCGGTACTGGGCCTCGATCCCGGGCGGCGACTGCTTCGCCACCGCGTCGTCGAGCGCCAGCTTGATGCCCGCCTTGAGCGAGGCGCCATAAGCCCTGTTCACTCCCGTCTCGGGCAGGACCACCCCTACGATCTCCGTAGGACCCTCGCAGGCCACGGTGAGCAACGCACCCAGCGCCAGCGCAACGATCGGGACCCGCCTCATCCGCCACCTCCTGCAGGAAAACAGCCGACCACTCTCTCCCTTGTGACGCATTGTACTATCGGTCGGATCTGGCCGCCGCGGGCGGCGGAGAACCCCGGATCCGTCATCCGGCCTCAAGGCGGAACTCCATCACGTCGAACCACGTACCGTGCCCCGCGAGAGCGTCGATCTCCGCCTGCACGAGCGCGAGGTGCCCCTGCTCGATCTCGAGGAACCGTGCGAACAGACCCCGCTCCACCAACGTCAGGGTGTCGACGAGCTGCCGGTAGAAGCCGCTCGTCTGCCGCTCGAGTTCGAGGGCGATCTTGAGCAATTCGATCTCGCCTTGCACTGCGATTGTGCCGGCCGGGCTCTGCGCCACCTTGGCCTTGGCCTCCTCGATCCACCGCGGCGAGGGTAGCTCCGTCGAGAGATCAGGCGACGTGATCTTGCCCGTCTTGTGCCACTCGGCAAGCCGGCTCTCGAGGTATGCGAGGTGTCCCTGCTCCTCACGGGCGAGGGTGGTGAACATCTTCTTCCCGCGCGGGTCGAGGATCGTGCCCGCGCCCTTCGTGTAGTGGTCGCGAACCTTCGTCTCGTAGCCGACCGCCGTCGTGAGGGCCTCTTTCAGGTCCATCGCATCCTCCGTGCCGGGCCATCCTCCCGGCCCTGGTGAGGAGAGGATACCTCGCCCGCACCTCCCCCGTCCCGAGGCACCCGGTCCGGGCATCGCAGTGCGGCCCGATCCGAACCGTCGTCACGCTGGCCCGCCGGCCGCCGGGGACGGCCTCGCGAGGGTCACGACGGCAGCGCCCGCAACGGCGACCGCCGTGAGGATGCCCCACACGACGGCCCAAACGGGCGTCGCGTCGCGCACCGCGCCGGCCACGGCGGGCCCGACCACGGTTCCGAGGTTCGAGAGGGCCGTGATGAAGCCGAAGGCCAGCCCTACGTTCTCGGCCGGCACCAGGCGCGACGGAAGCGAATAGAACGCCGGCGGGACCGCCGAGGCTACGATTCCGATGGCCGCCATCGCGACCACGGCCGGCAGCACACCCAGCGTCATGAGGCCCAGTGTTGCGGCGAGCAGGCTCAAGCCGGCGACGCACCACCCAGTGGGGTTGCCCGTCCTGTCGATCAGGCCTCCCGCAAGCGGAGTGCCGAAGAGCGCAACCCAGGTGATGACACTCGCGACCAGCAGCCCTGAGGCCCCGCCGCCCGCCCACTCCGGAGCGAATGTCGCCACCGCGCCGAACGGGACGAAATACAGCATCCATGCGATTCCGAGGGCGACGAGTGGCAGCGGTAAGGCGCGGCTCCGGGTCGAGCCAATTCTCGCCTCTCCGACCGGCAGGTGCCGCGGCATCGCCACGGCGTGGAAAGGTATGGCGGCGAGGACCAGGGCGGCCAGCAGCCCCATCTCACCTCGCCAGCCGAAGCTCCTCTCCAGCAGAGGGTGGACCGAGAAGAGCACGATCATTCCGGCGGCGTACGTGCCCGTGAACAGTCCCATGGCGAGCGCCACCTCGCGCCCGGCGAACGCCACCGAGATCATCCTGGCGAGCAGCAGGTTCATCAGCAGCGCGCCCGCGCCGAACGCGAGCCTCCCGGCGAGGAGCCAGCCGTAGCCGGGAGCCGTTGCGAACGCCACCGCTCCCATGAGCATCGCTGCAAGTCCTGCAAGACCTGCGGCCCGCGGCGGCCAGCGGTCCAGCGCGGCTCCGAGCGGCACCGAGAGCACGATTGCCGGCACCGCGATCGCGCCCATTAGCAGGCCGATCTCGAGGTTGGACAGTGCAAAGGAGGCGCGCAAGGTCCCGATCAGAGGCGGGATGGCGAAAAACGTCATCCCGATCGCGAAGAAGCTGAGCATGGCGCTGGCCAGGATGCGCCAGCGATGGGCGGCGATCTCGGGGAGTGCGTTCACCCGCTGATTCTAGCCGGGCGCCGCACTGCCGCCGGCCGGGAAACAGTTGGAGCCACCCGGACGAGGAGCGGCCACGGCATCCGTCTCCTGCGCAGGTAATGTCCGCTCCGGTTGCGGCCGGCCGGAGGAAATCGGCAGCACCGCATCGACCGCCCTTCGCCTCCCCCATGGGATCCGAGATCGCCTCGTCTCGGCCGGTGGCCGGGGTACGCGCCGACCGAGGAGGGTCTCCTCAGGAAGGTTTCTCGGTCTGACCGTGATCTCGCTCACACTTTCGGGAATAGGGTTGCCGTAAGGTGCGGTTGACGGCTACGGTGGTCTTCAGATACCATGATCGGCGTCTGAACCGTGCCGACATGGAGATGTTGACCTAGAGGAGATGAAATGAGTGACCCGCGCACCCCACGACTTCTCGCGCTTTTGACGCTGGCGGTCGGAATCGGCGTTCCGCTGGTGACGATGGCCAGCAGCCCACTGACCGTGCTGCCGTTCGGAAGCCACGCTCAGGGATCGTACGCCGCGGTCGCAGGAACCCAGGGTTCGTACTCCAGGGTCGGCCAGGCCGCCGCGCTGCAGGGCTCGTATGCGCAGCGTCTCGGCTCCTCAAGGATCGCTCGACTCCAATCCTCCTACTCGCAGACCGTTGGGCAGCAGAGGGTTTCCAGGCTCCAGGGTTCGTACTCACAGGGGCTGAGGACCGCGACGTTGCAGGGGTCGTACTCCGCCGGCAGCGGTCGGACGGTCGTAGCAGGCACAGATGCCGCCGCCAAGCTGCCCACACGAGCTGCAGGCTTCACGATCCTGTTCGCAGCGGTCGCGCTCGGCGTGGCCTGCCTCCCGCCGCGAAAGAAGTAAACGAACGACAAGGGGTAGACCGAGAACAGACTCCAACGGCTCCGGGCAGGACCCGGGCGAAACCGGGTCCGCCACCCACGCCGACCGCCGATCCAACCGTAGTGCGGACCTAACCGTAGCGCTCGCGTGCCTGGTCGCGTTTCTCCTGGTCACCTGGTACTTCAACTCCCCTCTCGTCGCTCCCGGCAACAGGATGTTCGGCTGGGAGTACGGATTCGTGGCCGAGTCCCTGGTCAAGGGACGCGGCTTCTCCGATCCTTTCGGCATCCCGAGCGGCCCGACCGCCTGGATGCCGCCGGCCCCCGTCGCACTCGTGGCTGCCGAGTTCCTGATCTTCGGTGTGCGAACCCCGGCCGCGCTCTGGTGCGCGCTCACCCTCAAGTGCCTCGGCCTGGCGGCCTCCGTGTACCTCCTGCTGGGCTGTCTGGACGATGGCCGTCTCTACCGCTGGAGGTACGCGGCCGCACTTGCCTTTGTGGCCGTCATGGGAGCTCTTCCGGACTTCTTCCTCGACCTCCACGACATCTGGCTCGTCGTCCTGCTGGCGCTCGCCCTGGTGCGGTGCTTCGTTCCTCTCATGGAACGCCGTGGTGACGCGCCCCGCATGCTGATGCTCGCCTTGAGCGTGATCGCGCCGATGACCAGCCCAGCGCTGGTGCCCCCATTTCTCGCACTGTGGGGCTGGGTGTTGTTCAGGGCCTGGAGACAACGGCACGAGTGTCGTGGCGAGCCGCAAAGTCGCGTTGCGGCCGCGCAATTTCGCCTTGGCGCCGCGTCGCTGCTCCTGTGCATCGGTTCGCTGCTCGCATGGAGCGCCGTAACCGCTTCGAGAACGGGCATGGTGGCGCCCGTGAAGTCTAACATGTGGTATGACTTCTATCAGGCAAACGCCCTCGAAGGCGACGGTTTGCTGAGGGTTTCGACGTTCTACCGGTACCACCCGATCCATTCCCCCGCGGTGCTCGAACGGTACGTCCAGGAGGGCGAGAAAGCCTTCATGGACTGGCACCGGCAGCAATCCATGGACTTCCTGCGCCGGGAGCCGCGGCAATTCCTCGCCCGGGTCGCCCGCCGCGCGAGCAACGCCTTCGTTTTCCTCCGACCGACGGACGACGTGTGGGAGGTGGACGCAGATCAACTCGACGAGGGCGATGTGGCCTGTCTGGCGGCCGCCGGGGTGATCGCGCTCGATCGACACCAGAGCACTGCCGAGGCCCCGCTCTACCTCTGGACGAACCTGAGCGACACCCCGGAGAGGTTCAGCCGTTACCTCGCGTGGCTCGGACCCCTCGAGCCCGAGGCCATCTTTGAGCAGTGGCGGTTCGCCGGGAGCGAGGTGGTCAAGCTCCATCGAGACGCGCGGACGTGGTTGCGCGGTTTCGCCCTCGCCGGGCTCCCCAGCATCGCCCTCCTGCTCGGCCTCTGCGATCAGGGGATCCGTCGCGACAGCGTCTTTCGCGTCTCGGCCGTCGTCTACCTGGGTTTCCTGGCCCCCTACGTCCTGATCAGCCACTATGCCCGATACCAGATGTTCATGCTCGGCGTTCAGGCGCTGGTCGTCTCGTTCGGTTTCGTGGCCGGTTGGCGCCTGGCCAGACGCGTGGCGGGCCGTGCGGCATGATGACCCGTTTCCCTTCTCCGGGGTTCGGTGACGGGCAAGGCAGGCCGGCGTGAGCGCCCCGGACCTGTCGTCGCATGACGCCCCGCCGACGCGGGACCGAGGAGAGACCGCCCGATCGGTCGGAGTCGGTACCTGGCTCGGCCGAAGCATCCTGGCCATCGCGATCGGCGTCATGGCCACGACGAGTCTCTACACCATCCGCGAAGGGCTCAGGGGGCTGGTCTGGCAAAGCGACTGGACGCTTGCGACGGGAGGCGGGGCGATCGATCTCAGGCTGCGCCACCGCGAGGTCCAGCGCTGGTTTGCCGGCTTGCCGGCGAGGGACGAAGGGGACCCGGAGACTTACATCACCTACCCACCGGCGAGCTATATGATCCTGTGGCCGCTGCTCGGCTGGATGCCGCTCGAGCCGGCGCGTGGGTTCTGGGCGATGGTCAGCCTCGCGGGGCTTGCCTGGCTCTGCGTGCTGCTGGCCCGGGAGAGTCGCGCCCGCTCCGCGCTGGAGTACGCCGCGGCGGCGTTGATACCCCTCTCGATGGTCGGAACGCGGGTTTGCCTGGCCAACGGCCAGCTCGCGATCCTACTCGTTCCCCTCCTCGTGACCGGCGCGCTAATGCTGGCGCGCGAGGAGTGCGACTGGCGGTGCGACATGATGGGTTCGGCCCTGATGCTCGGCGCGCTCGTCAAGCCCACGTTCGCGGCGCCTTTCATCCTTGTCGTGCTCGTCACCCTCCGGCGTCTACGACCGGCAGCGCTCATCGCCGGGGCCTACGCCGTCCTTACGCTCATCGCGGTATCGTTTCAGCCGACCTCCAGGACGAAGGCCATGACGGAGTGGTTGCGCCACGGCGCAACATCGCTGGCGACTCCGCGAGGGCAGGCCAACCTCCAGGCCTGGCTAGTCGGCGCGGGGTTCGGCCGGTGGGTCGTGCCGGCCTCGCTGCTCGCGCTCGGCGCGCTCGCCGTGTGGCTCTACCACCACCGGGAAGACGAGCCATGGATCCTGCTCGGCGTCACCGGCATCGTTGCGAGGATGTGGACCTACCACTGGAGTTACGACGATCTTCTCCTGCTGCTCCCCATGGTCACCCTGGCAAGGCTTGCCGGAGACGCGGCAACCCCCCGCCTGCGGCGTGGAGTCGCGGCGACGCTCCTGGCGCTGGGCTGGCTGACGCTCCTGGACATGCCGTGGACCTGGGGCCTGACACGGATTCCGGGGTGGTACGGTGCTCAAAGTTTCGTGTGGCTCGCTGTCCTCGTATTCCTCGCTTGTCAGCCAAGGCGGGTCGTGGCGTTGCCAGCCGTGGCTGCGCCGACCGTCGCGACCTGAATCGTCGCCGAACGACCTCCGGGACTGTGAGCGCGCACGAGCCATCCGACCAGCCAGCAACGGGACCGCATGCGGATGTGGGGCGTATCGCCCTCGGCGAGGTCGCCGTCGTGATTGGTCAGGCAGCGGCCTTCAACCTGAGTAACGACATCAAAGGCCTCGTGTAGGGCACCCGGGCCCTGAGGCGTATGGCGCGGGCCGGTCAAGCCGGCCAAGGATGTGTGGCCTGCCTTGACCGCGAGGAAACTGGGCGTTCTTCGTGCGGCTTGGCCGCATTCCTGTTCCTGCAGCGTCCAAGCCCGGTTTGCGCCTTGCCCGTCGGTCGCTCACCTTTCCATTTTGGCCCGAACTTCACCTCCCACACCACGACGCCGAGGCACGTGCCCGCCGGTCGCCTATTCCACGCTTCGCAGCAATTCCTCGATCTCCTTCGTCGTCTCCTCGGACTGCGCCCGCACCATCCCGGCCAGATCTGCGCGCATGGCGGCCACATCAAGCACCCCTTTCGGGCGTTCGAGGCGCAGGCCCGACAGCTGGGCCGCGTAGAAAGAGCTCCCGAAGGTCCACGGTCGCCGCACATCCCCCGGCTCTCCGTCGTAGCTGGGGTCGCGCACGATGGCTGACGGGGGGCGCTGCACCATCTCGCGCGCGAAGAAGTCCACGAACCCGCCCGCCGGCTCCCAGACCGATCCCAGGTAGCGCGGCACGAGGTCACCCCACCAGGGAACCGCCAGCGCGGTCGCCACGGCCACGATCGCCGGCACTCCCTTCCAGCGGCTTTCGAGGAGCAGGTACCAGCCGACGACCCAGAAGGCGAGCCCGCCGATGCCCAAACCGGCGGGGAAGACCGTCCTGGTGATGTCCGGCCGCGTCGCCTCCTCCAGGACGCCATCGGGAAGCGCACGCGTCGGACGGGCAGGGTCGAAAGCCACTCGGAACGGCTGGCTGGGCGCCAGGGACCACTCGCGGGCCAGGAGAGTGAGTGGGTCGTCAATCGCGACCCAAAGCACGTCGAGCTCCGACCGGGCCAGACGGCGGGCGCGGTCGTCCAAGCTCCGGCTGCGGAGAAACCAGAAGGACGGCGGCCGCTGCGACAGCCAGCGATACGCGCGCGAGGAGAAGCGGAGGTCGATCGCAGGCGTGCCGGATGGACCGGTCCAGCGGACCGGTACGCCGGGCGCGAGCTCGGCGTCGCTGGTGAGGAGCGAACCGCGCGAGAGCTTCTGCCACTGGCGGCAGTAGACCGCCCGGCTGGACCCGGCTTGAGGACCCTCGATCCGGATGCGGACGCACAGCTCCGGCGTTGCGAGATCCTCCCAGTTGGTGCCGTCCTGGCCTAGCGGGCGCGGACCGAAGTCGAGCCGCCACCACACCCGCTCCAGTGTCCCGACTCCCCGCCCCGTCAGGGACCGAAGGGCGGCGACATCGCGCCATCGAGCGGGACCAATCTGCCAGGCGTTGATCAGGAGCACGGCCCCGATCGCGAGCACGAGCGCCCCCTCGATGGCCCGCAGACGCCCGGCGATGAACCCGGACACCGAGACGAGGGCCCGCTGCCACCCGGGCCCGGGAGGAACCTCACCCTCGGGGGGTCGGGCCGTGCGCCCGCCGCCGGAAGCGCTGCCCGCCGACTGTTCCATCATGGTCACCGAGAAGTGTAGACCACCTCGCTAGGACCGTCAGTTCCAAGCGTTCGGGTTTTTGTCGCTGGCCGCCTGCGCTTCGGCGGCCGCGTTCCGGCGTTCCTCCTCGGCCCACGCCTCCCGCAGCGCGGCGTCGCGCTCCCTGCGCCGCCTGATCGCGAAGAGCGCGAGCAGCGTGATGGCCATCCACAGCACCGTCGAACTGGTCAGGAACGGCACCCAGGTCGTCCAGACCGCCTCGCGGCGGAAGAAAGCACGCGCAAAATCTCCGGGGCCCTCGCCGGTGGCGGCCTCGAAGGCCTCGCCGAACTCGGCGCCCCGACCGATCCTCGCCAGGATCCGCGCGACCGCCGTGTCGCCGTGCCGGTGCAGCAGGTATCGCACCAGCGCAGCCGACATCGCGTAGGCGCGAGCCACCGCCGAAACGTCGCCGGAGAACGCCGCGTCCACGTCCCGAAGCGAGCGCGGCCCGGGTCCGATCGTGGCGAGCGCCGCACGAGCGCCGTCCTCGATCCCCCACTCGCGCGCCGCGACCGTGGCCGTGCCCTCGTCGAACCAGCGCGCCACCGGATTGCCGTGGGCGGCACGGGAGATCAGCACGTGGGCGATCTCGTGACGCAGCAGCGATTCCATGTTGCGGTCGGGGTACGACGGGACGCGGCCCGGGAACAGGACGACGGTGTCGAGCGCCGGCACGGCGTACCCGCTCACCCACGACGCCACGTGCGCCGCCAGGGGCGAGCGCTCCGGCGCGAGCACAACCCGGACCGACGCCCCCGACGTGTCCATGCCGACGAGGTCGAGGATCGAATTCCACTCCCCGCGGCCGCCCATCGCTGCGATCCCGGCCGCCTGGGGCTGCAGCTCCGGCGGCGCCTCGACCCGGATCGTCAGCGAATCCTGTCCCGACGCCGACCAGGCGAGGGCAAGACAGAGCGCGATGACACCCCCGGCGCTCCTGAGGCCACGGGAGAGGCCTTGGTCCATCTCGGTGCCCACAAGTCAGGCTATCAGAGGAGCGGGGCGAGGGCGCACCACCTCCCCTCGAGCCCTGCTACCCTGTCGGCCGCGGCGGCGGCGGAACACTCGCTCGCTCGCCGCCGGGGAGGCCCCGTGAGAGTTGCATCGCTTGGCGTTGCCCTCGCGCTCGCGGCGCGCGCCGTCGCCGCCCAGCCCGTCACCGTCGTGGAGGCTACGGGGTACGCCCGTACCTCGCTCTACCAGGAGGTCGTCGACTTCCTGTACCAGGTCCAGAAATCGTCCGAGACCGTCGCCATCGCGTCCCTCGCGGTTTCGACGGAGGGCCGGATGATCCCCCTGGTAATCCTCTCGAAGGAGGGGGTCCGCACGCCGGCCGAGCTCCGGGCAACCGGCAAACCCGCCGTCCTGGTCATGGCCAACATCCACGCCGGCGAGGTCGAGGGCAAGGAGGCGTGCCAGTTCCTCATCCGCGAGGTGGCGAGCGGACGGCTGGCTTCGCTTCTCGACAATCAGGTCATCCTGCTCATCCCAATTTTCAACACCGACGGCAACGACAAACTCGGCCACAACCGCCACGACAAGGGACCCGAGATCGCAGGCGTCAGGTACAACGGGCAGTCGCTCGACCTCAACCGCGACTACACCAAGCTCGAGTCTCCCGAGGTCCGCGCCCTCGTTCAGCTCTTCTCGACGTGGGACCCGGTGCTGTTCGTCGACATGCACACGACCAACGGCTCGTACCACCGCGAGCCGGTCACCTACACGACGTGCGCCAACGCCAACGCGCCGCAGGCGCTCACCGACTTCATGTGGCGGAAGCTCTTCCCCGCCGCCGCCAGGCGGCTCAAGGAATCCGGGTTTGA
Organism: Thermoanaerobaculaceae bacterium; assembly: GCA_050018455.1. GTDB lineage: Bacteria > Acidobacteriota > Thermoanaerobaculia > Thermoanaerobaculales > Thermoanaerobaculaceae > RBG-13-68-16. The sequence goes on along the minus strand of JBEKAA010000014.1, from coordinate 23,445 downwards.
CAGCGTCCCCTACGGCGAGTTCGTCGACGGCGCCCACCCCGAAAAGGGCTGGATCAACGAGGCGATCGAGGCTCGATACGGGACGAACTACGTCGGGCTGCGCAACCGCCTGGCGATCCTGGACGAGAACTACTCGTACGCCGACTTCAGGACCAGAGTGCAGTCGTCCCTGGCGTTCATCCGGGCCGTGCTCGAGTTCACGAACGCCAACGCTGGCGAGATCGCCGACCTGGTTCGACGCGCCGACGCCCAGACTGCGGCAGGGTACGCGGCGCAAACGTTCGTGGCCGACGCCACGATCGAGCGGTTCGGGGACGTCACGATCAAGGGGTACGAGTTCACGACCGAGCCGCTGACCCCGGAGGAGAAGGCCAGGTACCCCTGGATGGGCGAAGTCAGGGTCAAACCGACCGACGTCGGCCGCGACTACACGGTGCCGTACCTCGCCCTCGCCACGGCCAGGCGGACCCTGGCGATTCCCGCGGGCTACGTCGTGCTCCCGGGTCAAGACGAGGTCGTGAGCAACCTGCGGGCACACGGCATCGTCGTCGAGAAGCTGCGTGAGGGATGCCGCGTAGCGGCGGAGCGCTGGGTGATCGAGAAGGTCGAGCCGGCGAAGACGGTGTTCCAGGGTCACGTGCTCCTCTCGCTCCCTGGTCATTTCGAGAAGAGCGACACGGACCTCCCGGCCGGCTCCTTCTACGTGGACATGCGTCAGCCGCTGGCCCGGCTCCTTCCCGTGCTGCTCGAACCCGCCTCGGTAGACAGCCTCGCGGCGTGGGGCTTCCTCGACCGCGTCATCGTCCGCCAGTGGAGCAACGAGCCTGCGCCGTACCCGGTGCTGAGGGTAGGCGCCCGCCCGCCTGTGTCTCTGCTCACCCTGAGCTCGGAGTAACCGCTACGCCACCACTTGGCGGCGGTCCGCAAGCGCCTGCACCGAGCCCTCGTACGCCGCGCGGACGCGGCGGACGTGGTCGAGGAGCGGCCCCAGCATTTCCAGCGTCAGCGCCTGCCCGCCGTCGCACAACGCCTTCTCGGGGTGCGGGTGGAAGTCCACCAGCACCGCCGTGGCGCCGGCCACGATTCCCTGCGCGGCGGCGTGGAAAATGTCGGGCAGCCCGTCCGGCGCCGCGAGGCTCGTTCCGACGCTGTGCGAGGGGTCGATGCACACCGGAAGCCTGGTCTGGCGCCGCACGACGGGCACGTGGGCGAAGTCCACGAGGTTGCGGTGGGGATCTCCGAGGTGCGACTTGACGCCGCGCAGGCAGAAGAGGATCCGCGAGTTCCCCTCGCTCGCGATGTACTCGCAGGCGTTGAGCGATTCCTCGAGCGTGATCCCCATCCCGCGCTTGAACAGCACCGGGAACTCCTGCTGCCGTCCGACCTGCTTGAGCAGCTCGTAGTTCTGGGCGTTGCGGGTGCCGACCTGCACCATCACCCCGGTCGGGTGACCGGCGCGCTCGAGCGCGTCCCAAATCTCGTCGAGGTGTGAGGCGTCGGTGGCCTCCATCGCGATCAGCCTGATGCCGTGCTTTCCGGCCGACTCGAACACCCACGGCAGGCACTCCTTGCCGAGGCCCTGGAAGTCGTACGGCGAGGAGCGCGGCTTGTAGGCGCCCATTCGGGTCGTCACGATCCCCTCGCGGGCGAGGCCCGCCATCATCTCATCGACGTGGGCGGGCGTGTCGACGGCGCACAGGCCGGCGAAGACGTGGAGGTTTCGGTCGTCGATACGAACGCCGTTGTGCTCGAAGCCGACGGTCTCGTGCGCCGGATCGTGCCGGCCGATCAGCCTGTACTTGGCGGAGACCCGGACGACCTGACGCACGCCCGGCAACCCCTCGAACGGCGCGACGGGGACCGCCGCGGTCGGGCCGATCAGGTGCACCTCGCCGAAGCGGTGGGTGGTCCCCTCGAACTCGTACGGCTTCACGGTGACGCCCGGGTACCGGCCCGCCACCGCGCGCACGGCGGCGATCACGGCACCCTGGTCTTCGAGGTCGGGTTCAAGGATGACGATCACGAGCTCACCTCCGGCAGATCGCGCATCGCCGCCGCAATCGCCTCCCGCTGGTCCCCCTGCTCCGGCAGCGATCCGTCCAGGTACGCCTCGTACGCGCCGAGGTCGAACAGGCCGTGGCCCGAGAGCGAGAACAGGATCGTGGCCTCGCGGCCCTCCTCCCGCAGCTCCACCGCCTTGCGGACAACGGCGGCAACCGCGTGGGCCGACTCAGGAGCCGCAACGATCCCCTCGGTGTGGGCGAACAGCTCGGCGGCGCGGAACACATCGCCCTGAGCGACCGCCTCGGCGCCGATCACGCCTGCATCGAGAAGCGCCGAAACGATCGGCGCCGCGCCGTGATAGCGCAGCCCGCCAGCGTGCGATGCGGGCGGGATGAAGTCGTGGCCGAGCGTGAACATACGGACCATCGGCGTGAGCTTGGCGGTGTCGCCGTAGTCGAAGGTGAAACGACCGCGGGTGAGGCTCGGGCAGCTGTCGGGCTCGACCGCGATCGCGCGGATCGCCTCGCCCGCCAGGATCTGCGGCACGAACGGTAGGGCGATCCCGCCGAAGTTGGAGCCGCCGCCGTGACACCCGAAGATGAAGTCGGGGGCCTCGCCGACGAGCTCGAGCTGCTGCTTGGCTTCCTGCCCGATCACCGTCTGGTGGAGCAGGACGTGGTTCAGCACGCTGCCGAGAGCGTAGTTGGTGTCGTCGCGACCGGCCGCCTCCTCGACCGCCTCGCTGATGGCGATGCCGAGGCTGCCCGGGCAGTCGGGGTCGCGCGCGAGGATCGCCCGGCCCGAGGCGGTGTGCGGCGACGGGCTCGGGAACACCTCGGCGCCGAAAAGGCGCATGAAGGTGCGGCGGTACGGCTTCTGGTCGTGGCTCACCCGGACCATGTAGACACGACACGTCATGCCGAACATGCGCGTGGCGTAGGCGAGGGCGCTCCCCCACTGGCCGGCACCCGTCTCGGTGGCGAGCCGGTTGATTCCGCTGATCTTGTTGAAGTACGCCTGCGGGACCGCCGTGTTCGGCTTGTGGCTCCCGGCCGGCGACACGCCCTCGTGCTTGTAGTAGATATGCGCCGGGGTCGCGAGCGCCCGCTCGAGTCGGCGGGCCCGCACCAGCGGCGTCGGTCGCCACATCGCCAGGATCTCGAGGACCTCCTCGGGGATCGCGATTGTGGGCTCGGCGCTCATCTCCTGCTCGATCAGCGGCGGCGGGAAGATGCGCTCGAGGTCGGCGGGCGTCACGGGCTGCCCGGTCGCAGGACTCAGCGGCGGCGCGAGCGGCGCGGGCATGTCCGGCAGCACGTTGTACCAGCGCGTCGGCATGAGGTTTGCGGGCAGGGCGATCACATTTCGAGCGTCGTCGCTGCCTGTTCCCTTTCTGGGTGGTCTGGTCATCGCGTCCATCGTGTTTCCCCCTTTCCGGGCAACAAAAAAGCCCTCCGGGTTCCGGAGGGCTGTGGGATCAGGTCAAATGCGACTCAGGCGATCACACGCCCTCCGTTAACAGTGCGATACCACCACCACGAAGCGGGGGTGACGACGAGGGCCGGTGTGGTCGGTTCGTTGCACATCTGTCGAGGGTGGTCTCATCGTCCCACGGGGCTGTCAAGGGCGCGACTCGACGGCCGCGAAGGGTACACTGCCAATGTTTGGCAAGAGCCCCCGGCGCGGGTTACCGACGCACCTCGGCAGTAACCTCGGGCGCGCCGGCGGAAAAGGAGGGGTCGGGTTGGGCGACGATCGAGAGCGTGAGGCAGCCCTCGCCGCGCTGATGGTCGCCTACCAGGACGGGGATGCCATGGCGTTCGAGAAGCTCTACGGCGAGGTGGCCGGTCCGATGCTCGGGTACCTGCGGTCGCTGACGCGCGACGCCACGAGAGCGGAAGACCTCCTGCAGGAGACGTTCCTCCAGGTCCACCGCGTGCGCCACACCTACGAGCGGGGCCGCCCTGTCAAGCCCTGGCTCTACGCCATCGCCCGGAACGTCTTCCTCATGTACCGGCGGGCCGCCGGGAGGCTCCTCCGCCACGAAGGCCTGGCCGACGATGAGCTCCCCGATGTGCCCGTGCCCCCCGAGGTGGAGTCGCTTGCGGACCGTGACCACGTTCAGAAAGCGCTGGCCCGGCTGCCGCCGGACCGACGGGAGGCGCTGCTGCTCCACCACGTCATGGGGCTGTCGTTCCAGGAGGTGGGGGCGGTCCTCGGACTGACCGCCGGGGCCGCGAAACTGCGGGCGCATCGAGGCGTCGTGGAATTGCGCGAGTTCCTGCGCCCGGAGGCAACCTAGCCCATGTCGACGATCTCCAGACCCCCGGACGAGCTCCGCCGCGCGATCACCGCCGACGTGCGGCCAGTTCGCTCGCTCGTCTCGCCCGCCCGCCGGACGCTCGCGGCTGCGGCATGGGTGCCGCCTGCAATCGTCCTGGTGCTCGCAGTTCTGGGGCTTCGAAGCGACGCGCCGCAGCTCGGCTGGCCGATGACCTGGGGGCCTCTGATCCTCGAGGTGGCCCTCGGTCTCGTTTTGGTCGCCCTCGCCCTCGCCGAATCCGTCCCGGCGCGCGGTCCAGCGCGAGGACCGCTCGCCGCAACCCTGGGGACTGCGGCCCTCGCCTTCGTGGCGCAGGTGCTGCTGACCCGCAGCGCCAGCGCAGGAGTGACGGTCGCGAACCCGCTCGTCACCCACGGTTTTGACTGCTTCGCGCTGCAGGTGCTCGTCGGCCTTCCCGCCCTCGTGCTCGTGGCGTTGCTCGTCGTGCGCGCCGCGCCGCTGCGCGCGGCGTGGGCAGGGGTGCTCGGCGGCGCAGGTGCCGGGCTCCTTGCCGACGGGATCTACCACCTTCACTGCCCGATCACCGATCTGCGCCACGTCCTGCTCTGGCACGGCGCCGCGGTTCTGTTCCTCTCGCTCCTCGGGCTCACCGCCGGCGTCGCGTGGGAGCGGAACGAACGCCGCCGCATGGCGGAGCGCCTGGGCCTCCGGTCCCCTCAAACGCCGTGAGACTGCCGGCGGCACCGCCTGCTTTCACCGGTGTCCGGGAACCTCCCCAGGCGCGAAACAGGGCCGGCCGCGGAACCGTGGAATAATGATTTCCGGTGCGTGCTCTCGCTGTTTCCTTCAACGCATTCGCCTCGGCGAGGAGGTTCGAATGAAACTCCGATCGAACACGGTGGTGGCGTGCGCCATCGCGGCCGCTGCGGTAGCGGGGCCGCTCGTGGCGCAGACGCCAGGGCATTCGAAGCCGACACCGGGTCCGGCCACAACCCCCTCCGTCGCGGGGGTGCGCCTCGAGTTCGGCGGCAGCCTGCTCGAGATCACCAAGGAAACCCTCGATCGGTTCGCCAAAGGGCTCGCGGACGAGGAGGAGGCCAGGAAGGTCGTGGCCACCGCCACGCCGAAGCCGGCACCGCGGATGACGAAGACGGAGTACGACGCCTGCCAGCAGAGCCTGATGACGACCCCCGAGTACATGCAGCTCGCGCAGGAGTACGCCGGCTCGGTGTCCGCACACCCGAAGGACGCGACGGCCGCCCGGGATGCGGCGCAGGAGCTGATGTCCAAGCTGGGCGCCATGATCGAGAAGACGTGCGGACCCGACCCCTCCCGCTCCAACGAGAAACTCGACACCGCTAACAGGCTGCGCGAGGCCGAGACCAAGGCCGCGGAGAGCAACGGCTTCACGCTCCGCCAGTACGCCGTCCTCAAGGAACGGGTCACCCCGCTCTGCCTCTCGGACCCGGTGCCGCCGGACCCGGCTGGTCTGAAGCTGAAGGGTCAGGGAAACGCCCTCCTCGTCTATACGGCGGCGGAGGTCGCGGCCCTCAGGCCCCGCTGCGAGGCCTTCGTCAAACTTCTCTACCCGGACGACAACTGAGTGCACGCGCGGTCGCGCCGAGGTTGCCCCACGGTGTGCGCGGCGGCGGTGGCCGCCGCGGCCTGTTTAGTCCCGCTTGCAAGCGCCGTTCGGGCGGCCGGACTGCCGCCGTCCAAGCTCGAGGTGCTCGACGGGGCGCGCTGGGTGCCGTGGTGGGATTCGACGAGCGCCCCGGCCGCGTGGAGGGCCGCCGACCCCGCGGTCGCGATGGCGGTCGTATGGCGGCCGGCCGCTGCCGGCATGGAGTGGGGCGAACTGGAGCTCGGCGGCACCGGTGAGGCGTGGCGCCTGCAGATCGTTCTGATCCGCCTCAATCCCGCCCGCCTCCGTCTGGAGCTTGTCAGCGCGTGCCGCGAAGCCGGGACGCTGCCCGACTGGTCGCTCGACCGCCTGCCGTCCGGCGCCGTTCTGGGAGTGAACGCCGGGCAGTTTACCGGCGGCCAACCGTGGGGGTGGCTCGTCAGGAACGGTCGGGTCGAGCAGCCGGCCGCGATCGGGCCTCTCTCGATGGCGTTCTCCGTTCAGGCGGACGGCCGCGCCGGCTTCGTGCCCGTGGAGCAGATCCCGGCGGACGGCTGCGGCTCCACCAGGGATGGTTTCCAGTCGTACCCCGTGCTCCTCCGTCGAGACGGCGAGATTCCGCCGCAGCTCGCGACGCCGGGCGCCGGGGTCGATCTCGCCCACCGCGACGCCCGGCTCGCGATCGGCGCTCTGCGAAATGGAAGGCTCCTCATCGCGCTGACCAGGTTCGACGCCGTCGGCACCGCGCTCGGCTCGCTCCCGTTCGGCCCCACCGTGCCGGAGACGGCGGCCGTCCTCGGGGCGCTCGGCTGCCGCGAGGCCGTCATGCTCGACGGCGGCATCTCGGCCCAGCTCGCCGTGCGGGACGCAGGCGGCGCCCTGCGGACGTGGCGCGGGTGGCGGAAGGTGCCGCTCGCCCTGGTGGCCTACCCGCGGTAGGGGCCGAGGCTCATGTAACACCCCCACCCCGAAAGGCAAACCTGGTGGTGGGGGGATGAAACCCATGAGCACCACGTCACGGACAGCAATGGTACGGAATGCAACGGGGCGCGCCGGCATTCTTGCTGACATGAGAGGTCGGATCGCACACCGGCTCGCGGCCGTAGTGGCCGTCGCAGCCATCACGGCCACCGGCTGCGGCATGTCCGGAACGCCGGCGCACAACACCGCCGGCGTGGCCCAGGCCGCAACCGTTTCGACCCCAGGCGCCGACACGCCGGAGAACTCCATGAGTCCGAAATACTCGAAGTCCGGATATGACGTCACGCCGCTGCCACACGATGCGGTGGCGAAGCTCGCAGCCAAGCTGGACCCGGAGGCATACCGGATCACGCAGAAGGCGGGCACCGAGCCCGCGTTCTGCGGCAACCTGCTCGACAACCACAAGGACGGCGTCTACGTCTGCGCCGTGTGCGGACTTCCTCTCTTCTCGAGCCATCACAAATTCAACTCGGGCACCGGCTGGCCGAGCTTCTACCAGCCGTTCGACCCGGACCACATCGTGCGGAAGACCGACACCGGCTACGGCATGGTCCGCACCGAGATCCTGTGCGCGCGCTGCGGCTCGCACCTGGGCCACGTGTTCGACGACGGCCCGAAGCCCACGGGTGAGCGCTACTGCCTCAACTCGGCGTCGCTCAAGTTCTACGAGAAGGGCGCGCAGCTGCCGCCCGAGAGCCAGCCCGTGAACAGCGGCGGGGGCGGCTCGCAGCCGGCGTCGGCCGCGGTCGCGTACTTCGCAGGAGGTTGTTTCTGGGGGGTCGAGCACTACTTCCACCGCGGCCCCGGGGTGATCGACGCCGTCAGCGGGTACATGCAGGGTCACGTCGACCACCCGACGTACCGTCAGGTCTGCTCGGACACGACCGGCCACGCCGAGACCGTCAAGGTGATCTACGACCCGGCGAAGATCACCTACCGCCGCCTGCTGGAGGCATTCTTCACCATGCACGACCCGACGCAGGCGAACCGACAGGGGCCGGACTTCGGCGATCAATACAGGTCTGGAATCTGGTACGTGGACGAAGAGCAGAAGCGCGAGGCCGAGGCGTACATCAAGGAACTGGCAGCTTCCGGCCGGTACGGTAACCGCACGATCGTCACGCAGGTGGAACCCGCCAAGACTTTCTGGCCCGCGGAGGAGTACCACCAGGAGTACATCGCGAAGAACGGCGCCGCCTGCCACGTCAAGGATCCATGGTGATGCAGCGTCCAGCCGCGTGACACCGGTTTCCGCTCAAACGTAGCGTTCTCGCCGTCGTCGCGAGCAGGGGGAGGCCGGAGTGGGCCAGTGCACCACGGTAGAAAGCCGGGCGAATTGACTGCTATTGACTACGCCGCATGTCGCTGCATCGTAGTGGAAACCCGACCGCACGCACGGCGAAAACACCGCAGAGCACGGCTAGGTTCTCTTTGTTGTCTCCGTGGAGCGCGCGCTCCGCGCGTGCTCTCTCCAAACCTGCAGCAACCATCGGGAGCACGCCCGGAGGGCGCCTCCCAGAGAAACAGCATCGGGCCGACCGCCCACGGCCCGATGCATGATGTCCGCCTCGGCTCCACGGCGCCCTCTTCTTCGCCTTCACGGCGGCCACCGGCCGTCCCGGTTGGCCGTCAGTGCACCATGGTTTCCTACTTCACGGTCTTGCCTGCCTGCAGGTCCTCGACGAGCTTCTGCATGGCCTTCCGGTTGGCCTCGTCCGGAGCCTGCTGCACCGCCAGCTTCGCGTACTTCAGCGCGTCCTGGGTGCGGCCCAACGCCGCATACCCGCGCGCCAGGCCGACGTTCACCGGCCACACGTTGGGGTGCTTCCTGGCATTGGCCTCGAATACCTTGAGCGCTTTGTCGTTCTCACCGCGGGCGAGGAGCTCCCTGCCGTACCGGTGAAGGTCGAGCGGAGTCGCGCTCGGGAAGTCGATGGCCTTTTGCGTGGTCGCATCCGCCTCGGCCGTGAGGCCGTTCGCGGCCTGCGCCTCGGCGAGGGTCTGAAGCGTGGAGAAGTTCTCCTGACCGATGTAGGGCAGGCTCACCGCGTTCTGCGCCCACAGGAGCGCCTCCTTGAGGTTCGTCTTGCTGTCGAGGCAGAACTTCGCAGCCTCCTGCCAGCCTTTCCAGTTGAACCCCTTCGCGTTTCGCAACTCATGTCGCATGTTCTCGACGTACTGGCCGAGAGCGTCTTCGACCGTTATCGTCCAGGCCACCTGGAGGTACTCCCATTTCAGGGCCGCGGTGGCTCTGTCGAGGCGGCGCTCGGTGAATTCGTACGTCAGCCAGTGCGTGTACTCGCACTTCGCCGGCTTGACCTTGACCCGGAGCGCGTCCTCCGACTGCCGGTAGAAGAAGCTCCCCCACGAGGTGTAGTCCTTGGAGAAGATGATCGTCCACTCCTCCGGGCCGGGGATCATGTGGAGGCCGTACGACCCGGCGGGCAGCGGCTGCCCTTCGATCTTGACGTCACGCGAGACACGAAACACCGTGTTCTCGTTGGCGCCCGCTCGCCACGGACACTGATCGCCGCAGGTCCCGAACCCAAGGCTGGCCATACCGTACGGGACAAGCTGTCCCCAGATCTTGCCGGTTCGGTCGGTGCCGTCCGGCGCGGCCACCTTGGGAGAGTTGTAGGTGATGTTGACCTCCACGAGGCCAATCCACTGCGAGACCGACGCCTTCTGGTTGCCGCCGTCGGGAGGCAGCGTGACGATTTGGGCCGATGCCGCCGAGGGTATGACCACCAGCGCGCTGACGGCGAGCATGACGAGACAAGAACGCCTGAGGTTCATCGAGGGTCTCCCTTCTCAAACTTCCCCTTCTACGTTACACCCGGGCCGAGGTTTGGTTGCCCTCGCATCGTCCCCAGCCTGGATTATTCCTGGGGGTTCGTCGCGAGAACGCGCAGCTGGCTGGCATGGTGGGCGACCATTCGTTGCGGGGGACACGGCGCCATCCCACCCACCCAACCCGCGCCTCAAGCCCCCCGCGCCCCCGAGCTCGCGAGGCAGAGCCTCGCTCGCTCCAAGGCGAGGAGCCGAGTCGTATCCTCTGCGATACGTCGCAGGCTCCGAACCTCGAGTACGCCCGCCAGGCCGGCCAGATCCGCGTTCGCAGCAGAACCCTCATGAATAGACCAGGCTAGGACCGGGAGCCCGCGAATCGTTGACATTAGCGCACCCTCTCAATGATAGTTTCAGCAGGACGAGCAACTCTCGAGGGGAAAAATGGTCCGATCTCCCGACACCCCCGAAAGGCGACCTCCCGGCTTCGCGGCCGGTGCGCGCGCACCCGCCCCGGTCAACGCCCGTACTGCGGTTTCATTGTGGAGCCGGGTGGAAGACGAGAGGCAACGGGAACGGATGGTTGCGATTCTCGAAGGGCTCCTGGCCGGGAACCGCCGCTTCGTCGCGGGCACTCCCGCTCCGCGCGACCACGACCGCGAGCGGAAGGCCCTCGTTTCCGGCCAGCGCCCGGTCGCTGCCGTGTTGACGTGCTCGGACTCGAGGATCGCCATCGAGGACACGTTCGACGCCCCCCTCGGCACGCTCTTCGGGGTCAAGACGGCCGGCAGCACCGTGGACTTCGCGGTGCTGGGCAGCATCGAATACTCCGTCTCGAGCCTCGATACGCCCCTCGTCATCGTCATGGGCCATGAAGGGTGCGGCGCCGTCAGGGCCGCCTTCGACCGAGATGCGGCAGACGGAGCGCTGGGCACCCTGATCCGGCAGCTCCGCAGAAACATCGAAGGCGTCGAAACCTATGACGCGGCAATCCACGCGAACGCGCGGGCCACCGTACGGCGACTTCTCGACGGGAGCGCGCTCCTCATGGCCACCTTCGAGCGCGGCAAGATCGCCGTCGTGCCCGTCTTCTATCGGCTTGCCGAAGGCCTCGCCCACCTCCTCGGGTAGACCGCTTCGTCGCGCGTCCCTGATCTTCCGCCCGCGACACGCGCCGAGGCGCCCGCAAGGTCCGGTTGGTGGCACAATTCCACCATGGGTGCGAGCGCCTCGCTTGACAGGATCCGCCGTGTTCTTGCGCGCCGCGACGCGCCGCCGGAGGGCGAGGTTGTCCGCGACCAGACGGCGGCGGTGGCCGCGGTCCTGCGCGAGGCGCCGGCCGGCCCCGACCTGCTCTTCATTCGTCGCGCCGAGCACCCGGCCGACCCGTGGTCTGGGGACATGGCGTGGCCCGGAGGTCACGTCGACCCTGGAGACGGCGGACCGCTCGCGACCGCCGTGCGGGAGGCGCGCGAGGAGCTCGCCCTCGATCTCGAGCGCGACGGGGCGCTCCTGGGAACGCTGCCGGTCGTGCGGACGCACTTGCGCCGTGGCCAGGGGCCGCTCTGGGTCGCGCCGTTCGTCTTCGAGTTGACCACGGCGCCGACCCTGGTGCCGAACGACGAGGTCCAGGAGGCGGTCTGGGTGCCGCTACCCTTCCTGCTGAACCCGTCCAACCGCGGCAGCTTCGCCTGGAGCGGCCGCGGCGCCCTCGTCGAGATGCCGTGCGTCCGCTACGAGGGACGCCTCATCTGGGGCCTCACGCTGAAAATGCTCGACGACCTTCTCGGCCTTTTGAGTACGCCGAAGCCGGCCCCGTGAACCGTTCGGCGCTCAGTGTCTCGCCTTCAACACGACCGCTCGGCCGTCGTGGTCGCAGGTCGTGAGGGCCGGGTCGTCCGCGAGCGCGTTGGCGAGATCCACGTCCCCGGCGATCTTGTACCCGGTAGCCTGGTCGAGCTTGCGGGCGAAGTCGTCGCGTGCCTGCATGAACGAGACGTAGACGTGCTCTGTCTTGGTCAGGGGTTCGAACTTCTCGCGCGAGAGCGCGCCGATGAAGAGCCAGCCGTCCTTGAGGGGGAACGGGCCGAAGATGCGGCCGTGGTTGTTGTGCAGCTCGAACGGCTCGTTCGAGAACGCGTGTCCCGGCTTCGCGGGAAGCTGCTGAAAGAGAACTCCACCGAGGTAGCCGCGGTACCCGCCAGAGTGGCCCTCGCGCGGCTTGTACCCGGCGGCCCCGCACGCCTGAAACAGCCTCATCCGCGCCTCGTCCGCCGACCCTGCGACGGAATCCACGAGGACGACGTTGATCGGCTCCCGGAGCATCTTGCCCTCCAGGTGGGCTCCCAGCCAGGCCGCGGGCCGCATGTGCCTGTCGATCATCCACTTGCCGATAGCGGGCCAGTCTCCAACCGTGACGACCTCCCCCGGTTGAGGCTGGTAGACGGCTGGTTCGGTCGGGGTTGCTTGAGGCGGCGCCTTCTGGAAACCCGCCAGGAGCGCGATCGTCAAAGACAGGAGTGGGGGCATCTCTCGGGTCTCCCTCTGCCGGCTGGCACCCCGAGTCTACCTCTTTCGCTCGGGAGTCAGATCTCGCCGTGCTCCGTGCGGGCGATGATCTCGTCCTGGAGCGCCTCGCCGAGGTCGCAGAAGTAGTCGGAATAGCCGGCGACGCGCACGATGAGCCCGCGGTGCGCCTCGGGGTCCGCTTTGGCCTCTCGAAGCGTTTCGGCTGACACCACGTTGAACTGCACGTGATGACCGTCCGCCTTGAAGTAGGTGCGCACCAGGTGAGCGAGCCGGTCGATCCCCTCGTCCCCGGCAAGGATCTGCGGCGTGAACTTCATGTTGAGCAGGGTGCCGCCGGTCTTGACGTGGTCCATCTTGGCGGCCGAAGCGAACACCGCGGTGGGGCCGCGCCTGTCCGCCCCCTGCACCGGCGAGATCCCCTCCGAGAGAGGCATGCCCGCACGGCGGCCGTCCGGCGTGGCGCCGCACACCGAGCCGAAGTACACATGACACGTGGTCGGCAGCATCTCCAGCCGACAGTTGCCCCCCCTTGCCGTTGGCCGGCCGTCGATGCAGGTGAAGGCGGCGTTGAAAACGCGCACCATGAGGTCATCGGCGGCGTCATCGTCGTTGCCGTACTTGGGCGTCTTGTTGACCAGACGCGACCTGAGCGGTTCGTTGCCGGCGAAGTCCACGTCGAGGGCCGCGACGAGCTCCGGCAGCTTCATCGCGGCCGGGCGGGGGCAAGCCCCGCCCCTACCCACATCCTCGGCCCCGCTGCCGGCCCCGCCGAACACGAGCGCGCGAATTGCGGCCAGCGCGTCGGTGATCGTCCCGATCCCCACCGCCTGGATGAACGTGTTGTTGTAGCGCGCGCCCCCCGCGTTGTAGTCCTTTCCGTTCGCGATGCAGTCGTCGATCAGCACTGAGAGGAACGGCGCCGGCATCTCGGATGCGTACAGGCGCTCGATGACCTGGTTGCCGGCGATCTTCACGTCCACCAGATGGCGAAGCTGAACTTGGAAGGCGTCGAACACGTCATCGAAATTGTCGAACCCGGCCGGATCGCCGGTCGATGGGCCGAGCCGCGCACCCGTCCGCGGGTCCATGCCGTCGTGGAGCGCCAGCTCCAGCACTTTCGGCAGGTTGAAGTAGCCCGTGAGGATGTACGCTTCCTTGCCGAAGGCGCCCACTTCGACGCACCCCGAGCACCCCCCGGCGCGGGCGTCCTCGAGGGTCTTCCCCTGGCGCAGCTGCTCTTCCACCACCGCGTCCGCGTTGAACAGCGACGGGAAGCCGTACCCCTTGCGGACCACGCGGAGCGCGTGTTTGAGGACCGAGTCCGGCGTCTTGCGGGAGACCTGCACGTTTGACGAAGGCTGCAGCAGGTGCATCTCGTCCACGATCTCCAACAGCAGGTCTGTGACCTCGTTGGAGCCGTCGGATCCGTCCGGGCGCAGCCCGCCGAGGTTGATGTTGGCGAAGTCCGTGTACGTGCCGCTCTCCTCGGCGGTGACCCCGACCTTGGGCGGCGCCGTATGGTTGTTGAACTTGACGAAGAAGCACTCGAGCAACTCGCGCGCCGCGGCCTGGGTGAGCGTGCCGTCGGCGAGCCCGCGCCGATAGAAAGCCAGCAGGTGCTGGTCGAGGTGGCCGGGGCTGAACGCGTCCCAGCCGTTCAATTCGGTGACGACACCCAGGTGGCAGAACCAGTACGCCTGCAGCGCCTCGTGGAAGTCGCGCGGGGCGTGGGCGGGCACTCGGCGGCACACTCCGGCGATGCGGAGCAGTTCGTCCCGGCGTGCCTCGTCGCCGCTCTCCCCCGCCATCCGCTCGGCGAGCGCGGCGTGGCGTTCGGCGAAGAGGATCGCTGCGTCGCACGCGATTCCCATGGCGACGAGCTGCTCGCGCTTGTCGTACGCCTCGGGGTTGCCGACGAAGTCGAGGGCCGCGAGGGCGCGTCCGATATCCGCCTTGAAGCCGAGCATCCCCTTCGAGTAGATCTTGTCGTCGAGAACGGTGTGGCCGGGGGAACGCTGCTCCATGAACTCCGTGAACACGCCCGCGTCGTAGGCGGCGCGCCACGCAGCGGGAAGCATCTCGAACATGCGGTCCCGCATCGAGCGCCCGCGCCAGTACGGGATTACCTTCTTCTCGTAGAGTTCGAAGCAGTCCGCCGGCACCCGGTAGGAGGTCTTGGGTCGCGAGTCGAGGATCCTGAGGTCGTCCAGGGAGTGGCAGGTGAGCTCCGGGTAGGTTGGCACCGCCTTCGGCTTCGGTCCCCGCTCCCCGACGATCAGCTCCTCCTCGCCGATCCAGATCGTCTTCTTCTCACAGAGGAAGTGGAAAACCCTCGCCCGCAGCACCGGCGGCGACCAGCGTCCCAAGTTTTCCCGGTAGAACTCGGTCATCAGCGCCGCGCGCTCCCCCGAGATCGTCGGGACGGCGTCGAGTGTCTCCTGTCGCAACCGTGCCGTGCGTTCGTTCATTGCCTCATCCTCCGATCGTCGTCTCGACCCCGGCCAACTCGAAAACCGCGACCACAGCCCGCATCCGTTCGGCCGAGGGCGGCTCGACTCCGGCCGTTGTCCCCTCGCGTCCGAGTCGCGACCTCTTGCCATCGGCCGTGCGGTGGTATGGCAGCAGATTCACGCGTTGTGCCGTCGTCGTCCTGGCGGCCAACTGCGCGGCCGCCGCAAGCGCCTCGTCGTCGTCGTTCAGGCCGGGAATCACCGGGATCCGCAGCCACAGCGGCGTGCCAAGCGCCGAGACCGCGGCGAGGTTCTCGAGAATCGGCGCGAGGGGTGCGCCGGTGAGGGCGAGGTGCCGCCCGGGATCGAGCGTCTTGATGTCCCAGAGCATGAGGTCAGTCCTCGACGCGATCTCCTTCACGATGTCGCGACCGGCGAAGCCACAGGTGTCCACCGCCGTGTGGAGGTCGGCTCTGCGGCAGGCGTCGAGGCACCCGATCAGGAATTCGGCCTGGGCGAGCGGCTCTCCGCCGGAGAACGTCACGCCGCCCCGTGACTCCTCGAACACCGGCCGATCCCGCGACACTTCGGCCAGGACTTCCCCGACGCTCCAGGTCCGTCCCACGATCTCGCGTGCTCCGCTCGGGCAAGCCCGCTCGCACGCTCCGCACGCGGCGCAGCCGTCCGATCCCAACGTCTGACCGGCCGGCAAAGGTCCCTCGGGCCGTGGGCAGGCGGCCGCGCACGATCCGCACGCCAGGCAGCGGGCGGAGTTGGCCGTTACCTCCGGCTCAAACGCCACCCCCTCGGGGTTGTGACACCAGGGACAGCGCAGCGGGCACCCCTTGAGGAAGACGGTCGTGCGGATCCCCGGCCCGTCGTGAAACGAGGCGCGCTGGACGTTGAAGATCACGCCCACAGACTCGCTTGCTCCCTTCCGGATCTCCACGACGCAGCCCCCCGCATCACAGTAGGGCGCTGGCGATTGGAAGTCTTGTACGATTGTAGAGGGCGTGCTGCGCTTTTCGCACAATGCGCCCGCTGGGCGAGACGATGGCTGCTCCGGCAGAGCTCGAAGCCGCGCTGGCCGCCGCGGGGTTTGCGGTGGAGCTCTTCGACTGCCTCCCCGACGTGGTGTTCTTCGCAAAGGACACGGCCGGCAGGTACCTCGCGGTCAACCGCACACTGGTCCAGCGCCTGGGCTTGAAGGAGAAGGCGGATTTGATAGGCCGGACCGCAAGCGACGTGTTCCCGGCTCCGCTCGGCGAGCGCTACCTGGCCCAGGACATCGCGGTCTGCCGGACGGGCAGGGAGATCTCAGACCTCCTCGAGCTCCACCTCTACCCCGACCGCCTCGAAGGCTGGTGCATCACGGCCAAGGCCCCGATCCGAGGCGCGGCAGGCCGCGTGATAGGTCTGGTGGGCACATCGCGCGACGTCCGCTCGCCCGCGGCCGAGAGCTCCATGGAGGACCTTGCCGAGGCCGTGCTCCACATCCGGGAGCACTACGACGGGCCGCTTCGGGTCGCCGACCTGGCGGCCCTCGCGCACCTCTCGGAGTACCGCTTCGCGCGGCGCATCCGGGCGCTGTTCGGCCTCACCCCCACCCAGCTCGTCATCAAGACCCGGATCGACGCCGCGAGAGGGATGCTGCAGAACACTGGAAGCCCGATCGGAGCGATCGCTCTCGCCTGCGGGTACTGCGACCAAAGCGCTCTGACGCGACAGTTCAAGGCAGCGGTGGGCCTCACGCCGGCCCAGTACCGGGAGCGCTTGGCTCCGACACCGCCCTGAGCGATTTGGGAGGAACGCTGCTTCGCCGCTCTTGACCCGCCCCGAAAAAGAAGATCACGGAGAGGTAAGAATTCGAGCCTTCTGAGGTCTCCTGGCGCCGGTCCTAGCGGCGTTTCGCACTGTCACCTATCTCGGTAGCGATCCACTCGTCCATCCGCGCCTCGAGGACATCGAGCGGGAGGGCGCCGGCGCCGAGCAACTCATCGTGGAACCTGCGAATATCGAAACGACCCCCGAGGGCAGCTTTCGCCTTCTCGCGCAGGGAGAGGATCTTCAACTGGCCGATCTTGTAGGCGAGGGCCTGGCCCGGCCACGCGATGTAGCGGTCCGTTTCACTCTGGACCTCTACCTCGTCCTCGGCAGAATGGTCGTGGAAGAACTGCACGACCTGCTGCCGGCTCCAGCGCTTGTAGTGCAGGCCCGTGTCGACGACGAGCCGGATGGCGCGGAGCATCTCGTCCTGGAGGTGACCGTAGAGGCTGTAGGGGTCCTCGAAGAACCCGACCTCGCGCCCGAGGTCCTCCGCATACAGCGCCCACCCTTCCACGTACGAGTCGTATTCCCCGTGCTGACGAAAGGCTGGAAGCGTCGGCAGTTCTTGGGCGATCGAGAACTGTAGGTGGTGGCCCGGCACGCCTTCGTGATACGCGGTCGTCTCGATGGTGATGGTCTTTCGTGAGGCGAAGCTCCCGGTATTGACATTGACCGTGCCGGGGCGCTTGCCGTCGTCGGAGCCGATCGTGTAGTCGGCACTGGCAGCCGCCTTCTCGCGAAATCTCTCCATCGGCTTGACCCTGATCTCCGCCCTGGGAAGCCTGCCGAACAGGAGGGGGAGCCTCGCCTGCATTTGAGCGATGTACTTCGCGTAGCGGTCGACGATCTCCTGACGCGAATGGGGGCGGAGCTTCGGGTTCCTCTCGATCGCCGCGTTGAAGGTCTTCAGGTCCTGGTACCCCATGGAGGCCGCGATGGTCGTCATCTCTTTCTCGATCCGCGCGACCTCGCGAAGGCCGAGCTGGTGGATCTCCTCCGGCGGCGTGCTCGTCGTCGTGTGGAACCTGATCGCCGCCACATAGCGGGCGTCGCCGTCCGGGAGAGACCAGATGCCAACGCCAGTCCGGCCGTTGGGAGCGTACTCGTCCTTGACGAAGCGGCCGAACTTCACGTAGGCGGGGACGACGACGTCTCGGATCGCGGCGAGGAGCTGCCCGCGAATGCGGGCGCGCTCGGCCCTCGGAATGCTCTTTGGCACGTTCGCGAGGCACACGGCGAATGGGGACTTCTCGGGGTCGGTTCCTGCGATCTCATCCACCTGGCCTGGGACCTTCTCCAGAAGAAACCGCGGCGGCATGAGGCCGTCGGCCATTCCCCTCCGCATCTGGGCAATTGTGTCGTCGAACACCCCTGGGAGGGCCCTCAACCGAGTGATGTAGTCGTCGTAGTCCCTTACGGAGTCGAAAGTGAGAAACGAGCAAAAGTCCGCTGCCTCCAGGTGAATGCCTTGGTTTTGCGCGACCGGCATCTCCCAGTCCTTGAATCGCGCTCTGTCCAGTCTCTCTCTGAGGTCACGGACCATGAGGACCTTGTTGACGACCTCTTGTGGCGGGAAGTCGGTCGTGTCAATCGCCGCGAATCGCTTCAGGAAATCGGCCGCTTTCGCCAGATCGCGATCAACCGCCTCCTGGGAATGGTCGCTCCACTTGTCGTTCCACCGCTTGTCACCGAGGGTTGATGCCATCTCCGGGCTGTTCGAAAGCGTGTATTCCCACTGCTCGGCCAACAGGGCGTTGAGCGCCTTCCGGCGGGCTTCGAGATCAGAGCCCATCGAGCCGGATGCCAACGCCACGGCGTAGGAAACAAGGATCACGCCCCCGCAGAAACAGCTGCGGGCGAATCGGCCAAGACCGCAACGAAGTGCCACCGAAAAGCAAGACGAACGGAAAGAACTGGCATTCATTGGCGAGCTACCTCCCGAGCTGATGGCCGTTGCGCACGTGGGTGTAGTCCGCCTCGACGAGGCGGCACAGCGGCGTCGTCTGGGGGCGGCGCGGGCGATGCAGCGCGCACGCAGGGGTGGCCACGGCTCGGAGTCGTGGCATGGACGGGTGGCGTTCGTTTCGCTTACGATCCATTCACGGCCTTCCGCCACTGGCTTCGAGCTCTGTCTTGACCGTTGCCTGCTGTGCGGGGTCGCTCTCCGACCGCGCGGTCAATGTCAGCGTGGCGGTCCTGGCGCCATAGGCGCTGCGGCTGACATGGACGATCACCGCTTCGCTCTTGCCGAAGGGAATGGCGCTCAATTCATTGTATAACTGGGCGGTCCAGCCCGGGCCTTCGATGTCGACCTTCAGCCGATAGATATCGTGTAGGAAGTAGGCCGAGGCATCTTGGGAGTGGCGTTGCCCTTGGTTTGATCTGGTGCTGCCAGTATTGGTCAAAGTGAATGATACTTGGTCGGCAGGTCCGGTCATGGCCAGACTGGCTTTAGGGACGATGCCGACACCCCGTTTCTGCGGTCCGGAGCCGTCCAGCGAACGCACTCCGACCTTGTAACTGAGAACACCGTTGTCATCGAGGCGGCGGTCGATAATATAGAAATGAAGCCGATTTGCCGCATCCTCCCACTCGCACGCGCTGCCCGAATGGGTGCCGGCGTGAAAAAGAGCGTCATTGAGTTGCCGGTAGTCGGCGATCGTGCGCATCACCGGCGTACCATCGGGGCGTTTGAAGTCAATCATATTGATATCTTCCGGATGGGCGTCAATCACCCAGGTGAAGCAATTGTAGCCACACGAGGGACTCTCCTTGTTCTTGTTCTTGGCGATGAGTACCCCATTATCGGGAGTGAAGGAGTCGTACCCGATGCGTTGCACAACCTCCAGGGAATAGAAATTGAAGACGGGCGCTCCGGCGCAAAGTGGGTCGCTCAACGGGTCGCAGGCTAAGGTCCGATCTTGCGGCGCCGGTCCGTCGAGGTTGATCACCATTCCGGCTAGACTGTCGGCGCCCGGTTCAATGGCGCGAGCGGTGATGTCGGCCACCACCAAGCCTGATTGCGCCAGCCTGGCGCGGCTCAGTTTCAAGACTGCTTCCGGCCTGATGAAGCGGAATCGCATGCGGCTTCGCAGCATGAATCCAGCCGGCATCGCTGCCCCCTCGCTCGCGGGAATGACCCAGCGGCGATGTGGTCCGCCCGGGCCATTAAACGAACCCCTGTCCATGATGTCCCAAACGCCGGAGCCGGCCCGGCGAAATGGCGTCGTGTAGGGATTGTTGTTGTTGTCGCCGATTTTGAAGGCATAATGGGAAATCTCGTGAGTGATTGTCCCTGAATTTTCCCCCTGGCGTATGGTCGAGAGCCCCCATTGCATCTGTCCCGCTTTCCACGAAGTCCAAGGAACATAGCGGGTGACAACCCAGCGCGGTTTGCTCGTGTCGGGATTGCCCCACTCGGCAGTGATGTCGTCCCGGGTTTGGAATTTCATCTCGCCGAATTCCTGCCAGATGCTCGTCTCGTCGTAGCCGGCATAGATGCGCAAAACGATATCGTATTTTTTCTTGATATCAGCTCCGGCATCGGCGCGCCACAAGGCATCGGCATCGGCTTCGAGCTTCCCGTTGCACTTGAAGCCGCCGGGGCAGCCCTTCTGTTGTTTCCATTCGTTCAAGCCGTATTGGAAGAGGTTCTTTGGCATGCGATACGGACCAAAGGTATCCATGGGGGGGATGCCGACCCGACCCCGTGATTGCTCCATCCAATAGCCGTTGATCGTCTGTCCATGGTTGATGTTGCCGGGTTTGTTGTAGAAATCGGCATAGAATTGTGGAACCTGGACGCGCGGTATGGGATCGATCTGAGGGTTGCCGAAAGGGTCCGAATTCTTCGGCAGGGTGATCACGAAGGGTTGATCGGGGAAATCGACCGCCACCAGGGCGATCCGCAATTTTCGCCTTGGCGCTAATGCCGGATCGGCCCAATTCTTGCCGGGGATGGGGTGGTAATCGGCCCAGGTCATGTCCTGTTGATCCTGGACACATTGCGGATCGAGAGGTGCGAATGGAACAGGATCCCCATTTCCGGGGCGGGAGTTGACCTCAGCAGACGATCTCTGAAAGGCCGTGAAAACGGCCACCAGGGACAGAAGAGTGCATATTGCAATTTGGAGAAGGTTTCTCGTTTTCATCATCACTCCTCGTCATGATCGGACGCGACAGTGTTTGCGGCCCGACGGGAGCTACCGGCGCTGGGCGCGGACACGCTCGACCCCCTCGATGGTGCGGGGACGCCACTTTCCGAGGATCCGGCAGCCTTCGGGTGTCACGAGGACGTTCTCCTCGATGCGGATGCCGCCGAAGCCCAGGTACCTCTCCAGCGTGTCGTAGTCGATGAAGTCCGCGAACTTCCCCTCGGCTTTCCAGCGCCGCGCAAGCTCGGGGATGAAGTAGATCCCGGGCTCGACGGTAAAGACGAACCCCGGTTGAAGAGGTCGGGCCAGGCGCAGCGACTTGAGCCCGAACTGCGTGCTCTTGGGCTGGCCCTCGTAGCCGACCCAGACCTCGCCCAGATCCTCCATGTCGTGGACGTCCAGGCCGAGCATGTGGCCCGTCCCGCACTGGAAGAACATGGCGTGGGCGCCCTGCGCCACGGCCTCGTCCAGGTCGCCCTTCATCAGGCCCAGGTCCTTGAGCCCCTCGGCCAACGCGCGACAGGCCAACCCGTGCACGTCGCGGAAGCGCACGCCGGGCCGGCAGGCGCCCACGGCCGCCAGGTGGGCGTTCAGCACCACCTGGTAGACCTCCTTTTGGCGCGGCGTGAAGGTCGGGTCGACCGGGAAGGTGCTGGTGAGGTCGCCGGCGTAGTGCGTGGCGGTCTCGGCGCCGGCGTCCAGCAGGAAGAGGTCACCGGGCTTCAGTGTGTTGCCGTGGAAGTGGTTGTGCAACGTCTCGCCGTGGACCGTGGCGATCACCGGGAAGGGCAGGTTCTCCCCCTCCGACATGGCGATCTCGGTTACCCGGGCCGCGACCTCCGACTCCATCATGCCCGGGCGTACCATCCGCATCGCTGCCAGGTGCATGTCCACCGAGGTGTCGACGGCCTTCTCAATCTCGGCGACCTCTTCCAGGCTCTTGATGACGCGCATCTCGACGATGGCGCGCACCAGATCGACCGAAGCTGCGTCCTTCTGCCGGTCCGGGTGGATTCCCAGCAGACCGAAGAGCTTGAGCGTGTTCTCCGGACGGTAGGGCGGCAGGTAGCGCACGGCGCGGCCTCTGGCCACGGCGTCCTTCACGACGGCGTCCAGGGCCGCGGCGGGCCGGGTCTCGGTCACGCCGCCCTTTGCCGCCAGCTCGGCCACCGTGGGGAGGATGCCTGTCCACACGATGTCGTCGATGGTCAGGTCGTCGGCGAAGACGACCGTCCGGCCGTCGTCGAGGTCGATGATTGCCGCGTAGCCCGGTTGGTCCACCCCGAAGAAATAAAGGAACGTGCTGTCCTGGCGGAAGTGGAAGGTGTTGGCCGCGTAGTTCATGGGGCTCTCGTCGTTGCCCAGGAAGAGCAGCAGCCCCGAGGAAAACTGGGCCTGCAGGCGGGTGCGGCGTTCGATGTAGGTTTGCGCAGGGAACATGATGGCGCCTCCTTTGGGATCGTCGGTCCAGCTAGCCGATCAGCACCAGCTTCTTCTGTGGGGTGGAGAGCCAATCGCAGCCCTCCTGCGTGACCAGGACCATCTCTTCGATGGTGCAGGTGCCGCGGCCGGGCACCGTCAGGCGCGGCTCGATGGTGAAGACCATCCGGGGCTCGAGCTTCTTGAAGGGCTTGCCGGCATACTTCTCCCAGGTGGGGCCGAGGAGGGCTGTGCCGTCGTGGGCGAAGCGCCCAACCTGGTGGCCCAGCCCGAAAGGAAATTCGTCATAGCCGGCCTCGACGAGGAGGCGGCGGGCGATGGCATCGATCTCGCGCCCCTCGACCCCGGGTCTGATGGCCCGTTTGGCCTCCTCGACGGCGGCGACGATCGTGTCGAACCCCCGCTGCACGTCTGACGGTGCCACCGTTTCGCCCTTCTCGAGGACGTAGAAAGTGCGCTGCATGTCGGAGACGTAGCCGTCCACCTTGACGCCAAAGTCCATGTTGAGGACGTGGCCGCGGGCGACCGGCGTGTCGGTCGGACCGTAGTGCGCTTCCGCACCGCCTGCGCCGGTGAACACCGAAGGGCAGTGCGCCCGTTCCCAGGCCAGGCCGATCCCGCGGTGTTCCACCTCCGCCTGCATGAACGCGGCGATCTCCTTCTCGGTCCGACCCGGGCGAATGAAGCCGGCAACGAGGTCGAAGATCTCCTGGGTGTGGCGGATCGCCTCACGCATGCTGGCGATCTCGCCCGCGGTCTTGCGCTCCCGTAAGGCCGAGACAACCGGTTCGGCCGAGACGATCCGCTCGGCCATCCCGATCTCGGCCAGGTAGCGCTGGAGGGTCAGGAACATGCCATGGGTGATGCCGTCGCAGATCTCGCTACCCTCGGAGTAGTTGACCGCTATTGTCCGTGGATCGAGCTGCTTGAGATACTCGATGAGCGGCTCGCGGATACTGGTCACGAAGCCAACGACCTTGTCCCAGGCGCTGCAGTCTTCCACTGTCTTGACGTCATAGCGGCCGACGATCGCGCGGGTACCGCCGTCTTTGCTGATGATCAGCGCCGAGTGCCAGGTCAGTTGCGCCGGCCCGATGTAGGCCAGCGTCGGATCACCGTTGATCTCGGTCTCACGGACAAATGTGATCCAGCAGTCGATGTCGAACTCGCGGAGCAGAGCTTTTGCCTGCTCGATCTTCTCGTTGATGAGCATCAAGAATCTCCTGTCTCTGGCTTGCGCCGTCCTATGCCTACGCTCCCGGTGCGGAGCCAGCGTCTGGCGAGCAGGAGCGCGATCGGGCTGATCATAGCGATGCACGCGTAGATGAGCCACATCATCGAGGTGTGTTGCGGGCCTTTGGCGGG
>JBEKAA010000013.1:0-64039 GCA_050018455.1 Thermoanaerobaculaceae bacterium | reverse complement strand
CTACATAAGGGGTGGGCCGGCATTGCTGTGTAGGGGCGGGGCTTGCCCCCGCCCGCTGCTGACACCGAGTTGTCACTCCGAACCCGGACGAGTAGGCCGACGGACTTTCTAAGCAATGATACCAACGCGCAGGGCTCTTGATGACAGATTCGCGGGCGGCCGCTACTTTTCGGCGACGAGCGATTTGAGGCCGGCTTTCTCGAGACGGTGGTCGAGCACGGAGCGCTGCGCGGCGAACGCGCGCTCAAGGCCGGTCTCGGCGAGGTCGAGGAGGCGGTCGAGGTCTCTCCGCGAGAACGGCTCTCGCTCGGCCGTGCCCTGGACTTCCACGATCCCCTTGCGGGCCGTCGCGATCAGGTTGAGGTCGACGCCGGCCCGCGAGTCCTCGTCGTACGCGAGGTCGAGCAGGGGCCGCCCCGCCACGATCCCGACCGAGACTGCCGCCAGTTGGTCACGCACCGGCCACGCCGGCAGCGCCTTCTGCTCCTTGAGGTGCAGCAGGGCGAGAACGACTGCGACGAAAGCACCGGTGATCGCGGTGGTGCGGGTCCCGCCGTCGGCCTGCAGGACGTCGCAGTCCACAACCAGCGTGCGCTCGCCCAGCGACCCCATGTCGAGCGATGCGCGCAGCGAGCGTCCGATCAGGCGCTGGATCTCGGCCGAGCGGCCCGAAATCGAGCCGCGGGTGGACTCTCGCGGGCTGCGCTCCTCGGTGGCGCGCGGCAGCATCGCGTACTCGGAGGTCAACCAACCCTCGCCGGTGTCGCGCAGGAACGGCGGGACGCGGCCTTCCACCGTCACGTTGCACACCACGACGGTGTCGCCGGCGCGCGCGAGCACGCTCCCTTCCGGATACTTCACGAAATCGAGGGTGAGCTGCAGGGGACGGGGTTCATCGTCGCGCCGCCCGTCACGACGATCAAGCGTCGAGGAGTTTGCCACGGTACCTCCAACACGAGCCAGACTAGCCGCCGGCTCGTCTTTCTACAACACCTGACTGTGAACAGGGGAGATTTGCAGTCGCTCGATCCGGCGCAGCGCCCTCAAGGCGCCACCATCTCGACTCTGGGCGCCAGCGGCCGCGACAGGTCGAGGTGGCCGAGCGTCGCGACTTCGTGCCCCCCGAAAATGAGCTGGACGCGCCGCACACCCGGGCAGTTCGCCACCACGCTGTTGACGGTCGCGAACACGAGCGTCATCTCGATGTCGCTCCCGCTCGCAGTGTCGGGCGGCGGGGTCGAGAGATCGACGAACGCGTCGCCCTCGCGGTCCAGGAATACCGCTTGCACGCTCGCCGGCCACGGGAACGCCGGCGCGAGCCCTTCGCGCGAGCCTGCCATCAACTCCTCGAGCACCAGCCGGATTCGCGGCAAGGCTCCCGCCGGGAGCTCGGGCACCTCGCGCGCCTCGCGGTGCAGCAGGGCGTCATCACCAGGGAAGAAGAGGACGAGCTTTCCCGGGACCGCCGTCGGGGCCGCAGGCTCGGCGGCGGGCGAGGGGGCCGGCGCCCGATGGCGGAGGCTCAGCAGAACCACGGCCGCCAGCACGGCGACGACAGCCAGTGTCGCGGCGATCGGGCGCAGCGCCCTCATGGCGTTGGCGTGACTGCCGCCGTCGGGGCGGCCTCGGGCGCCGGCGCGCGCAGGAAATCGATGATTGCCTCTGCGAGCGCCGTCGCGATCTGGTCCTGCACGTCGTGCGCCGCGAGCCTGGCGGCCTCCTCGGCGTTGGAGAGGAACCCGACCTC
This sequence comes from Thermoanaerobaculaceae bacterium, assembly GCA_050018455.1. Classification (GTDB taxonomy): domain Bacteria; phylum Acidobacteriota; class Thermoanaerobaculia; order Thermoanaerobaculales; family Thermoanaerobaculaceae; genus RBG-13-68-16. The sequence goes on along the minus strand of JBEKAA010000013.1, from coordinate 62,292 downwards.
CACGAGCGCCGCAGGCATGGTTGCGCCGGTCAGCACCACGAACGGCGCCTGGCGGATCCCCCGGTCCTTGATGCCCTGGAGCGCATTCAGCTTCTCCTGGATGGTCCGTGCGAGCCGCGCCGAGTTGTTGAGGTTTGCGACGTGAGCGAGGTCCCACAGGATCAGCTGGACGGTGTCCGGCGGGGCGCTGGCGTTCTCGCGCGCGGCGGCTTGCGCAGCCTGCGGGTCGCTCGCGTCGGCGCTCATGTAATACGTCTCCGCGCCGTGCGCGCCCCTCGCCAGCGATGCGTTGGCGTGGATGGAGACGAACACCGACGCCTGCAGACGATTCGCGAGGGCGGTCCTGTCGGTGAGCGACACGGCCTCGTCACCTTCGCGGGTGAGCCTCGTCGTCACGCCTGCGGCCTGCAGGTGCGCCGCCGTGGCGCGGGCAACCGCAACGGTGACATCCTTCTCGAGCTCGTTTCCGGGTCCCTTGGCGCCCTGGTCTTCACCGCCGTGCCCGGGATCGAGGACAACCAGGGAGCCGGTCCGTGGCCCCGCCACCGGCGCGACGGCAGTGGTCGCGCCGAGCCGCACGACGAAGCGGGGCGGGTCGTCGAGAGGGTAGGTACTGGCGACCTCGACCCCAGAGGCTACCCGAAGGGTCAGCGTCGTGTCCCGCACTTCCGCGCCGAGGAGCTCGCTATCGGCCGTTACCGGCCGGGAAAGGGTCACGGGGGTCGCGAACTCCAGGGCAACGGAACCTTGCGATGCCACGACCCGAGGCCGCTGCTTGGTCCCGCGGATCACCAACGTGGTCCCGGTGGGCGCACGTACGACCGAGACCTCGATCTGCTCGCCTGCGCCGGCCCGGATCAACTCAGGCGCCCCGGCTCCACCCCTCATCGTCCAGCCGAGCGGAGCCAACAACGCGGCGACCGTGGGCTGTGCCGCGACCACATGCCCCTCGACGAAGCGAAGGGGCCCGGGCAACGGCGTCAGCCGACCGTCGACGACCGCGAGGGCGCCTCCGGGCGTGAACTGGATCTGGTGCTCGGGCGTGATCGCGCCGTAGCTGCCGGCCGCAGGCGCGAACTGGACGTCCGCGCCCGCAAACCGCAACAGCGCAACCACGTCGAGAAGGTCACCTCGAGCGAAGACCTCCTTGGGTCCGGCAGGCGTGGTCACCGTGATCGCCGCTGCGAGGAGCGGAAGCATCAGAGCGAGAAGACTGGCGAGGGCGATTCTCTTGCGCATGGTACCATGGCGGAACGTCGACCCGCGGCGTTCCTCAATCGTGGCAGGGTACACGCTGGCGGCTGCGAGAGGCAAGGCCCGCCGCGCTTTCAACACCTTGCGGCCTCGCGCTCGAGGCGGGCTCGCAACGCAGCGGATGCCTCGGCGGCGGTGAGCCGAAAGCCGGCTGCGCGCAGCGAGGTGACGAAATCTCGGTGCGATCGTCCGCGCCGGTACTCGGGCTCCCGGCTCGGGTGGCGCAGGTAGCGCTCCAGAAGGTCGGTGTCGGAATCCACGAGGACGGCGATCTGGAACAGTAGGCGCTCCCTCCAGAGTCGCAGCGAGCTCCCCGCGATCTTGCGGTCCGAAAGACAGAGATCCGACACCCCGCGCATCGAGATCCCACGCACGCCGCACCCCGAGAGCGCGGCGGCCACGGCGCCGCAGAGCCGCCGGAAGTGCGGCTCAGGGAATCGCTCCGCGGCAGCCGCCGGCAGGACGACCGAGGCCGCCACCGTCCCGGGCGCCAGGACGACGGCCCCGCCTCCCGAGGGTCGCACCACGACGGGAACGGAATCGTCCGCGCAGCGCTCGAGGAAGACCTCGCGGCGGGGATCGCGCGAGCGGCTCAGCACAACGGCGATCTCCCCGGCTTCGTCCACGCGGACGACCGGTGGGGAAGCATTGAGGAGATCGACACCGGCCAGAGCCAGGGCATGCGGCGAGGGCCGAACGGTCAGAAACGGATCGGGTGTCACGCCGGGCAATTGTAATGGCGACGGCCCCAGGCTCCCAGCGCCTTCACCAGGACACTTGCGCCTGATTTGGACCTATACTTTGATGATGGAGTGGCATGTCCTGGGAAGCTTCGGTGGGTCCAGCCCGACCTGCAGGATGACGTCGTTTCTCATCAACGGCGAGCTTGCTCTGGACGCCGGCTCGATCACACAGGCTCTGGACCTCGACGCGCAACGGCGGATCCGGCGCATCGTGCTCACGCACTCGCATCTCGACCATACCGCGTCAATCCCGTTCCTCGTCGAGAACATCTTCGGCGAGCAGCGCGAGGCGCTCGAGATCCTCGTCACCCCGCAAGTGATGCACACGGTCAAGCTCCATCTCTTCAACAACGACACCTGGCCCGACTTCACGCGCATCCCGAATGACATGCTCCCGGCGCTTCGTCTGATCCAGGTGGAGCCCCGGGCGACCTTCGCCGTCAACGGGCTCCGGCTCACCCCGGTACCGGTCCGGCACACGGTCCCAACCCACGGATACCTGGTCGAAGACGAAGGAGCAGCAGTTCTCTTCACCTCGGATACGGGGCCGACCCAGGAGGTTTGGGACGTCGCCAACCGCACGGCGGCCCTACGAGCGGTCATCGTCGAGGTGTCGTTTCCGAACCGGATGCAGAGCGTTGCGGACGTCTCGCTCCACCTGACACCGGCGACGCTTTCGGCCGAGCTTGCGAAGCTCAAGCGAGACGTGCCCGTGTACCTCTATCACCTCAAGCCGGCGTACGTGGGGGAACTGCGGCAGGAGCTGGCCTCGACGCGGTTCCCTCACCCGGTCGAGGAGCTGCGTCAGGGCGACGTGTACCGGTTCTGACATCTTCCGCACGGTACGATCACGGTCGCTGCGCCCTACCTTCAGCAAGACTCGCAATCTTCATGTGCCGAGGCGCACCCTAGACCATGGAAGTGGCAGCCGGGAGGACAGAGTCGGCGAGCTGATCTTCCACGCTGTGAGATCCGATTCGAGGGCGGCCGCAAGGGCCGCCCCTACACACGAAGAGGCGATTCCCGCGCGAATGCCCCTGCGCTTTCGGGTGTAGGGGCGGGGCTTGCCCCCGCCCGCTCTTGGCGCATCGCCACAGACGGAGAGGCCTTTCTGAACAATGACCGGGCCATGATGCCCTCACCCGGGCGCGGAGAGGATACGCACGAACAGATCCACGACTGGGGAGCCGTCCGTCAGCTCGGGGTGGAAGGTGGCCGCGAGCACCTTTCCCTGGCGGAGCAGGACCGGGTCCCCGCCGCGCCTCGCCAGGACCCGGACACCTTCTCCGACCTCCGTCACCCTCGGCGCCCGGATGAACACCCCCTCGAGGGTCGTCGAGCCGAGGCCGGAGGGATCCGCGACCTCGAGGTCCACCACCGCGGAGTCGATCTGACGCCCGTACCCGTTGCGCTCGACGAGGATGTCGAGAATAGCCAACGAGCGTTGCACCGGATGCCGGACCTCGCGCGCGAGCAGGATCACGCCGGCGCAAGTGGCCAGGACCGGCATGCCGGCCCGGACCAGATCGACGAGGCGCGAGTCGAGGCCCGTACCCTCCAGGAGCTTGAGCATCGTGGTGGACTCGCCACCTGGCAGCACCAGTCCAGAGACCTCATCGAGATCCGAAGGCACACGAATCTCGACCGACTCGACGCCGCGCTCGGCCAGTGCCTTCCGGTGCGCGTCGAAGTCGCCCTGAAGCGCGAGCAGGCCTACGACGGGGCTCCTCTCCACCGCTCACCAGCCCCGGCGCGAGAGCATCTCCTCCGGCGTGAGCTTGGCCACGTCGAGCCCTCGCATCGCGCCCTCGAGGCCGCGCGAAGCTTCCAGCACCTCCGCCGGGTCCTGCCAGTGGGTGACCGCGTGCACGATCGCTTTGGCGCGCCGCGACGGGTCCTCCGACTTGAAGATCCCGGATCCGACGAAGACGGACTCGGCGCCAAGCATCATGCAGAGAGCCGCGTCCGCGGGCGTCGCCACGCCGCCGGCCGCGAAGTTCGGCACCGGCAGCGAGCCTTCGTGCGCGACGTACTCAACCAGCTCGAGCGGCGCCTGTAGCTCCTTGGCCGCTGGCACAAGCTCGGCCGGGTCGAGAGTCCGGAGGCGACGCATCTCGCCACGGACCGCGCGCAGGTGGCGGACCGCCTCGACGATGTTGCCGGAGCCGGCTTCGCCCTTCGTGCGAATCATGGCCGCACCCTCGCCGATGCGGCGAAGCGCCTCGCCGAGGTTGCGGCAACCGCACACGAACGGGACCTTGAAGTCCTGCTTCCAGACGTGGTTCTCCTCGTCGGCCGGCGTCAGCACCTCGGACTCGTCGATGAAGTCGACCCCCAGGGCCTGAAGCACGAGCGCCTCAGCCGGGTGGCCGATCCGGCACTTGGCCATCACCGGGATCGAGACCGTCCCCATGATCTCTTCGATCTTGTCGATCGCGGCCATGCGCGCGACACCGCCTTCGGCGCGAATGTCCGCAGGGACGCGCTCGAGCGCCATCACGGCAGCTGCGCCGGCATCCTCGGCAATCTTCGCCTGGGAGGCGTTGGTGACATCCATGATCACCCCGCCCTTGAGCATCTCGGCGAGCCCCACCTTGACGCGAAACTCGGGTGACTTGAAATCCATCTCGTTCCTCCTTTTGCAGCCCAATCCGCACGTGCCCGTCTCGGGGCCACTGGACCTCGAGCCTCACACCAGCGGCAACGCGGCGCGCTCGGGCGCCAGTGCCGCGAGAAACTCCATCATCGCCGCGCGCAGTGCTTCCCCGCCGACAGCGGCGTAGGCGACGCGCACGATGTCATCCCGCCCGCTCACCGACATCGCCGGTCCGGGGAGGACCCAAATACCCCGCTCCGCGGCACGGGCCGCTACCGCCCGGGAGCTCCACCCGTGCGGCAGTGTGAGGAGAAGCGAGAAGCCGCCTCTCGGCGTCATCCACTCGACACCCGGGGGCGCCTCGGAGAGCGCCTGGGCGACGATCGCGAGTCGGGTGCGCGCCGCACTGCGAAGCCGCTGCAGCTGGTCCTCGAACACACCCCGACGGCACAGCGTCCACGCGGCGGCCTCCAGGAACGGACTCCCGCCGAGATCTGCGGCGCGCTTGACGGCGGCGATGCCCTCCAGCACATCGGAGGGCCCCGCGACCCAACCGACCCGGAGCCCCGGGAAGAGAGCCTTGGAGAACGAACCCACCGCGATCACCCCGTGGTCGAGCGCCGCCAGCGGGGGCGGGACCGGTCCCTCGCTCACGAGCGCAGGATCGAAGAACTCCTCGATGACCTGCGTGCCGCGGCTCCGCAGCAGGTCGAGCAGAGCGACACGCTGCTCCAGATCCATCACCGCACCGGAGGGGTTGTGGAGCGTCGGCGTGAGAATCGCGAGGCGCGGGGACACGTTCCGGAGGAGGGCCTCGGCCTCCGCCGCTTCGACCCCGCGACGGCGGACAGGGAGACCGACGACCTGGATCTGGTGGAGAGCCAGCAACGGCGGAAGGCCCGGGTAGGTGGGATCCTCCACCATCACCGTGTCGCCCGGCCGAGTCAGCGCCCGAAGGAGCAGGTCGAGCGCGTGCTGCACGCCGCCCGTGAGGAGCAGGGTGTCGGTGGCAACGGGGATCCCGAGACCGGAAAGTCGGGCCGCGAGCCACGAACGGAGCGGTTTGTACCCCCACGCATCGCCGTACTGGGTGACACCTTCGCCTTCGCCCTCTCCGAGGCCGAGCCAACGGAAGACCTCCCCGGATGGCAACAGCTCTCGGTCGGGAGCGTACCGCGCGAGGTCGACCGCACCGGGAAGCGGCTCGCCCGGATCGAGTGCCGCGGACGAAGCCTGCGCGACACGCCGGCCCTGCCGGCGCCCCGGTCTCAGCACCAGCAGGCCGCGGCGCGCAAGCTCCCGGTACGCGGCCGTCACGGTCGCCCGGTTCAGCCCGATCTCGGCAGCGAGCGCCCTCGCGGATGGGAACTCGGCGTCGGCCTCCTCGGTCAGGGCCGGCGCCAGCGCATCCGCGAGCCGACGGTATAGCGGCGAGGAGACTTCGGAGGCAACGGCCTGCCGTGCGCGGGCGACGAGAGCCTGCATGGGCTCACGTTAATCCGGCCTATGCCAGTTGTCAAAATGGCTCAGCCATTGATGTTGTATTGTTGCAGCCGGACGCCCGAGCGCTCTCAAGGTTCGTGGCTGTTCCCGGCGCCCCGTCTTCGGCCTTGGGAGCGGAGCGACGAGGAATCTGGGTGGGGGAAAGCCTGGATCTACCAGCCCCCTCCCAGATCCCTCGCTGCGCTCGGGATGACACCTTTGCTCTACGACTGATGGCAAATTGGTATTAATGGACGTCCTTCGCCTCGCGGAAATCGGAGATGAACCTCTGCAGGCCGATGTCCGTGAGCGGGTGGTGGAACAGCAGCTGCAGGACCTTGAAAGGCACCGTCGCGACGTCGGCTCCGGCGAGGGCGGATTCGACGACGTGCTGCGGGTGCCGCACCGAGGCCACCAGAACCTGCGTCGGGAACTCGTACGCGTCGTAGATCTGCACGATCTCCCGCACGAGCTGCATCCCGTCCTGCCCGACGTCGTCGATCCTCCCCACGAAGGGGCTCACGTACGTGGCGCCAGCCTTGGCGACCAGCAGCGCCTGCGCCGGCGAGAAACAGAGCGTCAGGTTGGTGGCGATCCCCTCCTCCGAGAAACGGGCGCACACGCGGATCCCGTCCTCGGTGATGGGCAGCTTGACCACCACGTTCTCGGCGATGCCAGCGAGCTCGCGGCCCTCCCGCTCCATCCCCTCCGCATCCATGGCGAGCACCTCGGCCGATACCGGGCCGGGCACGATCCTGCAGATTTCGGCCACCAGCTCGTGATACGAGCGCCCTTCCCGGGCCACCAGGGAGGGGTTGGTCGTCACGCCGTCGAGGATCCCCCACGACGCGGCCTCGGTGATCTCGGCGACATTGGCGGTGTCGATGAAGAGCTTCATGCGTCCCCTCCCGGCTTCCTAGAACATCGTCTCGGGTTCTGCTTCGTCCTCTTCGCGCTCGGCAAGGCGTGCGATTCCGACCACCTGGTCGCCCTCCTCGAGATCGATGAGCTTCACCCCCTGGGTGACTCGCCCACTGCGACGGACACCTGCTGCGGATGTCCGGATCATCATCCCCTTTGCGGTGACCAGCATAATGTCTTCGTCTCCGCTGAGGTGCCGCATGCCAGCGACGTTGCCGATCCGGGAGGTCACCTTCATCAGCGTGATCCCCTTGCCGCCGCGTCCCTGCTCCCGAAAATCGGCGACCGGCGTGCGCTTGCCGAATCCGCGTTCGGCGACCACAAGGATCTCGCCCTCGTCATCGGCAGGGAACGCCGCCATCGTCTCGACGAAGTCGTCGCCACGCAGCGAGATTCCGCGCACGCCGGCGGCCACTCGTCCCATCGGCCGAACGCCGCTCTCGGGAAACCGGATTCCCATTCCCTTGTGGGTCCCGAGGAAGATGTGGCTGTTGCCTTCGGTGAGGCGGACGTCGAGCAGGTCGTCCCCTTCTTCGAGGGCCACCGCGATGATCCCCGTCGCGCGCGGGTTGGAGTAGGCATCCAGCTCGGTCTTCTTCACCTTGCCCTTGCGAGTCGCGAAGAGCAGGAACCGCTCGGAATCGAGCTCCTTCACCGCGACCAGCGCTGCCACCTTTTCGTCCTGGGTCACGGGCAGGAGGTTCACGATCGCCTTGCCGCGCGCGGCCGGGCTCGCCTCGGGCACCTCGTGGACCTTCAGCCAGTACACCTTCCCGACCGACGTGAACACCAGCAGGAAGTCGTGCGTGGAGGCCACGAACAGGTGCTCGACGGGGTCCTCCTCGCGCACCGCGGCGCCGCGCCGCCCGCGGCCGCCGCGCCGCTGCGCGCGGTAGATGGAAACCGCCGAGCGCTTGATGTAGCCGGCGCGGGTCACCGTGACCACCACGTCCTCCTCGACGATCAGGTCCTCCACGGAGATATCGGCCTCCTCGGGAAGCAGCTCCGTCCGCCTTGGATCGGCAAAGCGGCGCTTGGTTTCCTCGAGCTCCCCGATGATGATCTCCAGCACGAGCCTCTCGGAGGCGAGGATTGCCTTGAGCCGCTCGATGAGAGCCAGGACCTCCTTGTGCTCGGCGATGATCTTGTCGCGCTCGAGAGCCGTCAGGCGCTGCAGGCGCATGTCCAGGATGGCCTGGGCCTGCAGCTCGGAGAGGCCGAAGTTCTTCATGAGTGCGCCCCTGGCCGACGGCGGGTCGGCCGCGGCGCGGATCGTCTTGATCACCGCGTCGAGGTGGTCGAGCGCGATCACGAGCCCTTGCAGGATGTGGGCGCGCTCCTCGGCCCGCGCCAGCTCGTACCGAGTCCGCCGGGTGACGACCTCCTTCCGGTGCTCGAGGAAGTGCGTCAGCATCGCAGCGAGGGTCAGGACCCGCGGCTGGTTGTCCACGATCGCGAGGAACGTGATGCCGAAGCTCGACTGCATCGGGGTGAGCTTGAAGAGCTGGTTGAGCACCACCTGCGGCACGGCGTCGCGCTTAAGTTCGACCACGACCCGTATGCCGTCGCGGTCGGATTCGTCGCGAAGGTCCGAGATCCCCTCGATATCCTTTTCCTGCACGAGCTCGGCGATGCGTTCCACCAGCCGCGCCTTGTTCACCTGATACGGCAGCTCGCTGATGATGATCGAAACCCGGTCGCCCTTCTTCTGGTGCTCGATCCTGGCGCGCGCCTGCATCTGGACGGAGCCGTGCCCGGTCGTGTACGCCTGCCGGATTCCGGACGTGCCCCGGATGATTCCGCCCGTAGGGAAATCGGGGGCGGGCATCAGCTTGATCAGCTCGTCGATCCCGATCTCGGGGTTGCGCGCGAGCGTGACGCACGCGTCGATCACCTCGCCGAGATTGTGCGGCGGGATGTTGGTCGCCATGCCGACCGCGATACCCGACGAGCCGTTGACGAGCAGGTTCGGGAACTTCGACGGCAGCACCTCGGGCTCTTTGAGGGACCCGTCGTAGTTCGGCGTCCAATCGACGGTCTCCTTCCCGAGATCGTCCCCGAGCATCTCCTCGGTGAGCCGGGCCAGCCTCACCTCGGTGTACCGCATCGCCGCGGCGTTGTCGCCGTCCACCGACCCGAAGTTGCCCTGACCGTCCACCAGCATGTGGCGCATCGAAAACGGCTGCGCCATGCGCACGAGAGCGTCGTAGATGGCCGAGTCGCCATGGGGGTGATACTTGCCCATGACGTCGCCGACGATGCGCGCCGATTTCCTGTACGGCTTGCCGGCAGTGCTTCCCTGCTCCCACATTCCGAAGAGGATCCGGCGGTGCACCGGCTTGAGGCCGTCGCGCACGTCCGGCAGGGCGCGCCCGATGATGACGCTCATCGCGTAGTCGAGGTAGGACCGCTTGAGCTCTTTCTCGATGGCGACCGGGATTCGTTCTTCCCGGACAAAGAGCGGATCAGTCATTGATGAAGACCTCGTTTCGCGGCGCTTGCATTGCGCCAGCCAAAGTGAATTCTGTTACGGGCGAAAGCCGACAGCACCTCCCAGCCACCCAACGGCGCGAACGGGAACGACGCAACTGTAAGCCGTCGGCTGTAGGCTGTCAGCTCAAACATCGAGGTTCACGACCTCGAGGGCATTCTTCTCGATGAAGGCTCGCCGCGGTTCGACGGCGTCTCCCATAAGCACGGTGAAGAGCTCGTCGGCCTCGGCTGCGTCTTCGACCCGCACCTGAAGGAGGCGGCGGCTCTCCGGGTTCATGGTCGTGGCCCAGAGCTGCTCGGCGTTCATCTCGCCCAAGCCCTTGTACCGCTGGATGGAGAGCCCGTGCCGCGCGCTCTCGTACACCCGGCTCACGAGGTCCTGTGCCGACTCGAAAGTTTCGCTGGCGCCCTCGAGCTCGAGGTGGAACGGCGGAACGTCGAACTCCCTGAGGTGACGGTGCAGGTCGAGGAGTTGCGAATACTCGTAGGTCCGGATCAGGTCATAGCCGAGCTCGACCGGTCTACGGCGCCCGTTCTTGTTGTAGACGAGGCGCACCAGCAGGCCGCCGTGCTCCTCGTCCTCGGCCGTGGTCGCAGCCTCGTACTCCTCGGCACGCAGCTCTTCGGCGAACCCTTCCATGAGCTTGGCGTCCGCGAGCTGGTCACGGCTGGCGATGCCCTGACGCAGGAGGGCCATCACGAGGTCCTTCGGCCAGCCCCGCTGGTCGAGGCGCTCGAGGTGGTCGAGCGTCCGTTCCAGCCGGCGGATCGCATCCTTGAGATCCTTGCCTTTGAGGGTGCGGCCGCTGCCGGCGAGCGTGAGCGTCGCCCCGTCCGAGAGCCGGTCGAGAAGGAACGAGGAAAGCTCGGTGTCGTCCTTGAGGTAGCGCTCGTCCTTGCGGTGCGCGACCTTGTAGAGCGGCGGTTGGGCGATGTACAGGAAGCCGCGCTCGATCACCTGCCTGAAGTGCCGGAAGAAGAACGTCAGGAGGAGCGTGCGGATGTGCGCGCCGTCGACGTCGGCGTCGGTCATGATAATGACCTTGTGGTAACGCACCTTTGCAATATCGAAGTCGTCCGCGCCGATACCCGTCCCGAGACACTGGATGATGGTGCGGATCTCCTGGTTCGACAGCATCTTGTCGAAGCGCGCCTTCTCCACGTTGAGGATCTTGCCGCGGAGCGGCAGGATGGCCTGGAACCGGCGGTCGCGCCCCTGTTTGGCCGACCCTCCCGCCGAGTCGCCCTCGACCATGAAAAGCTCCGCGCCCGCCGGGTCCTTCTCCTGGCAGTCCGCGAGCTTGCCGGGGAGCGACGACGATTCGAGCGCCCCCTTGCGGCGCGTGAGCTCGCGAGCCTTGCGAGCCGCCTCGCGAGCCCGCGCGGCCTCCACGCACTTGCCTACGATCCGCCTCGCGATAGGTGGGTTTTCCTCAAAGAACTCGGCGAGCCGTGTGTTGACCACGGACTCCACCCGCCCCTTGATCTGCGACGACACCAGCTTGTCCTTGGTCTGCGAGGAGAATTTCGGGTCGTGGATCTTGACCGAGAGCACCGCCGTGAGGCCCTCGCGCACGTCCTCGCCCGAGAGCCCCTCCGGCAGGTTCTTCAGCAGGCCGCTCGTCTGGCCGTAGTTGTTGATCGTCCGCGTGAGCGCCGAGCGGAACCCCGAGAGGTGCGTGCCGCCGTCGGCGTTGTACACGGTGTTCGTGAACGGCAGCACGTTTTCGTTGTACCCGTCGTGCCACTGCAGCGCGATGCCGATCTGCTCGCCGTCAGGGGTATCCTCGACGAGCTGGATCGGCTTCGAGTGGAGCGTCGTCTTGGCCCGGTTGAGGTACTCGACGAACGCGGCGATCCCGCCCTTGAAGCAGAACTCCTGCTCGCCGCCGTTGCGCTCGTCGTGGAAGCGGATCAGGAGGCCGGGGTTGAGGAACGCCAGCTCGCGCAAACGCTGCACCAGGAGATCGTGGTGAAACTCGAGGATAGAGAAGATCTCGGGGTCCGGCTTGAAGGTGACCACCGTGCCGTTCTTGGCAGAGTTTCCGACCCTCTTGAGGGGCGCCACCGGGACACCTTGCCGGTACTCCTGCTCCCAGACGCCACCGTCGCGCCGAATCTCGAGTCGCAACCACTCGGATAGGAAGTTAACCACCGAGACCCCGACCCCGTGCAAGCCGCCCGAGACTTTGTAGGCGTTGTTGTCGAACTTGCCGCCCGAGTGCAGCTCGCACATGATCACTTCGGTGACAGGCCGACCGGTCTCTTTGTGGATATCGACCGGGATTCCACGGCCGTTGTCCTCCACAGTTGCCGAGTTGTCCGTGTGGATGCGGACCGACACGCGCGTCGCGAACCCGGCCTGCGCCTCGTCGACCGCGTTGTCCACGACCTCCCAGACCATGTGGTGCAGCCCGGAGAGGTCGTCGGTATCGCCGATGTACATTCCAGGGCGCTTGCGGACTGCGTCCGGCCCCTTGAGGAGCTTGATACTCTCAGCGTTGTACGCTTTCCCCGTCAAGCTTCGCTCCCTCCCGCTACGTCCGTCGCCACCCGGCCGCCAGCCATGCGCCACACGGCGCCGCGGGTCAACCGAGGCAGCATCATCTCTTCGTGGGCCGAGGACAGCAGCGCCTGACTACCGCGCTCCAGCCGCTCGATGACCCGGCGCAACACCACCGCATCCAGCTCGGCATCGACGTCATCAAAGACCACGATAGGCGTGCGTCCGCGTTCCCTGCCCACCAGCGCCATGGCCGCCAGTTTGAGTCCGGTCGCCAGCAGCTTGCCCTGCCCCGCGGAGAGGATCTCCCTTGCCGGGGCGCCCTGCACGGTGAGCTGGAGGTCGTGGCGGTGGGGCCCGACGGCGGTATGCCCTCGCCCGCGCTCCAGACGGCGCGAAGCAGCCAGCGCGGCACGCAAACGAGCCGCCAGGGTCGCGGGTTCTGCGACCGCGACGCCATCTGTTGAAGTATACCTCAGAACGGGTCGCCCGATCGACCAGCCAAGCGCGTCGAGCTCGTCCCCGAGGAGGCTCTCCAGCCCGGCAACCGCCGCGAGCCGCGCGAGGATCACGTGCGCTCCGAGTTGAGCGAGGTCCTGCTCGAACGCGTCAAACTCGTCCCCACGGGCGCCCCTCGCCAGGAGCGCGTTGCGTTGGCGAAGCGCTCTCCGGTAGCGCTGGAGAACCGGCAAAGCCTCCGGCCTCAACTGGAAGCAGAGCCGGTCGAGAAAGCGCCGCCTGTCATCCGGAGCACCCCAGACGAGAGCGCGATCGTGACCAGACAGCGTCGCGACCGGCAGAAGATCCAGGTACTCTGCGGCCCCGAGCCGGCGCGCACCTCGAAACAGGGACCGCCCGAGCGTCCCGCGGAGGTGGATCTCCTGACGGATCTCGACCGCTGCTCCGGCACGCTCCGCCACCGCCGCGAGAGCAAAACCGTGCGCGCCGTGCCGGATCCACGTCGCGGCCGAACCGGGCCTGAAAGACGTCAGATTTCCCAGGACCGCCAGCGCTTCGAGAAGACTGGTCTTGCCCGAGCCATTTGGCCCCACGACAGCCGTCAGACCCGGTGGCACGTCCAGTTGCTGCGCCGAGAGGTTGCGAAACTCCGAGACGGAAAGGCGTGCGATCGACACACCGCTAGAGGCGAATCGGCATGATGACGTAGAGGCACTCACCCATGGTCGCGTCTTCCCCGGTCGGTGTCATCACGATGGGCCCATCCGAGTCCCGAAGCTGAATCTCGACTCCAGCCACATCGACCGCCCCGAGAAAGTCGAGGATGTAGCTCGCGTTCACGAAGACCTTCAGCGTCGGACCGCTGTAGGTGCAGGGGACCACTTCAGCCGCCTGGCCGAGGTCGAAGCCTACCGACGCGAGGGAGAGCGCATCCTGGTCGAACTGCATCTGAACACCGTGGGTCCGCTCGCTGGCCAGTAGCGCCACACGCCGTAGCGCCGCCGTCATTTCCTGCCGCTCGATGCGCGCCCGGTGGGGGTTGTCGCGGACAAGCACCCGCTCGTACTGCGGAAAGCGCGCCTCGAGGACGCGGGACAGCAGAACACGGTCTCCCAGGCGGAACGCGAGGTGGTTCTCGCCGCGGGCGATGTACAGCGGAGTCTCCGCCTCTGCGGAAAAGTGCCGGATTTGATTCAGGACTTTCCGCGGCAGCAGTTGTTGCTCGAAAGGAGGCGTACCGGCCGCGTGCGCTGCCTTCGTCCAGGCGAGCCGGTGGCCATCGGTCGCCACCATCTCGAGCGCCTTGGACGAGAGAAGGAGGAGAGCTGCGTTGTACTGGAAATGCCCTTCCTCGCTCGAGACCGCAAACACCGAACGGTCGATCAGGCGACGGAGCGTCGGCAAGTCAACCGCAAACCCTTGTCCGTCCGGGATCTCCGGCAGGGTGGGAAAATCGGCAGGATCCAGGCTGGCAAGCTGCGAGTTGAAGGTTCCGGAGCGGACCTCCACCCTGGATTCCTGGAAGCTGAGGTCAAGACTCTCCGTCGGGAGCGAGCGGACCAGGTCGAAGAAGACCTTCCCGTGGATCGTCGCCCGACCTTCCCTGCGCACCACCGCCGAACACTGCGTGTAAACGGTGACGTCGAGATCCGTGGCGGCGAGATGAAGACGATCTCCCTCGGCTGTGAGCAGGATGTTCGACAGGATAGGGATCGTGGTGCGACGTTCCACCACCCCCTGTATGAGCTGGAGTTCCTCGAGTAAGACCGTTCGGTTGAGCGTCACGTCCATGGGCGCGATCTCCCGGCTGCTATTACGAAACAGAAAGATTGTACAGACTTTCGTGGTAGCCGTCGAGGGTGTGGAGAAGGGCGACGTGGTTCAAAGGGCGCTCGGTAATCACGGCTTGAGGCGACGGCCGCTGTGGAAATCAGGTGTGGAGAATTGTCGATCGGCGGCGACGTACTTCAAACAACGCGAGGCGAGAGGCTGATTTTCCGCAGACTAGCGAAAGTGTTCCAAAAAGGTCGTCAACGTGGCGTCAAGGGATGGGTTGGAGCGACGCTCCTCGGTGATCGTCTCAACAGAGTACATGACGGTCGAGTGGTGTTTGGCGAAAAGTTTGCCGATCTCCGGGTACGAGAGGGCGAGGATCTCGCGGATGAGGTACATCGCGACCTGCCGCGGAAATGCAACGGAACGCCTGTTGTCGCGCCCCTTGAGATCCGCGACCTTGACGCCGTAGTGGTGGGCGACGAATCGGATGATATCTCCCGGCGTCGTGTGGCGCTCTTCGGGGAGAAGCGGGGTCAGAGCGCTGCGGGCGGTTTCGAGGTTCGGCACCTGTCCGGTGAGCGAGCAGTACACGATGACGCGGTTGAGGTAGCCCTCGAGTTCGCGCACGTTCTCCCGCACGCGGCGAGCGATGAAGAGAACGACGTCATCGGGCAGGTCGAACCCTTCCGCGTGGGCCTTCTCCCGGATGATGGCGCACTTGGTCTCCAGGTCCGGCGGTTGGATGTCGGCGACCAACCCCCATACGAAACGAGTTCGGAGGCGTTCCTCGAGACCCTGGATGCTGGCGGGGGAGGTGTCGGAGGTGAGGACGATCTGGTGGCCGGCCTCATGGAGGGTGTTGAAGGTATGGAAGAACTCCTCCTGGGTGCGCTCCTTGCCGGCGATGATGTGGACGTCGTCGAGGAGCAGGACGTGGACCGAGCGGTAGGCGTCGCGGAACTGCGCCATGCGCTGCAGCCGGATCGAGTTGATGAGCTCGTTGACGAAGTTCTCCGTGGGGACGTAGCGCACGTGGCTGCGCGGGTTGCGTGCCAGGACCTCGTTTCCGATCGCGTGCAGGAGGTGGGTCTTCCCGAGCCCGGAACCTCCGTACAGGAACAGGGGGTTGTACGCCCGTCCCGGGTTCTCGGCCACCGACTGAGCCGCGGCTCTGGCGAACTGGTTGGATGGGCCGGGGACGAAAGTCGCGAAGGTGTACCGCGGGTTGAGAGGCGTGCCGCGTTGACTCGATGGTGTGGTTTTCACCCCGTCGGCTTCGACCGCGAGTGTGACGGTGATCGGAGTTTCGGCGGCCTGGCTCGCGAGATCCTGCAGGAGGGGGAGGAAGTGGTCGCGGATGTAGTCGGCGTAAACGCGGGACGGCGCGGCGAGCGTCAGTTGACCGGGGGTCGAACGTGCCATGAGGGGAGCGAACCAGACGTCGAAATCGTCCGCGGCGAGGCGGGTCCGCAGAAGGTCCTTCACTGTGGGCCAGAGGTCGGATTTCGGCATCGTTCGTGGTGCCCGACGGGCGCTCGGAGCTTAGCATAGCCAGCGGTTGACCGAGAGGGGAATCAAGCGTAAACTACGCGTTCCCCGTCGCAACATGTCGGGGCTTGTGAGGACCAACGACGATGAAGCGTACATTCCAGCCGAACAACCGGCGTCGGAAGAAGACCCACGGGTTCCGCGCACGAATGAGCACACCGGCGGGCCGCCGGGTTCTTGCCGCGCGCCGCCGCAAGGGGCGTAAGCGCCTGACCGTGTGAACATCCCGGGGGCAATCTGGACAAGCTGCTCCGGCGCGCTGACTTTCAGCGGGTCTACACCGGCGGGTTCAAGGTGGTGGGAAGGTATCTCGTGGTGTTCGCGCTTGCGACCGACGGCGAGACCTGCCGCTTCGGGATCACCGCGAGCCGCAAGGTCGGCGGCGCGGTGGTCCGCAACCGGTCGCGACGTCGGATTCGGGAACTTTTCCGGAGTCGCCGGGAGACAGTGAGTGGCTGGTGCGGCGATTTTGTGGTCAACGTGCGGCGGGGTTGCGACGTGGTGGGGTGGGAACAACTCACGGAGGACTTCGAGCGTTGCATGAGGAGGGCGAAAGCCGCTCCGCGGCCGCCCGCGCCGTGATGGCCGCGCTGGTTGGGTACAAAAGGTGGATCTCACCGCTCCTGCCGCCAGCGTGCCGGTTCGAGCCGACGTGTTCCGAATACATGAGAGACGCGGTGAGTGTGCACGGTCTGGGGGCCGGCCTGTGGCTTGGCGTGCGGAGGCTGGCCCGGTGTCACCCGTGGAATCCAGGCGGCTACGATCCCGTGCCGCCGCACAAAGGGGACTCGTAGATGGAAAAGCGCGTGCTGCTGGCGGCGGTTCTTTCGGGGATCGTGGTGATCGTGTGGTTCTCCCTCTTCGCACCACCGCGCCCCAGCGTACCGCCGCCTGAGGCCAACCCGACAAGGCCGACCTCCGGGGTTGCCGTCCCGACGGCGGTGGCCCAGGAAGAGCACCCCGCTCAACCCGCCGTGCCGGCGGTCTCCGGGGACGATGGGCAGCCGATAGCGCTGGAAGGCGACGGTTGGCGGGCGTCGGTTGATCCGCGCGGGGGCGTTCTCACATCGGTGGTGGTCTCGGGGTACCGGGACGATGCCGGGGCCCCTCTCGAACTCGTGCGACCGGGAACGCTGGTTCCGCTCTCGGTGGGCGTCCCGGGGGCGTGGAACGACGCCGTGTATCGCGTCGAGCGAGGATCCGGTTGGGTCGGACTGCGCTGGTCCGACGGCGTCGGGAACTGGGTTGAAAAGCGGATCGCTGCCGGTAAAGGTAAGTATTCATTGGACATCGAGGTGCGAGCCGGGGGGGTGCCCGCCCTGGCGGGTGTGGTTGTCGGTGCGGGCCTCGAAAAGGGGCTGAAGACCGACCAGCAGGGGCGGTTCGGCGGCACCGACGGTGTGGTGCGGCTCGGCGGCAAGCTCCAAAGGGTCAACGCGGGAAAGCTCGATGGCGTGAAGACGTTGCGGGGAACCATCGACTTCGCGGGCGTCGAGGACCAGTACTTCCTTCTCGTGCTGCTGCCCTCCACCGCCGTCGACGAGGTGCGGATCTCGGCTGCCGGGACGGGGGCGAGCGCGGTACCGCAGGTCGTTATCGTAGGCGGGAGCGACGGCGTCACCGGGACGCTGTACGCGGGGCCGAAGGAACACGGCACGCTGGGCGGGTACGGGCGAGGGTTGAACGAGACCATATCGTTCGGCATCTTTGGGTTCCTGTCGGTCGGTTTCCTCGCCGCGCTGCGATGGATCTACGCCTGGGTGAGGAACTGGGGTGTGGCGATCATCGTGCTGACTGCGGGGATCCGGATCCTGCTCTTCCCGCTCAACCACAAGAGCGCGGTGGCGATGAAGCGCATGCAGGCGCTGCAGCCGAAGCTCAAAGCGATCCAGGACCGCTACCAGGAGAAGGCGAAGCGCGACACCAACGTCCGGGCACGCATGAACCAGGAAGTGATGCAGATGTACAAGCAGGAGGGCGTCAACCCGATGGGCGGGTGTCTCCCAATGCTCGTGCAGCTTCCGATCCTGTGGGCCCTGTACTCGCTGTTCGCCTATGCCATCGAGTTGCGGCAGGCGCCGTTCGTGTTCTGGATCAAGGACCTTGCGGCCAAGGATCCGACGTACATCACGCCGATCCTGATGACCGCGAGCATGGTGCTGCAGCAGCGCATGGCCCCTCAGGTGGGCGACCCCGCGCAGCGCAGGATGTTCATGTTCATGCCTTTTATTTTCGGGTTCATGTTCATGAGCTTCCCGGCCGGTCTGGTGCTGTACTGGCTGGTCAACAACATCTTCACGATCGGTCAGCAGATGCTCACCGAGCGGATGGTGGCGGGTTCGCCGAAGCCCGTGGAATGAGCAGCGACGAACGCGGCGGCGGAGAGTGGGCAGAGCCGTTGCAGGATCTGGGAATCGACACGGACGCCGCCGACCGGATGGCGCGCTTCCTCGAACTCCTCACACGGTGGGGCAGCGCGGTCGACCTCTTCGCGGGAGCCAGGCCCGACACAGTGCTCGGTTCTCTCGTGCGGGAGGCGCTGGCGGCGCTGCCCTGGGTGGGGGAGGGCGGAACGCTGCTCGACATCGGGAGCGGGAACGGTTTCCCCGCGGTGCCACTGCTGATCGCCCGGCCGGGCCTTCATGGCGTGCTCCTGGAACCCCGCGAACGACGGTGGGCTTTCCTGAAAGAGGCGGTCCGGGAGCTCGGGCTCGACGCGGAGGTTCGTCGAGAGCGGGTCGCCGAGCATCCAGGGAGCGGCTACGAGCTTGGGACGGTCCGCGGCGTGGAGATGAAGACGTGGCTGCCGGAAACGGCGCGGCTACTGCGCGAGGGTGGCAGCTGGCTGTGGTGGACCAGCGAGACCAGGGCGGCGGAGCTGAGCAACCGTGTGACCGAAGGCCATGTGCTAACCTTCACGCTGCCCGGCAGTGAGCGTGGCGTGCTCGCGGTCTGGCGGCGATGTTCCACGTGAAACATCGGGAGAAAGAGTGAAGAATCAACGGGTTGTGGCAGTTGCCAACCAGAAGGGCGGGGTTGGCAAGACGACCACCGTGATGAACCTCGGAGCGGCGCTCGCTGCGTTGGAGCAGAGCGTCCTGGTGCTCGATCTGGACCCGCAGTCCAACTGCACGTCCGGGCTGGGATGGGAGGGGAAAGGGAGCACCTCCTATGAGGTTCTCGAGGGGTTGGTGCCGTTGCGCGAAGCCAAGGTTCCGACGCGCTTCCCGGGTCTTGAGCTGCTGCCGGCCCGGCGAGATCTCGTGGGCGCCGAGGTCGAGCTCCTCGAGGACTCCCACTGGGCTGAGAAGCTCCGCCAGGCGCTTGCCGAGTCGCCGACCGAGCACCAGTGGATCCTGATCGACTGCCCTCCGTCGCTCGGCCTCCTCACGTTGAACGCCCTCACCGCCGCGGATTCGGTGTTGGTCCCGATCCAGTGCGAGTACTTCGCGCTGGAGGGCGTCAGCGAGCTGATGAGGACCCTCGATCGTGTGCGCGCGGCGTGGAACCCGACCCTTGAGGTGGAAGGCGCGGTGCTGACCCTCTACGACGAGCGGGTGAGCCTCTCGCACCAGGTGGTCGACGAAGTCCGGCGCTTCTTCGGGGATCTGGTATTCCAGACGATCATCCCTCGGAACGTGCGCGTGGCGGAGGCGCCGTCGTTCGGCCAGACGATTCTGGAGTACGACATCCGGAGCCGGGGCGCGCAGGCGTACCTCGGCCTGGCGGAGGAGTTGCTGCGCCGGCGGAGGCCCAATGAAGCGATCCGCGTTGGGTAAGGGAATTGCCGCACTGATTCCGGAGGGCCCCCATTTCAGGCCGGGTACCGGGACGGACGTCCCGATCGGAGAGATCGAGCCGAACCCGCTGCAGCCGCGGCGTCAATTCGCAGAGGGAGCGCTCGAGGAGCTGGTCGCCTCGATTCGGACGCACGGCCTCCTGCAGCCGGTGGTGGTGTGCCGGGCTGCCGGTGGCGGCTATCACCTGATCGCAGGGGAACGGCGGTGGCGAGCCGCCAAGCTCGCCGGGCTCGAGCGTATCCCGGTCGTGTTGCGGGAGGATCTCGGGGACGCGGACAGGTTGACGCTCGCCCTGATCGAGAACCTGCAACGAGAAGATCTGACTCCGATCGAAGAGGCGCGCGCGTACCACCACCTTCGGACCGAGGCGGCACTCAGCCAGGAAGAGATCGCGAGCCGTGTCGGGAAGGACCGTTCCACGGTAGCCAACGCCTTGCGCTTGCTCCAGTTGCCACTCGAGGTCCAGGAGACCGTGGACGCCGGGGCCCTCTCCGCGGGACATGCTCGCGCTCTCGCCGGCGTGGACGGGAGCGATCGACAGATTGAGCTCGCCAGGCGATGCCTGCACGGAGGGTGGAGCGTTCGGGAGCTCGAGCGTCACCTCCAGAAGCGGCCTCGGCGCGGTCGCAGCGTGCCTGACCCCGAGACGCAGGAAGCCGAGGACCGTCTCTCGCTGGTCCTCGGGGTGCGGGTCGAAATCAAGAGACGCGGCCGGGGAAGTGAAGTCCGGCTGTTGTGCCAGAGTGAGGACGACCTCATCCGAGTATTCCGCACGCTCACCCGGGGGACACCATGAAAAAGGGGCAGACAACGCTCAACGGGTTTCTGGACCAGGGGTGCACGATCGAAGGGGACGTGGTCTTCTCCGACCTCCTGAGGGTCCACGGGCAGGTCAGCGGCAAGGTTTCGAGTGAGCAGGAGCTTCTCGTCGGGGAGGGTGGTGTCGTAGAGGGCGAGATCGCCGTGGGGAGACTGGTCGTGGCCGGAACGGTGCGAGGGACCGTTCGCGTGAAAGAGCGAGTGGTGATCCACGCGACCGGGAAGGTGTTCGCTGAGATCTTCGCACCTTCGCTCGTGGTCGACGAAGGCGGGATCCTCGAAGGTGTCGTGCACATGGCGCGAGGAGACAGCGCCCACGAGCCCACCACTTGACACCAGACTCAGAACCGTTTAGCGTGGCGTCTGGGTGAAATTGAGACGCTGCACCGGAGGCCACGATGAAGCGAGCGGAGAAGTTCTTCGTACAGTACCTGCGTGACAACAACCTCAAGGTGACCAAGGAGCGACTCATGCTCCTCGAAGAGCTCTTCAACTCGAGTGGTCACCTCGACGCCGACTCCCTTCTCTTCCAGCTCCGCAATCAGGGCAAGCGCGTCTCGCGTGCGACGATCTACCGCACCCTCGACCTCCTGGTCCAGTGCGGTCTGGCTCGCAAGTCGCGCCTCGGGCGCGAGCACTACGTCTATGAGCGGGTGACTCCCGGCAAGCGCCACGACCACATGGTGTGCACCGGGTGCGGCCGCATCATCGAGTTCTACGACTCCGATCTCGACGAGCGACAGCGCGACGTGTGCCTCGAACACAGCTTCCGGCCGAGCTTCTACAGCCTGCAGATTCAAGGGCTCTGCGCCGAGTGCCAGAAGAGCGAGTGACGCGAGGCGCGGCGCCCCGGCCGAGCCTACATTCCGCAAAAGCGGTTGTTAAGTATACTTGACAGGTTGCTCCGGCAGCCGTAGCATGCCCGCGATGACGTCGCGCCTTTTCGTGCTTCGCAGGTCATGACCTCGGCCCCCGACTCCGCCGCTCACTATGAGCCTCCTCCGGTGTTGCTCGTGGGGAATCCGAACGTCGGCAAGAGTGTCATCTTCGGGGCGCTGACGAAGACGTACGTGACGGTCTCGAATTACCCGGGGACGACGGTCGAGATCACGCGTGGACGCGCGCGTCTCCTGGCTGGGGTGCCCGAACTGATCGACACACCCGGAACGAACTCGCTCACGCCGCAATCGGAGGACGAACAGGTCACCCGGGACATCCTGCTCGCCGAGCCGGACGCGGTCGTCCTGCAGGTGGGCGACACGAAGAACTTGCGGCGCGTGCTGTACCTCACGACCCAGCTTGCGGAGCTCGCGCGGCGTCAGGTGCTGGTGCTGAACCTTCAGGACGAGGCACAAGATCTCGGCGTGCGCGTCGAGTCCGTCGAACTGGAGCGCCGTCTCGGGATCCCGGTCATCCCGGCGACCGCGACGCGAAACGCGGGGCTCGACGCCATTCGCCATCGGATCGACGAGGCGGCTCAGGCGCAGTTCCTGAGTACGTACCCGGCCGCGATCGAGCAGGCGGCACTGGAGGTCGCCGCGGCGCTTCCGGTCGAGTTCGGGCGTGCGCGGCGCGGCGTGGCCTTGATGTTGCTGGCCGGTGATCGAACCCTCGCGGAGTGGGCGCGCAGGCACCTGACGGAACAGGATATGAGCCTCGTCGAGAGGCTTCGGGCGGAGCTCGAGCGCTCTCTGGGCTGCAGCACCGCCGTCGCGATCTCGCGGGCTCGCCATCGTGCCGTTTCCGAGCTCCTCCGGGCGGTGTTCCACGTCAAGCGTCCCCGGGCCGGCTCGATGCGAGACCGGCTCGGTGCGCTGTCGATGCACCCCGTCTGGGGCGTCCCCGTCCTCGCGGGCGTGCTGCTCGTGGCGTACGAGTTCGTGGGCGTCTTCGGTGCCGGAACGCTGGTCCGGTTGACCGAGAATGGCCTGTTCGGAAAGCTGATCAACCCGGCGGCCACCGCGCTCTCGCAGCGCTTCATTCCCTGGGGCTGGCTGCGTGATCTGCTCGTGGGCCAGTACGGAATCGTCACCATGGCGTTGACCTACGCTATCGCCATCGTCCTCCCCGTGGTGGGAACGTTCTTCGTGTTCTTCGGCGTCCTGGAGGATTCGGGGTATCTGCCGCGCCTGGCCGTCATGGTCAATCGAATCTTCCGCACCATGGGGCTGAACGGTAAGGCCGTCCTGCCGATGATCCTCGGTCTCGGCTGCGACACGATGGCAACGCTGACCACCCGGATCCTCGCCACGCGCAGGGAGCGCGCGCTGGTGATGCTCCTCCTGGCCCTGGGTGTGCCGTGCTCGGCCCAGCTCGCGGTGGTGCTCGCATTGCTCGGCTCGATGGCCCCCCTCGGGACCTTTATCTGGGGCGGCGTGGTCGCTGCAACGATCTTCGGCGTGGGTTGGGCGGCGTCGAGGCTGATGCCGGGGCGGAGCTCCGACTTTCTCCTCGAGGTTCCTCCGATCCGGGTTCCGAGCCTGGGGAACATCCTGATCAAGACAGCAGCCCGCACCGAGTGGTACCTCAAGGAAGCCGTGCCCCTCTTCGTGCTCGGGACGCTCGTGCTGTACGTCCTTGACGCCACCGGCGCGCTCTCGCGTCTGGAGATGCTTTCACGTCCGCTGGTAGTTGGCCTCCTAGGGCTTCCGCCTCAGGCCGCGGATTCATTCGTCGTGGGCTTCCTCCGGCGTGACTACGGGGCGGCGGGGTTCTTCCTCCTGCGGCAGCACGGCCAGCTCGACGGGATCCAGTCGCTGGTCGCTCTCGTCGTGATCACCCTGTTCGTCCCCTGCATCGCGAACGTCTTCGTGATGATCAAGGAGCGCGGGTTGAAAGCGGCGGCTGCCATGATCGCGTTCATCGTGCCGTTCGCCTTTACCGTGGGCGCGGTGCTCAACTGGGCGCTGCGTGCTGCCGGGGTCCACCTGTGAGCGCGACCGGCACCGGTGCGGGCGAAGCCACGCGGGTCCAGTGCCCGCTCTGCGGCGGGCGCTTCCCCGGGCGGGAGGCGTGCCCAAGCGGGTGCCCACTGGGCGATAACTGCCGGACCCTCTGCTGCCCCCACTGCCACTACCGTTTCGTGGAGCGGTCCGCGATTGTCGATTGGCTCGGACGGTTGTTCAAGGAAAGGCGCGCATGAGCGAGGAGCGTGGATTCGCACCGCAACTGCCTGCGGTCGCCCGGGAAGAGGTGCTGGAAGAACTGTGGACGTCCCAAGAGAGCGGCACCGTGCTCACACTGGGGGCTCTCGCGGAGACGATTCACGCCGGGCCCGGCGACGGGTGGGGCGGCGTCACCCAGGAGCTTGTCGAGCTGGGGTGGGTCAGGCTCGATGACGGCCACCTCTGCCTCACCGAGACCGGCAAGAACGAGGCGCGGGAAGTCGTGCGGCGGCATCGACTGGCCGAGGTGCTGTTTCACCAGATCTTCGAGCTCTCGATGGAGACGACCGAGAGCGAAGCGTGCCGCATCGAGCACGAGCTGTCGCCACAGGTGACCGAAGCCGTGTGTTCGTTCCTCGGCCATCCGCCGGTGTGCCCTCACGGTCGAGCGATCCCGCCCGGAGCGTGCTGCGCGCTGCTGTCGCGGCGCGTCCCGTCGCTCATCTGCCGGTTGATCGACCTGACGCCCGGCGAGCGCGGCCGGGTGGTCCTCATGGCACCGCGCCACCGCGACAGGCTGGATCAACTGGCGGATCTCGGAGTCACGCCCGGAGCCGTCCTCACCTTGCGACAGCGCAAACCTTCCCTGGTGGTCGAGGTAGACCGGACACTCCTGGCGCTCGAGGACGAGATCGCCGACGGTATCTACCTGCGTCCCCTCGTGGAGTGGTGAGCGATGGCGAGCGCGACTCTGCCCGTCTGGCGCGCCTTCGAGGACAACGAGATCACCCACTCCGGGGCGCACTACCTGCTCGCCATCGCATCGCTGGCGAAGTCCGGCCCGGCCCCGCGCGCAGCGGACGTGGCCCGGCAACTGGCGGTCACCCGCGCCGCGGCATCGCTCCAGCTCCGCACGCTCCAGGAGCATGGCCTGGTCAAACTGGACAGCCGGCAGCGGCTTTCCCTGACGCGCCCGGGCGCCGACCTGGTCGCCCGTGTCGCGAGCAAGCGGGAGATCCTGCTGGTCTTCTTGCGTGAGGTGATGGGAGTTCGTCACGCCACCGCCGAGCTCGATGCCTGCAAGGTCGAGCATCTCCTCTCGGAGGAGACGGGCGCGGCCCTGGTTCGGTTGGTCAGGTTCCTGCGTTCGAACCGACCCGAGGCGCGCAAGTTCGTCGCGGCCTTTCGCGGGGCGACCGCGGACTGCCCGCCCGGCGCCCGTTGTGACCTTTGTGCGGAGGTGTGCCTGCTGGCAGTTGCCGCAGGGTCGAAAGCTGTCTAGTCGAACATGACCCGGGCGAAGCGCCGCTTGCCCACCTGAACGAGGCAGGACATTCCGCGCGTCGCGGGGAGCGTAGCGAACGGATCGCGGACCGTTTGACCGTCGATCCTCACGCCGCCCTGCTGCACGAGGCGACGGGCCTCTGCGTTGGTCGGCGCGAGGTCCGCCATTACCAGGACCTTCACGAGCTGGACCGCGTCGGGAGAGCTCGCCACGGTCACCTCGGCGACCTCGTCCGGGATCTCACGCCGCTGATGGACCGCCCGGAAGTGCGTCTCGGCCGAGCCGGCCGAGGCGGCTCCATGGAGGTCCGCCGTGATCTGGCGCGCCAGGTCGAACTTGACGTCCATCGGGTGTCGTGCGCCGGACGAAACGGAGCTCTTCAGCCCGTCGATCTCGGCCGGCGTGCGGTCGGTGCACAGGGTCCAGTACCGCCACATCAGCGTGTCGGAGACGGACATCAGCTTTCCGAACATATCCTCGGGCGGGTCTTCGACGGCCACGTAGTTGCCGAGCGACTTGGACATCTTCTCGACGCCGTCGAGCCCCTCGAGCAGCGGCAACGTCATCACGATCTGTGGCGGGAGGCCGAGCTTCCCCATCAGGTCGCGACCCACGAGCAGGTTGAAGAGCTGGTCGGTGCCGCCCAACTCGACATCCGCCTTGAGCACCACCGAGTCGTACGCCTGGGCGACCGGGTAGAGAAGCTCGTGGAGCGAGATCGGTTCGCCGGATTCGAGACGTCTGGAGAAGTCGTCGCGCTCGAGCATCTGAGCCAGCGTCACCCTGGCCGTCAGGCGGATCCAGTCTTCGCTCGAAAGGGCCCCCAGCCAGCGGGCGTTGAAATCGATCACGGTGGTACTGGGATCCAGGAGCTTGAAGATCTGGCGCTTGTACGTCTCCGCGTTGGCCGCCACCTGCTCCCGGGTGAGCTGGGGGCGCGTGGCCTTCTTGCCGGTGGGATCGCCGATCAAGCCGGTGAAATCGCCGATCAGAAACACCACGCGGTGGCCGAGCTGCTGGAAGTGCCTCATCTTGCGGATGACGACGGTGTGGCCGAGGTGAAGGTCGGGCGCCGACGGATCAAAGCCCACCTTGACCGTGAGCGAACGCCCGGCGCCGCCAGCCGCGGTCAGCCGGGCTTCCAGGTCCTCGGGCCGCACGACATCGACGCAGCCCTTGAGCAGCAGATCCATTTGCTCCTTGACAGACGGTGCCCTCTGGCGCATCGACCCTCCCGGTTCCCTCACCGCTCCTGAAGTTGAGGGGAGCGGGATTTTCGCACACTGCCCTTGTGGCCTGGCTGATCCGATGCCGGAGGCGGCGCACCGCGCGCGAAGCGGGTCAACTTCTCCCAAGCGGGCAGCGCGGCGATCACCTTGTTGACCTGTGCCACGTCGGTCCCGAGAAGCTCCGCCTGGGTCGGCACCGTCGGGAGAAACGCGGCCGCGGCTGCGCGGGCAGCTGCCTGAGCGGTGTCACCGTACAGGCACGCCAGGGCTCGGTGGGCCGCCGCACCCGCCTCGGCGCTTGAGGCCGGGCGCAAAGCGCCCTTCCAGAGAGCAGCGAGGCGGCCGTCGAGCGCCGGGACGTTCTCGCCGCCTTCCGATGCGATCGCCAGGAGCAAGCGCCCCGGTGGCGCGAGCGCCGTCGCCCGGACGCCGTTCTCCTGAGTGAGACGATCGTGCAGGACCTGCCAGGCGACCAGCCCCATCGCGGACGGCGGCAACTCCGCGATACCGAGAACCTGAGGCGTGCCCTCGCCGACGGTCCATTTGAGACCGGGGCCGGCGGGCGCGACCCCCGCGCTCACCCGTCCGGATGGGAGGCTGCCGAAGAACTTTCCTGCTGCTTCGGTGCCCACCTCGACCTCCGGCGGAAGAGCGAGGGCGACCGAAAGCGTCTCCGCCGTGAGCGATTCGGCAAGCCCGAGCATCCGCGACGCTTCGGCCTCGAGATCGTCCCGGGCGACGGGCCGTGCCGACGACACGCTTTCGCTCGCTCGCTCCATCGCGTCCGTGATCGAAGCCGCGGGGGCCGCGATCGCGAGCGTCGGCACGCCGGCGATCTCGCCCACCGTCACCGGCCACCCCTGGGCGGCTGCGGTCGCTGCGGCAGCCGCCAGGATGTCGTGCCCGGAGCGCGGTGCGACGCCGCCCAGCGCCAAGGCGACCACCCCCGTCTCGCCGGGGATCCAACTCGTGGTCACCACCACGCCGTTCTCCAGGGTGTCGGGGGGCTCGACCTGCGGGCGGCGCTCCTGCTCGACCAGCGTTGCGGAGCCGGGGTGGCCGCTCAAGACCTGGCGGGCGAAATCAGCCAACGTGGTCCCGTCGATCGAGGGCGTGGCAAAGGCACACACCGCGCTCCCCCCGAGCGCCAGCCGTTCGGCCAGCTCTTCCGTGACGGGAGCACCACCCACCGCCGCCTGGCCTGAGCGCGCCTGGCAAGCCGCGACCGCTCGCGCCAGCTCGTCACCGCTGAGCGGGGCCATAGGAAGCTGGGCGAGAGTCTGCCGCAGTTTTCGAAGCACGACGCGCGGGTGCTCGTCGCGGGCAGGCAGGCGCACCACCATCCGGGCGCAGTCGTCCTGGAGCTCGCTCGCCACGCGAGCGTCCGGGAAGCTTGAAGCGAGCCGCGCGCGGACCCATGAGATGAGAGCCGGAGCAAGGTCGCTTCTCGGATCGTCCGGTGGTGGGAGAGCGATTGCAAGCTCGACGGAATCGGGAGCGCCGCGACGCTCCCCGACAGCGCCTTCGGCGAGAACGCACGGACGGCGTGTCGGTGCCCGCGCCGGGATCGCCTCGATCGCCGCACCCAGACTCTGGATCTCTCGCGCGGGTACCGGACCCAGTGCCACGATCGCCGCGGACCCGCACGCGGAGAGCGCGGCGATGAACTCGGTGAGCGCCGGCTGTGCCGCGAGCGACGGCACCGAAGCGCTCCAGAGCTGGCTGGCGCGTCGCGGCCTCACCTCGACGGAGAAGCCGGCCACCGCGTTGGGCGCCGCGGCATCGGCCGGGACCAGCGCGGCGAAGTGCTCGACGTCGCCGCCTGCGACCTCGACCACCGCCACGGGAAGACCGTGAGCCGTGCGCCACTCGCTCACGACCTGGGCAGGCGCGATCGTGGAGGTCGCCGCCGTCACCGCGAGAAACACGCAAACCTTGCGCATCCTTCTATGATACTGGCCATGCGACTCAACCCGCTTTCGGGACGTGTACTGGCGCTTTCGTGGGGCGCGGCTCTGATCGCCTGGCCGCTCGCGTGGCTCCTCCTCGCGTCCGCCCAGGGCGTCGGCACGCTGATCGCCGGAGGCGGCTGGATAGGCGTGGCGATTCCCTTCGGGGCACATCCGTGGGGGCTCGTCAACGAGCCGACGGTTGCCTTTGCCGCCTCTCGCGCTGCGCTCGTGTCGTACTGGCTCGCACCTCCGCTCGTGTCTCTCGCAGTGGCCGTTCTGCTGCCGACCGTGGTGCCGGTCCCTCGGGGTTGGTTCTCGGAGGTCGGTGTTTTTCAGTTCGCCGTCTCGAGCGCGACGCTCGGCCTCGGCTGGGGGGCGCCTCTCGGGATGGTCGACGGGCTTGCCGCCGGCCTCAAGCGCTTCTGGGGCGTTCCACCGTCGGTGTTCGTGGTCGCCTCGGCACTCGTTGGTGCGGTCGTCGTGCAGCTGGCGGTGGCGCGCCTAAACGGTCACCTCTGGGGAGTGCCGGGCGGCCCGCTTCGCTCTCGGCGGCTCGTGGTCGCCGTCGCTCACGCGTTCCCACCGACCGTAGTCTGGGTCACAGTGGCGACGGTGCAGGGGTGGGGCGTTCCGCCGTCTGCGGTCGCAGCGATAGGCGCAGTGCTTGCGGGTGCTTTCGTGGGGGGGTGGGTTTGGATGCCCCACGCCCCGCTGAGGCCTCGCCCCGAGATCGGGTGGGGCCGGGTGGTGGGAGTTGCAGTTTTGGGTTTGCTGGTTTTCGGCGCTGCCGCATGGGCCGGAGCTCCGCGCCCCGGTCACGCTACCGCGTTCGTGTGGGGCGTTCCTCGGGAGACCAGCAACGTGCGCGCCGGGATGGGCGTGATCCGGCTCACGCCGCTCCCCGGGCGGAGAAGACCGCCGGCATCGTGAGGGCGAGGATCTTGAGGTCCAACCAGAGCGACCAGTGGTCGATGTAGGCCAGGTCGAGCTCCATCCACGTGGCGAAGTCCAGGTCCGAACGCCCCGAGATCTGCCAGAGGCACGTGACTCCCGGCTTCATGGCGAGTCTCCGCCGCTGCCACGGTTCGTAGTGCTCGACCTCCTGCGGGATCGGTGGACGCGGCCCCACGAGCGACATCTCGCCCTTCAAGACGTTGAGGAGCTGGGGGAGTTCGTCAAGCGATGAGCGGCGCAGGAAATGTCCAATCGGCGTGACCCGAGGGTCGCCAGGCGCCTTGAACACCGGACCGTCCATCACGTTGAGATGCGCCACCTCGTGCCGCAGACTCTCGGCGTTCTCCACCATGGTGCGGAACTTGAGCAGCACGAACCTCCGCCCGTGCATGCCGCAACGCATCTGCCGGTACAGCGCCGGACCCCGAGACGTGAGGCGGACCGCAGCCACGATCAGGAGCCAGATGGGCGCGCTGAGAACCAGCACGGCGAAGGCCACGAAAAGATCGATCAGGCGTTTGAGGAACAGCGCGAACGGCGCGATCGGCGCCGTTGCGAAAGTCAGCAGCGGGACGCCATCGAGAGCCTCGACCTCGACATGAGGCTTCAGGTGCGGGAACGGTCGCAGCGCGACGCGAACGCGGACGCCGAGCTCCTGACACCGCACCAACAGCGGTTCGAGCTCGCCGAGCTGGCGGGTCGGAACGGCCAGGACCACGTCGTCCACAACCTCGCGTGTGAGCAGCTCGAGGAGCTCGGACGCCCGGCCCACGATCGGAAACCCTTCCGCCTCGCCTCGCCCGCACCCGTCAGCATCCACGAGCCCGAGAAGCCGCAACCCCCAGGCGCGGTGGTGGGAGACCTGGCGCGCCAGCGACACCGCCTCCTCGCCGCAGCCGACGATCACCACGACTCGCTCGGGCGCCTCCATCAACTTGCGGCCGAACGCCGTCCGTCGCTCGACGATACGGGCTGCGGCGAGAACGATGCCGTTGGTCAGGCCGAAGAGGAGGAGGAACGGTCGCGAGATGAACTGAAGGCGGAGCAGGTAGCCGACCGCAGCCAGCACGACCACGCCCAGCACCGACACCCGCAGCTCCTTGAGTGCCTCGCGACGCAGGGAGAGCACTTCGCCGGGGGCACTGAGGCGGTGTGCCGTGAGGAGGACCAGCCACAGCGGGAGCACGACCGCGAGCAGAGGGAGGTAGTCCGACAGCGGGTAGAGGCCACCGGGGAACAACCGCGGTACCACGAGCGGCAGCACGTTGGACCGCAACTGGTGGGCGAAGAGAAAGCTCCCGACGGTGAGGAGCACGTCCAGAGCCAGGCGGCGGTAGGCGATCAGGCGCGCGGGCTCGCGGAGCACAGTCCCTCCAGCAGCCGTTCGTACGCGGCTGCCACATCGTCCCAGCGATAGAGCTCGGCGACGCGCGAGCGCGCCGCCGGCCCGAGGCTCGAGAAGAGCTCGGGCGAAGCGAGGAAGTCGGCCAGAGCCGTACTCAAGGGTCGATCGTCCGTGAAGGTGAACGGTACACCGGTACGGCCGACGACCTCACGGTTGGGAAGATTATCGAGGAAGAAGACCACGCGCCCGGCTCCCATCGCTTCTACGAGAGCCGGGTGGGTTCCGCCTACCTCGGTGGCGTGGATGTAGGCGCGGGCGTTGAAGAGCAGCTGCCGGTACCCCTCGCCGTAGACCGAACCCGGAAGAACCACTCTGGGGTCGGCCGACGCCATCGAGCGCACCCGGCGTATGAACTCGTCCGCGTACGGAGCATCGCCGACCAGTACGAGTGGGGCCTCGCCTGGAATCGAGCGGTACGCTTCGACGACTCGATCGGGGTTGTTCTCCGGCTCGAAACGCGACACGTAGAGAAAATAGCTGCCCGCGGTCAGGCCCAGACGGCGCAGCGACTCGTCACCGGTCGGCGAAGGGATGTCGCCGCCGTACGGGATCATCACCGAGCTGCGTTGCCAGGCGCGCCGGTAGTACCGCTGGATCACCCTGGCGTCGGTGACGACCTCGTCTGCCCAGTGGGCCGACAACCGCTCGCACAGTCGATAGTAGGCACGCCCCAGGGCGTTCCACTTGCGACGCTTCCGTTCGAGACCGTCGACGTTCAGGGCGACCGGCAGGCGGCGGGCGTGAAGCAGCGGGATCAGTGGCGCGTTGGCTGCGTTGCAGAGCAGGATCACGTCAAAGCGGCGTCGGTTTGCGTGCAAGGACGACAGAATCGTGTGAGAGATGGTCTCGAGCGCTTTGAAGCGCAGGGCAGGCAGAACCAGGACCTTCGCGCCGCGGTGGAAGGTCACCCCGGGGACGGCCGTGTGCGATCGGGTGTAGACGGTAACCGCGTGGCCGGCTGCGGCAAGCCTCGCCGCCAGTTCCTCGGCCAGGGTCTCGAAACCGCCGTACCTCGCTGGGATCCCCCGCGTGCCCAGGATGGCGACCCTCATCAGGCGGGGACCTTTCGCACTCCGCAGCCCGGGAAGAACCAGCCGGCGACACGCCACCCTGAGACGAGCGCCCGCGAGGCGTTGGCCCGTCCGCGCGCTCGCTGCTGGCGGCGAAGCGCCCAGGCTTCGCTGAGGCCCGGCGCCGATGAACGCTCGACCGTGAGGCACGCGCTGGCGACCACGACGTCGCGCAGCACCCACCATGGAAAGCACGCCACCCGCCACCTCCAGTCCGCGTTGGACCACCGGAGCAGGAAGCGGTTGCGCACCGAGTGCCTGTTGACCTCGGGTGTTCCGCGCCGGTCGAGCTCAGGTTTGAGCCCTCGCTCGTGCCACGCTCGCGCGGCGGGCCAGAACAGGCAGCGCCAGCCGCGGCGCTGGAGCCGCCACGCGAGGTCGGCGTCTTCCCGGTAGGCGAAGAACGTCTCGTCGAAGGCCTCTCCCGCGGGGTACGAAACGTCGTCGAGCGCCTCCCGCCGGTAGAGCGCAGCCGCACCGGAGGCACCGAAGACCCACGCGGGCCGGAACCAGCGTTTTCGTAGAGCTCGTCCGCTCGCGCGGTCAAGGTGCCTTCCGGAGGCGGTGACGATCATGCCGGCGGAATCGACGCGCTCCGTCGCCGCCAAGTCCTCCCCCTGCGCGCGCATGAGGAGGCCGGTGAGAGCCCCCACCCGTTCCCTTCCCGCCTGCGCTTCGTGGAGCCTCTCGAGATAGTCCGGCGCCAGGCGGCAATCGGGGTTGAGCGCCAGCACCCAGGGTGCGCGGCCGCGGCGGAGCGCCTCGTTGGCGGCGGCGGAGAATCCCCTGTTCTCCGGCCAGCGGATCAACTCGAGGGGCAAAACCCTGCCGGCGTCCTGGACGATCGAAGCGGAGCCGTCGGTCGATGCGTTGTCCACCACCACGATGCGTTCCAGGGAAACCGTCTGCGCCGCGACGGACTCGAGCGTCGCGCGGATGGTGCGGGCGTGGTTGTGGACCACGAGGAGAACGTCAACCTCGCTCACGGCAGCACCACGATGCAGTTGAGAACCGCTTCGCCGCCGGCCGGAGCCGCCAGGACGATGCCCAACCGGTGGTGTCCACTGGAATGGAGTACCGGCAGCTCGACCGTTCCTGGGACCGCTCCACCGACCGGGACTGGACGGACCGCAACACCGTCCCACCGCACGACCAGCTTGGCACCGCTCTGAGCCGCACCATCGAGCCACCCCTCCATGCGCAACCGGGCACCGGCCGGAAGATTGAGCGGAACCTCGACGCCCTCGCCGTCATGAATCCGCCACCCGTTGGGACGCAGGAAACGGGAGTACGTTCCTTCCGCCGGCTCGATGGTTCCCCCGAGGTGCGCGACCTGAGGGTCCTCGATCTCGACGATCTTGTCGGTGCGGTGCGTGAGAACAACCAGAAAAACGCAGGCCGTCACGAGACCGAGTGAAACCGGCGCTCGGGCGACGGCACGTGCGAACGGACGGCACGCGTGACCGATCAGGGCGATGCCCGCCGCCGCGCCCACGATGAGGACGGGGACGAAAACGGTTGCGGGCGACGGCCGGAGGAACGACGGCACGAGATGCCGAGCGTCGGCTGCAAAGCGGCGGGCGAGCGCGTCGGCGAGCCACCACCCTCCGTCGCCCGGGTTGATCGTGAAGTGCGGGCGCGTGACGAACACCCACCAGGTGAGGAGGCTCAATGGCACCGCGCCCGCCCGAAGCGCACGGAGGGCAGGCGAGCCCGGGAGCTGGGCAAAGGCCAACGCGAACGCCGGGAGGAAGGGGATCAGGTAGCGCGCGGGCGGCGCGCCGCCCCCGTACCATTCCAGCGAGTGCAGGAGCGCGGCCATGGTGAAAGCGCCGCCGAGCAGGAGGCCGCGCTCTCCCCATCCGCCGCGTCGCCAGAGCGCCGGAAGCCCCACCACGGCCAGCAGCGCGAGCGGCGCGGAGAATGCCAGGCCTCCGGCGGGATCGAATGCGAGGCCGCAGAGCACCAGCCCCGGTTGGCGAAGATCGTGCGGAACGATGTCGGGCAGGCGGCGCATCCCGAGGGGGTGGCCGAGGAAGAGAGCCTCGACCGCCAGAGCCGCCGCCATGGCCACACCGAGACCTATTGCACCGGTCACAAACTCTCGTGGCCGGCGGCGGCGCGGCCACCACGCCGCCAGTGCAAGGGGGCCGACCACAAGCCCGAGCCTGGTTTTCACCGCGACCGCGATCGCAGCAACCACAGTCGCGGCGACGCGTTGCGCCCGCGGTCGCGCCAGCATGACGAGGCACGCCGCGGCGGCAAGCGCGCCAGGCACCTCCACCCAGATCTGAGTGCTGAACGTCGCGACGGGGTACGTGAGCAGGAGTCCGCACGCCAGGATCGCCACCTGCCGTGAGGTCGATCCGAGCTCCCGCGCCCGCCGCGCCACCAGCGCGGTGAGACCGGCCCCAGCGAGCGCAAGAAGGGCCAGGGCTCCGGCTCGCCCACCCAGGAGGTAGCCCGGCAGGAGCAGGATCGCCAGCACCGGCGAGTGCAGGAAGACATTGCCGGTCATGTAGATCCGGTTGTAGGGGTGGTGTTCCAGGTCGTAGTTGTTGGAGAGGTCGAGATCGTGGTCCCGGGCAAGGGAGTCGAGGACGACGAGATGGAACGGCTCGTCGCCATAGAGCGGCGGTGTGAGGTGCGGCGTGGCAAGCGCGAGGGGAACGAGCAGCGCGGCAGCGGTCGCGAACACACGGCCCCGGGCAAGCCAGACCCGGGCCGCAGGGAACCAGGCAAGCAGCAGTGCGGCGAGTGCCAGGTCAACGCCGTGGCGTTCGGCGAGCAGTCGCAAGGGGCTCACAGGCAACCTGGCCGCGATGGCGAGAGCGGTCAGGAGCACCCACGGCATGAAGGCGGTGGGAGAACGCCACGTCCTTCCCGCGAGTTGCAGAACCACGACGACGACCGCGGCCGCCAGAATCCAGCTCGTCAGGGGCCAGTCTCGCGGTGGCGTCGGGCGTGACGTACCGGCAGCGCTGACACCCACGAGGACCTCAGGCGGGAGACGCTCGGACCGGACCAGCCTCGGGCGAGCGCCCCTCGGCAGTTGCTCGCTGTTGCGGCCGGACACCGCCCAGGTGGAGTCCTTTCCGTACCTGTCGGGGCGCCACACGGCGGCAGTAGGAAGCGCGTGCGCCGCACCCCGCCGAACGTCGTCCCGCTCGTGCGCCCACTC
This sequence comes from Thermoanaerobaculaceae bacterium, assembly GCA_050018455.1. Lineage (GTDB taxonomy): Bacteria > Acidobacteriota > Thermoanaerobaculia > Thermoanaerobaculales > Thermoanaerobaculaceae > RBG-13-68-16. The sequence continues at coordinate 27,718 of JBEKAA010000013.1, read as the reverse complement.
CGCCGTGTCGATCCCGACGCGGATCGGCACGTCGGGCCCGACGTCGCGCACGAGGGCGACGACAGTGCCCTGCGGCAGGAACGAGGCATTGGCGAGCGAGATCTCGACGATGTAGAGCCCGCCCTCAGACGTGGGCAGCACGGCCTCCGGCCTCGCGGCCGTGAGCTCGATGCCCGGACGGTCGGGGGGCGCAGGCTGGGGCCGGCCCGACAGGCATGAAACGCCGAGCCACACCGCGCCCGCCAGCGCCGGCGGGAGGAAAGGCGTCGCTATGAGAGCGGCGCCCCCGGCCGCGACCAGTGTCCAGCCGGCAGTGGGGGCCGCCCGGGAGAGATTGAACCCACCCCACGGGGCGAGAGACACCACGATGAGCCCGACGGCAATGAAGAAAGCGCTCCAGGCGGAGGCGAGGCGATCGTGCCACGCGGGGCGCGATGCCGCCGCCCAGAGGGCGACCGCCGTTGCGGCCAAACCCAGCAGCGAGGGGAGCAGGGCTCGCTCCATCGGCGCTGCCGCGATCAGCAACGCGACCACGAGAGCCGCTCGCGGGCTCAGCACGCGCGCTGCAAGTCCCGCAGCCAGCGCCACGGCGCCGACCACAACGGCAACGCGCCAGAGAGGGTAGCCGGCGAGTCCCAGGCCGCCCGCCACGCGCACCGCGAGCGCCAGAGCAACGATGATCACGGCACGATCTCGCCGGGCCACGATCCGCAGCGCCGCTGCGCCGATCGCGAGAGCCGCCACCGCCAGCAGCGGCGGGAGCGCAATACGGCGCAGCGTGGGGTCGGCCATCAGCACGAGCGCGAGCGCCGGGGGAATGAGCAGCCCCTCAGAGGCGCGCCGGCGCCAGCCGCTCGGGGCGAGCCACCCCGACGGAACTGTCGCGAGCCCGACCGACAGCGCCGCAAGGGCGGACTCCACGGAAGGAACCCCGCCCGCCGCCGTCATCACCGCGGCGAGCGCGGCGAAAGCTACCGCGGGCAGACACGCCTGCAACCGGCCACGCATCATCGCGCCGAGTATACGGTTTCGGCCCGCTTCGCGGTTGACTCCCGGTACGCAAAGCCCAACAATCGGGCGTCTGGAGGTCAGACATGCTTGCGCGAGAGCTTCTGCGCACGTCACCCGACCGTGTCCGGGCCGCTCTGGCAGCGCGGCGCAGCGACGCGCCCCTCGAGCGGCTCCTGTCTGCCGACGTCCGCTGGCGCGAGGCCCAGGCCGAGCTGGAGGCACTCAAGGCGGACCGCAACAGAGGGTCCAAAAAGGTGGGTGTCCTGTTCGCCTCCGGCCGCAAAGAGGAGGGCGAAGCGCTGCGTGGCCGGATGGCGACACTCGGCGCGCGGATTGCTGCTGCGGAGCAAGAAGCCGCGACGCTCGCGAACGAGGTCGCGCAGCTCGAACTCGCGATCCCGAACCTCCCTCACGAGTCGGTACCGGTCGGACCGGACGAAACCGCGAACCGCACGGAGCGCAGCTGGGGCCAGCCACCGGTGTTCGACTTCGAGCCGCAGGCGCACTGGGACCTGGGACCCTCGCTCGGCATCCTCGACTTCGAGCGCGCCGCCAAGATCGCCGGCGCGCGTTTCGCGGTGCTGTGGGGCGCCGGCGCGGCTCTCGAGCGCGCGCTGGTGACCTTCATGCTCGACGTGCATCGTGGAAACGGCTACCGCGAGGTGTACGTGCCGTTCATTGTCAACCGGCAAGCGCTGGTCGGAACCGGGCAGCTCCCGAAGTTCGAGGCCGACCTGTTCCGCGTCGAGGGCACGGACTACTTCCTGGTTCCGACGGCCGAGGTCCCGGTTACCAATCTGCATCGCGGCGAGATCCTTGCGGAAGAGACGCTCCCCCGCCGCTACTGCGCCTACACCCCATGCTTCCGTGCGGAGGCCGGGTCCCACGGGAGGGACGTCCGTGGCCTCATCCGGCAGCACCAATTCGACAAGGTCGAGCTGGTTCACCTCGCCACCCCCGAGACGAGCTACACGGAGCTCGACGTTCTCACGCGTTCAGCCGAGTTGGTGCTGCAGAAGCTGGGGATCCCGTACAGGGTGGTGACGCTGGCGACGGGAGACCTGGGGTTCTCCGCCGCCAAGACCCACGACATCGAGGTCTGGTTGCCGGGCCAACAGTGCTACAGGGAAATCTCGTCGTGCTCCAACTGCGAGGACTTCCAGGCCCGTCGCGCCGACCTCAAATTCCGTCCGGCCGGAGGCGGCAGGACCCGCCACCTCCACACTCTCAACGGATCGGGGCTCGCGGTCGGGCGGACGCTGATCGCGGTCCTGGAAAACTACCAGAGCGCGGATGGCACGGTGATCGTGCCGGAAGCTCTGCGTTCGTATCTCGGCGGGCTCGAGCGGCTCGTCCCGGAAAGCTGAAGGAGGGGTCGAAGATGCTCGCAGCCACCTTGCTCGCGGCCGCCGCGGTGATGCCTCTCGGTGTGTGGCCAACCCAAACCGGCGATGCGGCGGTCACGGTTCGTGACGTGGAGTTCTACCTCGTGGAACCCGAGGACGACTACTCGATCCTCGCGGTGCAACCGCTGGCCACCCCGCTCCGCAAAGCCGAGGCCGGAGAGGTCCAACGCCTGGCCGCGCTCGCGGCCAAGTTGGGCGCCGATGCCGTGTTGCTACTGGGCGAGATGTCGGAGAAGGCCGTCCCGAAGGACCCCCAGGCCCCCCTTCCGACGACCGGCCGCTTTTCGGTGGCCGTCTTCCTCTCCTTTGACCAGGCCGAGGGGTGGGAAGCGAGGCCTGCGGTTCCGAGCGCGAAACATCAGAGGCGCCCCGGAGCGCGCGATCACGCGGCACCACCCGGGACGGCTGACGCTGCACGGGCATCGACGGACATGCGCTGATGGAAGCGCCGCACGCCGGTCGCCGCGTCGGAACCCGGCGGCCCGTGCGGCAGTCCGTCGTCGTTGTCCTGATCGCCCTGGCGTTGCGGTTGGTACCGGTGGCGTTCCACCGCTTTCACCCGGAGCGGGTGCTGACGTTGGACTCGCCTCTCTACCTCGAGCTCGGCCGGAACCTCCGCGAGCACGGAGCGTTTCGCCGCACGGGGCCGGAACGTGGCGCAGCTGTCGAGAATCCAGGCGCGGTCGAGGTGTTCCGCACACCGGGCTACCCTCTCTTGCTTGCTCTTCTCGGCCGGACGCCGCAGCGGGTCGCGGTCGCGGCGATCTGCGCGCAGATCGTGCTCGACGCGCTTGCAGCCGGGTTGATTGTCGGCATCGCCGGCACCGTGATGCCGCGGCGGTGGGCGCTCATTGCGGGGCTGCTGGCGGCGGTCGATGTCGGCCACATCGTCTACGCCAACCTCGTGATGTCCGATACGGTGTTCGCGGCGCTGCTGATGGCCGGGGTATGGCTGCTCGTGCGCCCCACAGAGAAGCGAAGTTTCTCGTCGAGACTCATTGCGGGTCTTGCGTTTTCCGCGGCGGCCGCAGTCCGACCGGTGGGGGTGATGGCATCCGTGGCGGGTGCGGTGTTTCTGGTGGCCCGCCGGGAGGATCGCCGGCGGATCGCCGTCTTCCTGCTCGCGGCGCTCGCGTTTCCCGTCGGCTGGACCTTTCGCAACGGCATGGGGGCGGGCGTCTGGTCGGTGAGCGACGCGGGCGGCTACAACCTCTGCGTCGTCGCCGGCGCCAAGGTCAAAGCCGCCGCCGAAGGGATCACGCGAAGCGAGGCGGAGCGACGTCTTGTCGAGCAGGTTCTGCGCGAGAGCCCGGGGGACGACAGTGCGCGACGGAGCGCGGCGTTTCGCCGGGTCGGTTGGCAGGTCATCAGTGCTCACCCGTCCGCGGCGGCGAAGGAAGCCGTCGTGTCGCTGGCCGAGTTCGCCCTCGCCGGGGAGCGACGCTACCTTCTCCGTCTGTTCGGCGCCGACACCGAGACTTCTGCCGGCGTCGATGAGGGCGACCGCAACCCCCGAGCTTTCCTGAGCGGCCTCGCCCGGCGCGAACGGGTCGAACTCCTCGTCGTCCTGGGACAGGCCGGCTGGAACCTCCTGTTGTGGCTCGCGGCGTTCGTAGGCGCCGTCCAGCTGGCCAGGCGAAGCCGCTGGGCCGAGCTCCTCCTCTTCGCCACGGCGATCGGCTACCAGACGGCAGCCTCGTTTGTGGTCGCGCACGGCAGGATGCGGGTGCCGATCGTGGGCATGCTGGCGGTCATGGCCGCCCTCGGTCTCTCGCGGGTGATACGCCGCCGCAACGTGGGAGACGGTCAGGCGACGACGCGCGTCTGAGCGACTTTTTTCGCCGGCCCAACGTGAAGGGACCTGCAAAGCTGCCCGCGCCGGGGTTCGGGGTGGTTCGCCGCAGTTCCTGGGTGGGGTGGGAGCGTTGCGAACTCGGGCGAGGCTTCATCGCCCGCCGGGGAAGCCGAGCCGCTCACGCATCTGGCCCACGTGGTCGGTGTCGTGGGCGAGCATGATCGCGATCAGGTCCGCGAGGGTGACCTCCCGCCGCACCGGGTGCAGGCCGACCCGCTCGAGCTCCTCGGCCGAGCAGGAGGCGAGCCGCTCGATCGTTTCGCCGCGGCGGGCGCGGAAGCGGTTCAGGGCCATCGCCGGAGGCCAGGAGAGGTACCCGGCGCGCTCGGCGAGCGCACGCTGCTCCAATACCGGGAGAGACGGCCTGCTTGCGCTGAGGATCAGGCGGACGCGCAGGCCGAAAAGGAGCTCGGTATCGGCGAGGTGGGCGAGGACCTCGACCGGCGCCCACTCGGCCGGGCGGCGCCGCAACGTCCACCGGTCCGCGTCGGTCGAGTGCAGCAGTTCCGTCACCCTCGCCGGCGTCTCGGCGAGCGCCTTGATCTGTAAGAGCGCCTCCAGCAGGTCAGCCACGTTGCTCCGGATTGTAAGCGCGTCCGGGTGCCGGAGCCGAACCTCCGCTACAATCGGCGGCCATGGATACCCCCGAGACGCCGCAGCTCATCCCCGGCCTCCCCGAGAACGCCTATCGTCCCCTCAAACCCGGAGAGAAGTACGAGCCGTTGATCGCCCCCGAGCGGGTCGTGCCCGAGGTGACGACCCGGTCGGTCGTCCTCGGTCTCGGCATGACGGTGCTGTTCTCGGCCGCCGCCGCCTACATAGCGCTCAAGCTTGGCCAGGGGATCGAGACCGCGATCCCGATCGCGATCCTCGCGGTCGGTTTCTCGGCTCTACTTGGCGCGAGCGGCCGGCGCCCGTCGACGATGCTCGAAAACCTCCAGGTTGCGACGCTGGGGGCCACGGCGGGGATCGTGGTCGGCGGCTCGGTGTTCGTCATGCCGGCGATCTTCGTTCTCGGGCTCGAGGGTCGGTCGGGATTCATGCAGATCTTCCTGGTGCCGTTCCTGGGAGCGGTGCTGGGAGTTCTCTTCCTGATTCCGTTCCGCCGCTACTTCGTCGCCGAGATGCACGGCAAGCTGCCGTTCCCCGAGGCAACCGCCACGACCGAGATCCTCGTCACCGGCGAGAAGGGCGGCAAGGCCGCGGGCGTGCTGCTGGGGTCGATGGGCCTCGGGTTCGTGCTCGACTACATGGCTGCGGGGTTCGAAGCCTGGCGCGACACCTTCACGACCGCGATCGTCCCGGCGTTCAGCGCCGCCACCGAGCGGTTGAAGGCGATCTTCACCCTCAACACGTCGGCCGCGGTCATGGGGCTCGGATACATCATCGGCGTCCGGTATGCGGCGATCATATGCGCCGGGTCGTTCCTGTCGTACTGGGTGCTGGTCCCGCTGGTGGCCCGCATCGGTGCCCAGGTACCGGGCGGGTTGTTCCCCGGCATGCCGCCGATCGCGGGGTTGGATGCCGAGAGCATCTTCGGGAACTACGTCCGGCTGATCGGCATCGGCGGGATCTTCGCCGCCGGCTTGATCTCGATCGCCAAGATGAGCCCGGTGATCGTGCAGGCGCTGCGCACCGTTCTCAAGGAACTCGCCCGCTTGCGGACCGGGGGCGGCGGCGAGACGCTCCCCCGCACCGACCGCGATGTGCCGATGGCCACCGTCGCCGTCTTGACGGCTGTCACCGCCGTGGCGATCGGGATTTACTTCCGCTTCGTCGTCCTCGCTGGTGTGTCTGGGGCCACCGGCAAGGCGCTGATCGCGCTCGCCCTGACGCTTCTGATCTCGTTCCTGTTTGCGGCGGTGTCGGCGTGGGCGGTTGCGATGATCTCGATCACGCCCATCTCGGGCATGACCCTCACCACCCTGATCGTTGCGGCCGTGATCCTGGTGCGCCTCGGCCTGTCGGGCGGGCAGGGGATGCTGGCCACGCTGCTCATCGGCGGGGTCGTGTGTACCGCCCTTTCGATGACCGGGTCGATGGTCACGCTCATGAAGATCGGTTACTGGGTTGGCGGCACGCCGCGCCGCATCCAGTGGTCGCTCATCGGTGGAGCCGCGCTGGCCTCGCTGACCGTCACGGCCGTGATGCTGCTCTTCGCCCACACGGACGGGTACGTGCTGTCGGCCGCCCACCCGAGACCGTTGCCGGCGCCCCAGGCCAACGCCATGGCGGCCGTGGCGCGCTCGATGATGGGTTCGGCCGAAGCGCCATGGTTCCTTTACGGCCTCGGTGCCGTGATCGCCGTCGTGGTCGAGTTGGTGGGCGTCTCCGGTCTCGCCTTCGCGCTCGGAATGTACTTGCCGATGGACCTCAACACACCGCTCCTGGTCGGCGCGATCGTGGCGTGGTTCGTCAAGCGCTCGGCCTCCGGCGACGTCGCGCTCGAGAAAGCTCGCGGCGATCGCGGCACGCTCGTCGCGTCAGGCCTGATCGCGGGCGGAGCGCTCGCCGGCGTGTTCAAGGGCGCGATGGACGCGCTCCAGGACCGCTTCCACGTGGCCCTGGTTCCCCATCTCGGGAACACGGAATGGGGAGGAAACTGGCTCGGCCTGGCCGTGTTCGTCGCTCTCGGCCTCGGCATCTTCCTGGATGCCCGCCGCGCCAAGGTCAGCTGAGGGCACCGGCGCCAGTGACGGCCGCTCGGCGCCCCCCTGCGCGTGTACACCGCCGCTGACAGAGGATTCCTAGCGCCAACGGCATGACACCCCGAGAAGGCACGTTATGATAGGCCTTGCCGGAGGTTCAAATTCAAGACTCTCGTCTCGCTTTGGCGTGTGTCGTTGCGCACCCGGACGGCGGTCGCGCGGCCCGCGATGCCGGTCGCGCGCTCCTCTCACTGGACGCACCAGACGCCGACCAGGCCGTCCGAGACGCCCTCGGCGACCGTGTGCCGGCGGTCGAGCAGACACTGGCGGCGCTCGGGTGGCGATGGGTCTCGTTCACCGACCCCGATTTTCCTCCCCGCCTGTCAACCGTCTCGGACCCGCCTCTCGGGCTGTTCGTGCGCGGCACGCTCCCGACCGATCACGCCGTGGCGCTGGTGGGTGCGAGGCGCGCGACGTCGTACGGGCGAGAGGTCGCCGAGTACCTCGGGAGGGAGCTCGCCCTCGCAGGCGTGGCGGTGATCTCCGGCATGGCCCGCGGGGTCGACGGGTCCGCACACCGCGGCGCTCTGGCCGCAGGCGGAAAGACGGTCGCAGTCTGGGGCGCCGGACCCGACCGGGTCTACCCGCCGGAGCACGCCGAACTTGCCGGGGAGATCGCCGCGCTGGGCTGTCTGGTCACCGAGTACCCGCCCGGGGCGCCGCCCCTCGGCCGCCACTTTCCTGAGCGCAACCGGCTGATCGCGGGGCTGGTTGAAGCCGTCGTCGTGATCGAAGCCGACGAGCGCTCGGGGGCTTTGATCACGGCGCGCCTCGCCCTCGACGAAGGGCGTGACGTTCTCGCGGTTCCGGGCTCGGTGTTCTCGCGGCTCTCCGCAGGGCCGAACGGGCTCCTGCGCGCGGGAGCCGCTCCCGTGCTCTCCGCCGACGATGTGCTCGCGGCGGTGGGGTTGCCGCCACGGACGCCCGCGCCCGGCGGCGAGGAGCCGGAGATCCTGGCCCTGATCCCGCCCGGCGAACCGGTCACGGTGGATCGCCTTGCTGCGGCGAGCGGCAAACCGGTGGCCGAGGTGCTCGAAGCCCTCCTTCTCCTGGAACTCGCCGGACGGATCGCCCGCGAGGCGGACGGTCGCTTTCGCCGCTGCCGCGTCCAACCCTAGGGCTCACCCAGGCGGAACGGGATACGCACCTTGCTCTCCTGCAGGTCGATGCGGAGCTCGTACGGTCCGGCCTGAACGCCGCCCGGAACGAAGAAGCAGAGCCGCCCCGACGCGACCTCGAGGTCGTTGACCCAAACCGAATCGAACGCGATCCCGGTGCCGGGGGCGACGAGGAAGTCGAGGCTCTTCGGCGTGCGGCTTGTGAAGTAGTCGAGCGGTTCTGAGGCAACGTCGGCTCGCGCCAGCGCTGCGGCAAGCTGCGAGTACGCCTGCCCGAACTCCACCTGGGTGGTGAGCGGCACGACCTCCCCGTTCGGGGTTCGGATGGCGATCTTCCCGCGCTTCAGCTCGATCGAGGCGTGGCCGGCGCCGGTGACCGCGACGTCGAGAAACAGCCATTCCTCGCCGAGGCGCAGGCTGGCGGCGCGATAGCTCACGACGGCCTCCACCTCGGGGCCGGTGTAGCGGAGCACGGTCCTGCTGACGCGATCCACGCCGGGTGTCTCCGTGGGTGTCGCGGATATGCAGCTGGCGAGGGTGATCATCAGGACCACTGTGCCGAGACCGGCAACGATTGTGAGAGCCGACCGCCTCATACTCCCTCCTTGTCGCCGAGTTCGGCGCTTTTCAGTCAGGGTACCGTACCGCAAGGGGTGTGCCATCGTCGATGCGCTGGAAACTGCCCTGTCTCCGCCCGTTGCGACCCGGGACCCCTGCTGCAAGGGACGGCATGTCGCCACGGACGGACGGCGCGGCGCCCGGCTCCTCTTGACAGCGCTGCTAGAGTGCACCCCCGGAGGAAACGTGGCCGATTCGCTCGTCATCGTGGAGTCCCCCGCCAAGGCGCGGACGCTGGGTCGGTACCTCGGCAAGGGGTATTCCGTCATAGCTTCTGTCGGCCACGTGCGCGACCTGCCGAAGAACGACCTCGGAATCGACATCGAGCACGGCTTCGAGCCGATCTACCAGGCGCTGCCGGCGAAGCGCAAGGTCATCGCCGAGATCCAGGCGGCGGCCGCGCGGGCGGACCGGGTGCTGCTCGCCACCGACCCCGACCGTGAGGGCGAGGCGATCGGGTGGCACCTCGCGGAGCTCCTCGAGGGCAGCGGCAAACCGATCGAGCGGGTCATGTTTCACGAGATCACGAAACGCGCCGTTGCCGAGGCGATTGCCAATCCCCGCCCTGTCGACCAGTACCTCGTCGATTCCCAGCAGGCTCGACGGGTGCTCGACCGGCTGATGGGCTACAAGCTCTCCCCTCTGCTCTGGGACAAGGTCAAGCGGGGGCTGTCGGCGGGCCGGGTCCAATCGGTGGCCCTCAAGATGATCTGCGACCGCGAGGCCGAGATCGAGGCGTTCGTCCCCGAAGAGTACTGGCACCTCGACGCACGCCTGGCCGCATCGCTCCCACCCGCCTTCGTGGCGCGTCTGGCACAACGCGACGGCAAGAAGTTCACGGTGCACGACGGCGAGACTGCGGCGGCCGTCAAAGCCGAGGTCGAAGGCAATCGCTTCGTCGTCGCCAAGGTCAACAAACGGCGCCGGCAGCAGAAGGCCGCACCCCCGTTCGTGACGGCCAAGCTGCAGCAGGCCGCGTACAAGCGCCACCACTACCCGGTCCGGAGGACGATGCAACTCGCCCAGAAACTCTACGAGGGCGTGGACCTCGGCGGCGGGGAGAGGGTCGGCCTGATCACCTACATGCGCACCGACTCCGTGCGGGTTGCCGCCGAGGCGCTGGCTGCCGTTCGCGATCTGATCGCGTCCCAGTACGGCGCCGGGTTCCTCCCCGAGAAACCCAACTTCTTCAAGAACCGCTCGGAGGCGCAGGACGCCCACGAGGCGATCCGTCCCACGGACCCGGCTCGCACACCGGAGTCGGTGGCCCGTCACCTCTCCGCCGACGAGCTCAAGCTCTACACGCTGATCTGGCAACGTTTCGTCGCCTCGCAGATGACGCCGGCGGAGTTCGACGTTACCGACGTACTCGTCGAAGCCGGACGCTACGGTTTCAAGGCGCGCGGCGAGGTCGAGGTGGACGCCGGGTTCCTCCGCGTCTATCGCGAGGAGGAGGAGCCGCAGGCCGGCGAGAAGCCGGCCCAGGAGCAGGAGGACGAGGAGCCGACCTCCAGGCGTCTGCCGGTTTTGGCGGATGGGGAGACGCTCGCCCTTGAAGAGCTCGCCTCGACGCAGAAGTTCACCCAGCCGCCGCCCCGCTTCACCGAGTCCACACTGGTCAAGGCGCTGGAGGAGAACGGCATCGGGCGCCCGTCGACGTACGCCCAGATCATCGCGACGCTCTCCGACCGCTCGTACGTCGAGCGCCAGAAGGGGACGTTCTTCCCGACCGAACTCGGCAAGCTGGTCAGCCGCCTCCTGATCGGCTCCTTCGGCGATCTCATCAACGAGACGTACACGGCGCGGATGGAGGAAGAGCTGGACGCCATAGCCGAGGGCAAGCTCGACTGGCACAAAGCGATCGCGCGTTTCTGGGCTTCGTTCACCGCCGACCTCGAGCGGGCGAAGGCCGAGATGACCTCGGTGAAGCGTCAGGGCGTCGCCACCGACCAGACCTGCCCGACCTGCGGCGCCCCCATGTTGCTGCGCTTCGGGCGGTATGGCGAGTACCTTGCCTGCTCCAACTACCCGACGTGCAAGACGACTCGCGAGCCCGGCGCTCCGGGGATCACTCCCGAGGCCCCGTCGTGCCCGGAGTGCAGCTCGCCGATGGTTCTCAAGCGCTCGCGGTTCGGGCAGTTCTGGGCGTGCTCGCGCTACCCGGAGTGCAAGGGGATTCGCAAGCTTACGACCGGCAAAGCCAGCCCCAACACGCCCAGCGGCGTGGCGTGCCCCGAGTGCGAGGAAGGCGAGATCGTCGAGAAGCGCTCCCGGCGCGGACGCTCCTTCTGGGGGTGCAACCGCTACCCGAAGTGCTCGTTCACGCTGCCGGCCAAGCCGGTGCTCTGCGCCTGCCCATCGTGCGGTGCTCCCTTCGTGATGGAGAAGACGACGGTCCGGCGGGGCGTCGAGTGGGTCTGCGCGAAGGACGGATGCGGCTTCCGCGGTCCGGCTGAAGGCCAGGCGACCCGCGGCGATACCCAGCCCGCGGAGGCCTCGGAGGGTGATGCAGGGCCTGTGGCCGTCAAGCCTCCGAAGGTCACGGCGCGCAAGCACGCGAAGGCGCGGAAACCGCGCGCGAAGTGACCGATCGCGTGACCGTTGTCGGAGGTGGTCTCGCCGGGTGCGAGGCTGCCTGGCAGCTCGCGTGCGCCGGCGCAGCCGTGCGCTTGGTGGAGATGCGCCCGGGCGTGTCGACGCCCGCCCACCGCACCGGCGACCTGGCCGAGCTTGTCTGCTCCAACTCGCTGCGCTCCGACAATCCAGAGAACGCCGTTGGCCTGCTCAAGCGTGAGATGGCTTCGATGGGCTCGCTCATCATGGCCACTGCGAGGGCCGCAGCTCTCCCGGCCGGGGACGCGCTGGCGGTCGACCGCGAGGCGTTCGCCGCCGGCGTCGAGGGAGCGATCGGGGGCCACCCGCTGATCACCGTTGCGCGAGAGGAGGTTCGCGCGGTGCCCGACGGCCCGGCGATCGTCGCCACCGGTCCTCTCACGGCACCTGCCCTCCACGAGTCGTTGTCGGCTCTACTCGGCGAGGGTTCGCTCTCGTTCTTCGACGCGATCGCTCCGGTCGTCATGGCGGACTCGCTGGAGATGACCAGGCTGTTCCGCGCCTCGCGCTACGGCAAGGGTGGGGACGACTACCTCAACGCAGCGATGGACCGCGAGGCATACCTGGGCTTCGTGAAAGCCCTGCGCGCCGCGGAGAAGGTTGCCGAGAGGGAGTTCGAGCGCGACGTTCCGTACTTCGAGGGGTGCCTGCCGATCGAGGTGATGGCCGAGCGTGGGGTCGACACCCTGCGGTACGGTCCGATGAAGCCGGTGGGGTTGCAGGACCCCGCCACAGGGCGCCATCCGTACGCCGTGGTCCAGCTCCGCCGCGACGACCTTGCGGCGTCGCAGTGGAACCTCGTGGGCTTCCAGACCCGCATGACGTTCGCGGCGCAACAGCAGGTGTTCCGCACGATCCCCGGCCTCGAGAACGCCCGCTTCGTGCGGCTCGGGATGATCCACCGCAACACGTTCATCTGCGCCCCGAAGCACCTCGACGCGCAGCTCCGCCTGAAGGCCCGTCCGTCGGTGCGCCTCGCGGGACAGCTCAACGGCGTGGAGGGGTACGTCGAGTCCGCGGCGATCGGGCTTCTGGCCGGACTGTCGCTCGCCTCCGAACTGCGGGGGCTCGATCTTCCGCCGCCTCCGCCGTGGACCGCGCACGGCGGGCTCGTGCGTCACCTCACCGAGCGCCCGCCGCACCGGTTTCAGCCGGCCAACGCCGCCTGGGGGCTGATGAGCGACCCGATGACCGAGCTGCCGCGGGAGAAGGGGCAACGCCGCAAGGCCGCTGTGGCCGCCGCGCTCGAGGCGATTGTTTCGTGGCGGGCCGCGGTCGGATGGGCGGTCCCCGTCATTCCTCCCACCCTGCTCGGGCACCGGGCGTAGGGCGCAGAAGAGGCCTGGCCGCTGGTCGGCCGTAGCGGTCGCCCGCCGAACGGCCGGCCGTTCGGTGCGAGGGATCTAGGGTTCAGGGCACTGCGAGCCTGCGGAGTGCCGCGACTTCCGAGGATGTGAGTTCGCGGCCCTCGCCCTGGCGCAGGTCGCCGAGGTCGACGGGACCGATTGCGGTGCGGACGAGTCGCCGGACGTTGAACCCCGCCGCGAGGAACAGGCGCCGGATCTCTCGGTTTCGTCCCTCGTGGAGCACGACCTCGAAACGAGTTCCGCCGCGGGGCGCCTTGCCGAGCCGGCGCACCTCGGCGGGGAGCGCGGGTTGCCCTTCGATCACGAATCCGCCGCGGCGCATCCCTTCCAGATCGTGCTCGCGGGGGAATCCCTCGACGGCCACAAGGTAGGTCTTGGCGACGGCTCCCGGGTCCATCAGGAGCTGCGCGAAGCGCGAGTCGTCGCAGAACAGAAGCAGCCCTTCGGAGTCCTTGTCGAGGCGCCCGACCGCGAACCAGTCGCGGCGCTCGGGGCGAAGCATCTCGAAGACGGTGCTTGCGCCTCCCTCCCTCACCCGTGACACCACGACCCTGCGGGGCTTGTTGAAGGCGAAGAGCCTCGGCAGGTTCAGATCCCTCCTTCCGGCCGGAACGCGGTGTCGTAGAGACGGCGGGCCCACCCCCGCATCGCGAAGTCGCTCCCCTTCGATCCCAACTTGCCGCCCAGCACCCACTGCCGGAGGGGGACGGAGAACCCGGTCTTCTTGCGGGTGAACACGGCGGGCGGCAGCGGCTTGGAGGGACTCGCGGGCAGGTAGCGCTTGCGGTCGCCGTGCGCGTGCACCAACAGCGGCGCCACCGCGCGCAACAGGTGCGCTTCGACGAGCGGCACCCGCACCTCGAGCGAGTGCGCCATGCTGGCCCAGTCGACGTCGCGCAAGAGCTGGTCCTTCATGTAGAAACGCGAGTCGAGCGCCACGATCCGCTCGAACGCCCGCCCCGGGTCGGGCTCGAGGCCTTGGGTGAACAGCCCGACCGGGTCGAGCCGCCGCATCCCCTCCCGGGCGACCTCCTCGCCGACGATCTCGCCGAGCTCCCACGGCATGAACATCGCGCGCAGCACGAAGTACGCGTTCGGGTAGTCGCGGCTGTACTTGATGACGGCGCCGCTCTTCGGGCTCACGCGCGCGCTGCGCTTCGGGGCGAGCGCCCGATACGCCGCCAGGACCGCGTCCCCGAGGAACGGGACGCGCGACGGGATCCCCCAGACGCGCACCGCGAGCGGCACCTTCCAGTAGGTGAAGTACCCGCCGAGGAGCTCGTCGCCTCCCGTGCCGGAGAGCGCCACCTTGATTCCGACTTCCGCAACGGCGCGGCTCACGAAGTACGAGTTGACCGCGTCCACCGTGGGCTGGTCCATCGCCTCGATGACCTTCGGGAACTCCCGCTGAAACTCGTCCTTCGAAATGAGCCGCGTGGTGTGGTCCGTACCGTAGTAACGGGCGACTTCCTCCGCGAGAGGCGCCTCGTCGCGGACCGTACCCTGGTACTCGGTGAATGCGAGAGTCACCGTCTTGAGATCCACGGCGCCCGCGTCGCGGGCCAGGCCGATGATCGACGTCGAATCACGACCGGACGACAGGAACGCGCCGACCCGCACGTCCGACACGAGGTGGTGGCGGACCGAATCGAGGAACGCCTGCCGCATCCGCTCGACCCTCTCCTGTTCGGAGACCCTGGCCGGATTGCGCACGGCCTCTGCGAGGATCTCCGCGATGGACGCATACGCGCGCGGCGCCGCCACCCCGCGCTCGTCGACCCACGCGTAGCTGCCCGCAGGGAGCGCACGGATCGCCTCGTAGAGCGTGAACGGCTCGGGCACCGAGCCGCGCAGGAAGAAGCCGACCACGCCGGCCGGGTCCTGGCGGCGCGAAACCCGCCCGCCGGCGAGCAATGCCTTCACCTGGGATGCGATCCGCACGCACCCGGAGCCGGCCGTGTAGTACAGCGGTTTGACGCCGTAGAGGTCGCGCGCGAGGAGCGTCTTGCCGGCCTTGATGTCGTACAGCGCGAAGGCGAACATCCCCAGGAGGCGCGGGAGCATCTCGGTGCCCATGACGGCGTACAACTCGAGCAGCACCTCGGTGTCGGAGGTGCCGCGCAAGCCCGCGCCGCCGTCCGGCAGCAGCGACCGCAGCTCGCGATAGTTGTAGATCTCGCCGTTGAAGACGATGACTCTCGTGCCGTCCGCACTGACCATCGGCTGGTCGCCCGTGGCGGAGAGGTCGATGATGGCGAGGCGGCGGTGGCCTAGACCCACGCGCCCGTCGGGAGAGAACCACTCGCCGGATCCGTCGGGCCCGCGGGAGGCCATCGAGTCACGGATCCGGAGGAGCTCCTCCCGATCCACGGCGGGTCCGCGGGGATCGAAGCTGCAGATGGCGGCGATTCCGCACATGGCCAGTGGCAGCCTCGCAGCGGCGAGGCTCGGGGCATTATCGGGTATCGGCGCGGCCGGTCAAGCCGGAGGCTACAATGCCCGGGTGCCCTGGCGTCTCGACGAGTTCACCGCCTACGTGCGCGACGAGCGCAACCTCTCGCCCAACACGCTGCGGGCGTACGAGCGCGAAGTTTCGCAGTTCGTCGCCTTCGCGGGCAGCGAGATGGGGTGCACCGGCCCGCGCGGGGTGAGCGCGAACGTCATCCGCGCCTACCTTGCGCACCTGCACGGCAGAAAGCTCGCCCGCGTCTCAACGCAGCGGGCGCTCGCCGCGCTGCGCACGTACTTCCGGTTTCTGGGCCGCGAAGGCGAGGTGGAGACCAACCCTGCCAAGGTCGTGCCGACCCCGCGAGCCCCCAAGAAGTTGCCGGAGGTCGTGACGTCGCCCCAGCTCGCCGAGCTGCTCGAGGCGCTGCCGCAGGACCCCGCGGGACGGCGCGACCGCGCGTCGCTCGAGCTGCTTTACGGGTCCGGGCTGCGCGCGAGCGAGCTGGTGGGGCTCGACCTCGACGACGTGGACCTCAACCGGAGGCTCGCCCGGGTGCGCGGCAAGGGCGGCAAGGAGCGCCTTGTCCCGTTCGGGCGCGAGGCCGAGCGCGCCATCCGCGCGTACCTTCCCGACCGTGCGGCCTGGCGCTTCCACGGCCGGGAGCTGCCGTCCGGCGAGCCGCTCTTCGTCAACCAGCGCGGCGGGAGGCTGTCGGACCGCTCCTTGCGCCGCATCCTCGACGCCGCGGTTTTCCGCGTGGCGATGGTGACTCACATCCACCCCCACACGCTGCGCCACGCGTTCGCCACGCACCTGCTCGAAGCGGGGATGGACCTGCGCGCGATTCAGGAGTTGCTCGGCCACGCCTCGCTGTCCACCACCCAGCGCTACACGCACCTCGACCTCGCCCACCTGATGGACACCTACAACAAAGCGCATCCGAAGGCGTGAATGCAGGAATTTGGTGCCCCTGGCCAAGAGGGTGTCGGAGGTTTTTGAGGCTCGGTCAGCGCTGCTCGGGCCGCCGCGCGAGGGCCTCCAGCGCCGACGCGATGCGTTCCGCGCGCGAAACGCCCCGTCAGCTCGAGAAGAGCAAGGCGATGCCAACGAGTGTGACCACAGTGCCAGTGAGCGCGCGGGCTGTCGGCCGGTAGCGTTCCGTGGCCATCAGAAGCGGGATCACGAGCACGGGAGTGGTCGCCATCAGGGTTGCTGCGATCCCCACGTCGGTGTGGCGGGCGGCCACGAGTGACATCCAAACTCCGAGGAATGGGCCAAACACGGCCCCGCCCAAGAGGAACGGCCAGGCACGACGCACCGACCCGGACACGTCGAGGGCACACACCCGGCCGGTGAGTGCCGTGAGCGTCCAGATCAGCGATGTGGCGGCAGCCATCCGGACCCAGGTCCCGGTGAGCGCCGGCATCTCCCCCGCCATGCCGATCTTGGCCAGCACGAGCCCCACCCCCTGGCACACGGCGCCCACGACCGCGAGTGCGACGCCAGGGATCTCCCGATGGCCACTCACCTCCCCAGCCTTGCGCTCGCCCACCACCCAGGACACACCTGCAAGGGTGGTGGCAATCCCAAGCAGCGCCGTGCGGCCGGGTTGCTCTTTGAGCAGCATCAGCCCTGCAAGTGAGGCAAAGATCGGCGCCATGGCCATCACGAGCAGCGAAAGCCTTGCCCCGATGCGCCGCAGTGCCTCGAACAAAGCGAGATCTCCGATCACGAGACCGACGATGCCGCTCAAGGCGAGGTAATAGACCCGGTGGCGGTTGACTGTGGCGAAGGCCGGACCGGCGAGAACCATGGTGGCCGTGAGCAGGACGAGCGCCAGCGGCAACCGCAAGAGGTTGACCCGCAACGCCCCGATCCGGCGCGCGGCTTCCGCGAAGAAGAGGCCAGTGAATGCCCATAGCAGGGCGGTGGCGAGGGCCGCGAGCTCTCCGGTCGGCATAGGCACCGGCGGACGCCGGCTGGTATAGGATACGCGCACCTGGTGGGGAGGTTCGGCGGCTGTAGTCTGAGGCGGGAGGTGGTACATGCGCATTCGTTGGCACCACACGACCATCTGCGCTGTACGCCGGGACGGGGTCACCGCGATGGCGTGCGACGGTCAGGTCACGCTCGGCAACACTATCCTCAAGCACGGAGCTACCAAGCTGCGACGTCTGGGCGGCGGGAGGGTCCTGGCGGGGTTCGCGGGCTCGGTTGCGGACGCGCTTGCCCTGTTCACCCGTTTCGAGGCGAAGTTCGAGGAGTTTGCCGGCAACCTGGAGCGAGCCGCCGTGGAGCTGGCGCGCGATTGGCGAACCGACCGCGCCCTCCGCCACCTTGAGGCGATGATGATCGTCGCGGACCGGGAGCACCTCCTGCTCCTTTCCGGGTCCGGCGAGGTCGTCGTTCCTGACGACGGCGTGCTGGCGATCGGCTCCGGCGGGCCGGTGGCGCTGGGGGCGGCGCGCGCCTTGATCGCCCACTCGACGCTCGAAGCCGCGGAGGTCGCGCGCGAGGCGCTCCGCATCGCAGCGGGGATCGACCTCTACACCAACGAGCACGTCACGGTCGAGGTGGTTCCGTGAGCGCCCCGGTGTACACCCCGAGGGAGGTCGTCGCGGAGCTCGACCGATACATCGTCGGGCAGGGGGCGGCGAAGCGCGCGGTGGCGATCGCGCTGCGGAACCGCTGGCGTCGCCGGCAGCTGTCGGAGGAGCTGCGCCGCGAAGTGGTCCCGGCCAACATCATCCTGATCGGGCCGACCGGCGTCGGCAAGACCGAGATCGCGCGCCGCCTCGCGCGGCTCGCCAACGCGCCCTTCGTCAAGGTTGAGGCCTCCAAGTTCACCGAGGTCGGCTACGTCGGACGGGATGTGGACTCCATCATGCGCGACCTGGTGGAGGCCGCGGTCGCGACGGTGCGCGAGGAGCGCGCAGTGTCAGTGCGCATTGCGGCCCAGCGCGCCGCCGAAGACCGGATCCTCGACATGCTGCTGCCGACCGCGGCACCGGAAAGCCGTGAGGAATCAAGACGCGGCCTGCGTCGTCTGCTGCGCGACGGATCGCTCGAGGAACGCGAGGTGGAGGTGGAGATCGCGCAGAGCCGCGCGCCGGTCCTCAACCTGTTTGGCGGCCAGGGCATGGAGAGCCTCGAGATGAACCTTCGTGATGCCCTTGGGGGCGTGTTCTCCAAGCGGGAGCGGCGTCGGGTCACCGTCCGCGAGGCCCGCAAGCTCCTGGAAGCCGAGGAGGTCGAACGCCTGGTGGACCGCGAAGCCGCCGAGCGGGAGGGCGTGGACCGGGCCCAGGAGAGCGGAATCGTCTTCCTGGATGAGATCGACAAGATCGCTTCGCGGAACGCCCCCGGCGCGGGGCCCGACGTCTCGCGCGAAGGCGTGCAACGTGACCTCTTGCCCCTCGTCGAGGGAACCACGGTCAACACGCGCTACGGCCAGGTGTCCACCGACCATGTGCTGTTCATCGCGGCGGGAGCGTTCCACGTGGCCAAGCCCTCCGACCTCATCCCGGAGTTGCAGGGCCGCTTTCCGGTCCGAGTCCAGCTCGAAGCGCTCTCCGAGGGGGATCTGCTGCGGATCCTGACCGAGCCGGAGCACGCCCTGTTGAAGCAGCATCAGGCGTTGCTGGCCGCCGAGGGGGTCGAGCTCGAGGTCACGACGGACGGTGTCGCGGAGCTCGCGCGCGTCGCCGCGGAGCTGAACCGCAGCGGCGAGAACATCGGCGCCCGTCGCCTCACGACGGTTCTCGAGCGTGTGCTCGAGGACATCTCGTTCACCGCGCCCGAGCAGCGGGGCACCCATGTTGTGGTGGACGCCGGGACGGTGAGGGGGGCGCTGGCGCCTCTCCTCGGGCGAGAGGATCTTGCTCGATACGTGCTGTAGGCGACAGGAGAGCAGCAGGTCACAGGCGGAGAACAGGGGAAACGGCTTCCCGAGAGCTCCTCAGCTCCCTGGTGCCTCTGCTGCTGCAACCCTCACCATTGCAACGCCCATTTGCTACAGTTGACATCCGATGCGAACCGTCCGAACGTTGGTTCTGCTCGCCGTGATAGTGCTGCTCCCCGCGTGCGGCCGGAAGTCCGTGCCGCTTCCCCCCATCATTGAGGTGCCGGAGACGACCACCGATCTCTGGGGCTATCAGGACGGGGCCGACCTCGTCTTGAGCTGGACGTACCCCCAACTCACCAGAGGCGGTCGGCCGCTCAACGACCTCGTCCGGGTGGAGGTATGGCAGCTCCAGCTGGCTCCCGGCCAGGAGCAGGTCGGCACCGGGCCGGCCGGTGAAGATCTGCGGCGGCAGCTCATGCTCGGGCGCGGCAAGCTGGCCGTGCGCCTCGAAGGGGAATCCCTGCAAACGGCGACGCGGGGCAAGTCGCTGACCTATCGGGAAAAGCTGCCCGAGGTGTCCCCGGGAACCTCACCGCCGACACTCTGGTACGCCGTCCGGTCGCGCCGCAAGGACGGCACGACCTCGGCACTCTCGAATTTCCTGACCTGGCAGCCGCAACCGGTACCCACGACTCCCACGTCTCTTGTCCCCGAGCCGCGTGCGGACGGCATCGCGCTTTCCTGGGATCCAGTCCCCGGTGTGGTTTACGTGGTGGAGCGTCGGGCCTCGAAGAACGCCGCCTGGGAGGCCCAGCCACCGATCGGGATTGAAAAGCCGAGCTTTCTCGACGCGAAGGCCGAGCAGGGGCAGACCTGGTGGTACAGGGTGCGCTCGTTCGTCAAGACCGCGATGTCGACCGCGAGTCCACCGACCGATTCTGTCGAAGTTCCGTACCCGGACATCTACCCCCCACCTCCGGTGACCTCTCTCATTTGCCTGCCTGAGCCGGGTCTTGTTCGCTTGCGGTGGGATGCGTCGCCGGAGCAGGACGTCCGGTACAAGATCTTTCGGCGGATCGGCGATGGGGCGTGGGACCACCTGGAGGAGGTTTTCAAGGGGACCGAGTACGCCGACGCGTCGCCCCCGTCGGGCGTGGTCGAGTATGCAGTCAAGGCCATGGACGTCGCGGGGAACCAGTCCGACGCCGTGTACTGCAAGGTGCGGTCAGGGACGTGAGATTCGCCAAGCTCCACGGCGCCGGAAACGACTTTCTTATCTTCGACGGACGTGCGGAGCCGGATCTGGCGAGCAGACTCCGGGCCGCGGTCCCCCGCCTCTGCCACCGCCGTTTCGGCGTGGGCGCCGACGGTGTCCTCCTGGTGACTCCCACCGGCGCATCGGCCGCGCGACTCGACTACTGGAACAGCGACGGGTCCGAAGCCGAGTTCTGCGCCAACGGCACGCGCTGCGCCGCGAGCTTCATCGCGGCGAGGTGGGGGTGGCGCGAGATGGTCCTCCAAACCGGCCACGCCGCCATCCCGGCAGTCGTCGAGGGCGTGCGGGTCACGTTGCGCCTGCCGGCGCCGGAGGGCGTGCGGCCGTGGCAGGAGCTGGCAGTCCCCGGCGCGCCCGCGCGCGGGCGATTCCTGGTCGTCGGGGTCCCACACCTGATCGTGCGTGTGGATTGGGCGGACTTCTGGCAGCGGCCCCTCGCGCCGTTCGCCCCTGCGCTTCGCGCTCACCCGGATCTCCCCGCCGGCGGGGCGAACGTGAGCTTCGCGTTCGTGGCCGGGCCCCATGATCTGGCCGTGCGCTCCTGGGAGCGCGGGATCGAGGGCGAAACTCTGTCGTGCGGCTCCGGCGACGCGGCCGCCGCCGTCATCGCGCTTGCCGACGGGTGGGTCGCCGCTCCGGTGCTGGTGCGGACCGCCTCGGGTCGGGCTCTTACGGTCGAGCCGCTGGGCGCCCCGCCGGAATGTCCGGTACGGTTCTCGGGGCCGGCGGAGTGGGTCGCGGAAGGGACGATCCGGCCGGAACTGCTGGCCGGTGAACCGAGCTGAGAGTTTCGTCCCAACCGCCGTCGGGGTGGGCGTACACGAAACGACCCTTCGCGAGACTCTAACGGGCGTGGACACGACGACCGCTGATCCGGTGCGAACGGCCCTCGACGTAAACCGGAAAGCGTTCGAAGTTCTGGTGGAGGGCCACTGGAACCGTCCCGTCCGTCTGGCCCGTTCGGTCGGCGGGGACGGAGAGGCACGCCATGAGAGCTACAGAAGGTGGCGATGTGGTGAGGTCGTTCGAGGATCCGCTTCGAAAATGGAACCGGCGTGCGCCGTGGATCGCAGCGAGCATCACAATCCTCGCGTTGGACGAGAGCACGGCACTCTAGGGCGTGAGCCTCACGAAGGAAGGCGAGAAGCCCTCCAACTCGAAGCTCCTCGTCGCGCTGGCACCATGTGGGGTTTTCCAATTACACTGGCGGAGCATCACGCGCGGGGTGGTGCGGAGGCCGCATGCACCGGTGGAAGCGCTGGACCGTCCCGTTCCTGCTCGCGACGCTCACGCTGGCGGCGGTGCTGGCCGCGCTCAAGACCACCGGCCTCTTCGCCATCCCGTCGGAGATCGTGGTTGCCTCGCGCTGGCTCGCAATTGCAGGGCTCGTCGCATACGGCCTGAAACGCCGGTCGCTGACGACCTGGATCCTCGTCAGCATGGTGGTGGGCGCCGAGATCGGCCATGACCTGCCCGCGGTGGCGGTCAACCTGCGCACGCTCTCCCTGGTCTTCCTGCGGATGATCAAGACGATCATCGCCCCCCTGCTGTTCGCGACGCTGGTGGTGGGCGTCGCCGGGCATTCGGACCTCAAGCAGGTCGGCCGGATGGGCGTGAAGGCGCTCGTCTATTTCGAGATCGTCACGACGGTCGCGCTCTTCATCGGCCTCGCCGCGATCAACCTGTCGCAGGCCGGGCGGGGCATCAACCTTCCCCCGGCGCCGAAGACCGAGGAGATCAAGGCGGTCCAGAAGAGCGCCTCCGAGATCATCCAGCACATCTTCCCGGAGAACATCGCAAAGTCGATCGCCGAGGGCGAGGTTCTCCAGGTCGTGGTGTTCTCGCTCCTCTTCGGGGTTGCCCTGGCGATGTTGCCGGAAGCCAAGCGCAGGCCGATGCTGTCGTTCGCGGAGAGCCTTGCCGAAACGATGTTCAAGTTCACCAACATCGTGATGATGTTTGCGCCGATTGGAGTGGGCGCCGCGATCGCGTACACGGTCGGCCACATGGGTCTCGGGGTCCTCGTGAACCTGGCCAAGCTGCTGGCGACGCTCTACGCCGCCCTCATCGTGTTCATCCTGGTCGTGCTGCTGCCCGTCGCGCTCATCGCCCGGGTGCCGATCCGGAAGTTCATCGCCGCGGTCGCCGAGCCGGTGTCGCTGGCGTTCGCGACCACGTCCTCCGAGGCGGCGCTGCCGCGGGCCATGGAGGCCATGGAAGCGATCGGCGTGCCGCGCAAGATCGTGGCCTTCGTGATGCCGACGGGGTACAGCTTCAACCTCGACGGCACCACGCTTTACCTCTCGCTCGCCTCCGTCTTCGTGGCCCAGGCCGCGGGGATCCACATGAGCTTCGGCCAGCAGCTCCTGATGGTGTTCACGCTGATGCTCACCAGCAAGGGCGTCGCCGGCGTCCCGCGCGCGTCGCTCGTCATCCTGCTCGGCACGGCCGCCTCCTTCCACCTGCCGGTCGAACCGATCTTCATCATTCTGGGGATCGACGAGCTGATGGACATGGCGCGCACATCGACCAACGTCCTCGGCAACTGCCTCGCCACGGTCGTCGTGGCGCGCTGGGAGGGCGAGTTCGGCGCGGCCCATCCATCCAGGATCGTGCAGGAAGCGCTCACCGACTGAGCGCCGCGACGCCTACGTTGCGAGCTGCCTTCGGACCAGATTCTCGACGCCGCCGGCGACCACAAGCGACTGGGGCACCGAGCCAAGCGCGGGAAAGGCGAAGCTCCTCTCGCGATACACGAGCGTTGAAGTTGTGAAGTCGATGGTGACTTCGTCGCCGGGAATGATCGTACGGACCTTTCCGCCGACTTCCGCGGTGAACGTCTCCTTCAGGTGCTTGACGAACGCGGGGGTCTCGATGCAGAGGAACCCGTTGTTGAAGGCGTTCCGAAGATACGTCTGGGAGAAGCTGCCGGCGATGACGAGGGGGATCCCCTTGGCCTGCAGCGCGGTGACGGCCTGCTCGCGCGATGAGCCGGTGCCGAAGTTGAAGCCGCCGACGATGACGTCCCCCGCCTGTGCGCGGGCGGCGAACTCGGGATCGTAGTTTTCCATGACGACCTTGGCCATCATCTCGCGCGTCATATCCTCGCGGTACGTGTAGTCCTTCCCGTAGATCCCGTCGGTGTTGAGGTTGTCCTGCGGGAGAAACGCGAGGCGGCCGACAAGCTTCGCCGGGAACCCTTCGAGGATCTCGACCTTCTCGGCCTTCGCGGCGGGCTCCGCGAGTTCGGTCCAGCGCCTCGCGGGGGCTACGAGGTCCCATTCCTGAGGGGCCGTGATGTAGCCGGCGACTGCGGAGGCAGCCACCACGGCCGGGCTCGCCAGGTAGCACTTGGCGTCGCGGGACCCCATGCGGCCTTTGAAGTTTCGGTTGGTGGCGGAGATCCCGACCTCCCCCGGCTCGAGCAGGCCGGTGCCGAGCCCGATGCACGCGCCGCACGCGGGAGGCAGCGCGATGGCGCCGGCGTCGACGATCGTCTTCCACACCCCGGACCGCTCGGCGCCTTCCTGGATCTCCTTGCTGGCGGCCGCGAGGTAGAACTTGACCGCCGGGGCGACTTTCCTTCCCTTGAGCACGGCAGCGACTTCCGCGAGGTCCTCGGCGCGCGAGTTGACGCACGACAGGAGATACGCTTTCTGGACGGCCACCTTCTTTGGGGCAATCTCTGCGAGCGGTTGCATCACGAACACGGTGTCGGGACCGGAGACGTGCGGCGTGACCTCACCCAGGTTCAACTCGATGCGGGCCGCGTACGCGGCGTCGGGGTCCGGCGCAGGCGGCCGCGTCGCCCAGACCTTGAGGTCATCCGGCGTGAACCTCTCGATGCCGCGCGACGCCAGGTGCTGGCGGCGCGCGTTGAGCCATTCGATCGTCGTCGCGTCCACGGGGAACCAGCCGACGAGCGCTCCCCACTCGGTGGACATGTTCGCGATCGCCATTCGGGAATCCATGGAGAGGGAGGCCACGCCTCTGCCGGAGAACTCGACGGCGGCGTTGAGGACCTCCTCCTTGTTGTACAAGCCGCACAGGGTGATGATCACGTCCTTGCCGGTCACGCCGGGCCGGAGGGCGCCCTTGAGGACGACCTGCACGGTGCGCGGAACCGACCACCAGAACGTGCCCGTCGCCCAAATCGCCGCCGCGTCGGTGCGGACGACGGGCGTGCCGACCGCGCCGAGCGCGCCGTACATGTTGGAATGGGAGTCGGACGCGACGACGAACGAGCCCGGCAGCACATACCCTTGCTCGCACATGATCTGGTGACCGATGCCGGCGCCGGCGGGGTAGAAGTCGACGCCGTGCTCCCTGGCGAAAGCCTCGATCTTGCGGTACTTTCCGAGGTTCTCCTCGGTGGTGTTCTGGATGTCGTGGTCGAGCGCGAATACCGGCTGTCCGGGGTCGGCCATGCGCGCCGCGCCGATCCCCCTGAACTTCGACATGACAGCCGAGGTGTTGTCGTGGGTCATCACGTGGTGGGGCCGAATCGAGAGGAAGTCCCCCGCGCGCAGGGCGCGGTCCGGTCCCTCGGCCATGTGTGACTGAGCGATCTTCTCGACGATGGTCTGACCCATGGTTTCCTCCTCCCACCCACACGAGTTGACAGTTCACAGTTCACAGTCAACAGTCAGAAGCAGAGAGGATTACAGCCTCGAACTGTCGACTGTCAACTGTTGACTGTCAACTCGCTTTGAGCATCTCCATCAGCTTCGTCACCGACGCCAGCTTCTCGAGGTTCCACACCGTCTCCTTCACGCGAGCCCTGCCGTCCTTGGTGAGCACGGGCTCAGCGAGCGCGTCGAACTTCGCCTCGACTTCCGCGTCGGACAGCGGGTTGCGGGGGTCGCCCTTCGGGTAGTCGAGCTGCTTGTCGAACGTCCGCCCGTCGGTTGTGGTCAGCTTGACGATGACGCGCTGCAGTGCGGGGAAGAGCTTCTCGACCTCGGGGTCGGCCACCACTTTGACCTTGTGGAGCTGCTCGCGGATGACCGGGTCCATGATCCTGGCCTCGGTGAACTGGGCGGGGGTGACGTTGCGGTCCACGATGGCGGCGGCGATCACGTAGGGAAGCGAGTGGTCCGCCGTCTCCTTGCTGCGAGGGTCGTACTTCGACGGGTCTGCGAGGATGTCCGCAGCCTTGTGCAGGGAACGGATGTGAACCTCCGCGACGTCGCGCGGCTTGAGGTCGTTGGTCTTGACGATGTCGAGCACCGCGGAGATCGGTGCGTGGGTCAGCGCCTCGGTCGGGAAGGCCTTCATCCCGCACTTCGTGATCCGCCACGACCGCCCGAGCCCGTCGGTGAGGATGTTGAGCCTCCACTCGGGACCGAAGCAGTGGACGAGCCCCTCCTTGCCCTCGATGACGTGCTCCGGGCCCGTGTACCCCTTCTCCGCGAGGAGCGCCGCGAACACGCCGGCCTGCGTCGCCATCGGGTCCACGGTGTTCTTCATCATGGTGAGCTTGCCGGCGGTGACGGCGCCGAGGGTCGCGTGGTGGCTGGCCGCGATGCCGATGGCGTGCTGGATCTTCTCCCAGGGGAGGCGCAGGGCACGCCCCGCGACGATCGGGGAGACGAAGGCCGTGAGCGTCGCGTGGTGCCAGCCGCGCTCGCGGATGCCGGGGAACGCGGCCTCGCACAGGCGCTGCTCGAACTCGTGGCCGATGCAGATTCCGACCGCGAGCTCGCGGCCGTCCGTGCCCTGGCGCTCGCACGCCGCGATAGCGGCAGGGATGATGTCGGACGGGTGCGAGGGATCCTGCTTCCAGTAGATGTCGTTGTAGTCCATCACGCGCACCATGAGCGCGTTGAGGAGGGCGACCGAGACGACGTCCAGTTTCTTGCCGGAGCCGATGACGGTAGCGGGGCCCTTGCCGGCGATCTCGTCGAAAACCGCCAGGGCGATCTTGACGTCGTGCTGCAGGTAGCCGCCGAGCGCGCAGCCGATCGAGTCGAGCAGGTAGCGCTTCGCTTCGCGGAGCGCCTCCGGTGAGAGGTCCTCGAAGCTCACGTTGGCGGCCCAGCGGGCCATCGTTGCCGTGATCTTCTCGTTGGTCGTCGTTGTCGTGGTGGTCATCTCGATCCCCTCGCAGGCACCCCGGGACCGTCGGGGTGGGCGGGGGAACGGACCCCGGACCCCGGATCCCGGACCCCTGTCACTTGGCCATGTTCTTGAAAGGCAGGAAGCTCATGAAATCGGCGTGGTGGACCACGTACGCCTCGGTCGAGCGCTTGACGAGGTTCCCCTCGTCGGCGTGCGCGGCGATGATGTGGCAAACGCGGTCAGGGACACCGGCCTCGATCGCCAGCGCCACACCGGTGAACGGGTGCCGCAGGTACGAACCGCGCTGGCTCGGGCGGACATTGCCGTCGACCTTTTCGTACTCGAGAAGCTTACCGACGTCGGCAAGGATGGCGCCGGCGATGACGGTGTCCATGTCGACGGGAAGCGCGTGACCCATGAACTCGTTCATCGCCTCGGCGGCCCGCCGCGCGATGTGCACGACGCAACGCTTGTGCTCCATGAACGTCACCGGACAGTTCGGAACGAGCAGGGTAAACGGAATCTGTCGCAGATCGTCAGGCGTCAACGTTGAAAGCTGCAACGCTCGGATCCAAGTTTCGGTGACCTTCTCGCGAAGGTCGTTGTCCTTGATCCATTCGAGCTCCGGCCAGAGCTTCTCGACGGCATCGCGCATGGCGGCGCCCTCCAGGGATGTGAAAAATACCACAGCCGAAGTCGATTGGGAGTCTTCCCGAAGTCACCCCTTCATCTTCTCCGTCTGTTCGCGGTTCGGCCCGTAGATCCCCGGGACCGTCAGGCCGGCCTGACGCATCAGCACGGTCATCGCGCCGCGATGGTGGATCTCGTGGAAGACGAGGGCCTGCAAGGTCAGTCCCCTCGGCCAGCGCTCCCCGTACATGTCGTCCTCGACCTTGAGCGTCTGGTCGGTCCAGTGCAGGCCCACCTGCTCCAGGAGCGAGGCCGCCGCCTGCACATATGCCTCGCGAATCGCATCGGCCGAGACAGGCGGAGGTGCGTGATGATTACCTCCGGCCACCGTGAGCCCTGTCCGGGCCATCATCTCCGGAATCGATGTCGCGAGGTGCCACGCAAGGTCTCCCAGCGAACGATCGCGGGGCGTGACCCGCTGGGCGAGGGACGCATCGGTGAGCGCCGCCAGGACCCGAGCGGTCGCCTCGCTCTCGTGTTTCCAGATCTGGCTGAACTGCGCAATCGAGGTGAGCATCGTTTCCTCCTGACACCCCTACTCTAGCCTGGATTATTCGTGGGGGTTCGTCGCGAGAACGCGGAGGTGGCTGGCATGGTGGGCGACCATCTGCCGCGGGGGGCACGGCGCCACCCCTCCCACACCGCCGGCGCCTCACGCCCCCCGCACCCCCGAGCTCGCGAGGCAGAGCCTCGCTCGCTCCAG
>JBEKAA010000012.1:0-66178 GCA_050018455.1 Thermoanaerobaculaceae bacterium | reverse complement strand
TGTGGAATCTGCGGAGCTGGCTCCGCTCGCCCCGCAGCTCCCACAGCCTCGACGACGATCACAAAGGTACCGCCGTCTTGTCTTATCGGTGGCTCTCACTCAAAGGGGTGCAGGATACGGGGTTGTTCGGTCGTTTTCTCGGACCACTGACCACTGACCACGCTCCTTCAGGTGCGCAACCGCCGTTCTGGCCGCTGTCTTACTTGGCCGGTTGGGCGCCCGGGATGCGCTCGACGAGAGCCGTGCAGCCCTTCGCTCCTCTCTTGTACACTTCGGCGTAGGTGTGCGCGTGGCCAACGAACACGTGCCGAAACGACTCAAAGGCAGGGTCGTTGTCTCCAACAACCGTCTCCATCGTGAGGCCGGCGGCGAAGGCCAGAGCGGCGGCGCCACCGGCCAACGGCTGCTTCTCCACATCCGCGATCGGTAGACGCGCATACGCCTTGTGTGGTCCCCAGCCCTCCCTCACCGTGTCGGCGACGATGAGGTCGTCGTCAGGGCCGATGCCGATCGTGGTCGGCGGCACCAGCCCAACGCGGGTCAGTGACTTCGTTGCCAACGAAAACCGATATAAGGTCAAGTCCGGTCGGCGAACTAGCAGCACAGGCTTGCCAGCCACAAACGGGCCCTTACGCTCGTCGGACCAATAGCCGTGCACGACTACATGGACCGACCTACCGTCGCTGCTCCAGCCAAGCGAAAAGAACTGTTCCGGTCCAACCGGCGTCTGGATGGGCAATAGCATGCCTGTGAACTTGCCAGTCTCAAGGTCGAGCACACCGATTGCGTTGTCGCAATAATCCTCAGGACCCTCTTCATGTCCCGTGAACATGTGACCGAACGCCGCAACATGCGTGCCGTCGGGCGAGATGACAGGGGGGGAGGAGCCGAAAGAGCAGAACCCCGGCTGCCTTTGTTCCCCAGGGCGGACCGGTCCGGGCCCAAAGTCGTAGTCCTGCAACTTCTCTGGATTGGCATAAGGCTTCCACACCGAGACGTTGTAGTTCTGGGACACGTGCCCCTCATAAGCCTCAAACTGCCGCAAGACCACCACAGTCGCTCCGTCGCGAGAGATCGTTAGGTAGGCAATGTCCGGAAGTTGCGGGACGTTCACACTTGCAATTCTCCGCCCCTCTCGGAGGTCGAGGTACACGATCTGTCTCGTACCGGAATGCCATCGGAGTGGGTCCGCGGCTGGAAGCGGATCCTGCCCCACTGTCACCACGGTGGCGAACGTTTGCGAATCCGGGCCAACCGCAAACCCATACGACGCTTGACCTCGGGTCGAGGCGCAGCCCCTTAGTTCGAGCCTGTCGATCCACGCCCCAGAACTCGGGCCTAGGCCAGGAGCTGCAACCAACGCCAGGACGATCGAGAGAACCACGTTGCCCTCCAGCAGGGTCGCGTCGCTACCAGCGGTGCTCTAAAACCGTGTTGGAAACATCGGGTCGCATTGTACTCGCGTGGGGAAAACCTGGTTTCGGTCAACCGGGCGGGGGCAAGCCCCGCCCCTACATCGGAGACGCAGGCGCCGCTGTGTAGGGGCGGCCGTTGCGGCCGCCCGCGAAACGAAGGAGACCAGCCCGCGCGATGCAATCCCACGGTGAGCACGAGATTGCTTCGTCGTCCCGCCCCCGGCGGGACTCCTCGCAATGACACTGATTCCTCGGGAGCGTTCATTCTTGAGGCTTCGGACCCTCGAACGTTCTCTGGGTCCTTTGCCCCTCCGCTCCGCTGCTTGTCTCGACGGACCACGGACCACGGTCTTTGGCTTCCCTGTGCCCGGTCCTTCCGTCCAGAGGTCGAGCCGCGGGGTATGCGCCGTCGTCGAGTTTCTGCCGTACGATGGAGTGAGGCCGCGCCCGCGGGATCGCGCCTGCCGGGCATCCGGCCTCGGGAGGGAGCGAGC
The DNA here is from genome assembly GCA_050018455.1 of Thermoanaerobaculaceae bacterium. Taxonomy (GTDB): domain Bacteria; phylum Acidobacteriota; class Thermoanaerobaculia; order Thermoanaerobaculales; family Thermoanaerobaculaceae; genus RBG-13-68-16. Next base: position 64,269 of record JBEKAA010000012.1, on the reverse strand, counting down.
CATGCAACCGGATCCCGGAACGCTGCTCGAGAAGATCGGTATTGCGAATTCTCTGGTAGGCCTCTACGACGCGCCGGATGCCGCGCCGTTCGAGCCCGTTGTGAGGATCGAAGAGGGCGAGGGCACGTGCGTCTTCGCGTTCTACGACCACTGGATGAAGGGCACGACGCTCCACCTCACTGGGGAAAGCTACGGTTGCCGCGGGGCCGGCTCGTGTCTGTTCGGGGTCGCGACCCGATCGCCCGAGGAGATGGTCAGCTTCCTCGTGGACAAGGAAGGGCTCAAGGGCTCGCGCGACGTCATGCGCCGGTGGATCGAGCGCCGGAGGCTGTACCGCCCGGCGTTCGGCAGCATCTTCATCGGTCCATTGCGCCCGGGCCAGTACGAGTTCCTCAAGACCGTGACGTTCTTCGTCAACCCCGATCAGCTCGCCGCTCTCCTCCTGGGCGCCAACTACGACAGCGGGCCGGACGACCCGCCCCCGGTGCTGGCGCCGTTCGGATCCGGATGCTCGCAGCTGCTCCCGCTCTTCGCCGACCCGGGCGTTTCGCAGGCGATCATCGGCGCCACCGACATCGCGATGCGGCAGTGGCTGCCGCCCGAGATCGTCGCGTTCACGGTCACCAGGCCGATGTTCGAGAGGCTCTGCAAACTTGACGAGAGCAGCTTCCTCCACAAGCCGTTCCTGAAGAGGCTGCGCGAGGCGCGCGCGAAGGCCTGACGGCGGGCCGGCCGGCTCGAACGAACGCGGGCAATCAGCGCCCGGCGCCCACCCACTCCGTGTCGGTCGAGTGGGTGGCATACCAGGCGAAATACGACGCGTAGACGACGCGTGCGCCGGGGGGAAGGGCGTCGGCGGCGACTGCCACGGTCGGTCCCTGGGCGCGATAGCTGAGCGCGGAGGCGAGCGCGGTCCACGGCGCGGGGGGCGAAGTCAGGGAGCCGGTCGCGGACGCGAGCGCCGGGAACGGGAAGGCGGTCCAGCCGCCTGGCCCGCCGATCGCGACGACGGGCGTCTTGAGCGGCCAGCCGGCGGGCGAGGGGAGCCGCCCCACGGGGAAGCTCAACTGGTCGGAGCCGAAGTAGTTGGTGTACGGGTCGCTCGCGTACCGCTCCGCCATCTCCAGGTCGGAGGCGAGCACGGTCGTTTCGGGATGTTCGCGTCGCCAGTCGGCCCACGTCTCGACGGAGATCGGGAGGAGATCGAGTGCCAGCCCGTCGGCCGCGGCTGGCCCGGCCACGGCGCGGAACAGGAGCTGGCTCCACAGGCTCTCGCCCTTGGCTCCGGGTTGGCGGTCGTACATGAGCAGGTTCGAGTCGTACAGCAGGCCGCTCATGCCGAACGCGAACCGCTGCCCGCGGACGTCGCGGCGGAATGCGACCGCGCTGTCGCACAGCGGGTTGTACGTGACGGCAACCGCGACGCCTCCAACGGTGTCGTTGACCACCTCGTGCCAGACCAGCATGCGCAGCGGGTAGGCGCGGGCTTGACCGTTCAGCTGGAGCCCTATCACGCGGTCGCCCGCGACGAGGAACTTCGAGTATTTCGTGGTGGCGGCGTCGGCTTGCGCGGTCGTCCATGCGGGCGGATCGACGAGTGCCTTGAATCCGTCCTTGGGCATCCCCGAAGCGACGATGAGCTCCCGCTGAACGCGGCACGAGGTCAGCGAGAAACCGTAGGATTCGACGCGACGCCCGTCACCGACCGGGCGGGCGCGGTGGCGCACGAGGTCCCGGGCATGGAAGGCGAACGCGATGGTCGCTACCGCGATTGCGGCGGCGACAACCCATCCGCCGCTCTTCATTGACCCCTGCCGCGCTGGTCGAGAGTCGCTCATCGCCCCGGAGCGAGCAGTGCGACCGCGAGGTTCGCGGCCGGTTGGAGGCGGTCCGCGACCATGGCGGCGAGGAGCAGCGGAAGGTAGGCGAGGGTGGCGAAGAACAGCCTGCGGGCGACAACGTCGGTGCGGCGTATGGCCAGCAGTGATGACAGGACGAGCAGGCAGCAACCGAGCGCGAGCGCGGCGGCGGCGAACCTCCAACCCGTCACGCCGCCGAGCGCCGCGAAGATCCCGACGGGGACGAGGGCCAGCGAGTACAGCACGGCCATCCGGCCGGTGGCGCCCCCCGACGCGTCCACGACCGGAAGCATGCGGAACCCGCCGCGCGCGTAGTCCTCGCGATACAGCCAGGCGAGGGCGAGGAAGTGCGGGATCTGCCACAGGAACAGCACACCGGCGAGGAGCCAGGCGCCGAAGCCGAGGCCGGCCCCGGCCGCCGTCCAGCCCATCATGGGGGGGATCGCGCCGCACACCGCGCCCGCGAGGGTGCAGAGTGGGGACCGCGGCTTGAGCGGCGTGTAGACGAGCGTGTAGACGAGAACGACGGTGAGGCCGAGGGTGGCCGTGAGGAGGTTCGCGAACGCCGCGAGTATCACGAGGCCCGCGGTGGCCACCACGAGCCCGAAGACGAGGGCATGGCGCGGTGTGATGACTCCGGACGGCAGAGGCCGATGCATCGTCCTGTTCATGCGGGCGTCTCTCGCGGCCTCGAGGTATTGGTTCAGCGCCATGGCCCCGGCTGCCGCGAGCGTGGTGCCGACCAGCGTTTGGACCAGCTGGGCGAGGTGCGGGCGAACGGCGCCGGCCATGACGAAACCGACCGCCGTGGTGGCCACGACGAGGGAGGTCAGGCGGATCTTCGTGAGCTCCGGGTAGGCGCGGAGGCCGGCCCATGCGCGCCGCACTCCGGGAGCGCCAATCCGAATTCTCGCCGTGAACACCTTGCCGCCTCCGCCTGTCCCAGCCTCGCTGTTGCCTGTGATGCGCCTGCCATTCTGACACAGCGGGCCGAGGCTGGCGCCGTTCTTTGTGCCACAACGATCGGTGTCGTACAGCATTCCCTTCAGGGTGGCCGCAGCCCCGGCGTCGGCCGGACGGATCGGAACCCCTGGAAGCCAGGCGCGGCCTAATTCATACTACGGTCTCGGCCGCGAGGGAGGTCCGCCATGGCGACAAAAGCACAGACGGTTTCGCGCAGGGGGGACATCCTCACCCTCGGCTTCGGGACAAGCGTCGCCATGTGGTTTCTCGGCTATGTCTGCCGCATGCCTTCCGCGCCGGCGCCGAGCTGGGCGTTGGGGCTCGGGCTGCTCGCCTGCCTCGCGGCGGGCGGATACGTCGCGGGCCGCCTGACCGACCGCGGCTGGACCGGCGGGCTCGCGGCCGGGCTGCTCTCCTCCGCCATCAACCTCCTCATCCTCGGTAGCCTTCTGGGCGGAGACCGGGCAAACCAGGTCGTGCCCTCGGCGCTCTGGTGGCTGCCGGGGTCTCTGGTGCTCGGCGCGGGGGTCGCGGCTGCCGGGGCGATCGCGGGCAGGTCGACCCGAAGACGTGATACCCGGGTCGTCAACTGGACCGGGGCGTTTGCAGGTGTGGCGGCCGCTGCCACGCTTCTCCAACTTCTTGTGGGCGGTTTCGTCACCGGCAACAAGGCCGGGCTTTCGGTCGTCGACTGGCCGAATTCGTTCGGCTACAACATGTTCCTCTACCCGTTGTCGCGCATGACCGGCGGCGTCTACTACGAGCACGCGCACCGACTGTTCGGGAGCCTCGTGGGACTCACCACGGTGGCGCTGGCGGCGCACCTGCTCCGGTCCGACCGCCGCAGCCGGGTGAAACGTCTCGCGCTGGTCGCCGTGCTGGCGGTGATCGTGCAGGGGATCCTGGGCGGCCTGCGGGTGACCGGCGGCTTCACGGCGTCCACGTCGCCGGAGGCGATGGCGCCCTCGATCACGCTCGCGATCGTGCACGGCGTGCTGGGCCCGGCGTTCTTCGCGCTGGTGGTCGCGATCGCCGTTCTCACGTCCACGACGTGGAATTCGGGCGTTCCCGCGCGCGCCTCGGCGCACGCCGGCTCGGAGCACGTGTTCGGGCTGCTGCTGGTCGGAGCGGTGGCAGTTCAGCTCCTGCTCGGCGCGATTCAGCGCCACCTGGCGCGCGGGCTCATGGTTCACATCACGTTCGCGGTTGCCGTCCTGGCGCTCGCGTTGCTGCACGGCTCGCGGCTGTGGGGGCTGTATGAGGGACAGCCGCTGCTGCAACGCCTCGGACGGCTCATCATGACGGTTGCGGCGGTGCAGGTGTCGCTGGGGATCCTCGCGTTCTTCGCGGTCCAGTTGCGGGTCGAGGGTGTTCCGCGGCCCGGCTGGGACGTGCTGCTGACCACCGCGCATCAGGCGTGCGGCTCGGTGCTGCTAGGTTGCTCGGTGATGGGGGCGCTCTGGAGCCGCCGGTTGCTGGTCCAGGCGGAAGCGGACGCGGAGCGGCGCGCGTAACCATGGTCATCGCCGAGACGTTCACCTCGATCCAGGGAGAGGGGATTCTGGCAGGGGTGCCCTCTTTCTTCATCCGGACCTCCGGCTGCAACCTTCGGTGCGTCTGGTGCGACACGCCGTACGCCTCGTGGCGGCCCGAGGGCCGCCACCGTGCCGTCGCGGACCTGGTCGCCGAGGCCGCGGCGTCCGCCTGTCGTCACATCGTCGTCACGGGTGGGGAGCCGCTCCTGCAGCGGGAGCTGGGGCCCCTGACCCGAGCTCTGGCGGGTGCCGGCCACCACATCACGGTGGAAACGGCCGGAACGATCGACCCCGAGTTCGAGTGCGCACTCCTGTCGGTCTCGCCCAAGACCGCCAACTCGGATCCGGAGGGCCGATTCCGGGTTCGCCACCGAAGCCTTCGCGCCGACCCAAAGCCCCTGCTCAACCTGCTGAGACGCCACCGGGAGCATCAGCTGAAGTTCGTGGTGAGGGACGAAGGCGACATGCCCGAGGTGCTGGCCCTGGTGGAGCGTATTTCGGTGTCACCCGAACGGGTACTCCTGATGCCGGAGGGGAGGTCTGCCGCGGAAGTCGCGACGCGGCAGAGGGTGGTCGCCGAGCTGTGCCTGCGGCACTCTTTCCGGTACTCTCCACGGCTGCAGCTCGACCTCTTCGGCGGCGGCCGAGGGGTGTAACCCGTTCTGCTCCGCCCCCGTCTTCAGCTTTGGAGCGAACGGAGATCGGTTGACAAGGCAAACAATTCGTATGACAATTATTGGGGAGGCATCCATTGCCGGGACGTGAACGGATCGGGCTGCTCTTGGTGACGGTGCGGAGACGGATCAAGCAGGTCACCAGCCTCCTCTTGCAGGGCCACGACATGTCGGTGCAACAGTTCTGGACCATGGTGGTCATCGCGAGGAACGACGGGCTCTCGCTTCGAGAGCTGGCGGCTCGCCGTCAGATGGACGAGCCCACTGCCTGCCGCGTGGTCAACTCCTTGGTGCGCCGCCGGTTGGTGCGGCGGTCGCCGGACCCCGCGGATCGGCGCCGCTCGCGCCTCATGCTGACGCCCTCCGGTACGGAACTGACCGCCGGCCTGCTCCCGGTGGCCGAGGCGATCCTGGCTGCAGTCGAGGGCGCACTGACGCCTGGGGAGCGACGCGCCGTGGTGTCGGGTCTGCGGAAGGTCATCGCCAATCTGGATCAGTTCGAGGCATCAAAGGCCGGTCGGGGATCAACGACCGCGATAGCAGTCTGATGAGGAGCGAATCGGCTCTAGCCCGAAGATCGCCTCTGGGCGGGCGCCGTTCGGTTCGTTACCGTGATCGTGCAACGCCGTCCGGACGGACGGCCGCATAGAGGAGATCCATGCTGAAGAACAAGTGGTTCTGGATAGTGGTCGGGGTGGCGGTCGTGGTTGGGGTTTTCGGGTGGGTGCAGGTCCGCCAGGCAAGCTCGAAGGGTCAGGTGCGCCTCGACACGACGCGCGTCGACCGCGGCCGCATCGTCTCCAAAGTGACGGCGACCGGCACACTGTCGGCGATCGTCACCGTCCAGGTCGGCAGCCAGGTGTCAGGCCGGATCCAGGCCTGGTACGCAGACTTCAACGCCCCGGTGAAGAAGGGTCAGCTCGTCGCGAAGATCGACCCCTCGCTCTTCCAGGCATCGGTCGACCAGGCGAAAGCCAACCTCGTGGCGGCACAGGGAAACCTCGCCAAGTCGAAGGCGGTGGCGGCCGACGACGAGCTCCAGTACCAGAGGAACGTGAAGCTCGCCGCGCGCAAGCTCATCGCGGAGGCCGATCTCGACACCTCCAAGGCCACCGCCGACGCCGCAAAGGCCCAGGTCGACGCCGACGCGGGCTCCGTCGAGCAAGCGAAGGCCGCGCTGCACTCCGCCGAGGTGAACCTGGCGTACACCGACATCATCTCGCCGACGGACGGCATCGTCATCGCGCGCGACGTCGACGTTGGGCAGACGGTGGTCTCCAGCATGACGGCGTCGCTGCTGTTCCTCATCGCGGAGGACCTCTCCAAGATGCAGGTGGACACCAGCGTCGCGGAGTCCGACGTCGGCAAGCTCCGGGACGGAATGAATGCCTCGTTCACCGTGGACGCCTACCCGAACCAGAGGTTCGAAGGGAAGGTTCGACAGGTCCGCAACTCTCCGCAGACCGTCCAGAACGTCGTGACGTACGACGCCGTGATCGACGTCGCGAACCCCGATTTCAAGCTCAGGCCCGGGATGACGGCCAACTGCACCTTCGTCTGGGCACAACGGGACGATGCCCTTCGGATTCCGAACGCGGCGTTGCGCTTCCGGCCGCCCGCGAATCTGCTCGCCCGCCTCAACCCGGGCGCGAAGAGCGAGCACGGGGCTCGAGCGGCAGGCGCCGAGGCGGCCCAGGGTGGAGGCGCTCCTGCGAAGGGCGGCGCCGCCGACGCAGCCGACCCCACCCGGAGAACCGTGTGGGTCCTGAAGGACGGCAAGCCCACCCGGATGGCGATCCGCACCGGCGTGTCGGACGGCTCGTTGACAGAGGTCGTCGAGGGCGATCTGTCCGAGGGCGACGAGGTGATCACCGATGCCTCCGGCGGAACGAGCGCGCAGGCGCAGCAGGCCGGCGCCTTCCCGCGCCGGATGTTCTGAGGCCGCGATGAACGGCTCGTCGGCACTGCTGGCGCTCGAGGACGTGACCAAGGTCTACCAGATGGGGGACGTGGAGGTCCACGCCCTGCGTGGGGTCTCGCTCGCGGTCGAGGAGGGCGAGTCCATCGCGATCATGGGCGCGTCCGGCTCCGGGAAGTCAACGCTGATGAACATCATCGGGTGCCTGGACCGGCCGACCGCGGGGCGATATCTGCTGGCCGGCGAGGAGGTGTCCACGCTCGACCGGAACGCCCTCGCGGAGAAGAGGAACCGCACTCTCGGCTTCGTCTTCCAGAACTTCAACCTGCTCGCCCGCACGTCGGCCGTCGAGAACGTCGAGCTGCCTCTCCTGTACGGCGGGATGCACACGCGCGAGCGTCACGAGCACTCCCGCGCGGCCCTCGCCCGCGTCGGGCTCGGCGACCGCATGTACCACCACCCGAACCAGATGTCCGGCGGCCAGCAGCAGCGGGTCGCGATCGCCCGGGCCCTTGTCGCCAACCCCAAGGTGATCCTGGCCGACGAGCCGACGGGGAACCTCGACTCCGTCACCAGCGTCGAGGTCATGGCGATCTTCCAGGAGTTGCGCGACTCGGGGATCACGGTCGTCCTCGTGACGCACGAGCCCGACATCGCGCGGTACGCCGGGCGCGTCGTGGTCATGAAGGACGGCAAGGTCCAGTCCGACAAGCGGCAGGAGCCCCTGAGGGCGGTGCCACTGCCGGCCGAGGCCGCCGCCGGAGGCGAACGATGAACCCGCTCCAGGTCGTGCGCGTCGCCATCCGCGCACTGCTGCGCAACAAGATGCGCTCGTTCCTGACGACGCTGGGGATCATTATCGGCGTGGCCGCGGTGATCGCCATGGTCGCGATCGGCGAGGGGGCCAAGGCCCAGGTCGAGGCGTCGTTCGCCTCGATGGGCTCCAACCTGCTCATCGTGCTCCCGGGCACCACGACCCTCGGCGGCCAGCGCGGAGGGTTCGGGAGCATGATGACGCTGACCTGGGACGACCTGCGCGCGATCCGAACGGAGGCGCCCGCCGTCAAGTACGCGGTCGCGCAGCTGTCCAGCGGCGCGCAGCTGATGTCGGAGGATCAGAACTGGAGCACCCGCGTCTACGGGACGACGCCGGAGTACTTCCTGATCAGGAACTGGCCGATCGGCCTCGGCTCGGCGATGAGCGATTCCGACGTCGAGAGCGGTTCGAAGGTCGTGTTCCTCGGGAAGACCGTCGTCGACAATCTCTTCGGTCCCAGCGCCAACCCGGTCGGCCAGCTGGTCCGGATCAGGAACATCCCGTTCGAGGTCAAGGGCGTGCTCGCAACGAAGGGCCAATCGCCAACGGGCCAGGACTACGACGATGCGGCGTACATCCCACTCAAGACGTACCAGACCAAGATCCAGGGCGGGCTTCAGCAGTTCATCTCGGGAACGATCATGATCGGCGCCGTCTCGGAGGCGGCGACCAGCGTGGCGGAGCAGCAGGTGACAAACCTCCTGCGCGACCGCCATCGCATCGGGATCGGGCAGGACGACGACTTCTCGATCCGGAACCTCACCGAACTCGCGAGCGCGCAGGAGCAGGGGACCAAGACGCTCACGACGCTGCTGGCGAGCATCGCCGCCGTGTCGCTGCTGGTCGGCGGGATCGGGATCATGAACATCATGCTCGTCTCGGTCACGGAGCGGACGCGCGAGATCGGCGTCCGCATGGCCGTCGGCGCCAAGCCCCGCAACATCCTGGCGCAGTTCCTGGTCGAGGCGCTCACGCTGGCGATCGCCGGGGGGGTGATCGGGATCGCCCTCGGGCTGCTCGCCGCGCAGCGGCTCGCCGCGCAGTTCCACTGGCCGATGCTGATCCGGCCCGACGTTATCGTCATCTCAGTGATGTTCAGCGCGCTGGTCGGGGTTGTCTTCGGGCTTTACCCTGCGCGCAAGGCTTCCCTTTTGGACCCTATCGACGCATTGAGGTTCGAGTGATGATCGCAAACCTTGCCCTTCTCGCGCTCGCGGCGGCGGCCCCCGTCGCTTCCCCGCGGATCCTCACCCTCGACGAAGCGATTGCCACGGCGCGCGCCCAGCAGCCCCAGTTGCGGCAGGCGGCCGCGACGACGCAGGCTGCGTTGGCGCGCGTGGACGAGTCGTTCGCGCCCCTGCTGCCGCAGGTGAGCGGGAGCGCCGAGTACCAGCGCGAGTCCGCCAACTACGCCGGCGGGCCCTCGACCCTTCCGAGCCAGACCTCGGGCGGGACCAACAACGAGAGCTGGAGCTCCGTGAACTACTTCACTCTGGGACTGAATGCGAGCCAGCTGCTGTACGACTTCGGGCAGACCAGCTCCAAGTGGCGGTCCTCGCAGGCGAGCGCCGCCTCGCAGAGGGACAGCGAGCATACGACGCTGGAGCAGGTGCTCTATTCCGTGCGTAACGTGTACTTCCAGGCGCGGGCCGCGAAGGGTCTTGTCCAGGTCGCCAGCGACACCCTCGCCAACCAGCAGAAGCACATGGAGCAGACCGAGGGGTTCGTCGAGGTCGGGACGCAGGCCGAGATCGCTCTGGCCCAGGCGAAAACCGACGTCGCCAACGCCAGGGTCCAGCTCATCAACGCGGAGAACGGCTACGAGACCGCGAAGGCGCAGCTCAACCAGGCGATGGGCGTGGAAGGTCCCACCGATTACGACGTCGCCGACAAGACGCTGCCGCCGGTCGACGGCGAGGACAGTTCGACCGATGTCCTCCTGGACGAGGCGATCAAGGCCCGCCCGGAGCTGGCGGCCCTGCTCAATCAGGTCCGCGCGCAGGAGCTGACAATCCGCTCGCTGAGGGGCGCGTACGGCCCCAGCCTGGGTCTCTCCGCCGGTTTCTCGGATGTGGGGCAGTACGCCTCGAGTCTCACCTGGAACTGGGGCGCCGGGCTCCTGCTCTCCGTGCCTGTCTTCCAGGGTGGACTGACGAGAGCGCAGGTGCGCGAGGCCGAGTTCAACCTTGTGTCGATCCAGGCGCAGGCGGACGCGGAGCGCCAGCAGGTGCGGCTCGACGTCGAGCAAGCGCGACTCGCGGTCCGGGCGGACAAGGAGGCCCTGACGGCGAGCGTCGAAGCCCTTGCGAACGCCCAGGTGCTGTTGCAGCTCGCCGAAGGGCGGTACGAGACGGGCGTCGGGAGCATCATCGAGCTGGGCGACGCTCAGGTGGCGCTCACGAGCGCGGCGCAGCAGAAGGTGCAGGCCGAGTACAACCTCTCGCAGGCGCGGGCCGGGCTGATCAAGGCGCTCGGCCGCGACTGACCCCGGACCCCGTCTCTGCCTTACCCGCCCACCCGGTGGACGCGCATGAGATTCGTGAGCGGCTGCGCAGTGACGGGCGCGCCGTGCGTGACGACGACGAGGTCGCCCTTTGCCGCGAGGCCCTCCCGAACGGCCTCGCGCTCGGCGAGGTGAACCACCTCTTCGTGGTCGTCGGGCTGTTCGAGCACCACCCTCGGGATCACGCCCCAGACGAGCGCAAGAGCCCGTGCCACCTCGACCCTCGGCGTCAGAGCCAAGATCGGCGTCGAGGGGCGGTGACGAGCGACGAGGAGCGCCGTGCGCCCGCTCTGCGTGAAGCAGACGACGGCTTTCGCCGCGAGATGCTCCACCGCCGTCGTGGCGGCTCCGGCTACGGCGTCCGATACCGGGTCGAGCGCGGCGGCATGGCTCGGGGCGGCGGCCCAGCTGGTCCGGAACTCGGGGTGGAGCTCCGCCTCGCGGACGATGCGGGCGCAGGCGGCGACGGCCATCGCCGGGTGGTCGCCGACCGCGGTCTCCGCGCTCAGCATCACGGCGTCGGACCCGTCGAAGACCGCGTTGGCCACGTCGTTGGCCTCGGCCCGGGTCGGCCGCGGCTCGTGGATCATGCTCTCGAGCATCTCGGTCGCCGTTATCGTCGGGACGCCGGCGGCGCGGGCCGCCTGAAGGATCCGCTTCTGGAGCACCGGCACCATTTCGGGCGAGGTCTCGGCACCCAGGTCGCCGCGGGCCACCATGACCATGTCGGCGGCGGCGAGGATGGGGATGAGGGCCTCGGGCGAGACCGCCTGAGCCTTCTCGAGCTTCGCGATGATCGGAACGGTGCGGCCGTGCCGCGCCATGTGCTCGCGGAGCGCGGTCACGTCCTGCACCCGCCGCACGAAGGAGAGCGAGCAGGCGTCGATGCCGGCGTCGAGCGCCGCCGCGAGGCACTCGAGGTCGTCCTGTGTGAGGGAGGGGAGCGAGGTCTCCACGTCGGGGAGGTTCACGCCCATTCCGGCCGCCACGTCGCCGCCACGAACGACGTCGGCGCGGACAATGCCACCGGAGACGGCCGTGACCCGCAGCACGATCTTGCCGTCGTGGATGAGGACGCGCGAGCCGATCGGGCACTCCCGCGCCGGGTCCATGCCGTCGACGATCACATCCACCCCGCTCGTCGCGTCGCCGATCGAGATGGCGCTACCCTCGACGACGGAGACGGGCGGCGCCGACCGGGCGACTCTGAGCTTGGGGCCCGCGAGGTCGCAGAAGACGGCGAGAGGATGGCCAACGATGGTTTCCACGGCCCGAACCAGCTCCACGAAGACCGGGATCTGAGCGGGTTCGAGGTGGGCGGCGTTGAGTCGGAAGACGTTCACGCCCTCCCGCGCCAGCGCCTCAACCGCCTGAGGGCTTGCCGAGGCGGGGCCCAGGGTGGCCACGATCTTGACCTTCCTCGAGCCGTCGTGCGAATCGCTCATGCCGGGCCTCCCGGAGCTTCCGCTCGTCTCGACCCAACCGTACCACAGGGCTCGAGGAGCCACGCGAGCTTGAGACCAAGGATGGCCGCTGCTATCCTCTCCAATTGAGCTTCCCGACAACGGGTCGCTGTTTTCAGGAAAGGTGGAAAATAGGAAGTTGCCGGAAAACAGTTCGCCAAGGGGGATGCTGAAGCGGGCGCGATCGAAGGCGGCAATCCGGGCGGCGGTCGTACTCGCTGCGGCGTTGTCGTTGACGACCTCGGCCGGCCTGCACCCGGAACCGTCGTGCGGTGCGCCGCCCGAGCGCGGCGAGCGCGCCTCCGCGACGAACCGGACCGGACGCATGGATGCCGCGGCGCATGTCTGTCTCGTCTGTCTCCTGTACGCCGCCGCCATCGAGCCGGTGATGGTGTCGGCGCCTCCGGCGGGCGCGCCCTCCGGGCCCAACCGGGAGCGGTCCCGGTCCGCCCCGGTCTTCTCGACCGAATTTCGGACCAATGACGGTCGAGCGCCGCCTGTCCTCCTCTAGTTTCTATGAGCCCATCTTCATCGACTGACCCGGTATCTCGGTCGGCCGCAACGCAGTGAACCAGAGGAGGAACCGTGAGACATGCAAGGCTGCTGATCGCAATCTGTTTCATCGCCCTGGGGACGGCGGGGATAGCGTCGGCACAGGACTCGCCGGCAGCGACCCCGACGCCTGCGCCCGCAGCGGCGCCGACACCGCCGACCCCGCTTGCGACCGGTTCCGCGGGCGCCGCAAGTCAGACGTCCAACTATTTCAACCCATCCGTTTCCGTGATCGGCAACTTCCTTGCCGTGGGCGGACAGAATCCGGTGGAGAACCTGCCGAGCGCGAGCCTCCGGGAGTCCGAACTGGGTGTCCAGGCGGTCGTGGATCCCTATGCCCGTGCCGACTTCTTCATCTCGTTCGGTGAGCACGACGTGAGCGTCGAGGAAGGGTTCGTGACCTTTACCGCCTTGCCGGCGGACCTGCTCGTGAAGGTGGGTCGGATGCGGGTTTCGTTCGGGAAGGTCAATACGATGCACCTCCACGTCATGCCCTGGCCCGACGAGCCCCTCCCCGTGGTGAATCTCCTCGGTGGCGAGGAAGGCTGGATCGGCACCGGCGCTTCGGTTGCGAAGCTGCTTCCGTTGCCGGGGGATGTCTTCTCCGAGCTGACGCTCCAGGTGTTCGGCGATGAGCCGGACGGCCCGTTCGTGGCGACGAAGCGCAGCCAACTCGCGTACAACGGCCACTACCGGGTGTTCGCGGACCTCTCCGACTCCACGAACCTCGACTTCGGCGTGTCGTACGGTCAGGGGCCGAACGGCACGAGCTCCGACGCAGAGACCACCTTGGGAGCCGTTGACGCTACCCTCCGCTGGAAGCCGCTCGTGAAAGGAAACTACCGTTCGGCAATCCTTCGGGGCGAGTACTTCCTTTCTCGCAGGGACCAATCCGGCGGGACGGTCAACGCCGACGGCTGGTTCGTGTCGGGCGAGTACCAGCTCGCGAAGCGGTGGTGGGTCGGGGTGCGCGGCGAGGCGTCGCAGCACGCGGACAACGCCGCCATCAAGGACACGGGCACGGCGGCCACGGTTACCTTCTGGCCGAGCGAGTTCTCGCAACTTCGCGCCGAGCTGCGGCAGCGGCGGTATGGCGGGCCCAACAGCGCTTCGACCGGCACGTACACCGCCAACGAGGTCCTCTTTCAATTGCAGTTCGCGATCGGCGCCCACGGCGCCCACCCGTTCTGAGGAGGAGCTATGACGACCACCAAGACACTGGCAGCTGCCGCTCTGCTCGTGGGGCTGACCATGCCGGCACAAGCCAAACTGCGCGTGGTGACCTCCCTGCAGGACCTCGCGTCGATCGCGGAAGCGGTCGGAGGCGACCGGATCGAGGCAGTCGCGCTGGCGCGGGGTTATCAGGACCCGCACTTCGTGGACGCGAAGCCGTCCTTCATCGTCAAGCTTTCTCGCGCCGATCTGCTGATCGCCGCCGGGCTAGAGCTCGAGATCGGCTACCTCCCGCCCCTGATCGACCAGAGCCGCAACGACAAGATCCACCCGGGCAACGCCGGTTACCTCGACGCCTCGATCGGCTGCGACATCCTCCAGAAACCGACCGAGGTCGTGACGAGGGCGATGGGGGACGTCCACCCCTACGGCAATCCGCACTACTGGACCGATCCCGAGAACGGACGCGTGATCGCTCGCGCGGTCGCCGCCAAACTGACCGAGCTGGACCCGGCGGGCAAGGCCGCCTTCGACTCCAACCTGGCCGCGTTCGAGGCCTCTCTCACGGCGAAGGAGCGTGCGTGGGATGCGAAGATGGCGCTGTTCGCGGGCGCCAGGGTCGTGACGTTCCACGAGTCGTGGCCTAACTTCGCCAAGCGCTTCAAGCTCGAGATCGTGGGGACCGTGGAGCCGAAGCCGGGGATCCCGCCGTCGCCGACGCACACGCTCGAGATCATCAACATCATCGCGAAGGACAAGGTCGCGGTGATCCTCGTGGAGCCGTACTTCGACCGCAAGACCCCCGACTTCATCGCGGAAAAGACCGGCGCTGCGGTGGTCACGTTCTACCCGTCGGTGGGCGGCATTCCCGAGCTCAAGGACTACTTCGACGTGTTCGACCGCAACGTGGACGCCTTCGTCAAAGCCATGAACGGAAAGGGCAGCCGATGACCCCGTTTCAAATCCTTCTCCCCGCCTTCGTGGTCAGCCTCATCCTGACCGGCATTCACGCGTACCTCGGCGTGCACGTGGTCGAGCGCGGCGTGATTTTCGTGGACCTTTCGCTGGCGCAGATCGCCGCCCTTGGCCTCACCGTCGCCTACCTCGCAGGCTACGACATCCATACCTCGCACCAGGCGTACCTCTTCTCTCTGGGTTTCACCTTCATCGGCGCGGCGATCTTCGCGTTCACGCGCACCCATCGAAAGACCCGCATCCCCCAGGAGGCGATCATCGGAATCGTGTACGCGGTTTCCGCCGCGGTGGCCATCCTCCTGATGTCGAAAGCCACCCAGGAGACGGAGCACCTGAAGGAGATGCTGGTGGGGAACATCCTCTCCGTGACCTGGTTCGACATCGGGAAGACCGCGGTACTTTACGCGCTCGTCGGCGTGTTTCACTTCGTTTTCCGCAGGAAGTTCCTCCTCATCTCGATGGACGAGCCCGAAGCGGAGCGGCAGGGTGTGAACGTCCGGTTCTGGGATTTTCTGTTCTACATGTCGTTCGGCTTCGTGGTCACCTCGTCGGTGGCGATCGCCGGCGTGCTCCTGGTGTTCTGCTTCCTGATCGTGCCGTCGGTGGCGGCGATGCTGTTCTCCGAGCGGCTCGGCGTGCGCCTTGCGATCGGCTGGACGATGGGCGCGGTGGTTTCGGCCGGCGGGGTGGCGCTGTCGTTCGTGCTCGACCTGCCGACCGGCGCCACAATCGTCGCGACCTTTGGCGCGGCGCTGCTTCTGCTCGCCGCCTACCGCGCCCTCTTCTTTTTTCGTGCCGCTGTCACCTGAGCGACCGGGAGCACGTCCGATTCCTGGCGAGGGCCATTCGTCACCGGCTCATATCCGGGAGACATGGATGGCCATGTAAATGATCAATGCCCCGAGCATCGTCAGCAGGCTGGTGACGAGCTTCGGATGCCGATGCTGAGCCTCCGGCAGCAGATCGCTGGCGCCGATAAAGAGGAAGAAGCCGCAGAACAGCGCCAGCACCAGGCCAAGTTCCCCTTCGTGCAGAGAAAAGAAGAAGGTCGAGATCACGCCGAGGGGCGGGGCCACCGCGTCGACCAGCAACCAGTGGAACGCCTGCCTGCGTTCCCCCGTGTTCTTGAGGACCATGCCTACGGTGTTGATGCCGTCGGAGAAATCGTGCGCCAGT
Organism: Thermoanaerobaculaceae bacterium; assembly: GCA_050018455.1. Classification (GTDB taxonomy): domain Bacteria; phylum Acidobacteriota; class Thermoanaerobaculia; order Thermoanaerobaculales; family Thermoanaerobaculaceae; genus RBG-13-68-16. Next base: position 48,661 of record JBEKAA010000012.1, on the reverse strand, counting down.
ACCGCCATCGCCACCACCACGCCCACGGCCGTGGACGCCTGGAACGCCAATCCGATTCCCATGCCGTCGAGGAAACTGTGGATGGAAAGACTACCCGCCCCCAGCCACGCCGGTGTGCCCGCGGAGGAGGCGTCATCCTCGAGGGCATGGGGGTGCAGCAGCAGGACGCGGTTGAGCAGCATGTACAATAGAAAACCCGCCGCGATGATCGTGGCGACCGACGACGCGCTGTAGCGTTTCGTGCCCAGCTCCAACGCCTCGGGTAACAGATCGAAGAAAGCCACGCCGATCACCGCGCCCGCGCTGAAGCCGAGGATGAGGTGCAGCTTGTCCTGCCACTTCAAGGCGAGCAACCCGCCCAGCAGGGTCGAGAAGACCGCGGCAACGCCTAGGAGCAGGGCCATGGCAACTAGTTTGCCAGATTGCCGGGCCCGACGCACCTTTTGGAATTCTTGACACTGGTCTCGGTTTCGAGTAGAAACGTGAACGTGCTGACCCGCCTCCGAAGGTGCATGCGAGCTACCGGCCTCGTGCTGGTCACCCTGACCATGCTTGGGGCGGCCAGTGCGACGCTGCACAACCATCCTGGCGGGAGCGTCGCCGAGCAACTCGGCCTGCTCTCGAACGTGCCCATCTCGATCATTGCCGATCCGGACGCGCGGTCGGCTGCGCTTCACCTGCATTCCGGCTCGACGGTGCCGAGCGAGCCCTGCGCCGCATGTGTGCTGTCCAACGCGCGCGGCCACGTACCGGGCGCGACCGCACCGACGCCGCCCGCGTCTTGTATCCACATCGCCGTGGTCGCGGTGCCGGCGCCGGCGGCTGCTGCTCTCGTCTGCGCCGATTCGCGTTCGCCGCCAACTGTGGCCTGACCACTCCCAGGGTTTCCAGAGTTTCTCCATCTGCTCTGTCGCCTGCCGCGGCAGGGTGCGTTAGTCGTATTGGGAGACCAGGCTATGTCGAACTCGACTCATCTGTTTCGAAAGAGCGTTCTCGCTGCTGCCCTCTTCTCGCTTGGGGTTGGTGTCAAGTCGGCACGCGCCGAAACCGCCGGCGCCGTGGTGGGGCACGTGGTGGATCAAGACGGGCGCCCTGTGCCCGCCGTCACCGCCCTGCTCAAGAACGACATTGCGGGATTCAAGGCGGCAGTGGTGACCGCAAAGGACGGCAGCTTCAAGTTCTTCAACGTGCCGTTCAACCCGTACGAGCTTCACGTGGAAGTCCAGGGGTTCACAACCGTGCACCAGCACATCGAGGTGCGCTCGATCATGGCGGTGGACGTCACGGTTCGTCTCGAGCTGGCGCCGGTAACGGCTGCCGTCACGGTCGAGGCCGAGCCCACCGCAGTGCAGCTCGAGACCGACACGTCGATGAGCCACATCGACATCGACAAGTCCTACATCGCCAGGGTGCCGGCCACCATCTCGGGTCGCGCGATGGAGGAAATCATCACTGCGACGCCCGGCTTCTCAAAGGACGAGAACGGACGGTTTCACTTCCAGGGGGCGCACAGTCAGGGCGAGTACGTGATCGACGGGCAGATCATCTCCGACCAGACGGGGATCACCTTCTCGAACTCGATCGATCCGGGGATCGCACAGGCGATCGAGGTGATCTACGGCAACGTCCCTGCCGAGTTCGGTGAGAAGATCGGCGCCGTCATCAACCTCACGACAAAGAGCGGTCTTGGCAGCGGCGGGGTCAAGGGCGAGGTGTTTGTCGGCGCCTCCAGCTTTTCCACCGAGGAAGCAGGCGCGTCCGTCGGGTACGGGACCGACTCGTTCGGCCTGTTCGCTTCGGTCAACGGGTCCAAGTCGGACCGCTTCGTCGACCCCGTCAACTTCGACAACCTGCACAACGAGGGCAATACCGGCCGCGGGTTCCTGCGCCTCGACTGGGCGCCAAACTCCTCGAACACCTTCCATCTCTCGATGCTGGCGGGGCGCACCGACCGCGACGTCCCGAACACCTACACGCAGCAGGCGGCAGGTCAGAATGAGCGCGTTTACACCCGCGACGCCAACTACAACCTCGGCTACCAGGGCGTGCTTTCTTCGGAAACGGTGCTGGACCTGGCGGCGTTTGCGCGCCTCGCAACGTTTGAACTCGACTCATCGCCGGGCGACACGCCGGTTCGGGCGGCATCGAGCCGCTCGCTCGACAACTACGGCCTGGCACCTTCGATCACCTGGGCCACCGGGGTGCACGAGATCAAATTCGGCGGCGAGATCAAGCGCTTCCCCATCCACGAGGACTTCAGCTTCGGGATCACGGACCCGACCCTCAACGACCCGGCGTCGCCCGACTACAACCCCAACCTCGCCCCGTACGACCTCACCCGTGGCGGAAGCCTCTTCCTCTTCCACGCCCAGCAGACGGGCACGTACTATGCCGGATATCTGCAGGACAACATCCGGTTGGGGAACTTCACCGCCAACCTCGGTGTCCGCTACGACCACAACAACCTGCCCGTCACCGACTCCCAGATCGAGCCGAGAGTCGGGGCGGTCTACTTCTTCCCGGAGACTCGCACGGCCTTCAGGGTGTCGTACAACAGGGTGCTCTACACGCCGGAGTACGAGAACATCCTGGTCAGCTCTTCGCCCGAGGCGGCCGCGCTTGCCCCGCCGGCGATCCAGGAATCGCGCGCCCTGGGGGGCGGCAGTCTGCTCGTCCATTCCGAACGGCAGAACGCCTTCACCGTCGGCGCTCAGCAGGCGATCGGTTCGAAGATCCGTCTCGACGTGGACTTCTGGCATCGGCAGTCGACCTACGCCGGCGACCAGGACCAGTTCTTCAACACCGGCATCGTGTTCCCTGTCGCGTTTTCGAGCGGCGACCTGCACGGCTGGGACCTGCGCTTGGATCTCGCTCCGACGGACGGGTTCCGGGGCTTCCTGTCGTTGGGCCACACCCGCGCGATCTACGTGGCGCCGCCGGTGGGCGGGCTGTTTATCGACCCGGCGTATCTCGGCTCCCTGACCGCCGGGCCATTCATCATCGACCACGACGAGAACCTGGCGCTTCAGAGCGGCGTGACGTACGACATCGGCGCGACCGGGGCGTGGCTCGGCGCGAACGTGCGCTACGATTCGGGCCTCGTCTCCGGCGCAGCACCATCCGATCTGGTGGGTGACCCCGACAACTCGTGGGCGATTCCGTACATCCAGGTCACCGACAACACGAACCTCAACCCGGATCGGATCAAGCCACGCACAATCTGGGATTTCTCCACTGGCGCCGATCTCGGGCGCTACCACGTTCCGTTCTCGGTCCAGCTCGACCTACTCAACGCCTTCAACTACAAAGGCGTGTACAACATCCTCTCCACATTCGGCGGCACACACGTGATCCCTCCGCGAACCGTGGCTGTTCGGGTGAGCTACCACTTCTGAGGCGCGAGGGGATGCAGGCGACAGCGGTCGGCGGGCGCCCCCACCTCTTCCTTCCGCAGGCGCTCGCGCGTCATCGCGGGTGAGACGATCAAGGGTTGAAGAAAGTGAAGGCGGCCCGCGGCCGCCTTTTCTTGCCCGAGTGAAGCCTCTGAGGGTTCTCCGAGACTCAACCGGAGGACACTCCAACTTCGGAGGTCTGCCCTCCTGACGAGACGTCACTCGCGTCAGCCGCGAGGCCAACGGGAGTGGCGCTCGAAGACCCGTGAGTGCGGGTCTACTTCTTCTTCTTCGCTACTTTCTTTACAGCCTTCTTCGGTGCGGCCTTCTTCACGACCTTCTTCTTCGCGACCTTCTTTACGGCCTTCTTCGGTGCAGCTTTCTTTACGGCCTTCTTAACTGGCATTGTGTTCCTCCTTGCTTGGATTATACACACAGAGTGCGCGTGTCAAGCCCCCGGCACGATGCCACGGCGTCATGCGCGTCGCGCTCCATGCGTGGTTGCGGTGGACGATCCTCGAAGAACGTTTTCGCGGGAGAGAGATGCTTCACTGCGATGGGCCTGCCACCGGTGTCGAACAAGAGAGGTGCGGCGGCTATCGTTCTGCACGGGCGGTTTCGAGTGACGGTCCCCACTCATCACTCGACGAGCATGCCGTCGAGAGCGAGTGCGTGTGGGATGCGGGTCGCGGAGTGGAACGGCTGTCGTGGACACGGCGAGAGCGCGCGCAACGATGCGGAGTCGCGCACGCGTCGTCTATCGCGTGTTCGCCTGCGCCGTTCCTCCCTGCCGTCTGGTGCAACGCGTTCCTCCGTACGTCGTGTCTGCTAACAATCTCGGTGATGTTTCGATTCCTGTCAACTCCGACCCGCGGTGAACCTTTCCGGCCGTCGCGCGTAGAGTGTGTCGGGAGGTGAGCGATGGCAGCGGCGAACCAGAAGTGCCAGCGTTGTCTGCGGGAGGTTCCGGCGGGCGCCTGCTTCTGTCCGGTGTGCGGCGCGAGCGTCGCGGGTGTCCCGCGTCAGCTCCACCGCCGGCGCGATCTCGAAAAGCTCTCGGGCGTGTGCGCGGGCCTCGCGGACTACTTCGACCTCGACCCCACGCTCGTGCGAGTAGTGTTCGCGGTCGCGACTTTCTTCACCGGCATCCTGCCGGGCGTGATCCTCTACGTGATCCTCGCGCTCGTCATCCCCGCCAGGTAGTCGGCGTCGACACTTCGGTCGAATCCCGGCGTCCGGCGCCGGCGGCACGCGCCGCGTTCTACGCCGATTGCCGACGCGACAGCGGTTTGCCGGCTCCGTTAGACGACGTGGACCCGCGGAGCGGAAGGGTCTATCGTTTCCGCATGAACGCCGAGCCAATCCTCGCACCGCACCGTTCGGTCCGAGTGTTCCTGCCAGTACCTCTGCCGGAGGGCATGCTCGAGCGGATCGTCCGCGAAGCGCAGCGGGCGCCGACCGACGCGACCGCCCAGATGTACTCGTTCGTCCGCGTCACGTCCGGAGAGCTCAGGCGGCGGATCGCCGAGTTCTCCGGCGAGCAGAGTCACGTCGCGGATGCGGCGGAGTTTCTGGTCGTCTGTGCCGACCTCCACCGGCTCGAGGCGGTGCTCGCGAGCCGAGGACGCGGGCTGGGCACCTATCCGGCCACGGGGCTCCATTTCGCGATCGTCGACGCGTCGCTCGCGGCGCAACGCCTCGTCGACGCCGCGGAGGCGCTCGGTCTCGGGACGGTCTGCATCGGCGGGATCCTCAACGGCGTCGAAGAGCTGGTCGGCCTGCTGGCGCTGCCGCGCGGCGTGCTGCCGCTCTTTGGGGTGTGCCTCGGTCAGCCGGGCGAGGCACCGGTCGAGCGTCCCCGCGTCGCGCTCGCGTCTGTCCTTCACACGGACCGGTATCGGGGGCAGACCCCGGAGGCGATCGAGGCCGACGTCGCCTCGATGGCGGCGATAACGCGGAGCCGCGACTGGGTCGAAGTGCTTGTCCGCTACTTCGCGTGGGGCGGCACGATGGAGCAGCGCGAGGGCGCGCTCCGGCGAGTGCTCGACCAGCAAGGGTTTGCGTGCTGAAGTCAAACGTGAAAGGGGAAACGTCAAAGGGAAGACACCCTCGGGGCAACTGTGGGGGTGCGGTCCGGTGCCTTTCGTTTGACCTTTGCCCTTTTCATTTGACCTTTCACATTCGCTCTTTTCGTTTCCCCTCTATACTGCCCGCGTGAAACAGCCGCTCATCCTCGTGAGCAACGACGACGGCTACCACTCCGAGGGAATTCGCGTTCTGGCCGACGCGATGGAGTCCCTCGGCGAGGTGTGGGTTGTCGCGCCGGACCGCGAGAACTCCGCCGTGTCCCACGCGCTTACGCTCTCGCGGCCCCTTCGGTTGACCCAGCTTGCCGAGCGCGGCTTCACGGTCGACGGCACGCCGACCGATTGCGTGACGCTCGGCGTCGGCCAGGTCCTCAAGGGACGCGCCCCCGACCTCGTGGTGTCGGGCATCAACTTCGGCGCCAACATGGGCGACGACGTGCACTACTCGGGGACCGTTTCTGCCGCCTTCGAGGCCGTGATCCTCGGCGCGCCGGCGATCGCGATCTCCCAGGTGATCTGGCACGAGTTCTCGTTCGCATTCGCGGGGCGGTTCGCGCGGTTGATAGGGAGCCGCGTGCTCGCTCGCGGGCTGCCGCCCGGCACTTTGCTCAACGTCAACGTGCCGCCCAACCCGCCGAAGGGCGTGCGGTTCACGCGGCTCGGCAAGCGCACCTACACCGAGGGCGTCGTGGAGGACACCGACCCGCGCGGCCGCAAGTGCTACTGGATCGGCGGCGGTGACCCGGTGTGGGAGGACATCCCCGGCACGGACTTCGCGGCGGTGGGCGCCGGTTACATTTCCGTGTCGCCGCTGCAGCTCGACATCACCGACCGCGACCTGCTCGTCCGGCTGGAGAGCGAGTCCGCCGCATGGGGCCTGGAGGGCTCTTGAGGTGAGCGCAGCTGTTCCCGCGCGCCGCAGAGTCCTCGTTGAGTACCTGCGCGAGACCGGCGTCACCGACGAGCGGGTGCTGGCGGCGGTCGCCGCCGTTCCCCGCGAGGTCTTCGTCCCTCAGGCCTTCCGCCACCAGGCGTACGACGACTACCCGCTCGAAATAGGGGAGGGCCAGACGATCTCGCAGCCCTCGGTGGTGGCTCGGATCACGGAGCTCGCCCAGGTCGGCCCCCGCGATCGGGTGCTGGAGATCGGGGCAGGGTCGGGGTATCAGGCGGCGGTGCTCGCTCAGCTCGCCCGGTTCGTTTTCACAGTGGAGCGCCTGCCGCGGCTGGCAGAGGGGGCGCGCAGCCGGTTGGCGGAGCTCGGTTACCGGAACGTGTCGGTCCAGGTGATGGACGGGACCCTCGGCTGGCGCGCCCAGGCGCCGTTCGATGCCATCATCGTGAGTGCTGCGGCCCCGGCGATCCCACGCGCTCTGGTGGAGCAACTCACCGAGGGCGGACGCCTGATCATCCCGATCGGGGAGCTTCACCGCCAGGAACTGATCCGGGTCGTCCGTCACGGCGAGTGCTGCGACGAGTCGACGCACGGAGCGGCCACGTTCGTGCCGCTCGTCGGCCGCGAGGGTTTCTGACCGGTTTTGCTACGCTACCAGATACGCGAGCCATGATTACGAAGAAGTTCGTCGTCAGCGGCCGGGTCCAGGGCGTCGGGTTCCGCTACTTCGTCGTGCGGGAGGCGGAAGCCCTCGGACTGGCGGGTTGGGTGCGCAACCTCCCGGACGGCCGGGTCGAGGTGCTCGTGTCGGGCGACGACGGCCCGGTCGGTGTTCTCGAGGGACGGATCTGGCAGGGACCGCCGCACGCGCGCGTTGCCGGCGTCGAGACGTCGCCGGCGGAGGCGCCCGCCAACGCGGAGTTCCGGGTCCTCCCCACGGCCTGGTGACCTGGCGTTTCATCAACGGCCAGGCGACGGAAAGACACGGCCGCCTCGGGGTTGTGCTTTCTGTTTCGTCCGACTAGGATTCCCATCCGCGGGGCTGTAGCTCAGTTGGATAGAGCAGCGGTTTCCTAAACCGCGTGTCGGAGGTTCAAGTCCTCTCAGCCCCGCCAATGTTCTTCAGGCTACCGGCGGTAGTGGAGAAGACAATGGTACGGCATGCGGGTGCGGTCCTCGGGATGGTGTTTCTTGCGCATTCAGCGCAGGCGCAGATCACCCAGCAGGGGAGCAAGCTGGTCGGCGCGGCTGCCGTCGGGGCTGCCCGGCAGGCTCACTCGGTGGCGATTTCGGCGGACGGCGCCACCGCCATCGTGGGCGGGTGGGGAGACAACTCCAATGCCGGAGCGGCGTGGGTGTACACCTGCAGTGGGGGAGTTTGGTCGCAACAGGGCGGCAAGTTGATCGGCACGGATGCCGTTGGGGTCGCCGAGCAGGGCTGGTCGGTGGCGATCTCGGCGGACGGCAACACCGCCATCGTCGGCGGACCTTCCGACAATAACAATGCCGGCGCCGCGTGGGTATACACACGCAGTGAGGGCGTGTGGTCGCAGCAGGGCAGCAAGCTGGTCGGCAGCGGCGCCGTCGGGGCCGCCCGCCAGGGCATCTCGGTGGCGATTTCGGCGGATGGCACCACCGCCATCGTTGGGGGGCACACCGACAACTTCGCCGCCGGGGCCGCATGGGTGTTCACCCGCAGCGGAGGGGTGTGGTCGCAGCAGGGCGGTAAGTTCGTCGGCAGCGGCGCCGTCGGAGCTGCCCGCCAGGGCATCTCGGTGGCGATCTCGGCGGACGGCACCACCGTCATCGTCGGGGGGTACCAGGACAACTCCGATGCCGGCGCTGCGTGGGTCTTCACGCGCAGCCGGGGGGTGTGGTCACAGCAGGGCAGCAAGCTGATCGGCACGGGCGCCGTCGGGAGTGCAATGCAGGGTTGGTCGGTAGCGATCGCGGGGGACGGCGCCACCGCCATCGTCGGCGGACCCGGTGACAACGCCAACGTCGGCACCGCGTGGGTGTACACGCGCAACCTGGGGGTGTGGTCGCGGCAGGGCAGCGAGCTTGCCGCCACAGGCGCCGCCGGGGCTGCGTATCTGGGCTGGTCGGTGGCGATCTCGGGGGACGGGAATGTCGCAATCGTCGGCGGACCGAGGGACGGATCCGGTGCCGGCGCCGCGTGGGTGTACACACGCAGTGAGGGCGTGTGGTCACAGCAGGGCAGCAAGCTGGTCGGTACGGCGGCCGCTGGGGCTGCCCAGCAGGGTTTCTCGGTGGCGATCTCGGCGGACGGCAGCACCGCCATCGTGGGCGGGTGGGGAGACAGCTCCAATGCCGGCGCCGCGTGGGTCTTCGTCGCCAAAGGCCGTGCAGCGGTGTCGACTACCGGAAAGCCGTAGAGCCGGAGCGTTCAAACGTAGGGCAACATAGGCAGTGATGGGCCCTCCGACGACTATCATGCCGGCGCTCCTCGCGGCTCGCGGCTCGCGGTGAGGCGCAGACGTAACCGTATGCAAGATTCCGCGGTCTTGGTGCATGGGTATGGTATGGTGCAACTTGATAGGCCGATGACAATCATGGGCGGTTCCCCCGGGGTGGCGGCGGGGTCAGCTACCGCCGACCGACCGCTGGCGCTCGTGTGCGGACGGAGTCCGGCCGTCGGGCTGGTGACGTACGACCCCGCGATGCCTTCGTTCCGCCTGCGCATGGCAGCCATGCGGCCGCTGATGGAAGGCCGGGGGATCGAGGTGCGCACCATCGCCCTCGGCCGCGGACGCGAGTGGCTCCGGGTCGTCCGGCTCGCGGGCGAGCTGCGCTCGTGCGACCTGCTGATCTTCCAGCAGGTCAAGCTGCTGGCCGGCGAGCGCGCGTACGTCAACCGGCTCTGCAGGTCGTGGATCCTGGACGTGGACGACGCGATCATGTTCCGGCGCCCGCGGCGGACCGGGGAGGCGCCCTCGCAGGCAGGGTGGCGCCGGCGTCGCTTTCGGAGGATGGCCGAGCGGTGTCAACTCGTTGTCGCGGGATCCAGGTCGCTTGCCGACATGATCGGGCCGGCGGCCAGGTGCATCGAGGTGCTCCATACGCCGGTCGACCTGGCCGCACAACCGCAGGCTTCCCTTCCACCGAGAGAGCGCGTCAGGCTCGCGTGGATCGGGTTGGGGAGCAACCTGTGTTACCTGGAGGGCCTCGAGCCGGTTCTGCACCGTCTCCGGACCGACGGGGTCGACTTCGAGCTGCGGGTGATCTCCGACCGCCTGCCGCAGATGGCGGGAATACCGTGCGTACACGTGCCGTGGTCGGCGTCGGGGGAGGGCACCGCCCTTGCCTCCTGCGACGTGGGGTTGGCGCCGCTCGCGGACGATCCCTGGACTCGGGGGAAGGCCGGCTTTAGGTGCATTCAGTACGCGGCCGCAGGTCTGCCGACGGTGGCGTCCCCGGCCGGGGCAAACCGCGAAGTTGTCATCGACGGCGAGACCGGGATCTTGGCCGGCTCACACGACGAATGGCACACCGCGCTCTTGCAGGTTTGTTGTGACGCCGGTCTCCGCCAACGTCTGGGAAAGGCCGCTCGTCTCAGGGCCGATCGGTTCGAGCTCGCCGGATACGCCCGGCGGTACATCGGGCTGATCGGCTCGGTGATCGGTCCGCGCGGCCGACAGGCGCGGTGACGCGGAAGCACCCGGTGGCGGCGCCTCCAGCGCTGCGCGCTCTTTTGCTGCTATCGCCGGCCGAAGATCCACAACCTCCCGTGCCGCGGCGCCCGGGGTTCAGAGTCCGTCGTCGGGGCGGAAAGCCGTGTTGTAGAGGTGGCGCGCCCACCCTCGCCGGCCGAACTCCTTGCCCTTTCCGCCCCGCTCTCCGCCCAGCATCCACTCCCGCACCGGCACCGAGAACCCGGTCTTGCCCCGGGTGTACACCGCCGGAGGTAGCCCGGCTGCCGGGCTCCTGGCGAGGTAGAGCTTGCGGTTGCCTCGGGAGGTGACGAGCAGCGGGGCGACCTCGCGCAACAAGTGATGCTCGACGAGCGGCACTCGGACCTCGAGCGAATGGGCCATGCTCGCCCAATCGATGTCACGCAGCAACTGGTCGCGCATGTACAGGCACGACTCGAGCGCGACCATCCGCAGGAACGGCTGCCGCGGGTCGGGCGACAGGGCCTGCTCGATGAGGCCGACCATGCCGAGACGCTCGAGGCCGTCCCGCGCCGCGTCGGGGCCCATGAGCTCGGGCAGGTCCCACGGCATGAACACCGCGCGCTTGAGCAAGTAGGCGCCGGCATAGGTCGGACCGTAGATGAGGACAGAGCCGTGCTTCTGGCTGATGTGCGTGCTTCGCTTCGGCGTCAGGGCCATGTAGGTGCGATGGAGCGCCTCGGGGAGCAGAGGTACCTTCGATGGGAGGCGCGAGTATTTCACCATGAGGGGAACCTTGCGATACGTCCCGTAGCCGCCGAGCAGCTCGTCACCGCCGGTGCCGGACAACGCGACCTTGAGTCCGCACTGCGCCGCCGCCCAGCTGACGAGGTACGAGTTGATCGCGTCCGTGGTCGGTTGGTCCATTGACAGAATGATGCGGTCGAACTCGGCCAGGAACTGCGCCTTCGAGATGGTCACGGTCGAATGGTCCGTGTGGTAGTGCCTTGCCACCTCCTCCGCGAGCGGCGCCTCGTCCCGATGGGTCCCCTGGTAGTTCGCGAACGACAGGGTGACCGTCTTGAGGTCGGTCGCGCCCGCCTCGCGCGCGAGAGCCAGCGTGGATGTCGAGTCGCGCCCGGACGAGAGGAACACCCCGACGCGCACGTCGGCGACGAGGTGATAGCGGACCGACTCCAGGAAGGCGTGCCGGAACCCTGCCTGCAGCTCCTCGTCCGACATCGGCACGGCGCGGTCGGCCGCGTCGGCCAGGATCGCGGGGACCGAGGCGAACTGCTGCGGGTCGCTGACGCCGCGCTCGCCCACCCATGCGAAGGAGCCCGCGGGCAGGGAGCGGACGGCCCGGTAGAGGGTGAACGGCTCGGGAACGTAACCGCGCAGGAAGAACCCCGCGACGCCGGCCGTGTCCTGTCGCCTGGGCACCCTCCCTCCCGCGAGCAGGGCCTTGACTTGCGAAGCCACGCGCACGGTGCCGCCGTCCTCGGCGATGTAGAGCGGCTTGATCCCGTAGATGTCGCGGGCGAGCAGCATCCTGCGGTTCGTGCCGTCCCAGAGCGCGAACGCGAACATCCCCCGCAGCCGGGCCAGCATCCCGGCGCCGCGGGCCTTGTAGAGCTCGAGCAGCACCTCGGTGTCGGACGTGGTGCGGAAGCGGTGGCCTTCGGCTTCGAGTTCGCGTCGCAAGTCGCGGAAGTTGTATATCTCGCCGTTGAAGGTAATGACGAGTTCGCCGTCGCTCGCCACCATCGGCTGGGCGGCTGCGTCCGAGAGGTCGATGATGGAGAGACGGCGATGCGCGAGCCCCACTCGGCCGTCGGCGGAGAGCCACTCGCCGAATCCGTCCGGGCCACGCGGGCTCATCGCGTCGCGGATCGTCCGCAGCTCTTCGCGGTCGACCTGGCCGGCCCGCGGGTCGAATGCGAAGATCCCCGCAATCCCGCACATGACGAACGCTCCCCGCTACTCTAGGGCGTTGTGCGCGTAGGCCGGCGCCACGACTCGGCCTCCGGCTTCGCCCGAGACCACCAGGCCTCTTACGTTCTCCGCGCAGGTGGGGCAAACGGAGCGCACCGCTCCCAGTTTGTTGTCCGCGACTTCACCCTCGACGTACATGCCCTTGCACTTTCGGAGGCAGGCGTCGCAGGTGCCCTCCAGGCCGTCGATGAATCTCCAGACCGGTCCTGCCATCGTTCCTCCTGCGGGATGCCCGCTCGCCCGCGCCAGGTGTCGTCGGCTCGAAGCCCGGGTCCGCCGTCACCGACTCGGCCCTGGGGACCCCGAACGTTGCGGGTCCCCAGGGTTGTCATGCCGAGCGGGGCTCGTACCCCCGCGGTCCATCTGCGTGCGGTCTCGCCTCGGCTCAGAACGGGATGTCGTCCTCGCTCTCGGGCGGGAACTCAGGCGACTCGCCGCCGCCGCCCGCGCCGCTTCCACCACCACCGGCTTCGACGCCTTGCGGCTTGGGTCCCACGAAGCGGATCGTTTGCGCGATGATCTCTGTGAAGTAGCGCCGGTTCCCCTTGTCGTCGTCGTATGTGCGGGTGCGGATCGAACCCTCAACGTAGACGGCTCGGCCCTTGCCGAGGTACTGGCCGCAGAACTCGGCGAGCTTTCCGAACGCCACGATGTTGTGCCACTCCGTCTGGTCCTGCCACTTACCTTCCTTATCCTTTCGCCGTTCGTTGGTCGCCAGCGCGAACTTGGCCACGGCCATGCCACTGGTGCTGTGCCGCAGCTCCACATCGCGGCCTATGTTGCCAATCAGGATCGCCTTGTTGACGCTCATTGCTCGCCTCCCGGCGTGGACGGTGACCTAGCGTACCAGAGCGCCGGCGCAAAAACGAGAGGCCAGTGTCCGCCGGCGGGAGATAGGCCTCGCTGAACGTTGTTTGCTACAGTGCCGGAGGTGTCGACCAAGAAGCGACTCCTGACGGCCACCGGCGGTATGGCGGCGGTAACGCTCGCGAGCCGGATCTCCGGTCTGATCCGCGACAAGGTGGTGGCCTACCTGCTCGGGGCGGGGCTGGTCGCCGACGCGTTCTACACGGCCTTCCGCATCCCCAACATGTTCAGGCAGTTGCTGGCCGAGGGTGCTCTCCACGCCGCGTTCATCCCGACGCTCGCGGAGCTCAAGTCGCACGGCGACGAGGCCAGGTCGCGGGCGTTCGTGCGGGCGATGACCTCGCTCCTGCTGCTGGCGCTCCCCGTCGTGGTCGCCTTCGGGGTCCTCGCGGCGCCGTGGCTTGTGCACCTGTTCGCGGCGAAGTTCGCGGCGAACCCGGAGAAATTCGCGCTCACCGTGCGTCTGACCCGACTGATGTTCCCGTACCTCGGCCTGATCTCGCTGGCGGCGCTCGCCCAGGGCGTGCTCAACGCGTCGGACCGCTTCCTGCTGCCGGCGTCGACGCCGATAGGCCTGAACCTCTGCATCGTGGCCGGGACGGTCACCGCCGTGGTCGTGCTCGGCGGTCGCCCGGAGTGGATGGCGGTCGGCGTGCTGGCCGGCGGCTTCTCCCAGTTCGCGGTCCAGTGGATGGCGTGCGGCCGCGTCGGCCTGCCGCTCCTGCCGGGGCCGGGCGTTCTCACGATCCCGGAGATCCGCCAGGTCCTCGCCAAGATGGTGCCGACCGTCACCACCCTCGGCATCTACCCGCTCACGGTCCTGCTCTCGACCCGCTTCGCATCCGAGGTCGGGGAGGGGGCGGTGACCTGCATCTACAACGCCTCGCGGCTCAACGAGCTGGTCTACGGCGTCGTGATCGTCCAGCTCACGACGGCGGTGCTGCCGATGCTCGCGGCCGAGAAGCTCGCGAGCGAGGCTGCCGCCCGCGGCACGCTGGGGTTCGCAATGCGCCTGCTCTCCGCGGTCGCGCTGCCCAGCACCGCGTTCAGCGTCGTGCTCGCGACGGCCACGGCAGGAGCGTTCTTCGGCGGCGGCAAGTACAGTGTGTCGGCGGTCCACACGACGGCCGCAGCCCTCGTGATGTACTCACTCGGGATGCCGTTCCTCGGTCTGACGAAGCTGCTCGCGAGCGCCTCGTTCGCGTGGAACGACACGCGTTCCCCCGTGATCGCGTCGATCGTCAACCTCGTGGTGTTCTTCGCTCTCGGCGTGACGCTGACCAGGCCGTTCGGCGTGCAGGGAGTGGCGGCGGCGACCTCCGGGGGACAGCTCGCCAACGCCGCGACGCTTCTGTGGCTCGACGGCCGCCACAGACGGCTGCCGCGGTTCCTGGACGTCCTGCCGGCCGTGGCACGCCACGTCATCGCCGCCATCGGCCTCGCGGCGGTCGGGTTCTACCTGAACCGAATCGCCCCGGTGCCGCTCCGGACCAGCGTGCGCTCGCTCGCGCAGCTCTCCTGCTATGCGCTGCTCTGCGGCTCGGTCTACCTGGGCCTTCTTGTGGCGCTGGGTTCCGAGGAGTGGCGGGAGGCGCGCGAGTTCCTGCGGCGGAGGCGGGCGGCATGAGGATTGTCGTGCAGCGCGTCCTCCGCGCCTCGGTGACGGTCGATGGCAAGGTCGTCGGGGCAATCGGGCGCGGCCTCGCGTTGCTCGTCGGCGTCGAGACCGGCGACGGGGCGGAGCAGGTGGAGCGGGCGGCCCATCGCTTCTCGACGCTGCGGGTGTTCTCGGACGACCGCGGCGCGATGAACCGCGGGCTCGACGAGATCGGCGGCGAAATTTTGGTCGTCTCTCAGGTCACCCTCGCAGGTTCGATCCGCCGTGGCCGCCGGCCGGACTTCGTCGGGGCGGCTCGCCCCGAGGTGGCGGAGCCTCTAGTGTCCGCCCTGGTAGCGGCGCTGCGCGCCCGCGGCACGGCAGTCGCGACGGGCGTGTTCCGGGCCGAGATGCAGGTTGAGCTGGTCAACGACGGCCCCGTGACGTTCGTGTGGGAGGATCCCCCTGAGAAGCAAGTCGACAATTGACAGTTGACAGTCGACAGTCAGAAGCGAACAGCCAACGGCTACATCTCCTCCTGGGTTTCTTGGGTGGGTGGGGGACTGTCAACTGTCAACTGGGTGGGAGGGTGGGCGGAAGCTGTCGACTGTCTCTCAGGGGAGGATCTTGATAGGCTCCGGCGTGAAACAGAGGATGAAGACGATGACGCAGATCCAGCCGAGGATGCGTCGTCTCGGGTCGAGCTCGCCGGCCTCGTCCGGGATCCACGGATGGCGTACCCGCATGACGAGCGCGATCACGGCCCAGATCCACCATCCCGTCCACCAGAAGCCGAGCACGACCAGTACGGCCAGCAGAGGCCAGGCGACCCGCCGCTGCCAGCGCCCGAACAACGCGTAGGTGATGTGCCCGCCGTCGAGCTGCCCGAACGGCAACAGGTTGAGCGCCGTGACCAGCAGCCCGAACCAGGCCGCGAAGCCGGTGGGGTGAAGCATGAGGTCGCCACCCGGGGGCACGTCGGGATGGACGAGCCAGGCGAGTGCCTTGAAGGCGAGAGGCTCTCCGAAGATCATCACCCCGCCCTTGGGGAGCTCCGCGACGGGCGTCGACAGACCGATCCCGGCGAACAGCACGGGGAGTGCGATGACAAACCCGGCGAGCGGCCCCGCCGCGCCGACGTCGAACAATTCCCGCTTGGTCAGGAGCGGCGACCGGATTCGGATGAACGCCCCAAGGGTCCCTATTCCGAAAGGAACCGGCAGGAAGAAGGGCAGGGTTGCGTCCAGCCGGTGGTACCTGCAGGCGACGTAGTGCCCCATCTCGTGTGCGAGCAGGATCACAATGAGGGGCAGCGAGAACTCGAAACCCGCCCTCACGACGGCGGGATGCAAGAGCAGGTCCCAGATGGAGTGCGCCTTGAAACCCTGCGGTACGTCACCGAACGCAATTCCGCCGACGAGCGTGGTCGATGCAACGGTGACGACAAACAGGAGGACGTGGAGCCAGACGCGCTGAAGCGGCGGGGGTGGACGGCGAACGACCCCGACGGGAACGCCGTCGGGGCCGATTATCTCCAGCTCCAGATCGGAGCCCGGCACCTAGCCGATCACCCGGAGGGCCTTGCCTGGTTTGAAGCGGATGGTCTTTCCGGGAGGGATGGCGACCTCGACGCCGGTCTTGGGGTTGCGGCCGATCCCACGCTTGCGGTTCTTGACCAGGAAGACGCCGAACCCGCGCAACTCGATGCGCTCGCCCTCTGTGAGTGCGTCACGCATGGCGTCGAAGACCGCGTTGACGGCATCGTTCGCCTTCGACTGCGGGAGATCCACCGACGCCATCACCTTCCGGACAAGATCAGCCTTGATCATGCAACCCTCCACCTTCAACCGAGCCAAGCTAGTCCGGCGACGGGGCCTCTGTCAAGCGGGCGCCTGCCCGCACCTTCTGGCGCAGGACCAGGATCTCGAGGGCGAGTCCCGTGAGGCGCGCGACCTCCTGGACGAGCGGAATCGAGACATCCGAGACGGACTCGTCCCCTTTGTCGAGCCACAGGAACCCGGCCGCCTTGCCGCGGACCTTGATCGGGACCACGACCGTCTCACGGGGCTCGGGCGGGCCGAGCGCCCCGAGCAGGAGATCGTTGCCTTCCCCTCCGCCGAGCGCTCCCGCGTGAAGGTCGACCCCCTTCGTCAGGTTCAGGAAGAGCGACGGACGATCGAGGGGCAGGATGAGGGTGTGGAAGACTTCGGGCACTACTGCCGGGCCCCGCGCCTCCCAACCCATGACTCTTCCATGCTGGAGCGAGAACAGGGCGACCCTCGCCCCGCTCCCGGCGAGGTAGTCGAGAACAAGCGCCGCGACCTGGTCGCGATGGGTAGCGCCGGAGAGCGCATCGGCGAGGCCGGCCACCTTTTCGAGCGAGGCGGAGGTCGAGGCCGAGCCGAGCGGAACGAGCTGTGGGAACGACGCGGCGATGGCGGAGGGCGGCTTCGGTGACCGTGCCTCGAACCCCGGCATGAGCTCCGTCGGCGCCGATTCCAGCTTCCAGAACTGTCGCCACTCGCGGGCCGCCGCCTTCGGAGGTCCCGGCGGCGGAGCGCTCACGACAGCATCGGTCGCGGCGCTCGGGATCGCGAGCGCCGCGGTGAGTGCAGCCTCGGTGGCCACGTGAGGGCGGGGAACCAGGCCCGTCACCCTGGAAATCTCGTCCAGGAGCACGAGGTCGTTGGGCGTGGCCATCGCCACGTCGATGTTGCGGCCCTGGCGCCCGAACGCGACGACGAGGTTACGCTTGGCGAAG
Organism: Thermoanaerobaculaceae bacterium; assembly: GCA_050018455.1. Taxonomy (GTDB): domain Bacteria; phylum Acidobacteriota; class Thermoanaerobaculia; order Thermoanaerobaculales; family Thermoanaerobaculaceae; genus RBG-13-68-16. The sequence goes on along the minus strand of JBEKAA010000012.1, from coordinate 31,435 downwards.
GCCGACGGGATGAGAGCGCGAACCTCTGACGGGACGGTAGCGAGCTGGAACGTCCCAGCGGACGGCCCCCCGCTCTGTCGCGAGAGGGCCTCGAGAAGCCGCGCCTCGTTGATCAGGCCAAGCCTCACGAGCCAGGTTCCCAGTCGCCCGCCGTGGCGTTTGCACGCCTCCAGGCCGCTGCGCAGGCCGTCGGGCGACAGAACGCCCATCTCCATGAGAATTTCGCCGAGCCGTTTCGCCACCCCACCGCTCCGGGCGTCAGTATAGCCGTGTCCGAGCTGAAAATCGGGCCGCGCGGATACTCAGGCGCCAGGCGGCGCCGTCAGCGCCAGGGACATGACCAGGGCATCCTCGCCGTCCGCGTAGTAGCGCGGGCGACGGCCGAGCACGTCGTACCCGAGGTGGCGGTAGAGGCGTATGGCCCGCCGGTTGGATGGGCGGACCTCGAGGATCAGCCCGCGGGCTTCCGAGCGCTGACCCTCGCACTTCGCCTCGTCCAACAGGGTCCTCGCCAGGCCCCGTCCCTCGTACAGCGGGTGGGTCGCCACCTTCAGGACGTGCAGCTCGTCCAGCTGCCAGCAGGCGAACAGGTAGGCGGCAAGGTAGCCGTTCTCCGTGTACGCGACGCGCTGGAAGCGCAGCGGCTGCCCGACCTCCTGGAGGTAGAGGTGCTGCGGCCAGGGGTCGGGAAAGACCTGTGCCTCGAGGGCGGCGACCGCTGGGATGTCCTCGGTGCGCGCAGAGCGGGTCAGGAACCCTTGCGGGAGGGCCGACATTACGGCCGTCTCCCGGCAGGCGGCGTGGCCGGCGCAGGCTCGAGGTACAGAGGGGTGAGGGTCGACGGGTCGGCGTTCTCCTCGGCCGCGAGCAGGGCGAGGAGCGCCTCCGCGGTCGTCATCAGCGCGGGCGCGAGCGGCGCTCCGGCAGGGAGCTCGAAGCCGGCGGGCGCGATCACGGGCAGGCCCGCGTCGGCAAGGGTGGCGAGCGCCACGATCCGCGGTTCCTCGGTGGCCTCCAGGCGGCCTCCGCGGCGGGAGAACTTCTGGGCGTATGCGAAGCCGCGCCTGGCCGGTTGGACCGCCAGGCACTCCGGCACCTCGGTGCGGGCCGCCTGGGCGAGGAGGGAGGGGAAACCGTGCGCGCCCACTCCCAGCGCCATCGCGAGCCCCTGAGCGGTGGCGAGCGCGACCCGGACGCCGGTGAACGATCCCGGGCCGCGTGACGCCGCGACGCCCTCGATCCCGCCGCGCTCGAGTCCGGCCGCGCGGAGCAGGAGGTCGACGGCGGCCATCACCAGGTCGGAGCGCGGCGTCGGACCGGCGAGCGCGACGATGCCGACGGCGCCCTGGCCGGTTGTCAGAGCGAGCTCGAGCCGGGGACCGCAGGCCGCGACCGCCAGGGCGGTCTTCATGGCGCCAGTCTTGCCCGCCGCGGGCGGGACGTCAAGCGCCACGCTACAATCGCGGAGGCATGAAGCAGACGCCGATGCTGCAGCAGTACCTTGAGCTCAAGCGCCAGGTCGAGGACGCGCTGCTCCTCTACAGGCTCGGCGACTTCTATGAGCTCTTCTTCGAGGACGCCGAGCTGGCCGCGCCGATCCTCGGCATCGTGTTGACGAAGCGGCGCCACAACGAAGAGGTCAGCTCCCCGATGTGCGGCATCCCACACCATGCAGTGGCGAGCTACGTCGGCAAGCTGCTGGACGCCGGTCTCAAGGTGGCGATCGCCGAGCAGGTGGAGGACCCGGCCAAGGCGGGGGGGCTCGTGCGCCGCGCCGTGATTCGCGTGCTGACGCCGGGCACCGTGACCGAGCCGGAACTTCTGGGGGACGGCGAGCGGCGCTGGATCGCGGCTCTGTGCGACGTCGGCAGCGAAGTGGCGGTCGCGTTCCTCGAGGCCGCGTCGGGCGACTTCGGCGGATCGAGTTGCGCGTCCCGGCGCGAGGCCCGCGATCTGCTGGCGCAGCTCAGGCCACGCGAGATCCTTCTTCCCCAGGGTGTGCCGGCCGACGGGTTCGCCGGCGCCGATGTCGGGAGTCCGGTGGTGACGATCAGGCCGGCGCCGTGGTTCGAGGCGGGCCGCGGCGAGGGGCTGCTGAGGCAGGTGCTGGGTGTCGGCTCGCTGCGCGCGTTCGACCTGGAGCCGACGGAGCACCTGGTCGGCGCCGCGGGCGCGCTCGTCGAGTACGTGCGGACGACCCAGGGCGAGCTGCCGCGCCACGTGCGTACGTTCGAGCGGCGCAGGCGCGGCGGCGAGCTCGTGCTGGACGGGGCGGCGGTACGAAACCTCGAGATCCTCCGCGACTCGTCAGGGGAGCGCAGGGGCTCGCTCGCCCGCGTGCTCGACCAGAGCGTCACGCCGATGGGCTCGCGCCTCCTTCGAGACTGGCTCGTTCGGCCGCTCGGAGACGCCGTGGCCGCCGCGGCGCGCCACGATGCGGTGGCGGCGCTGGTGGACGATCCCGGACGCCTCGCAACACTGAGGGACCTGGTGAAGCGGGTCGGAGACCTCGAGCGGGCCGCGGCGCGGGTGGGCCTCGTGCAGGCCCGGCCGGGCGAGCTGGCGGGCCTGCGGTCCGCGCTCGCGGTTGTTCCCGAGGTCGCTGCGGAGCTCGCCGCTTCGTCGAGCCAGCTGCTTGCGTCGCTCGGCGCGCAGGCCGACCCGATGGAGGACATGCGCCGAGACGTCGCGACCACCCTCGCCGAAGAGCCGCCGGCGCTGCTCGGGCCGGGCACGATCCGGCGGGGGTGCGACGCCGAGCTTGACGAGGCGCGGAGCCTCGCTCATGGGGCCAAGGAGATCCTCGGCGAGATCGAGGCCCGCGAGCGTGCGCGGACCGGGATCTCCAACCTGCGCGTCCGCTACAACCGTGTGTTCGGCTACGCGTTCGAGGTGTCGCGCGTGAACCTGGACCGCGTGCCCGAGGGCTGGGTGCGAAGGCAGACGCTCACCGGCGCGGAGCGCTTCGTGACCCCCGAGCTCGAGGACCTCGAGCGGCGGATCACCACTGCCGAAACGCGCGCCGGCGAGCGCGAGCGCGAGCTGTACGGCGCGCTCCTTGACCGCTGCGCCGAGAAGGCCGGCCGTCTTGCCGCGACAGGGCGGGCGCTCGGAGCCGTCGACGTTCTGACGGCGTTCGCGGAGCGCGCGCGGCGCTGCGACTACCGCAGGCCGCGCCTCGTTTCGGGCCCGCGCATCCGCCTCGTGGGCTCGCGGCACCCCGTCGTCGAGGAGCTCTCGCGTGCGGCGTTCGTGCCGAACGACGCGGACCTCGACTCCGAGCGGGCGCAGATCATCCTCCTCACCGGCCCCAACATGGGCGGCAAGTCCACGTACCTCCGCCAGGTGGCGCTCGCGGTGATCATGGCGCGGGCCGGGTCTTTCGTGGCGGCGGAGGAGGCGGAGATCGGCGAGATCGACCGCGTGTTCACCCGGGTCGGCGCCTCGGACGACCTCGCCCGCGGCGAGTCCACGTTCATGGTTGAGATGACCGAGGTCGCGAGCATCCTTCGCAATGCCACGTGCAACTCCCTGGTGATGCTGGACGAGGTCGGACGCGGGACAGCGACGTTCGACGGGCTGTCGCTGGCCTGGGCGGTCGTCGAGGCGCTGCACGACTTGCCGGAGGGGGGTCCGGGGCCGCTCGTCCTCTTCGCGACCCACTACCACGAGCTCACCGACCTGGCCGACCGCCTCGGGCGCGTCGTGAACGCTTCAGTGGCCGTCAAGGAGTGGCAGGGGAACGTCTTGTTCCTCCACCGGGTCGTGCCCGGCCCTTCGGACCGCTCGTACGGTATCCACGTCGCGAAGCTGGCGGGCGTCCCCGAGCCGGTCTGCCGGCGGGCCACCGAGGTGCTCAGGCAGCTCGAGCGGCAGGAGCTCAAGGTGCTGGAAGCCGCCGCGCCGGGATCGCAGCCGGTGCAACTCGCACTCTTCCCGCCGGCGGAGGACGCCGTCCTCGAACGGCTGCGCAGGCTGGACGCGAACCGGCTGACCCCGATCGAGGCGCTCAACCTGTTGGCGGAGCTCAAGCGCGAGGTCGATCGGTGAGCGCGTTCCTGGTCTGCGGCGTCTCGGGTCCGGAACTCGACGCCGGCGAGCGGGCCCTGCTCGAGGGGCTGCGCCCCGGCGGGATCGTCCTGTTCGCCCGCAACGTCGTGGACGGCCGCCAGCTGGCGGGTCTGACGGCAGAGCTCGCCGCGCTGCCGTCCCATCCGTACCTGGCGATCGACCTCGAGGGCGGCCGGGTGAACCGGCTCGAGGCGCTGATCGGCCCGCTGCCGTGCGCCGCCGGGGCGGCGGGAGCCGGCGTCGCCGCGGTACGGGCGCTCGCGGAGGCCGCGGGCGGCGCGTGCGCGCACTTCGGGATCGGGGTGGATTTCGCGCCCGTCGTGGACGTGGGCAGGCCGGACGGCTGGCTCCGTGCCGAGGCGCGTTGCCTCGGCGCAACCGAGCGGGAGGTGCGGAGCGGCGCCGCCGCGTACCTCGAGGGCCTCGAGGGGTTCGGCGTCCGCGGCTGTCTCAAGCACTACCCCGGACTCGGCAGCGGCCGCGTCGATTCGCACCGTGAGCTGCCGCTGCTCGACGACTCCGCCGTCGCGGAGTCGGATCTGTTCCACGCGCTGCTGGCGCCGGGCAGAGCGGTGATGGTCGCGCACGCCCTGGCCCCGGCTCTCGGGGAGGCCGCGTGCCCAGCTTCGCTCTCGCGGACCGTCGTCGGCCGGCTGCGGCGGCTGGATCCCGGCCCCGTCATCGCCGACGATCTTGAGATGGGGGCGCTTTCGGAGTTCGGCAGCATCCCCGAGCGGGCCGCGGCCGCGCTCGGCGCGGGGTGCGACCAGGTCCTGGTGTGCAACGCAATGGCTGCTCGCGAGGAGGTGGCGGCCCACATCGCGTCGGCGGAGCGCCGGGATCCGGTCCTCGCGGCGACTCTTCGCCGGAGCGAAGCCCGCGTGAGGGTGTTCGGTCGCAGCGAGCTGGCCGATGTGAGCTGGGATCGCGTGCGCGAGCTAGCGGACCGGGCGCGAGCGCTGGCCGGAGGCGCGGCGTGAGCAAGGCGGCCGTGCTGCTCTCAGGGGGGCTCGACTCCGCAACTGCCGCGGCGTGGGCTCGAGGCGCCGGGTTCGAGGTAGTCGCCTTGTCGGTGGACTATGGCCAACGCCACCTCGCCGAGCTGGAAGCCGCGCGCCGCGTCGCCGCCCACCTGGGGATCGCCGACCATCGCATAGTGACGGTGGATCTGCGGGCGATCGGCGGCTCGGCGCTGACGGCCGACATAGCCGTGCCGAAGGACCGCGAGGAGATGGGCAGGGATGTCCCGATCACCTACGTGCCGGCGCGGAACACCGTCTTCCTGGCGCTCCTGACCGGTCTGGCCGAGGTGGTCGGCGCCTCCGATCTGGTGATCGGCGCGAACGTGCAGGACTACTCCGGCTACCCGGACTGCCGGCCCGAGTTCCTGCGTGCATTTGCCGAGGTGGCGCGCCTGGGCACACGCGCCGGCATCGAAGGGACCCGATTCGCGGTGCACGCGCCGCTCCTGCACCTTTCCAAGGCCGGCATCATCCGGCTAGGTGCGGGTCTCGGAGTCGACCACGCGCTCACGCTCTCGTGCTACGACCCGCCCGCAGCGTTCATCCACTGCGGGCGCTGCGACGCCTGCCGGCTTCGTCGTGCGGGCTTTATCGAGGCGGGCGTACCCGACCCATCAACCTACGCGGACCTTTGATACCAATTTGCCAACAGTCGTAGAGCAAAGGTGTCATCCCGAGCGCAGCGAGGGATCTGGGAGGGCGCTGGTAGATCCAGGCTTTCCCCCACCTAGATTCCTCGTCGCTCCGCTCCTCGGAATGACATGTTCGATGGCAAACTGGTATGAGTACGGCGGATCGGGCTCGTCAGCGCCGGCCGATGTGGCGCTCGATCTCGTCGTGGGGCAGGCGGAGGACGATCGGCCTGCCGTGGGGGCAGCGGTGCGGGTCGCGGACGCGGGCGAGGTCGGCGAGCAGTGCCTGGGCCTCGGCGGGCGATAGGGTCCAGTTTTTCTTGATCGCGGCCTGGCACGCGAGCGAGGCCGCCGCGCGCTCGCGTAGGCTGCCGCCGGGAGCGGCGGCCTCGCCGAGGTCGGTGAGGAGCTGGCGGAGCATGGCGGCCGCGCGCGCAGCCGGGAGCGGGGCGGGGACGGCCAGCACACGGACGGTCGCGCCCGAGGCCGCCTCGAGCTCGAGCCCGAGGGCCTCGAGCTCCGGTGCAGCCTCGGCAGCGAGCGCCGCCATCGCAGGCGGGAGCTCCACGATCTCCGGCAGGAGAAGGCGCTGGACCGTCGGCCCGGTCTGGTCGTCGAGCAAACCCTCGAAGAGCACTCGCTCGTGCGCCACGTGCTGGTCGATGAGCACCAGGCCGGCGTCGTCCTCGAGGACGAGGTAGGTTCCGCGGTACTGCCCGATGTAGCGGCCCCAGCGCGTTGCCTTGGCGGAAAGCAGAGTCTCGGCGGGCGCCGGCGGCGGCCCCTCGTGGACGCGCGGCGGCTCGAACCTCCCTCCGGGGGGTGGCGCAAGGTAATCGAGCGGCAGCGGCGTCGAGTGGGATGAGGAGGCAGGCACCGAGACGACCCTCCGCACCTCGACGGCGCCGTGAAGCGAGAGCCGGGCGGCCGCGAGCGCCTGGGTGAGCGCGCTTTGAACACGGCCCGGGTCCGCGAAGCGCACCTCGGCCTTCGCGGGGTGCACGTTGACATCCACCTCGCCCAACGGAACCTGGACCTGCAGGTAGGCATCCGCCTCGAGGGCGCCCGACGGGCCCCTGAGCGCGCGGTTGACGGCGCCGGAGAGGAGGCGGTCACGGACGGCCCGCCCGTTGACCGCAAGGACCATCTCCCGCGAGCCGCTGGGCGGGAGGAGGAAGCCGGTGACCATCACGGAGCCGGCGGCGTGCCGCACCGGCCGGGCCTGGCGGGCGCGGGAGGCGCCAACGAGGTCGGGCAGGCGCTGGCCGAGATCGCGCGCCGCCGGCAGGTGGAGGATCGCGCGGCGCCCATGCTCGACGGCGAAGCCGACTTCGGGCCTGACGAAGGCCAGCGCGGTCAAGGCGCCCACGGCATGGCGGAGCTCGGTCGCCTCGGAGCGCAAGAACTTCAGGCGCGCAGGGAGACGGAGAAAGAGGTCGCACACCGTGACCTTGGTTCCGCGCGGGCGGGCGCACGGCGCGACGCGCACGACCCGCCCGAACTCGACCTCGACACGGGTGCCCTCGCCGTCCCCGGAAGCGGTCTCGAGCGTGAGGCGGGACGCCGCGGCGATCGATGGGAGGGCCTCGCCGCGGAAGCCGAGGGTGGCGATCCGGTCGAGATCCGCGGCGTCTGCGATCTTGGACGTGGCGTGGCGCTCAAGGGCGAGGAGCGCGTCGTCGGAGTCCATTCCGCTGCCGTCGTCCTCGACCTCGATGAGCTCGCGGCCGCCGGCGACCAGGCGGATCTTCACGCTCCCGGCGCCGGCATCGATCGCGTTCTCCACCAACTCCTTCACGACCGAAGCCGGCCGCTCGACGACCTCGCCCGCGGCGATCTGATTGATGAGGGTGTCCGGAAGGAGGTGGATTCGACCCACGGCTCGAAGGTACACGAGAGGCGGCCGGGTTGGAAGGCCGGCGCCGGTGATGCGTAGAATGGCGGCATGGACTTCGAGTTCTCGGAGCAGCAGCGGATGGTGCGCGACACGGTGCGGGCGTTCGCCACCGAACGGTTGAAGCCGGGTGCGGCCGCGAGAGACGAGAGAGGGGAGTTCCCAGCCGACATCTTCAAGGAGCTCGGCGCGCTTGGACTGCTTGGGATGCTGACGCCGGAGGCCTACGGGGGCGCGGGCATGGACGCGCTCTCGTACCTGCTCGCCGTCGAGGAGATCGCGCGGGTGGACGCGAGCATCTCCGTCGGCGTCTCCGTGACCAACTCCGTCTGCCAGTGGCCGATCGCGCGCTTCGGGAGCGATGAGCTCAAGGCCCGGGCGCTTCCGTCGCTGGCACGGGGAGAGGTGCTCGGCGGCATCATGCTCACGGAGCCGGCGGCGGGCTCAGATCTCGCCTCTCTGCGAACGGCGTACCGGCGCGACGGCGACCGGTTCCTGCTGTCCGGGTCGAAGGCGTGGATCACGAGCGCCGGTGTGGGAGCGACGTTCGTCGTGCTGGCGACGAAAGACCCGTCGCTGCGCGCGCGCGGCATCTCGGCGTTCGTGCTGGATGCCAGACAGCCGGGGGTGGTCGTGCACCCGCCGGAGAAGAAGATGGGTCTGCGGTCCTCGGTGACCGCGGCGGTGACCCTCGAGGACGCGGAAGTGCCTGCCGCGAACCTGCTCGGGAGCGAGGGGGAGGGGATGAAGATCGCCCTCGCGACGCTCGATCACTCGCGGCTCGGGATAGCGGCGCAGGCGCTCGGGATCGCTCAGGCCGCGTTCGACGAGGCGATGACGTACGCCAAACAGAGGGAGCAGTTCGAGAAACCGATCATCGAGCACCAGGCGGTCGGCTTCCGGCTCGCGGACATGGACGCCGAACTCGAGGCCGCGCGCTGGCTGACGTACAGGGCGGCGTGGCTTTCCGAGAGGCCGGGCAGGCTGAGCAGGACCAGCGCTCAGGCCAAGCTGGTCGCCAGCGAGATGGCCAATCGCGTGGTAGCCCTCGCGGTCCAGGTGCACGGCGGGTACGGCTTCTCGCGGGAGTTCGCGGTCGAGCGGCTCTACCGCGACGCCAGGGTCACCACCATCTATGAAGGCACCAGCGAGGTGCAGCGGATGGTGATCGCCCGGGCGCTTCGCGACCTCGAGACGACCGCCCCGGCGTGATCGCCGCGGATCGCAAAGCACGGCGCGTCGGGGAGCCGGCGCGTCGCGGACTTTCCCGTCCTTGGGTGTCGGCCGGCCGGAGAGGCGTGGAGAGGACGCGCGGTGCGCGCCCGCGCCTCACGTGTCCTCGACCTTGATTGATATGGACTTCGGCTTGGCCTCCTCGCGTTTCGGCAGCGTGAGGTGCAGGACGCCGTGCCGGAACACCGCGTGGATCTTCTCCCGATCGACGTTCGTGGGCAGGCTGAAGGAGCGCTCGAACGACCCGTACGCGCGCTCCACCCTGTGGTACGTCTCGCCTTCGGTGGCTTTCTCCAAGCGGCGGCTGCCCTTGAGGGTGAGGACGCCGTTCTCGACGGAGACCTCGACGTCCTTCGGATCGAGGCCGGGAATCTCGGCCGCGATCTCGAGTGCGTCCCTGGTCTCGCGGACGTCCACCGAGGGCATCCAGCTGCCGGAGATGTAGTCCTCGTCCGCGTGGCGAGTGCGGCCCCAGACCTCGTTGAACATGCGGTTCATGCGGTCCTGCACGGTCGCCAGCTCCTTGAATGGGTCCCAACGAAGATGGTGCTCATGGTCATCCTCCGTTTCCGGCCTTTTGAAAAGGCCCCGACGGTCAATATGGTATCTGAGCCCAATGCTGTCAAGTCCTGATGTTGTGGAAGTGAAGTATATGAGTCATAGAGACTCATACATTTTCAGAGTGTTGCCCGCACGACCATGTCACAAGACAACGGTAACGTTGGCTACGCGGAGGCCCTCACATGCTCGCACCCCTGATGGCCTTTGCAGGGATCGCAGCCTCTCCGTTGGCGCTTCGCGTCGATATCGAGCGGCTTGGGAAGGGTTCGCAGGGTACGGTCGTGGGCGTGGCTATCCAGGTTGCGCCGGACGGTCGGAAGCGCGCCGGCGAGCGTTTGAGGGTGTGGGTCTCGTTCGTCCAGGCGGGTCGTGTAATCGTCGGGAGGGCTCCATCCGTCTCTTATGGCAGGGAGGGAGCCGAGATGAGACGGTTGGCGGCGCTGGTGATGGCGACCGCGGTAGGGGTGGCGGTGTTCGGAGGCTGCGTCGTGCGGCTGGCGGTGCCCGGGCCGCCGCCGGGTCCGATCGTCGAGCTCCGCGGTGTGGCACCCGGCCCCGCTTTCGTCTGGATCGACGGCTACTGGGCGTGGCACTCCCGCTGGGTGTGGATGGCCGGGTCGTGGGTGGTCCCGCCGCGCGCTCATGCCGTCTGGGTCCCGGGGCGGTGGTACAGGCACACCAGCGGCTGGCGATGGGCACCCGGTTTCTGGCGCTGAGGGGCACGGACTGAGGCAGCGAAGGGCTTGTCGCCCACTCGCGGGGCTATACTTCAGCCAAGGTGGCCCACCAGGTTCTCGTCACGTCCGAGACGGCGGAGCGCACTGCGCGAAGCGCAAGGATCGTCCGTCCCGGAGAAGCGATTGCGGATGCCGTCGTGGTCACGACCCCGGGTTCGTTCGGCTCATGGGTCGAAGCAGATCGGGCGGGCAGCCTCTGGATCGTCGTGGGGGACAGGACGCTGGAGGCCTCGTCGCCCCCGTTCCTGTCGCTGCCGGAGGGGTGCTCAGGTTCGCAGCTCGACCGCGCGATCGATGCGGCCCTCGAGGTCTTGCGGCTGAGAGGCCGGCTCGAGGAGCAGCGACGAGCAACGGCACTCGCGCAGGACCAGCAGCTGGACCTCGTCCGCGTGGGCGTCGCGCTCACCGCGGAACGCGACCTCGACAAGCTGCTCCAGCTGATCCTGTCCACGGCGCGGGAGCTCGTTCGCGCGGATGCGGGATCGCTGTATCTCATCGAGGAGCGCGACGGCGAGCGCATGCTGCGGTTCGCGCTTGCCCAGAACGACTCCGTGCCGCCCAGCATGGTCACCACCGCCATGCCCATCACGACCGGGTCGCTCGCAGGATACGTTGCGACGACCGGCGAGCCGATGACGGTGGAGGACGTTCGCCATCTGCCGCCCGACGTGCCCTACCGCTTCAACGAGAGCTTCGACCTCGCGATCGGCTACCACACGCGCTCCACCCTGACCGCTCCGATCAGCACGAGGAGCGGGCAGGTCATCGGCGTGCTCCAGCTGATCAACCGGAAGACCGACGCTGCGGCCAAGGTCCTTTCCGCGGAGGCTGCGGATGCCGTGGTCAGGCCGTTCGGGCAGGGCGAGGTGTGGCTGATCCGAGCCCTCGCCGCGCAGGCCGCCGTGGCGATCGAGAACACGCGGCTCGTGAACGAGATCGAGAGCCTGTTCGAGGGGTTCGTCCGGGCGGCGGTGCTGACGATCGAGCAGCGCGACCCGGCGACCTCGGGCCACTCGCACCGTGTCGCGAACTACACGGTCTCGCTTGCACAGGCGCTCGAGACGAACCCGCCGGCGGCGTACCGCGACGTTCGCTTCTCGCGCGACGAGATGATCCAACTGCGGTACGCGGCCCTGCTCCACGACTTCGGCAAGGTCGGTGTCCGTGAAGCCGTGCTGAAGAAGGCGAAGAAGCTCTATCCCGATCGCCTCGCCTTGGTGGAAGAGCGCTTTCGCCACGCCTTCCGCGCGCACGAGGTGGCCGTGCTTCGGCGCTTTCTGGCTGCGCTCAGGGGCCTGGGCAGGGCGCCCACTGCGGACGACCTCGCCAATCTCGAGGCCTCGGTGAACCGCCTGAGGAGCGAGCTCGAATCACACCTCGCCGCCGTGATGCAGGCGAACGAGCCGGCCGTCCTCGGATCGGCGACGGCCCACCTGGTGACCGGCCTCCAGCGGGCGACCTTTCCCGTCGACGGGAACGAGCTGCCACTTCTCCTTCCGGAGGAGGCGAGGGCGCTCTCGGTGTCCAAGGGCTCTCTGGACGAGGTCGAGCGGCGGGAGATGGAGTCGCACGTGGTGCACTCCTACCAATTCCTGCTCACGATCCCCTGGCCAAAGCGGCTGGCGGCGGTGCCGGCGATCGCGTACGGCCATCACGAGAAGCTCAACGGGCGCGGGTACCCCAACCGTCTCGTCGCGGAGCAGATCCCGCCGGAGGTTCGGATGATGACCGTGTCGGACATCTTCGACGCCCTCACGGTCGGGGACCGGCCCTACAAGAGGTCGGTGCCTCCCGAGCGAGCCCTCGCGATCCTCGAGGACGAGGTGCGGGAGGGCTTCCTCGATGCGGACCTGGTGCGGCTGTTCATCGACGCGCGGGTGTTCGCGCACCCCCACTCCGCCTCCGTGTAGTAGGAGTGCCTCAGGGGCGACGCGCGTCGCGTACCTGCACCGTCAGGGGTGCAATAGCAGGGGGGCAGAGGTGCAGGGGAGCGGAGGGGCAAACGACACCTCGCTGGTGTCTTCGCCCCTCTGCTCCTCAGCCCCTCCGCTCCTCTGCCTGTCTCTTCGGACCACTGACCACGTTTCACCGTGCCCGGACCCCGGACGCCTGCTTTTCAGAAATGGGCGACCCAGAATCGCCAGCTCCCCAGGCTGGCGAGCCCGGCGCCCAGCAGGAGAAGCACGATCCCCATGCCCTTGATAACCACCTGCTCCACTCGCGGCGTGAGCAGCGAGGAACCGTGGCTCAAGGCCCACAGCAGAGGGGCGTACCACGCCATGACTCCCCCCACGAGGGCGCCGAGCATCCACAGGAGGCCCGACCCGCCGTGTGCGCGTGCCGCTTCGACGAATGCGAGGCCGGCCGTGACCCACCAGATCCAGTAGTGCGGATTTCCCGCTGCAACCAGCAGGCCCAAGACGAAGCTGCCGAACGCCTTCCGTTCCTCCACATTGTTGACCGTCACACGCGGTTTGCGCTTCGGCGGTGCCGCCCGCAGCGAGCTGATTCCCCCCCAGAGGAGCGCGATCCCTCCGGTGATCTCGACTATCGGGAGCGCGCCGATCGTCCGGAGCAGGGGACCGGCGCCCGATGCAAGGGCCGTGAAGAGCGTCACGTCGAGTGTCGTGACGCCGACGAGGAACCAGACCGCCGACGACAGGTGGCGTGAGAGGGCGAGGCGGGTGGCCACCAGCGTGATCGGGCCCGGCACCGCGACCGTCGCGAGGGACACGACAAACCCCGAAGCCACCAGCGCCGGCAAAGATAGCGGAACCGTGAGCCCGGACAAGGCAAGCTACCCGAGCTTGTAGCCGATCTGGCGCAAGAAGCGCAGGCGTGCAAGGACGTCCTGTTCGCCCTCCACGCCCTTGGGCCGGCAGCCGTCCACGACACCGAGGATGGCGCGGCCCGTGTCGCTTTCCGCGACGACGATCTCGGCCGGATTCGCCGTGGCGCAGTAGATCCGGCACACCTCGGGGACGGCCTTGATCGCGTTCAGAACGTTGACCGGAAAACCGTTCTCGAGAAAAACGAAGAAGGAATGGCCGGCTCCCACGGCGAGGGCGTTGCGGGTGGCGAGCTCCACCAGCGTCTCGTCGTTGCCCGATCGGCGCACCAGCGCAGGACCCGATGACTCGCAGAACGCAATGCCGAACCGGATCTGCGGGTTCGCCGACACCATCGCCTCGTGAAGGTCCTCAACGGTCTTGATGAAATGAGCCTGTCCGAGGATGAAGTTTGTAGCCTCGGGCTTCTCGATCTTGACCACGTTCAGGTCCACTGACGTGCTCTCCTTCCCGCTGCCATGGCCACCGACGGCCTCACGGCACTCCAGCCAGGCTCAACCCGACTCCGGCCAGCGCCTTCACGAGCAGCACCATGAAATCGGGCGCAAGGCTGTCTCGCTCGATGGCCGGTGACGTGTCCAGACTGTCGTCCTGACCGTCGGGCCCCACGCGGACGACGAGCGCAGGCCGGCCGAGCGCCCGCGCCATACTGCCCCCGGTGTGCGGGGCCTGGATCTCCCGCGTGACCTTGGGGACGAAGCCTGCGTGGCGGAAGGCCTGCGTGATGCTCCACGAGGAACGCCCGAGATCCTTGTCGCCCTCGAGGCGAACGTCAAGCGTATGGGGCCAGCTCTCCGGCACCCCGACGGCGTCGAGCTCGACCCACGCCGAGACCTTCCCGCCGAGTTCCTCGAGCAGTGCATGGGCGCCGGCGGCGTCGTGGTATCCGCCTGCGAGGAAGGCCACGATGATGGGAGCCCGGTGGAGGGAACGGCTCATCGCAGCCGCGGCCTCGAGCGCAACGGCAACACCTGACGCGTTGTCGTTGACGTTGAGAGCGCGCAGGTAGGAATCGCGAAGGTTGCCCCTGGCGCCGTCCCAGTGCGCCGCGAGCACGACCGGCCATCGCCGGGGGTCATTGCCCGGAAGCTCGATGAGGACGTTGCTCCATTCCTGCTGCACGCCGTTTGGCACCCTTTGGATGAAAGGCGAGGAGCGAGCGGGAAGGCCGCGCCGGTTCGCTTCCTGCAGCAACACCTCGACCACCGCTCGTGCCTGCGGAGCCCACGCATACCGGGTGGTAACAACCGGCCCTTCGGAGCTCTCGCGGGGGGCGCCGCTCAGACGGTCCACGGTCGTCATCAAGCGCGAGCGCGCGGCCGCTCCGGCGTCGGGCAGGGCTTTCCCTACGAGCGTGCGGAGCGTCTCCCTGCTCTGGTCCGACGGAGCCTGAGGCACCCAGCCGACGCCCCAACGAAGCAGGAGGACGCGGCTGTCGAACAGGGGAGACTCCGCCGGCACCGGCGAGACCGCCACCACGACACTCTCGGCCGGCGTGAGCGCGGGAAGCTCTAGCTTGACGGTTCCCGCCGGCGAGAAGGCGAGCGGCAACTCCCTGTCCGGACCCTGGACGTGCAGCTTGACCGCTCGCCCGACCCAGCGGACGGAAGGGTCGCCTTGAAGGGTGAGCGGGAACGGCCGTTCGCCGCTCCCTTCGACGGTCAGGAATGCGAGACCTCCTACACCGACCTCGATGGCCCCCGAGGTCGGACGGGCCGCCGTCGCCCTTACGGGAGCGGGCGGGCGAGGAGGCACGACCGACGCGAAGGAGAACCGGCCGTCCGCCAGGGCCGGGTCGTCGAGCCAGCAAGCCATCGCGAAGTCGCCGAGCAAGTCTGCCGGGGTGCGCCTGTCGCCTCGCTCGGCGAGCATCCGACCGATGCCCGCGAGTCCCTTCTCGGGGCGCGCGACGAGGTCACGCAGCCCCTGGTCGCCGAACTTGTCACGCAGGTACTCGATGAAGAGCAGCGACCAGCCCCTGTCTGCCCACGGGTCTCCGGGGGCGTGAGCGCGGTTTTCGGGGTCGATGTCTCCCCAGAGCAGGCGGGCCGACGCGAGGCCGCACAGGTAGGGCGTGTAGTTGGCCAGCAGCTCGCTCCAGGACGTCTCGCCGGGGTCGCGGCTGTAGTGCAGCAGCCGGTGGAAGGTCTCGGCCAGCTCCTGGATGTTTCTGGTAGCCCGGTTCCCCTGACGCCCAAACGCGTGGTAGAGGATCTCGCCCTGGTTGGAGTGAAATCCGGAGCGAACCGCTTCGTTCTCAAGTAGTTGGTCAAACGGGAAGAAGAGGCCGGAGGGACCGGCTTCGTGAGTCAGAAGGAGGATCACCTTCCCGTTGCCGTCGAGGTCCGGGCAGGGACCGAAGAGTTCCACTTCCCGGGGGTAGATGATCTTGTCGAAGGCGTTGACGGCTGCCTCGATCTGTTGCGTCTCGTCGGCCTCGCCCAGGGTCGAGAAGTGGTAGCCCTCCTCCTGGTAAACCGCGACGGTGCGGCCCTCACGGACCAGGCGAGCGCGAACCTCGAGCTGGGTCGGCTGGAGTTGAGGCCCGGTGGTGACGACCCAGAAAGAGCGTGCCTCCGGAAAGAGAGCCGCCACCGCGGCGACAAGCGGGAGTGCGAGAGTCGTCATCGTGTCGGGCCTCCGGCAAGCAACTTCTGAGTTTACCGCGGATCGTGAGACTTGTGGTTCCAGCGCCCCGGGGCGGCACCCGGTTGCCTGCGCACAGTCGGAGGGGAAAACCGGTTAAAATGAAACTGCATGATCTGGCAGGCGCTGGCCTGGTACGTTGTGGTCGCTGCCGGCGGGGCGGTAGGGGTCGGTGCCCTGCGGCGCCTCGGTGTCGGCGCCGGTGCGAGCTGCGCTGTCGCTCGGGTAACGGTCTGGACCGTTTCCGGCTACGCAGCTTGGATCGTCGGGTGGCTCGGGATCACATCGTGGTGGTGGTTCGGCCTCGCTGTCCTGCCGCTCCTCGCATGGTGGGGGTGGCGCGGTCTTGCGGACCTGAAGCCGCGAACCCTGCTCGAGCCCGAGCTCGTCGGTCTCGGGGCGTTTCTCCTGCTTGCCTTCCTCCGGCTTCCGGTGATGGCGGTGACTGCTACCGAGAAGCCCATGGACCTTGCCATCTTCGCGACTCTCCTCCGACCGGGCACCATGCCTCCGGCCGACCCGTGGCTGGCCGGCCACCCCCTGCCGTACTACTACTTCGGTTTCGTGCCGTGGACGTTGCCGGCCAAGTTGCTGGGGTTCGCTCCGGATGTCGTTTTCAACCTGCTGGTCGCGACGCTGGCAGCGGTGAGCGCACAGGGGGCCTGGGCTCTCGCCCGGGCGCTCGGCGGCAGCCGGCGCACCGGCGTCATGGCCGGATTCCTGGTGGTGTTCACGGGGACGTTCGACGGGTGGCGCCAGCTCTTCGCGGGAAACGGTATCTCCGGAATCGACCTCTGGCCGGCTTCGCGCGCCATCAAGGGTACGATCACGGAGTTCCCGCTCTTCACCTTCCATCTGGGCGATCTCCACCCCCACCTGCTGTGCGTGCCCCTTGTCCTGGCGGCGATCTTTCTCACCCGAGCCCTGAGCACGGCGAAGTCTCACTGGCTGCCTGCGCTCGGCATCGGGTCTCTCGTCTACGGGGCGGCGGCCGCGGCCAATCCATGGTGCGCGATTCCTCTCGGCGTCGCGATGCTCATGGTCGCCGTCGGAGCCGAGGCCGGATTCGTCCGGCCGGTCGGCGCCGGGCTCCGGCTGTGGGCACGGGTAGCGGCGCTCGGTGTCGCCGGCTGGGCTCTCTACGCGCCCTTCTGGCTCGCGTTTCACCCTCCGACCGAGGGCTTCGGCATCGTCACGACGCCGACCCGCATGGACGAGATCGTGCTGCTCCTGGCCGGCGCGTTGATCCCTACGGTCCTGGTGGGTTGGGAGCTCTCGTGGCGTTGGGGGGGCATGGAGACCGGACGGCGCCAGCTCAGCCGCGCGGTCTGGCTTGCCGGATTCGTGCTGCTCGTGGTGATCACGAAGCGGCCTCTGCTCGCCCTGACGGCAGCTGTCGGCGGCGTCTTGGCCGTGACCGCCCTAAAGGGCAGCTATCGGCGTGCCCGTCCCGTGCTCGCGCTTTCTCTGGTTCCGCTGGCGCTCCTCGCGTTCATGGAAGTCGTCTATTTCAAGGACCCCTACGGAGCCGAGTTCTACCGTATGAACACGGTCTTCAAGGCAACCCACATGGCGTTCACGCTCCTCGCAGTGGTCGGCCCCGTACTCCTGGGCTGGCTGCGACGGCGGCGCGCCTTGGTGGCGGTCTTCGGCGCTGCCCTGGTAGTTCTGGCGGGTCTGCCGCAGCTCGCGGCGCTAACCGGACGGGCGCTCGGGGCCGGCGCCGCGAACTGGGGAGGGCTGAGCTGGATGGCGCCGGGCGAGGCCGCCGCCGCCACATGGCTCCGTCGGCAGCCTCGAGGGACGGTACTGATCGAGGGGATCGGAAACGCCTACTCCGATGCCGCGCGCATGTCCTCGGCGTCCGGTGTGCCCGCCGTGCTGGGTTGGGAGAATCACGAGGGCGTGTGGCGCGGCGGGGCAATCGGCGGCGAGACCGCGAGGCGAAAGGCGCAGATCGAGCAACTGTATAGGTGCGGAAACCCGGGTGACGTGCGCAGGATCGCGCAAGGCCTGAGCGCGCGCTTCGTGGTGGTCGGGAGCGTCGAGTCCAGGCTCTATCCGATAGAAGGTCTGAAGGCGGTGGTGCAGGCCGGTCGAGCGGCGTTCAAGGACGGTGTCTGCACGATCGTGGAGATGCAGCCGTGAGGACGCGTGGATGAGCAGGAAGGAACGCGTTGCCTGGGTCGCACTGATCGGCTTTGCGCTGGTGCTGCGCCTCGCCGCGCTGGGCGACCGGCCGCCGCATCACGACGAGGCCATCCACTGCGACTTCGCGTACAACCTCCTCAACCAGGGCACGTACAGGTACGACCCAACCTATCATGGGCCGCTCATCTACTACGTCATTGCGCCGCTGTTCTTGGTTTTCGGTGCGAGCACCGCGGTCGGCCGGTTGTACCCGGCGCTCGCCGGCGTCGCACTGGTCGCCCTTCCCCTGGTGTTGCGCCGGCGTCTCGGGGCCGGGGCGGCGTGGTGGAGCGGTCTGGTCCTGGCCATCTCGCCGATCATGCTCTACTACTCGCGGTTCGCCCGCGAGGATGTCCCCGTCGCCTTCTTCACCGCATCGGCGTTGACCTTGTTCCTGTTGGTGAGGAGGAAGGGCTGGAAGCCCATCCCATGGATCGGCGTCGCGGCGGCCGGCCATGCAATGATGAAGGAGACGTTCTACGTCACGGTACCTTTGCTCGCCATTAGCGCCTACGTCGTCGCCCTGCGAGACGGAGTCTGGGCGAGCGTTCGCAGGGGCTTCGCGTGGATCGACAGGTACCGGGTCGCCGTCGGGACCGCGATTCTGTGGTTCCTCGCGATCACGGTGACCGGGTTCACCGTATTTTTCGTGCACCCAGAGGACTGGGCGTTTCCGGTGAAGGCGGTCGCCTACTGGTACAACCAGCACACGATCCAGCGGGTTGGAGGTCCGAAGCTCTACTACCTTCCACGGCTCGCCCTGTACGAGTTCCTGCCGATCGCGGCCGCGCTCGCCTGGGCTGTTCGCCGGCGCGCCCGGCTGAAGCGGCTCGAGATCTTCTGCCTGGCGTGGGGATTGTCGGCGATCGCAGCGTACGCGTACCTGGGCGAGAAAGTCCCGTGGCTCGTGGTCCATCAGGTGCTGCCGTTCATCCCTCTCGCGGGGGCTCAGCTGTCGAGGACGTTCTCGCCGCAGGGACGCTGGTGGTCCCGGACGCTCGCGACGGCGGGCCTGGCCGCCACAGCGTGGAGCGCCGCGGCCTCGAGTTTCCTGTATCCGGCCATCACCACGTCGGATCCCCACGCCGAGCTCATGGTGTTCGTGCAGACGACGCCCGAGGAGCAGGCCCTGGCCAACTACGCGAAGGCGCTCGCCGAGGTCCAGAAGGAAGGAATGGTGGCCGCGGTCGACGGCGAGGGGAGCTGGCCCTTGTCGTGGCAGTTGAAGAAGGTTCCGGTCTGGTGGGCGGCGCCGCAAGCCGGCATGCACCCGCCGCTGGTGGTTTGCGATCCGGACAAGGAGGGCGCCACCCGGCAGATACTGGGCGACGACTACACGGTCCGGCGAATCCCTCTTCGGGCCTGGTGGGTCGAGGAGACGTCCGGCATCAGCCCCTGGGCCGTCGCGCGGTGGTTCTTCACGCGGGAGGCGTGGTCCGGCATCGGGGCCACCGATGTCCTGGTGTTCGAATCAAAGAAGAAGTAGCCCAAGGTGGCGAGGAAGGGCACAGCGTGAGCGTCGAGCTATCAGTGGTGGTCCCCGTCTACAACGAAGAAGAGAGCGTGCCCGAGCTGTACCGCCGGCTCACGGAGGTGCTGGCAGGCGCGGTCGGCTCGTACGAGATCGTCCTGGTCGACGATGGCTCGCGAGACGGCTCGTGGGCGCTGATCAAGGAGCTCGCCGCGCGGGACGCCCGGGTCAAGGGCGTGAGCTTCTCCCGCAACTTCGGCCACCAGAT
Source organism: Thermoanaerobaculaceae bacterium (assembly GCA_050018455.1). Taxonomy (GTDB): domain Bacteria; phylum Acidobacteriota; class Thermoanaerobaculia; order Thermoanaerobaculales; family Thermoanaerobaculaceae; genus RBG-13-68-16. Next base: position 11,861 of record JBEKAA010000012.1, on the reverse strand, counting down.
GGCGTTCACGGCCGGCCTCGACCACGTGGACGGGGACGCCGTGGTGATCATGGATGCGGACCTCCAGGACCCTCCCGAGTTGATCCCCGAGCTCGTCGCGCGATGGCGCGAAGGGTACGACGTCGCCTACGCCGTGCGCGCCAAGCGCGCGGGCGAGACGTTCTTCAAGCTTGCGACCGCGGCCCTGTTCTACAGAGTATTGCAGCGGGTCACCAACGTCGCCATTCCCGTGGACACCGGCGACTTCCGCCTGATGAGCAGGAAGGCGGTGGACGCGTTCCGCCGCCTTTCGGAGCACCACCGGTTCACCCGTGGAATGGTCGCGTGGCTCGGCTTCCGCCAGATCGGTGTCCCGTACCTCCGGGCAGCCCGGCACGCGGGCGAGACGAAGTACCCGCTTCGGAAGATGCTGCGGCTCGCGAGCGACGGGCTGACGTCGTTCTCGTATCTCCCGCTCCAGCTCGCAAGCTGGGTGGGAACGGTTGTCTGTGCCGCGGCGCTCGTCGCACTTGCGGCGGTGCTCAGCCTGAAGGCAACCGGCTCCGCCCTGTCGTGGGCGTGGGTGGCTGTTTCCGGCCTGGCTCTTCTCGGAGGAGTCCAGTTGATTGCCGTCGGCCTGCTGGGTGAGTACATGGGTCGCGTCTTCGATGAGGTGAGAGGAAGGCCGCTGTACCTGGTCCAGGAAACGGTCGGGATGGCCGGAGGGACGCGGGCCGTTCCGCCGCCCACCGTCGTGTAGCTTAGACCTCTGCCTCCTCGATCGCGGCGGCAGCGTCCGCGGTCCCCTGGATCACGCGCTGGAGGCCGGGAAAGTAGCGGTCCATGACCGACAATCCGATCAGCAGCAGGTTTTCGAACTGCGCGTGCGTGAGCTTCGCATCCTCGAAGTCCGCCGAACACTTGAAACGCACCTCGCCGTCGTTGACGTCGAACTCGAAGTTCCCGAGGAGCAACCCGTAATTGGCCCGGGTCAGGAATTCCGTGACCTCGCGCCGCCTGGCTTCGGGCACTTTGCCCTCTACGAAGGTGAGGAATCTGACGATCGGGTGGTCGTCTTCGACGACGGCGATGAGGCGGTAGTTGCCGTGCTCGCCGGCAGCGCCCATCTCGAGGGCCTGGTGGCCGGGCAGTCGCCTGAAATCCCAGCCGTCCTGCTCGAAATACGCTTCGATGGTCTCGAAGAGCGAAGACAATCCGACCTCCGTGTTCTCGCGACGAACCCCCGAAAATATCTAGGTTAGCGTGGACTGTCGGCCCGGCAGTGTCAACCGGAGACGCAGGCCCCCCAGGAGGAATGCTACTCTCGGCTTCGTGAGCTCGCTCGCGCTGATCGGACCGTCGTGGCCCCTGCGCGGTGGAATCGCGCGGACGACCACTGCCCTGGCCGCCGCCCTCGATGCCCGCGGCAACCTGGGAGGCTTCTTCGTTCCCCTCCGGCAGTACCCAACGCTCATCTACCCGGGGCGGCACGATGTGGATCCGGGCGCGTGTCCTCGTCTCGATTTCGCGCAGGCCTGCTTCGGTGTGCTCGAGCCCTGGAGCTGGCCGGGACTAGCGGCACGTCTGAGGGCAGCGAGGCCCGACGCGATTGTCCTGCCGTTCTGGACCGCCGCCTGGGCGCCGCTGCAGCTATTTCTCAGCGCCCGCACGCACGCTCCGGTGGTGGCGGTCGTTCACAACCCGGCCGATCACGGCGCCGGGCTTCCGGCGCGGAAGGCGGCCGGTGCGGTTCTCCGCCGTTGCAGCGGGTTCCTGTGCCACAGCCGCTCGGTCGCGCAAGTGCTTCAGGAGCGTTTCCCCGGGACGCCGCTCACGGTTCACCCGCTGCCTCCGGAATTACCCGCGGCCGCCGACCGGAAAGGCGCGCGGGCACGCTTCGGCCTGGGGCGCGACGCGGTGGCCGTACTCTGCTTCGGTCTCATCCGGCCTTACAAGGGTGTTGAGGTCCTGCTCGAGGCAGTTGCGCGCCTGCCCCGCGAGTTGCCGATCGTCCTCTTGCTTGCGGGTGAGCCGTGGGGTCGGGTTGCGGGCGCCCTGAGGAGGCGGCTTCGCGAGCCCGACCTCGAGGGACGCGTGGTGGCTCGCCTCGGGTGGGTGCCGGAGCCGGAGGTCGCGGACTGGTTTGCAGCGGCCGATGTGGCCGTGCTGCCGTACCTCAATGCGACCGGCTCGGCCGTGGCGGCTCAGGCGCTCGGTTGGGGCCTGCCGATGGTCGCGAGCGCCGTGGGCGGGATAACGGACGTCGTGCACGACGGCGTGAACGGGACGCTCGTCCCACCGGGGCAACCCGAGGCTCTGGCATCGGCCCTGGCAAGGCTCACCGATGAGGCGCTCCGATCACGCTTGGCGAAAGGCGCTCGGGAGACCGGCGCGCGCTGGAGCTGGGACAGCTACTCCGGCGGGCTCGAGGCCCTCGTCTCCCGCGCCTCGGCACCAGGCGTGGGAGTCGCTGGGGACAACTGTGGATAGGAACGTCCTGCTCGTCTCCTCGCGGTTCCCATGGCCCGTCATCACCGGCGACAGGATCAGGGCGCTCGCCTGGCTGGAGGCGCTGGCGCCCCGCGCGAACGTGACGTTGGTTGCGCCTGAAGGGCGTATTCCAGCCGATGCTCCGGCGTTCCGGCACGTGCCGGCGCCGCATTCCCTCTCCGCCATCTTTTCGGCCGGTTGGCGAACGATCTCGGAGGGGTTGCCGGCGACGGCGCTCCTGGCGGCTGGGCACGCATGGGAGAGCGCACTCGACGAAGCGGAGCGGAACTCAGGCCCGTTCGACGCAGCCGTGCTCCTGCTCGCCCGTCTCGATCCGTGGGCGTTCGGTCGCCTCCGGGCGGGTCGGCTCGTTCTTGACGCCATCGACTCGCTCGCCGCGAACCTCAGGGCGCGGGCGGCAGCGGCGCGCGGCCCGGCGCGATTTCTCTGGCGCCTCGAGGCGGACCGGACGGCTCGTCTCGAGCGGGGCGCCGCCAGTCGGTACGATCGCGTGCTCGTCGTCGCGGACGCGGAGAGGGCGGCCTTCGGGGAGCGCACCGAGGCGGTGTTCCACGGGGTCGCCCTGGAGCCGGCGGCGGAGTGCGATCGGGACTTCGACGTCGGGTTCTGGGGAAGGCTCACGTACTTCGCGAACCGTGATGCGGCGGCGCTCGTCCTCGGCGAGATCTGGCCCCGCATCCGCGCCGCCCGCCCGGGAGCGACGCTGCTGCTGGCCGGCGCCGACGCCCCTTCCTTCGTGCGGCGCGCCCACGGTCGCGACGGGGTGACCGTGATCTCGCCGATGGAGGACCGCGGCCGCCTCCTGCGCCGCGTCAGGGTCGCCCTCTTCCCGTTGCGGTTTGGCACGGGACAGTCGAACAAGGTGCTCGAGGCCGCGGAGGCTTCGTGCGCCCTGGTCGCGTCGCCCGAGGCCGTCCGCGGGCTCGACGCGATCGCGGGCGAGGCGGCGGTGGCCCGCGAGCCGGCGGCGCTGGCGCAAAGCGTGCTCGGCCTGCTGTCGGACCCTGCGGCCGCGGCCGCCCGAGGCCGGCGGCTGCGAGCCGTGGTCGAGCGCGAGTACTCGCGGGAACGGGCATGCGAGAAGCTCGCCGCCGTCGCGCTCGGGTTTGACTAGCAGACCCGCCGGCAAGTCCAGTCAGCCGTGGAGCAGGGGAGCGGAGGAGCGAGACACGGCCCGACTGCCGACTTCCTCTTGCTCCTCTGCCCCTCAGCCCCTCTGCTCCTCTGCAGCCCCACCCCGGGGGACCAGCTACCAGCCCCTGGCAAGCGCCTCGACTCCGCTCAGCGCATCCGTACCGAGATGGAGGTGCAACACTTTGCGCCCGACGTCCGCCAAGGCTGCGGCGTCGCCGAGCGCCTGCGCGAGGCGGAGCTGCCCGAGCGTGTGCGCCTGGCCCGGAATCGCCAGGTCGCGCAGCGGCTCGCCGGTCAACAGAACAGGGACGATGCGATCGGGGCCGCCCTTGTAAAGCTGGCCCGTTGAGTGCAGGTAGCGAGGTCCGAACGCCGCGGTGACCGGCACGTGCAGCGCGCGCGAGATCGCGCCCGCAAGGCTCGCGAGCGCACGGGCAACCGCAGGCCGCTCCGGCAGATAGGCGAGCAGGACGATCGCAACATCGGGTCCGACGCCTTGCAGGTGGGCGCGAAGGGCCTGTTCGGGCTCGCCGCTCGGCGCTGGCGCAGTGAGCCCTCCGGCGGCGAGCGCCACGCGGGCGTGGTCCTTCGCTCGCACCACGTCGGGCTCGTCGAACGGATTCACGCCGAGGAGGAACCCGGCGAGCGCGGTCGCGAGCTCGAGGGCGGCGAACGCTTCACCGAGTCCGTCCCGGCGCAGGCGCCAGCGCGCCACGGCATGTCCGGAACGCGCCAGCCGGTCGAGGGCGAGGTCGAGAGCGGTCGTGTCCTCGTCCGCGAACCGCGGCGACAGATAAACCGTTCCCGGCCAGGCCTGGTCCGCCGCCGGCGGTTGGGCCAGGACCAACGGCAGGATACCCAGCCCCTCTTTGCCGGTGCTCTCGGAAACAAGCTGCTCGGCCCACGCGCCGAGCGGTGCGAGGCCTGGCGAGGCGACGAGCGCCAGCTTTCCCCAGCCGTGGACGGCGGCTGCGGTCGCCAGCAGCGCAAGCTCGACCGCCGGGTGTCGCTCGGCCAGGCCTGCCAGCGACCGTTCCCCGGCAGCCAGAAGCTGCTCGGCGTCGAGTCCCAGCCACACGGCAGGGAAGATCCCCACGACGGAGAGCGCCGAATACCGCCCGCCGACATCGACGGGGTGGTCGAGCACGGCGCGGAAGCCGCGATCGACGGCGAGACGGGCGAGGGGAGTGCCGGGCTCCGTGACCGCCACGAAGCGGCGGCCGGCGCCGTCGCCGAGAGCCGTCCGGACCGTCTGCCAGAGGATTTCGAGCAGGGCGGAGGTTTCCGCAGTCGCGCCCGATTTACTGACCGCCACCACCGCGATCGACGCCGGGTCGAGCGCGTTGAGCGCGTCGCCGACGCGGTCGGGGTCGGTGGTGTCGAGCACGACGAGCTCGCGGCCCGCCGGGGCGCCGCCGACGGACCTCAGAACCTCGGGGGCAAGGCTCGATCCGCCCATGCCGAGCAGGACCAACGTCGACGCACCGTCGGCGGCGATCGCCGCGGCGAGCGCCTCCAGCGCCGGCAGCTCCTGCCGCGTCCGCGAGGGCAGGTCGAGCCAGCCCAGGCGGCGAGCCGCACTGCGGGACGCGCCGTCGCCCCAGAGGGAGCTGTCGCGCGCTGAGAGGCGCTGGATTGCCGACGCGCCCCGCAAACGTTCGCGGCCGGACTCGAGCGCAGGCTCCAGCCAGGCGGGGACGACGAACTCGATCGGCGAACGACCGCGGGACGCGAGAGCTTCTCTGACCCGCGCGGCGATGGCTTCAACCGTGTACCCAAGCCTGGCGATCACCTCGGGACCCGGTGCCGAGGCGCCGAACCGGTTGAGGCTCACGATCTCGCCGTTCCCGACCCATCTGTGCCAGCCCTGGCCCCGGCCCATCTCGATTGCCACCTTGAGCGCGTGTCTGGGGCCGAGCACCGCGCGCTGGTAGTCGGCAGGTTGGCGTCCCAACAACTCGAGTGAGGGCGCGGACACCACCCGGGTCGGCGTGCCGCCCTGCTCCAGGGCGTCGCGCACGCCCAACGCGAGGCTGACTTCCGATCCCGTGGCGACGAGCACGACCTCGGGGGCGCCCGTGCCGGCCTCGGAGCGAACGAACGCGCCGCGCTCGACCGACCCCGGCTCGGGCGCCGGCAGGACCGGGAGCTTCTGCCTCGAGAGGACGACCGCGGTGGGACCGTCGCGGCGCTCGAGCGCGATGCGCCAGGCCTCGCTGGTCTCGTTGGCGTCGGCGGGGCGCAGCACGACCACATTCGGGATGATCCTCAACCCCACGATGTGCTCGATCGGCTGATGCGTCGGGCCGTCCTCGCCGACCCCGATCGAGTCGTGCGTGAAGACGTACGTGACCGGCAGCTTCATCAACGCCGCAAGGCGCATCGCCGGACGGAGGTAGTCCGAGAAAGCGAGGAACGTCGCTACGTAGGGCCGCAGCCCGCCGTGAAGGGCGAGCCCGTTGGCGACGGCGGCCATCGCGTGCTCGCGGATTCCGAAGTGGAGGTTCCGTCCTCCGTACGAGCCGCGCGCCACCGACGGCTCGCCCGCCAACAAGGTGTCGTTAGAGGGCGCCAGGTCGGCCGACCCGCCGATAAGCTCGGGCACGACGGGCGCGAGGGCGTTGAGCGTCGCCCCGGATGCTTGGCGGGTCGCCTGCGAGGAACCCGGCGGGAACGAGGGCAGGACGTGGTCCCAGCCGGAGGGAAGCTCTCCGGCGAGGCGGCGATCCAGCTCTCGCGCGTTCTGGGGGTGCGCATGCCGGTACGTGTCGAACAGGACGGTCCAGGCGCCGTGGGCCTTGCGGCCGGTTTCCGTCTGGGCGCGGGCGTGCGCTCGGATCTCCTCCGGAATCGCGAACGCCTCGTCGATCGTCCACCCGAGCGTCTTCTGCGTGGCCGCCACGCCTTCAGGGCCGAGCGGCTCGCCGTGGGCCTTGGCGGTGTCCTGCCGCGGGCTGCCCCAGCCGATGTGGGTCCGGACACGGACCAGGGCCGGAGCGTCCTCGCTGGAGGCCGACTGGGCGAGCGCCGCGGCGATCGCCTCGAGGTCGTTGCCGTCTTCGACATGGAGGACGCGCCAACCGTACGCGGCGAAGCGGGCGCCGACGTCCTCGGAGAAAGCGAGTTCGGTCGGACCCTCGATGGTGATGTGGTTGTCGTCGTAGAGAACGACCAGGCGGCCGAGCCGGAGGTGCCCGGCGAGCGAGGCCGCCTCGTGCGAGATCCCCTCCATGAGGTCGCCGTCGCTCGCGATCACCCACGTGCGGTGGTCGATGACCGGCAGTCCGTCACGATTGAAGCGCGCCGCGAGGTGGCGCTCCGCGAGCGCCATCCCGACGGCGGCGGCGAACCCCTGGCCCAGGGGCCCGCTCGTCGTCTCGACGCCGGGGGTGCGCCCCGCCTCGGGGTGGCCCGGCGTGAGGGATTCCCACTGCCGGAAGCGCTCGAGCTCCGCGAGTGGGAGTTCGTACCCGAACAGGTGCAGGAGGGCGTAGAGCAGCGCCGACCCGTGGCCCGCCGAAAGGACGAAGCGGTCGCGGTCGGGCCAGCGCGGGTCCGCGGGATCGTGGCGCAGGAATCTGCTCCACAGCACGTACGCCATGGGCGCGGCGCCAAGCGGAAGGCCCGGGTGTCCGGAACGGGCCTTCTCCACCTGGTCGACCGCCAGCACCCTCAGCGCAGCCACCACCCGCTGGTCCAGCTCCCCGAACGGCCGCATGGGTCCTCCCCGCGAGGCTAGCCTGGATTATTCGTGGGAGTTCCTAGCAGAACCCTCGTGAATGGCCCAGGCCAAGATTGTCGCGCACCCTGGCAGCGTCGGCAACCGCTGCCTGATGGTAGAATGCGAGCCCCGGACAGGGGCCGGAGAGACGACGAAAAGGAGCCAAGCATGAAAGCGAATCTGGCGGTGGTGATGGCGGTCGTGGGTGCGGTTGTGGCGGGCCAGGTCAGGGCGCAGGAACCTACAAAGCTGGCAGTCGCGGTCATCGATGTCGACCAGCTCGTGCAGAACTCGGCGGCTGGGAAGGAGATGATGACGCGCCTCAAGAAGGTTAACGACGAGAAGGTCGCCGAGCGCAAGAAGATGTCGGACGATCTCGACGGGCTTCAGAAGCAGCTCGAAGCGCAGCGCGTCACGCTTTCCGAGTCGAAGGTCGCCGACCTCCAGAAGCAGATCGAGGACGGGGGGATCGCGCTCCACCGATTCGACGACGACGCCCGGCAGCAGCTCGAGGAGATCAGGCGCAAGGAGCTGGCCGAATTGGAGAAGCAGATCATGCCGATCATCAAGGAGCTTGGCCGCGAGATGAAGCTCCAGCTCATCTTCAACAAGTTCCAGTCCGGCCTCGTGTTCGCCGAGGACTCGCTCGACATCACCGACCAGGTGCTCAGGCGGTTCAACACCAAGGTGACGAAGTGAAGCGAGGTCGTGCCGCGGCGTGGTCGCGTCGGCCCCCGTCGAGGTCATGAGGCGCTGAGATCATGCCCACGCTGACCCTCGACGAGCTGGCGGCACGTGTCGGTGCCACCGTCGTTGGGGACGGGACCCGGCGCATCGAGGGGGTCCGCACGGTCGAGGAGGCGGAGGCAGAACACCTCTCCTTCTACCACAACCGGCGCTACCTCGAGGCAGCCAGGGCGTCGCGTGCAGGCGCGCTGCTCGTGGCGGACGCGAGTCACTTCCCGGGGCGCGACCTGCTGGTCTGCAAGGACCCCTACGCCGCGCTCGGCAAGATCCTGGAGATCTTCCATCCGGGCGTGCGCCCTCCTGCCGGGATCCATCCGAGCGCCGTGGTTGCCCAATCGGCCCGCATCGCGGACTCGGCCTCGGTCGGCCCGCACGCCGTCGTCGGCGAGCGGGCTTGCGTGGGCGCGCGCGCGGTGGTCGGGCCCGGGTGTGTCCTGGGAGACGACGTCGGGGTGGGCGAGGACACCGTCCTCCACCCTCAAGTCACCGTCGAGCCGCGATGCAGCGTCGGGGCGCGGTGCATCCTCCACTCGGGGGTCGTCCTCGGGTCCGACGGCTTCGGGTTCGCGACCGTGGATGGCGTCCACCACAAGGTGCCGCAGATCGGGGTCGTGGTGGTCGAGGACGACGTGGAGCTCGGGGCCAACGTCTGCGTCGACCGCGCGGCGCTCGGCGAGACGCGCGTCGGCCGCGGCACAAAAGTGGACAACCTGGTACAGATCGCCCACAACGTGAAGGTGGGCGAGCACTCGTTGCTGGTCTCGCAGTCCGGCATCTCGGGGTCGACTCGTCTGGGCCATCACGTGGTCATGGCGGGGCAGAGCGGAGCCGTCGGTCATATCACGATCGGCGACGGCGCCGTCGTGACCGCCAAGACGGGGGTCACCGAAGACGTCCCGGCGGGGGCGATGGTCTCCGGTTTCCCCTCGCGGCCCCACAAGGCTTGGCTGCGGGCAATGGCCAACCTGTTCACGCTCGAAGAGCTTCGCCGACGCGTCAAGACTCTGGAGGAGGCGATCCGGCAACTGGGGGGAAAGGCATGATGGACATTCAGGGAATCCTCGACGTTCTTCCGCACCGCTACCCGTTCCTGCTCGTCGACCGGGTGCTCGAGATCGGGCCCGACCGCATCGTCGCGCTCAAGAACGTCACCTTCAACGAGCCCCAGTTCATGGGCCACTTCCCGGGCGTCCCGGTAATGCCCGGCGTTCTGATCGTTGAAGCGATGGCGCAGGCGGGCGGCGTGATGATGCTGCGTGACGTTCCGGACCGCCACGAGAAGCTCATCATGTTCACGGGCATCGACAACTGCCGGTTCCGGCACCCCGTCGTGCCCGGCGACCAGATCGTGTTCGAGGTGACGGTCTCCAAGCGTCGCCAGCGCTACGCGGTGCTGCACGGAGTGGCGCGCGTGGGCGACCGGGTCGTCGCGGAGGCGGACCTCTCCTCGGCAATGGTGGACCGCCCGAAAGGTGAGGTGTGATGGCGAAGATCCACGCGACCGCCGTGATCGACCCGCGAGCCAGGTTTGCGGATGATGTCGACATCGGCCCGTACGTCGTGGTCGAAGGCGAGGTCGAGTTCGGGGCCGGGTGCGTGGTCGGCCCGTTCTGCCGGTTCGAGGGCCCCGTCACGATCGCGGAGGGGAACAGGTTTGTCTCGCACGCCTCCATAGGCGCGCCGCCGCAGGACCTCAAGTACAAGGGCGACCCGACGCGTCTCGAGATCGGGCCGGGCAACGTCTTCCGCGAGTTCGTCAACATCAACCGGGGCACGCCGGGCGGCGGGGGCGTGACGCGGATCGGCGGCCACGGGCTCTACATGGTCGGCGCCCACATCGCCCACGACTGCCAGGTGGGGGACCACGTGATCTTCGCGAACCAGGGGACGCTCGCGGGGCACGTGCACGTGGGCAGCTTTGCGACCGTCGGCGCGCTCACCGCGATCCACCAGTTTTGCAGCGTGGGCGAGTACGCCTTTATCGGCGGCGGCACCATCGCGACGAAGGACGTGCTGCCGTTCATGAAGACCGTCGGCAGCCGGCCGGCGCGCTGCTTCGGACCGAATACGATGGGACTTGAACGGCGCGGATTCTCCGAGGAGGGTGTGCGAGCCCTGAAGACCGCGTGGCGGTTCCTCCACAGCCCCAAGCTGACCACGAGCGAAGCCCTCGCGCGCATCGGCGCCGAGCTCTCCGACGCGCCCGACGCGATGCGCCTCCTCGAGTTCATCAAGACCAGCGAGCGCGGCGTCATTCTGGCAAACGGATAGAGGCAGGGGAGAGGGGACCGGGGTCCGGGCTTCGGGCACCGAAAGACCGTGGTTCGTGAGTCGTGGCTTGTGGTTCGAAGAAGCGTGGTCTCTGGCCGGTGGTCGGTAGAGACGGGCAGCGAACGGTCACGACCCCGGAGAGACAGACGTCAGGGCACAGGGCACACATCCAGCCTGCAGAACCGCACGAAGCGAGCGCTGGCCCCCGCCAGCGGACTATCACCTTTCCTTAGCGTCCAAAGTCTCGTCGACAAACCGGAACGGTGTTACCTATGCCCCCCAAGGTTCATCGGCGGTTTCCCGACCACGCTGCCCGGAGAGACCAGTTCGAGGTGGCCGAGCAGTTCGTCCGGATTCGCGGGAGACAGCACCACAACTCGGGACTCGTACCGAAGCACGACCGCCTGTTTGGGATCGGTCACGAACGCGCGATACCGACCCAGCGTGGCGTTCTGGAAGATCCCGGTGATCGAGAAGAGCCCTCCGTTACCGAACAGACGAAGGGATCGCCTCATGGCTGACGGATCGTGCCAGGCCCGAGTGAGGCCGCCCAGCCCGATGGGAGTGCGCCAGAGCAGGCGCTCGACATAGAGACCCCCGGTGTCGAGCTCGTAGCCCCGCACGAGAAACAGAAGCGCGACGAGAAGGATGACGGGGGGCACCACGAAAACGAACGTGCCGAACGCCTCCGCGAACGGGACACGCGTGCCGCGCGGGAGCACCCGATCGATGGCAACTGCGGCCCCGAGAAGGGCAAGCGTGCCGATGGTGGAAACCACCTTGAGCGAAGCAGGCCACGGGGCGGCGTCAAACCTCTGCATGCCACCTGGAGTATACGGGAGGCCGGCGCTGTCTAACGCCGCAAGCGCTGGTTAGGCGGCAGCCGTCTTCGGCAATGTGAATACTGGTTCGCCACAGCTGGAGCACAGCCTGGGTGGATAGGACAAGTAAAGGCGCCGTGGAAATGGCTTTCCGCACTTGGGGCAACCTAGCCGGTCGACGCTTCGGCCGGCAAGGACCCAGGCGTAGACGAGCAACGCGGAGGGAATGGAAGCCGCTGCGCCGGCCAGAATGTAATTGGCGGTGAAGAGGAAGACGGCTGAAAACACACCGACCAGCACCAACGCGGTAAGAACGGGAAGCCCGTGATAGGCCAACACGGCGCACTGGTACGCTCGCACGCTGCGCCAGCGCTGTTGGAGACTAGGTGAATCCGCTTCCGCCTTCATCGAGACCTTGCCTGCCGCCTAACGCTGCGCTTCAGTCGTCCGGCCACTTTCACCCTTGACATTGGACTAGCTTACCCCTCGACACCGCACGACGGCGAACGTGGCCAGCCGTGTGGCCGGTCCACTGCAAGCGCGGGTTAGGCGGGCCTACGGTACGGTCCGGGCGCATGGGTTACAGAATGTTCTAGGCGCCTGGGTGACAAGTCAAGGCAAAGTGGGCGGAGGAGGCCCGATGCCTTGGAAGGAGACGTCACCCATGACCGAGCGAA
>JBEKAA010000011.1:0-88000 GCA_050018455.1 Thermoanaerobaculaceae bacterium | reverse complement strand
CCTTCGCATCGCCATACCGCTGGTCAAGCCATGCATTGATCGCTTCCTTGCGATCGTCCGCCATTGCGGACAGGCGGCCGCGCCACAGGTCGATCGCCCCGGCCCGCTCCTGCGGGACGTAGACCGCGACAAAGTAGGCGAGCGTCGCCGCCGAGATCGTGGCGAACCCCAGCCACGCCGCAGTCCAGCGCCACCCCCTCCCCCTCGGACGATCTCCATCGGTCCGCTTCATCGGCGCTCATCCCGGAGGTAGGCACGAGCGAAGCGCGCCACCTTGGCCACCACGACGGCGGTCGGAGTCGCCGCCAGCACGACGGTGTCAGCTCCGCGGACCTGGCGTGACCCGACAGGGGCTGGCGTTGAGCCGTCGCGTCGCTGCGAGCCTGTCACGCGCCGTTCCTTCAGGTGCGAGAGCAGCGAACAGTACTTCCCATCACAGCAGACGTACGAACCCGCTGCCCGGTTGCTCGGAGCCGTCGTGCTCTGCATTTGCGCCCCGCTCCAGTTAGACCCTTGGTTATACAATAGTTCTACCTGTCCCAGGAAGCAACGAGAGATCGGGACTTGTTTCAGAATGCTGCAAGATTGCCAAGGTTCCCGCACCGCCGGCGCAGCTCAAACCCCGGTACATTTTCTTGGAGCTGAACTTCTCACAACGCTCTCGTTCAAACGTTGTGTTTTCTCTGTCACTACGAGGAGCGAAACCACGAAGCGGCCTCGGCGTCCCCTGCCCATTCTGGGCGCCGCCGAAGGGGCCGCGAAGAATCTCCTGGACACCGCCTCGGCCCAGAGGCGCTGCAGGCTTGGGGAGATCCTTCGCGAGGGTCCCCCTCGCTCAGGATGACAAGCAAGGGGCTACCGTACTCGGCCTTCCTCAGGATGCCAGGCAAGTTCCTCAGCGGGCGGGGACACGCTGCCCCGTCCCTACACCAACAATCCCGCGACCGAGCATGGGCGGAGGTTATGGGGCGCGCCCGCCCTCCTCGCCCCGATTGGGTGATTTTGTACAGGCATCCGCCCGATTGCGGCAAGCGCCGTCGCGGTCACGAAGGCATCGCCGCCGGAATCCAACGTCCCACCTCCCCTTTTTTCACCCGAGATGTCGCGCACGAGGCTTGATCGCGCCCGCGGAGTCTGTGAAACTGGGCGGGTGACGCCACGCCGCCGCGGCGCCACCCGATCACAGAACATCGAGGCGAGCGACCGGCCGTGAAACCGGGAAAATCGGAGCGCCCATGGGGAGCCCAGTCATGCGAGACCGTTGGAGCTTCAGCCGTCTCTCCCTGTTCACGCTCGTGCTCGTCGCCGCAGCCCTCTGCGGCTGCGCGTCGGCCGGCGGCGGCCGGGCGCCGGTGGACGAGCCGCTCGAGGTGATCGACGGCAACGCCGCGCGGGTGTACGGCCTCGACAAACCCGTTCAAGCGAACTAACCACGGAGGATCCAGATGACCCTCACGATCACGCGCTTCGTTCCGGCTGTCCTCGTCCTGGGTTGTGCGGCGGCGGCGGCACAGGTCGCTGCGCCGTCGTTTCCCGCCGATCCTCGCCAGCTCACCAAGACGGTCTCGTACGCAGAGATGGAAACGTTCCTCAAGAGCGTGGACGGGAAGGGGCCGGTGCGCATCTCCGTCGAGGGAACGACGACCCAGGGTCGATCGGTGTTTCTCGTGCACGCGACCCGCGGCGGGGCGCCGGCGTTTCGTATTCTCTTCTACGCGCAGCAGCACGGCGACGAGCCCGCCGGCAAGGTCGCTCTCCTATACATGATCCGCGACATTGCGGCGAAGCCGGAGCTGCTGCCGGCGGACGTGGACCTCTGGATCATGCCGATGATGAACCCGGACGGCGGCGAGGCCGGCACACGGAGAAACGGGGTCAAGACCGACCTCAACCGCGACCACATCGTGCTCGAGCAGCCCGAGACGCAGGCGCTCTACCGGGTCGTGCGGCGCGTCCGCCCACACCTCGCCGTGGACTGCCACGAGTTCACGCGCGACTCCGACGAGCGCAAGGCGCGCGGCTGGATCGCGTGGCCGGACATCACGATGGACGGCGTCGACAACCCGCTCTTCGACCCGGCGGTGATCGCCGCGTCCCAGCGGTGGGTGGACGAGTCCGAGGCACCCGAGGCCGCGGCCGGGCACCCCTTCCTGCGCTACACGGTCGGCGGGATGCCGCCCGACGAGGAGCAACGCCACTCGGCGCCCGACATCGACGGCGGGCTCAACGCCGTCGGGATGTACGGCGGCCTCTCGTTCATCATCGAGTCGGCGGTGATGCGGGGCGCGGCCGCCCCCGCGGGCGACCTCGCCCGGCGCGTGGACGCCTACCTCGTGCTGTTCTGGCGCTTCGTCAACGGCGACGGCCACCGCCGGGAGGACCTGGCGGCGGTCGAGCACGCTCGCCAACGACCGCTGCCGGCGTTCATCCCGACCAACTACCTCTGGGTCAACCCCGGGATGACGATCACCGAGTTTCCGGTCGTCGAGGCCACAACCGGGCGCGTGCTGAAGGTCCCGACCGCGAACCTGATGACCGTGATGGCGGTGAAGGCCGCGGTGCCGACGCCGCTCGCATATGCGGTCGAGCCCAAGGCCGCTCCCGATTTCAAGGTGCTCCTCGAACGCCACGGCATCCCGTTCGAGGAACTGACGGCGCCCCGAACCGTCCGCGCCGAGGCGTGCACGCTGCTACGGATCGAGGACGGGTTCGACGACGTCTACTCGCGCTACGAGGGGCGCCAGATCGTCCGGCGCGAGGAGCCGGCAGCGCGCGAGCTGCCCGCCGGCTCGCTCTGGGTGCCTCTCGAGGGCGAGGCCGCCGTGCGCGCCGCGCTCGTGCTCGAGCCCGCCGCGATGTACGGGCCGTACCAGTACCCGCGCTTCCGCAAGCTCGTGACCCCGGGGATGCCGCTGCCCGTGCTGCGGATCGTCAAGTAGCCGGCCATTCGATCCGCCGCGTCACCAGGACCCACTCATACGGATCCGCCGTCCGTCGTGGACGAACCATTGTCACGGCGAGGCCCCGCAGGGGCCGAAGCAGTCCCGAGGCCCCATGAGGACGGCCGGGCAGCCGGTTGCGGGCGGGTTTGCTTCGTCGCCCCACCTGTAGCGGGGCTCCTCGCAATCCTCATGTGCCGAGGCGCACGTCCGAACCCATCGAGCTATCTGGCGACTCCGCTACCCCCTTGCACGAGTGGGGGGACACTTCATCCTCAAGCCATACCTCGGCAGACAGACGTTGAGTCACACCCCACCCGTGGCAATAATCATACGGACAGAGGTAGCCGGGGAGACCTTCTAGGCAATGACACCAGGCGTCGGCAAGATCCCTTCGTCGTCCCGCCGGGGCGGGACTCCTCGCGATGACAGGGGGGCCGGACTGCTCGCGAGGGCACCGAAAACGCTACGGTCGAACGGGAATCGCTATCACTCCGAAGGCCGTGCGGCCGAACCTCTGGTCGAATGCAGGCGCGCGCCGAAGCCGAGCACGAACAGGCCGAGCGCTCCGATCGTGACGCCAGCACCGATCAGCGCGGACAGCGGTTCCGCGCGCAGATCGAGGGACGGGAGAACGAGCAGGAACCGCTCGCCCAGGAGACCGGCAAGGATGGCGGAAGCGACGACCACCAGCGGGAAACGGCCGCGCTTTGTGCGTTCCGGCAGCAGGAAGAAGAACGGGAAGCCGAGGACCGCGGCGAGCACCCCGCCCGTGACGAACTTCCACCCCCCGGTCCAGCGGGCGAGGAGCTGACCGGTCTCGTCGGGCATGCCGCCGTACCACACTGGCAAGTACGCCGCCCACACCAGGTAACCCCAGAAAATGACCATGGCGAAAAGCAACTTGCCCAGGTCCCCGCGGACCCGTGTCCCGGCCTCCGGGTCACACGCAACTGCCAGCGCGCCGAGCGCGATCGCCCCGAGGAGCGCACCGATGAAAACGAACGGCGGGATGACGGTCGACGGCGCCCATTCGTGCAGGTCCATCACCAGGTCGATCGCCCACATCGACAGCACCGACACGTAGAGCAGCAGGTACGCAACCGCCGCCACGCTCGGCGCAGCGACGGCCTCCGCCCGGGCGCGGTGCAGGTAGCGGCTACCCGCCGCGAAGAGCACCGCGGTCGCGCCCAGCTCGCGCACGCAACGCCACGCCCACGAGCCCCAGCTCGCCTCCGCTGCGCCGGGGATCCAGAGCCGAGCCCCGAGCACCAGAATCGCCAGCAGCGCCAGCGCGGCCGGAAAGAACCCCGCGGTCGCCTCCACTGCCGGCAGCACCTCGCGCGCCCATCGCCCCTTCGAGCAACGCACCGCAGCCGAGAACGCCACGCCGCCCGCGGCGATGCCGGCAACGAACAGCCACGTCGCGGCGAGTGCGCCGAGCGCCACCTGCCCGCGGTCGAGCGCGATCCCACCGACCAGGGTGACCGACCCGATCGCGACCGCGACCGTCGCCAGCCGGACCGCGTGCGGGCCGAGGGCCGCCGCGGAGCGCTGCATCACACTGGGGGTCACGTGCCGCCCCCGGCGGTCTTCGACTGAACCTCCCGCACGAAGTTGACCAGGTCCCACCGGTCCTGCGGCGTGAGCCCCTCGGCCTGCGCGGGCATGGCGCGTCCGCCGAACGTGACCGTGCCGTAGATGAAGCCGTCGCTGCGGGCGCGGATCGTGGAGTACGCGAGGTCCGGCGCGGGCGGAAAGAACTTCGACACCGGTCCGCCGCCGTGGCCTTCCGGGCCGTGGCAGGCGGCGCACCGCCCGGCGAACAGCGCCCTGCCGTGCTCGATCGAGATCGCGGTCGCGGGCACCGGTTTGGCGAGAGTGTCGGCGTCGTCCCGGTCCGCCGGCAGGCGCCCGGCCCCGAGCGGCACCGAGTGCTCCGGCGCGGGACGCGGCGCGTCCTCGGGGCGCAGGGACGGCTGGTACCACATATCCGTCCGCCAGTCGTTGCGACAGCCGGCCGCCAGCCCGAGGGCCAAGGCGACGAAAGCCAGCCTACGCGACATGCCGGACCTCCTCCGCGCCGCCGTCGCGCAGCGTACGCTCCGCCTCGGGCAGGTCGCCGCCCACCACGAACACCCCGATGCGATCCGCGGAAAACCTCGGGTCGAACGGCACCGCCCTCCTCCGCCGCGCCCGGCCGGCGCCGACGGCGAGCGCCCCGAGGTTCACGCACGCGCCGACGAGCACGGAGAGCTCGAAGGCGATGATCACGAACGGAGGAATCGAGACGATCGGCTTCCCGCCCGTCATCAGGGGCCACGCGAGCGCCGTCCCGACGCACAGCGCGAACCCGCCGGCAACTCCCAGCGCCGCGCCCGACAGCGTCACCGAGTCCAGCCTGCTGCGGGGCCGTCCGAGCGCCTCCACCAGCTCCGGGAAGGGCGCGGGCGCCGCGAACCGGATCTCCACGTGCCCCCCCTCGCGCAGGGCGCGCACCGCTCGGGCCGCGTCCGTCACCTCAGCGAACACGCCCAGCACACCGCGATCAGGCTGCATGACCCACCTCGTGCGCGACCTCCTCCTTCATCTCTGAGATCGAAACCGCCGGCAGCAGCTTCACGAAGATCAGGAACCAGAAGAAGAACCAGCCGAACGACCCGAGCGTGATTCCCGCCTCCACGATCGTAGGACGGTAGATGCCCCACCAGTCGAAAGGGATCCGGTCGTGCGAGAGCGACGTGACGATGATGATGAACCGCTCGAGCCACATCCCGACGTTGACCAGGATGCAGATGCAAAGGAGCGCCGCCGGGCTGGTCCTGACCCTCGACCCCATGAGGAAAAGGGGAAAGACGCAGTTGCAGCCAACCATCGTCCAGAACAGCGGCGCGAACGGGCCCGTCGCGCGGTAGGCCAGGATCGAGAGTTCCGTGCCGGGCCCGGCCCGGAACGCCATCACCGCCTCGATCAGGTACGAGTACGTCACGATGAGCGAGGTCAGGAGGATCATGCGGGAGGTCATGTCGAGGTGCCACGAGGTGATGAGCTCTTCCAGGTGCAGGACCTTGCGGAGCGGCACCAGGAGCGTGACGACCATGGCGATCCCCGAGAAGATCGCCCCGGCGACGAAGTACGGGGGAAAGATCGTCGAGTGCCAGCCCGGAAGGATCGAGACGGCGAAGTCCCACGACACGACGCTGTGCACCGAGAACACCAGCGGCGTCGCGAACGCCGCGAAGTATAGGTAGGCGCGGGCGTAGTGGCGCCACTCCTCATCGGTGCCCCGCCAACCGGCGGCGAAAACCCCGTAGAACCGGCGCCGCCAGCCACGACTCGCGTCGCGCAGCGCGGCGGCGTCGGGCACGATCCCGACCACCAGGAAGATCGCGCTGACGATGAAGTAGGTGGAGACCGCGAACACGTCCCACATCAGGGGCGAGCGGAAGTTGACCCAGAGGTGCCGCTGGTTGGGCAGCGGGAACAGCCAGTAGGCGAACCACGGCCGGCCCAGGTGGACCACCGGGAAAAGGCCCGCCGTCATGACGCCGAAAACGGTCATGGCCTCCGCCACGCGGTAGATCGCGGTGCGGAACCGCGCCCGCAGCAGGAACAGCACGGCGCTGATGAGCGTGCCCGAGTGCGCGATCCCGACCCAGAACACGAAGTCCGTGATGTAGATCGCCCACCCGACCGGGCGGTTGAGGCCCGAGACCCGCAGGCCGTCGCGGATCTGGATCCACTCGGCCCACGCACCGAGAGCCGCCGCGGCGCCGGCCACCACGATCAGGAGCAGGTGGCCCGCTCGCGGCCGGCCCTGCGTGGCGAGGACCTTCGCCTGGATCCCCTGGGCTGCAGACGCCGCGGCGCTCATCGCTCCCCGTCCTTGACCCGCGCGAGGTACGTGATGGCCGGCCTAGTGTTGAGCTCTTCGAGCACGTGGTACCCGCGTGCGTCGCACTGCAGCGCGGAAACCGCCGACCGCGGATCGTCGGCGTCGCCGAAGACGATTGCCTGCGCCGGGCAGGTCTGGGCGCAGGCCGGGACGATCTCACCGTCCCGGACCGCCCGACCCTCGTCCCTCGCCGTGTTTTCCGCCGCGCGGATCCGTTGCACGCAGAAGGTGCACTTCTCCATCACGCCCTTCGAGCGCACGGTGACGTCCGGGTTCAGCTGCATGTTGAGCGGCGCGGGGAAGGACGGCTCGGCCCAGTTGAACACCCGCACCTTGTACGGGCAGTTGTTCGAGCAGTAGCGCGTGCCGACGCAGCGGTTGTAGACCTGTGCGTTCAGCCCCTCCTCGTTGGTGTAGGTGGCGTAGACGGGGCACACGGGCTCGCACGGCGCGTTGCCGCACTGCTGGCACATCATCGGGAGGAGGTCCACGCGCGGCTTGCCGCCGCTTGCCTCCACGAAAGACTCGATGCGCAGCCACCCCATGTTCCGGCCTCGTATCATCGCTTCGGCGCCCATCACCGGGACGTTGTTCTCCGCGTAGCACGCGACCACGCACGCCTGGCAGCCGGTGCACCGGTCCATGTCGATGGCTATCGCCCAGCGGTGCTCCGGGAACGACGGCAAGGGGACCATCCTGCCCGGCTCCGCCGGTTTCGGCACGGCCGGCGCCGCGGCCGACACCGTGTGCACGATCGCGCGCCCCTGCTGGTTCGGCGTCCCCTGGAAGCGCGGCAGGTCCGCGCGACGTCCGGTCCGCCGCACCGTCGCGCGCCCCGACTGCCACACCATTGCTCCGGACCTCGCGTCCGCCGCGGCCGCCAGCAGCGCCAGCGGTTCGCTCCCGCCCATCGGAACGGCGACCGCGCCTCCGCGCAGGCCTGGGTAGGTGCACACCGACAGCTCGATCGTGCCCACAGGCGTGGTAAGCGCCACGACATCGCCGTCGCGGATTCCCAGGCGAGCCGCGGTGGCCGGGGCGAGCTCGGCCCAGGCGCTCCACGAGACGGAGCTGAGAACGTCAGGCACCTCGCGCAGCCAGGGGATACCCTCGCCTCTCGGCTCGTTGCGGAGCGCGGTCGGGAAGATCACCAGGTCGAGACTCCCCGCCTCCGGCGCAACAGGAGGCGGGCCTGCGAAGAGGGCGGGATCGGGAGTCCGCAGCGCGACGCGTTCCGGCTTGACAGCGGCGAAGACGCCGCCACGTTGCTGGGCGACCCGCTGCGCTTCGGCGAGCTGATCGCCCGAGAGGTCGGGAAACAGCTTGGCGGTGCGCTGCTGAAAGAACGCGTAGGCATCGTCGTACGGCAATCGGCCCGCCGGCGCCGGCAACTTCGCCGCCACTTCGATCAGCACCTGGGAGGCGCTGCGGTTGTCCGCCAGCGGCGTCATGACCGGCTGCGATAGTGCGACGACGCCGCGCCGCGGCGAGATGACGTCGAAGGACTCCAGCGGGTGGGTGTCCGGAAGGATCAGGTCGGCGTGCTGCGTCGTCGCATCCGGCCGGTCTGAGAAGCTCACCACGAACGGCACGCGCCCGACCGCCTCGGCGCCCCTGAGCGCCAGAGGCAGCGCGCCCGCCGGATCGGCGTGGTGGACGAGCAACACAGCCACCCGCCCGCCGCTCATGTCGTCGAGCAGGGCCTTGAGTGCAGGCAACGGCGACGGCGCGTCGGCCACCGGGTCGAGCCCGTACAGCACGGTGCTGCCCACGTTGCCGAGCACCCAGTTGATGAGCTGGATCGCAACGGCCAGCTCCGTTGCGTGCGTGCTAGCGCTGAGAACACCGGGGCCCAGCGCGGCGGACGGGCGGCGGCGAGCCAGCTCGCCGGCGAGCCTCGCGATCGCAGGCGGCGCGACGCCGCTCTCCCTGGCCGCAGCGTCGACGTCGAACGCGGCCAGCGCGCGGAACAGCGAGGCGGCCTCCCCCGCGAGACCGGAAACGCCGTTCGCCGGGTCGCAGATCCAGCGCAGGAGCCCGAGCGCGACCCACAGCTCGCTGCCCGACCGCACCTGCAGCCAGTCGTCGGCGCTCACTCCGGTCAGGCACAGGCGCGGCCCGATCCACACCAGGCGGGTCCGCTCCTCCCCGACCCGGCCCCGGCCACCGGCGAAGTCGCGCGCCAGCTCAACCGGCGAGAGCCAGGTCTCGACGAAGTCCGCGCCGAACGAGACGACCGTGCGCGCCCCCTTGAGGTCGAATGCGGGCAGCTCGGCGCGGTCGAACAGGATCCCTCCCGCCTCGCGCAGCGGCGCGAGGTCGAACGGATCCAGCACCAGGCGTTGCTGCGGTGTGGCGCCAAGCTTCGCCATGAACTCCCGCTGCAGCACCCCCGTCCCACCCGGCTCGGGCCGCGTCAGCATCCGCACACCGGGGGCCGAAGGTTTGGCCATCGCCGGCCCGAGCGCGGCCGCGAGGGCGGCCATCGCGTCGTCCCAGCCGAGGCTCTCGAGCGCACCACCAGCCCCACGGCGCATCGGCCCCTTGAAGCGGTCCAGAGCGTACAAACCCTGCAGCGCCGCCTGGCCGCGGGCGCACAGCGCGCCCCGCCCGATCGGGTCGTCGGGGTTGCCCTCGATCTTGACGACCCGTCCCTCGCGGGTGCGGGCGGTGACGCCGCACCCTGCCGGGCACTCCCGACACACCGACCGGTACAGGAGGGGCACCCCGGGGATGATCTCCTCAGGGGGCACCAAGTACGGTATAAGCTTCTGTGGGCCGGCGGGCGGCGAGCAGCTCGCCAGGACGCCAGCGGCACCGGCGGCCTTCAAGAACGTGCGGCGGCTGACGGCGTCACGCGGCTCGTCGGGCATTCGGCCTCACTTGTGGCACACCAGGCAGTCGGTCGGCGCCCGGCGCTGCCGGTGGCAGTCCACGCACCAGCCCATCGTCAGCGGGCTGACCTGGCGCACCACGTCCATCTGCTGAACCTCGCCGTGGCACGTCTGGCAGCGCAGGCCGGCAGCGACGTGGCGCTCGTGGGTGAAGAACACATGGTCGGGGACGCGGTAGACGTGGTTCCACGCCAGGACCTTCCCGTCCTGGTAGGTCTGCACCACCTTCTGCACGTCAGGCTTGTCCCGCGCCACGAACTTGTGGCAACCGAAGCAGCGGGCCATCGACGGGATCCCGGCCACGGTGCTGTGCTCGGCGTACGCATGGCACATCCGGCAGCCGATGCCATTCACGCCCGCGTGGATCCGGTGCGAGAAGGGCAAAGGTTGTTCCGGCGGCGGTTGGGCACACGAGAACAGAAACGCACCGAATACGGCCGCGGCTGTCAGTGCGGATCGCCGCATTCGGTCAGCGGTGCAGCGAAAAGCTCACTTCGGCGCTCTGGCCTTCGGCGACCGTGACCTTCTTGTCAGCCGCCTTGAGGTGCGAATTCCACACGGCGATCGTGTAGCTTCCCGCCGGAACATCCTTGATCGTAAAGCTTCCCTCCTTGTCCACAACCGCCGAGTAGGGATTCTGCCCGACGAATATGAACCCCAACATCTCCGGGTGGATGCTGCAGAGCTGTGTATACATCCCGGCGGTCTTGAAGGTGTAACTGCGCTTTTCCTCGGGCTTGAACGAACCGAGGTTGTACGTCTCGTTGTCGGGCGAGTAGACGTTGTGCGCCACGGAATCGTGGTTGAGGAAATCGACGCTGTCTCCCAGGGTAACCGTGAGGATATGGGGGATGAACTTCATCCCTTTCTGGTCCATGTTTTCGGTACCGGGGGCGTGTTTCCCCGGGACTTCCTTGAGGTAGACCACGGTCTCTTCCAGGTACTTCGCGGGCGTCGCATCCACCTTCCCGCTTACCGTGCCGCCGGCCGCGAACGCCATGCCGGAAAGCCCCGCGACGACACCTGCCGTGACGAAAACCGCGCGCACGGTTTGGACAACCGACGCCTGGAACCGCGTTGTGTGGAATCTCACCGATCATCTCCCTTCTGGGCCTGTCGCGTCAGAACGCGAAGGCCATCCCCACCGTGATTGCTTCGATCTCTCGCCCCACCGAACCGGTCGGCGTGGCGGGAATTGCGAACCCGCCCGCCGGACCCCACCCGCCCGGCGGGGCACCGCTGGCCGATTCGATCCATCCGGTCACTGTGAACTTGAGGTTTGGCCGCGCCAGGATCGCGGCGCCGAGGATCCATCGCGCGTCTGTCACCTCGGGACCGACGTCGGGGCGAAGGCGCAGGTACTCCAGGCGCACCGCGGGCACCAGCCACGGGTACGCGACCCAGGAGAGTTCGTTGTACTGCGCCGTCGCGTCGACCCCGGTCGCACCGACCATGACCGCATCGTGTTGTTCCTTGTACAAGCCCGTGTTCAGTTCCCAGGAATCCAATTGCGCGCGGATCGCGCCGCCGTACGTCTTGGCACCATCGGAGAGGCTGCTGCCGTCGGCGGCAGTGAACTGCGAGATCGAGCGGTAGTAGAACCCGTCGAGCGTCACCGAGCGCTCCGCCCACGGCTTCATCGGGTCGGGAGGAGCGCTGGAGGCCTCGGCGTCGAGCGGCATCCCGCCAAACTTGTAGCCGAGGTGGGCGTAGAAGTCGTTGGGGTTCTGGACGTTGATGTTCGAGCCAGCGTTGACGCCGACCGAGTAGTCGAGGCGGCCTCCGACCGTGCCGGTGACCTCGATCTCGTTGTACTCGTTGGTGACGTTCCACGACTCGCTGGTGGCTCCGTAGAGGGCGGTGGTGGACAACGCCGGCAAGAGCGTATCCGCCAGGTACGACGAGTGCGAACCGAAGCTCGAGATCGTCGGCACGTCCTTGCCCACCGCCACGTTGAAATAGTGCTTGCCGAACAACAGGTCGTTGAAGTGCACGGAGGCCTGCTCGATCGACGTCCCCGTGTCATCGGTGGTCACCTGGCCGAAGAACGTGATCTGGTCGTCGAAGGAGCCGCCGGCCCAGACGTGCGCCTCGCCGACGAGGTCAGTGAGGTTGACCTTGGCGCCGTTGTCGGCCTGCGTGCCGCCCGCGCTCGCCTTGGGGTGGAACACCGCCTGGCCGTCGAACCCGAGTGCGATCGGGATGGAGGCGGGCACCGCGCCGGGCCACACCGAGTTCGGGAACTGTTTCTTGGCGGCGTCCTGCCCGAGCGCGATCGTCTCGTGCTTTACGGCGTCGCTGTCCACACCCGGAAAGCGGTAGCCGTTGCGCCGGAACGCTTCGCCGAACGGGTTGAGCTTGGGGTAGATGGTGTGACACGTCAGGCAACTCGTGCCGTACTTGCGTGCGAACGCAGGTATCCCGCGGGCAGGCTGCGCGGTCAGGGCGAAGATGACCGCGAGCCAGGGCACGCATACCGGCAGCAAACGGTGAACGAACCGCTGCGAAGACCAATGCGCCATCATGTTTCCCCCCCGGGTGAGACTCAAGCAATCTTGATTGTCACTCTACCACAAGGGGCCGGCCCTCCGCGCCGCGCACGATGGCGGAACCCGCCTGGGGCGCCACAGGGGCAGCGCGACGACGAGCCAACGGCCGCGTTCTCCTCCGAGCAGACGCTGCCGGCTTCCGGCCGCGTTCCTAGTGCGCTAGGCTCGCGTCATGCACGACCACCTGCGGGCCGCAGCCATCGTTGTCTGTGTGGGCGCTTGCCTCTCGAGCATCGAGGCCGGCCAGGCCCCGAGACCGACGCCAACGGTCGCCGACGATTTCATGACCGCGGAGCCGGCCGAACCGCTGCCCGAGCCCGCCGCAGCGGCGCTTGCCGGGCTGAAAGCTCCGTCCCTTGCGGCGCACATCAGGCTGCTCGCCTCCCCTGCCCTGGAGGGCCGCGGGCTCGCGAGCCGCGGCCTCGATGCGGCCGCGGAGTACGTTACCAGCGCTCTCGCGCTCGCCGGGATCCCGCCGCTCGGACCCGGCGGTGAGGCGCCGGGCGCGCCGAGCTACTTTCAGCCCGTGCCGCTGCGCGAGATCTCGGGGATGACCGGCGAGCTGACCGTCGATCGCAACAGCGGAGCCGAGCGCCGGAGCCGGTCGTTCCTTCCGGGCGTGGACTGTGCCTTCGACGAGCACGCGCCGTACAGCCTCACAGCGCCGGTCGTGTTCGCCGGGTACGGGATCCGCGAGGAGAAGCTCGGCCGCGACGACTTTCGCGGACTCGACGTGCGCGGGAAGATCGTGCTCGTCCTGGCCGGTGTTCCCGCCGGCGAGCCGTGGCAGCGGCCGGAGCTCCTTACCCGCTACGCATCGACCGAAACGGACGAGCGCTGGGAGACCAAGGTCGACACGGCGCACGCCCTGGGCGCCGCGGCCCTGCTCGGTGTCGAGGGTGACGATTTCGCCGTCCGTGACCTCGCGAAGGTCCGGCCCGAGGCGAGGCTCTTCGTGGCGCACGACGCCTCGGCCCCGGACCAGGCGATACCTCTTGTCCGCGTCTCTGCGGCCGTAGCCGATGCTCTCCTGGCAGCCGCCGATCTGGACCATGCGTCGGCCCGCGCGGCGCAGCCCCGAGCCCTGCCCGGCGCTACGGCGAGCATCGGCGTGAGCGGCGCCGAGAAGCTCGTCGTGAGCCGCAACGTGATCGGCGTCATCGCAGGCTCCGACCCGGCGCTCCGCGATGAGGCAGTCGTCATAGGCGCTCACATGGACCACCTGGGGCGCGTAGGCGACAAGGTCTATCCGGGCGCGGACGACAACGCGTCGGGAGTCGCCGCGCTGATCGAGATCGCGAAGGCGATGGCGACCCTGCCGGTGAAGCCGAAGCGCACGGTCGTGATCGCGTTCTGGACCGGTGAGGAGGAAGGCGAGCTCGGTTCCGGCTACTACGTCCGGCATCCTCTCTGGCCGCTCGCCCGTACCGCCGCCTACCTGAATCTCGACATGATCGGCCACCCGTGGTCGATGGACGAGATCACGAAGCTGGTCGCCGACACCGGCCTGCCGGCCGCCGATGCATTCCTCGCGAAGGTCAAGCCGGCCGACTTCGTGGAGCCCGGCCTCCCGCCGGGTGCGGCGGACCTGGAGGTCGCCCTCAGGCACGCCGGGCACGCGACCGGCCTCGCGCTTCACCTCGATCGCACCGACGGGACGCATGGCGGCAGCGACTACCGAGAATTCGCGCGCGCCCACGTCCCGTTCATCCGGTTCTTCGGCAATTTCTTCCCCGCCTACCACGAGCCCGGCGACACCTTTGAGTCCCTCGACTCGACGCAGGTGCAACGCGTGGCACGCCTCGCTTTCGTCACCGCCTGGCTCCTCGCGGAGCGGTAAGGCCGCTTTTCGTTCAAACGTAGCGTTTTCGTTGGCATCGCGACGAGGCCTGTGGGACTGTCATTGCCTAGAAAGTCCCCTCTGTCTGTGGCGATCCGTCAAGAGCGGGCGGGGGCAAGCCCCGCCCCTACACTCGAAAGCGCAGGGGCATTCGCGTGGGAGTTGCCTCTTCTTGTGTAGGGGCGGCCCTTGCGGCCGCCCTCTAATCGGATCTCACTGCGCGGAAGATCAGCTCGCCGACTCCGCCCTCCCCGCTGCCACGTTCATGGTCCGGGGTGCGCCCGCGGCTCATGATAATCGCGAGGCGCCGCGGCGAGAAGCTCCCACCCTACTCCGCCATTCCGAGCAGCTGCAGCATGAACGCGTACTTGAGTGCCGTCAGTCTGTACTTCTCCATGCGGCCCGAGGCGCCGCTGTGGCCCGAGGTCATGTTGGTGACGAGCAGCAGCGGGTTCGAATCGGTCTTCATCAGGCGCAACTTAGCCACCCACTTGGCGGGGTTCCAGTAGGCGACCTGGGTGTCGTTGAACGCGCCGGTCACGAGCAACGCCGGATAGGCTTGAGCCTTGACGTTGTCGTACGGCGAGTACGAGCGCAGATACTCGTAGTCGTCCTTGCGGTTCGGGTCGCCCCACTCCTGGTACTCGACCGTGACCAGAGGCAGGGTGGGGTCGAGGCTGTCGGTGACGACGTCGGTCCACGGGACCTCGGCCACGATCCCCCTGAAGAGGTCGGGACGCCAGTTGGCCACGACCGCCATCAGCATGCCGCCTGCCGAAAGGCCGTTGGCGAAAAGCCGGTCGGGGCTCGTGTAGCGCTGCGCGACGAGGTGCTCCGCGCAAGCGATGAAGTCCGAGAACGTGTTCTTCTTGTGCTGGAGCTTGCCGTCGTCGTACCAGGCGCGCCCCAGCTCCTGGCCGCCGCGAACGTGGGCGATCCCCACGACGAAGCCGCGGTCGAGCAGGCTGAGACGTTCGGGAAGGAAGTCGGGCTTGTAGACGCGGCTGTTGCCGTACGCGCCGTACCCTTGCAGGAGAAGCGGGGCGGACCCGTCGAGGCGAAGGCCCTTTCGGAAGACGAGCGAGATCGGAACCCGTTTGCCGTCGGCGGTGGGCGCCTCGATGCGGCGCACCTCGTAGCGCGACGGGTCGTAGCCGCCGCCGACTTCGTCGCGCTTGAGCAGCGTCTTCGTTCCGGTTGCCAGTTCCACGTCGTAGATCGAAGCGGGGACGGTCGGCGAGGAGTAGCGGAAGCGGAAGGTGCGGCTCCCGTACTCCGGGTTCTCGTCGAGGTCGGCTTCGTACGCCGCGTCGTCGAACGTCACGGTGCGCTCGCTGCGGTCGCCCAGGGCGACGATCCGCAACCGCGGCAGCCCGTTGGCCCGCTCGGCGAGGACGAGGTAGCCGCGGAAAGCGTCGAAGTCTTCGAGCAGCACGTTGTCGCGGTACGGCAAGACTTCGGTCCACGCTTCCTTTGCGGTCTTCCCGGCCGACGCCTCCATGAGTCGGAAGTTGGGCGCCCCGAGGTTGGTCCGGATCCAGAAGCGGCCACCCGCGTGGTCGACCCAGTAGCGCAGCCCCGGCGTACGCGCCTGGAACACCTCGAACTGGCCGCTCGGATCGGTCGCTTCGAGGTAGCGCCACTCGGACGAGTCTTCGCTCGAGGTCTCCACGAGCACCACCACCCGCGATTTCGACAGGCGCAACGAGACTTCGAACGTGGGATCGTTCTCCTGGTAGACCAGCACGTCCGAGGCCGGCGCCGAGCCGAGGACGTGGCGCAGGACACGATACGTGCGCAGCGAGGCATCCCGGGTCGTGTAGAAGAACGTCCGGCTGTCGGCCGCCCACGCGATGTCGGCCGCGGTGCCCGGGATGGCGTCCGGGAGCAGCACGCCCGATCCGAGGTCGCGGATCCGAATGGTGTAGAGCCGGTCGCCGCGGGTGTCCACGCCGACCGCGGCCAGGCGGTTGTCCGGGCTCACCGTTAACCCCGAGATCTTGCACAGCTTCTCGCCGGTCGCGAGGGCGTTGACGTCGAGAACGGTCTCCTCGGCCGCCCCGGCCGCTGCCTTCTTGCGGCAGTGGATCGGGTACTCCTTCTCCCGCTCGTACCGCGTCCAGTAGAGGTAGCCGTTGTCCTCGACGGGAGGCGCCGCGTCCTCGGGCCTCAACCGGCCGACCATCTCATCGTAGAGCCTGGCCCGGAGCTTCTCGGTCGGCTTCATCACGGCGTCGGTGTATGCGTTCTCGGCCTCGAGGTACGCCCTGACCTTCGGGTCCCCGCGCTCGCGAAGCCAGAAGTAGTCGTCGACCCTCGTGTCCCCGTGCATCTCGAGCAGCTTCGGAGCCCTCGCGGCCACGGGAGGCGCGGGAACCTGCTGCGGGGGTTCGGCAGCCCGAGCAACCGGCCCGAATGCAACCACGGCGAATAGAAGCAGCAGTGCAACGCGAACGCGGGTTTTGTGCGACACGTTCGGCTCCGATCGCGATCCGGCATCGCTCATGCCAATTCACCGTCCGTCATGGTCTTTGTGTAGCACGCGCTCCGCGCGTACGAATCCAAGCGCTGAGAAACAGCCATGAGCACGCCCGGCGGGCGCGCTCCACGGAAACAACAGCGGGCGCCCGCTGCACACGGGCGTGAATTCCGACAAAACTCTGGGTTCGAGCGAAGGGGGACATCAGCTAGAACTTCACCTCCGCGTACCACCCCTTGTTGACGATGGTGGTCTTGTACGGTTTGGAGAGCCTTTCGACCCGCTCCATGATCTCCTTGCACCGCGCCGCGCTCGCGAAGCGCGGGACCCCGTACAGCGGGCCCTCGTCGTCGATCGAGATGGGGATGAGCTCGATCCTCTTGAGCTTCTCCTTGTTGAGCGTCATCCGCACGAGGATCCCTTCCATGACCTGCGGGGGGTCGCGGCGGTCCCACACCGAAACGTTCGTGGGTCGCGCCAGTTCCGTGTCGCGCTGGTGGATGAGGTCGATCGGTATCCTGTCCGGGGTTCGGTACTGGTAGATGAAGTCGGCGAGTGAGTAGAAGATCGGCTTGCCCTTGTAGATCTCGATCCCGCGCAGGACGTGCGGCCCGGTGCCGATCACCATGTCCGCGCCCGCCTCGATCGCCTTGCGGAACATGATCTCCTCGGTGGGCGGGGTCGTGTCCTGGATGCCGTAGACGCGGTGGTGGCTGACGTCGTGGTTGTGCAGCGAGACGATCAGCACGTCGTTGTGGCGCCTGGCCAGCACGACGTCATCCTCCATCACCGCCACGTCGCCCGCGAGCGGCCCTTCGACCTCCTCGACCTTGCCGTCCCTGGCGGCCAGGATCACCGCCGGGTTGATCGTCGCGAGGCACGGCCCGCTGGGATCGGCGCAGCGGTACTTCTGGGTCCAGTAGCGCATGTACGACAGCAGCGCGAACCTCGTCTTCTGGCTCTGCACGTCCATGGTGCCCGGCTCGTGGGCGGCGGCGAGCGTGAGCCCAGCGCCGGCGTGGGTGATCTGCGTGAGGTCGAGCGCGCGCAGGCACTCCTTCAAGCCCTCCGGCCCGAAGTCGAGCGCGTGGTTGTTCGCCATGCTCACCAGGTTGATCCCGATGGCCCCAACCTCCCACGCGAATTCTTTCGGCGCCCGGAAGTTGTAGAAGGGCCGCTGGAGCTCGGGGTGATCGTTGATGGAGAACTCGAGGTTGCCGTAGGCGATGTCGGCTTCCTGCATGATCCGGAGGAGCTGCCGGTGGTACGGCTCCGGGAGGTTGGAGATCTGCTGGTTGAAGATCATGTCGCCGACCGCGGTGATGACGACGTCGCCCGGCTCCTCCTTGAGGAGGGCCGTGACCCGCGCCTCCCAGTCGACGTTCTCGGCCGGCTCCGGCGCGTGGACCCGCCGGTTGTACACCGACTTGCTCTGGTCCCACGTCATCGTGCCCTGAGCCGGTGTCTGGGCGAGCACGGGGCCGCCCGCCCATTGCAGGCCGATCGCCGCCACGAAAGCGGCCCCGAGCCGTTTCAGCAACATCGAAGTGCGAGCATCCATTGGCGTGCCTCCCGCGGTGAAGAGTGGGGCGGCCTCACGGCCGCCCCAATGCAAGATGGAAGCGAGTGCGTCAAAACTCCAGACGGATACCGAGCCGGACCGCGCGCGGGTTCTCGATCGAGGCCGGCGTCCCGTAGGTGCCAGTTTCCGACCACGTGTCACTGCTAATCTTGTACTTCCCATAGCGGTCGTAGACGGTGAGCATGGTGTCGGTGTTGAGCACGTTGAACACCTCGCCGGAGACCGTCAGCTTGAGGGCGCCCGCGAGCTTCGGGTTCCAGGCGAGCCTCATGTTCAGGAGGTGGCGGGACGGCAACTGGTAGGAGCCGCGCGGCAGCAGGTTGATGTTGCGGCCGGTTATATCGTTGTAGTCGAGCCCGCTGACCCGCACGTAGGGCGTCCAGTACATCCCGGAGAGGTAGTTGAACTGACCGCTGAGCTGGAGGTTGAGCGGCAGGTCCAAGGCCGCGTTGAGCTTGTAGTCCCACTTGTTGTACGCGAGATCGATCTGGCCGTCCGCGTTGGTGAGCCCGTTGCGGTCCAGGAACTCGTTGGCGTACGACTCGTTGTCTAGCTGGTTTCCCTTGAGATCGGTCCAGACGAGGGAGCTCGTGAGGTACCACCCGTCCGAGTAGCGCTTTTCGAGCCGCAGCATCACCGACTTGTAGTCGCGGTACGCACCGTTGTCGGTCGTGAGAACGAACTGCGGCGGCGAGTTGAGATTCCAGACCGGAAGCGTGCCACCGGTCAACGGGTTGTTGGTGGCGGTGGTGAGCGTGTAGTCCTGGTTCGTGTTGACCATCGCCATGATGTCGCGGAACTTCCTCTCCACGAGGTCCACCCCTACGACGATCTCCTTGCCGAACTGCTGCTCGAAGGTGATCAGAGACTCGTCCATGTACGGGGCGGAGACCTTGCCCATGGTGCCGAGCTGCGGGGTTTCATACGTCTCGCACTCGTCGTACTGACTGGTCGCCTCGTCCCAATAGCAGTCGATGACGGACGGCGAGATGTTCCCCGAGATCTCGCGGTCGAATAGATAACCCTTCATTTTGTCGTGGTAGCGACCCCAGTGCGCCTTGATGGCCGTCCGGTTGTCCCCGAACACATCCCAGACGAACCCGATGCGCGGGTCCACGAAGTTCACGTTGTACACGTCGGTGTTGCCGTGCCCCTGCATGAAGCCGCCCTTGTAGTTGCTGTAGCGCAGGCCGTAATTGAGCGTGAACCGGTCGAGCCGCATCGAATCCTGCGCGTAGAGGCTGAGCGACTTCGTCTGCAGCCACTCGTTGTACACGCCGTAGCCCGTTTCCTTGTAGGAGTCGCCATCCACGAGCCCACACGCGGGGTTGGCCATGTAGTAGGCGAACTGTGCGTCCCCCTCGCCCGGGCAGTTCGAGGAGTCGTCGTACAGGGTGTAGCCGCCGTTGGCTGGGGTGTTCAGGCTCATGGTGGCGTTCTCGTAGGTCGCACCGAATTTGAACGAGTGGTTGTCCTTGCTGCCAAGCAGCCCGTCCGCGAACAGACTCCACGAGCCGTCGAACGTCACGACGTGGCTGTGCTCGAGTTGGCTGTTGGTCAGGTTCTGCCAATAGATCCCTGTGTTCTGGTCCTGACGCCCCGGAGTGTTGAAGCCGTTGTACGGCAGGAAGTCGTCGCGGCCGTCGTACCCAGTCACCTTGAAGGTGACGAAGTTGTTGGCGTTGAGCAGCGACTCCCAGCTCACGGCGAACGTGGAGTTCGGGCCCTCTTGCTTCGCCGCGGCCTCCGGCAAAGTATCACTTTCGACGCCGCGGTAGTCCTGGGTCAGGCCGTCGTGCTCAAGCATGAGCGTGAGGCGGTCGTTCGTGCTGGCCTGCCAGGTGAGCTTGCCGAGTTCGCGCGGGATCTTGCGGTTGGTCGAGGTCAGGGCGCCCACGGGGGTCGTGTCCTGCTCCCAGTCCTCCCCCGAGATGAAGAACCAGAGTTTGTCCTGGGCGATCGGGCCGCCGAGGCTGACCGCGTAGTCGTGGAACTTGTACGGCGCCTGCGGCCCGAGCGCGCTCGGAGTGTTGTTGGCGACCCAGGACTCGGGCGTGATGTAGGCCTCGATGCCGCCGTGGAACTCGTTGCCGCCGGACTTGGTGACACCGTTGATAATGCCGCCGGTGAAGCCGCCGTACTCGGCGTTAGCGCCCAGGCCACCGATCTGGATCTCCTGCATCCACTGGATGGAGGGGAGTAGCCAGTGCTCCCCGCTGGCCGGGTCAGCGACGTTCACGCCGTCGAGGGTGAAACTGTTCTGGCTATCCGTCGTGCTGCCGTACGCATTCATCGAGCTGCCGGACGCACTGTTGACGTCGAGCGTCACGCCCGGCGCCGCGGCGAGCAGCGCGTAGTAGTCGCGCGGCAGCGGCTGATGGTCGAGGAACTGGGTATCGAAGCTGGTGGACACCGTGTTGCTCGCGACGCTGACCAGCGGCGCCTCGCCGGTGACCGAGACCTCCTCGGACACCCTTGCCTGCTGCATCGTGATGTCGATCACGAGCGCCTTGGCGAGGTTGATGAGCACGTTGTCCTCGTGGACCTTCCCGAACCCGGAAAGGTCGGCCTCGATAACGTACGTCCCCGGCGGCAGCGAGGGGAAGCGGTAAATGCCCCGCTCGTCGGTGACCGCCGTCGCCTTGCGGGCCACCAGGACGTCCGAGAACACAGTGACCGCAACGCCCGGGAGCGCGCCCCCCTGCTTGTCCTTGACCGTCCCCTGGATGCTGCCCGAGATGTTCGACTGGGCGACGACGGGCGCCGCCAGCGCGAGCAGCAACAGGGTGAACACCGCTCCTTTCAGAAAACCTCGCATCATCCCTCCTCCTTTGGTGCGGCGCGCGCTCCCGCGCGGCACCTCGTTCGTGGACCGGAAACCCGGTCGGGTTGGCCGCTCCGGTCTGCCACAGGTCAGGCGCGTCCCCCACCCCAGCGGTGACGTGTCGCGCCAATGCGAACTCATGACTGCTGCCTCATCGCCGCGAGCAGCGAACCTCCCGCTGCCTGGATGTGGCGGCTGACCGCGCTCTCCGCGGCGTCCGGGTCATGCGCCCGCAGCGCCGCGACGATCGCGCCGTGCTCCACGATGTCGGGCTCGTCGCGCTCGGGCGCCGACTCCGTCGCCACCCGCGGCACGTTGCTCCACAGCATCGTCGGAAACGCGGACCAGAGCTGGGCGAGGGTCCTCACGAGGAACGAGCGCCGGCTGGCCGTGAAGATCGCGGAGTGGAAGCGGCGGTTCAACTCGCGGTACTCGACGAGATCCTCGGGCGTCTTGCACCGGCACATCCGTTCGAAGAGCTCTCCCATTTCCTCCAGCTCGCCGGTCGTGATGTGCACCGCCGCAAAGCGCGCCGCCATCCCCTCGATCAGGGCGCGACATGCGTACAGGTCTTCGACGTCCTCGATGGAGAACTCGACGACGCGGATGCCGCGGTATGGGACGTGCTCGACGAGCCCCTCGGCGGCGAGCTGCCGGAGCGCCTCGCGCACCGGCGTCTGGCTGACTCCCTGCTCGAGCGACACACGCTCCTGCCGCAGCCACTCGCCCGGCTTGAGCCGCCCCTGCAGGATCTCGCCGCGCAGGCGATCCGCAACCCGGGAGCGCAACTGCTTGTGAGATCGGGGGGCGGGCTGGGTGGCCATTGCGGTTTCTGTGTATTAGATATAATGTATCCTATATGAAGTCTACGAGGCCTTTCGTCGCAAGTCAAGGGTTCATCACCACGCGCGGTTCTGATTCAAACAACACGACTTGGAGTTCCGGGGGCGAACGCCGGGCTATCCTGATGCGGACAGGCCTCGGACTTCTTGAGTGGGAAACGGCATCAGCTGGGGCCGGCCATAGCCGGCGCGGAAGGCATGTGCGACAGCTCGACGATGTCATGCCTCGACGACAGTTCACGAGAGGGCTTCCGGAGACGCCAGGGCGGCGCCCTGCGGCTGGATTCTCCCGGAGGAGGTACACGTGGCACTGAAACCAGAGATCGTGCCCCCAGAGATCTTCGCCAAGACCAAGCAGCTCCTCGTCGAGCTCTGCGCAATCTCCTCGGCGAGCGGCGACCTCCAGGGCCTCCCGGCGATTGCGGCCCGCGTCGCGGCCGAGCTCTCACCGCGCGGCCTCGCGCCGGAGATCATCCCCGAGGACGACGGCGACGGCGGTTCCCTGCCGCTTCTCGTCGCCCGCGGGCCGCGGGTCGGGGAGCACCCGCTGGTGCTGGTCGGCCACATGGACACGGTGCTCGATGCGATACCTCCACGCCTGGAGGGACACCGCCTGTGGGCGACCGGCGCCCTCGACATGAAGGGCGGGCTGGCGATGCTGATCGGCGCTCTCGACCTGCTGGCGGCGCGCGGCGAAAAGCCTCCCGACGATCTCATGCTGGTCGTCGTGCCCGACGAGGAGGTCAGCGGCCACATCTCCGAGAGAGCCGTCCGGCGCTGGTGCGAAGGCGCACGGGCCTTGCTCGTGATCGAGCCGGGCGAGGCCCGCGGCGACGCCGAGACGCTGGTTGCCGGGCGGCGCGGCCTCACCGAGTGGAGGCTCGAAGTCACCGGGCGTGCATCTCACTCCGGGCTCGCCTACTGGTACGGCCGTTCCGCCGTCGCGGCTGCGGCCGACTGGGTGGTGCAGGCACAGGCGATGTCGGAGAACGGGCCGGGGGCCACCGTGAACGTCGCGCGCATGGTCGCCGGCGACGCCGATTTCGTCAACGGACTGGCGACCCACCACGCGCTCCTCGGCACGTCCAGGCGGCGCAACGTCGTCTCCGACCGCGCGCTGGCCGAGGGCGAGGCCCGCTACCTCAAGCCGGCTGACGGCCTTCGCACCATGGAGCGGCTTGCGCGCCTCACCCAGCGCATAGCCGCGGAACGCGAGGTCAGCATGACGCTCCTGCCCGGGACCAGCGTTCCGCCGGTCGACCCGACGGGACCGGGCGCGCCCATCGCGGCGCAGGTGACGCGCCTCGCCGCCGAGCGGGGCTGGCGCCTCGAGGTCGAGGAGGACCGGGGCGGCATCTCGTTCCCGAACTACATCGCGGACCCCTCGAAAGTCCCGATCGTGGACGGCCTCGGCCCCGTGGGCGACGGGATGCACACTCGCGAGGAGTACCTCGACCTGCGGTCGCTGGAACGACGCATCGTGCTGCTTGCGGACCTGCTCGCAGCGCTCGCGAAGCAGCCCTGAAACCGGGGGCAGGACTCAAGCAGAACGAGCAGAGGAGCGGAGGGGCTGAGGTGCGGAGGAGCAACAGACCAGCGAGTCGCTGCTCGCTCCTCTGCCCCTCTGCTCCCCTGCTCCTCTGCCGCCTTTGGAGTGCGTTTAGCCGCGCCGCCACCGTCGGTTTCACGGCCGGCTGAGGAAGAGTTGGTTGAACGCTGCGTCCGTCTCCCGCTCAAGGTCGGCGGCATCGACCTCTCTGACGCGTGCCACCTCCTCGAGCACGAGCCTGACGAACGCCGGTTCGTTGCGCTTCCCACGGTGCGGGACCGGCGCGAGATACGGGCTGTCCGTTTCGAGCAGTAGCCTGCTCGTGGGCACGGCCCGGGCCGCTTCGCGGATGTTGTCTCCCCTGGGGAACGTCACCATCCCCGAGATCCCGATGAAGAGCCCCCGCCGCGCCATCTCGGCGACGCCCTCCGCGCCCTCGGTAAACGAGTGCGCGACGCCACGCACCCCGGGAGCGGTGTCCAGCGCCGCGAGGAAGTCCTGCCAGGCTTCCCGGTGGTGGAGGATCACCGGCAGCCCGCGCTCGCGCGCCAGGCCGAGGTGCCAGGCGAGGACGCGGCGTTGGTCCTCCCGGGGCGAGAGGTCGTAGTGGTAGTCGAGGCCGATCTCGCCTATCGCCACGATCCCCGGCGCCGCAGCCAGCGTCTCCACGCGCCGCTTCCAGGCCGCGTCGCAGGTGCTCGCCTCATGGGGGTGGAACCCGACCGCACCCGGCGTCCGGCCCTCCCCGAGCCCCGCCATCTCGGCGACCGTGTCGAGGTCGTCCCGGCCGGTCGCCGGAACCAGGATCACCCGGACGCCGGCCTCGGCGGCCCGATCCAGGACACCTCCTCGTTCGTCCGCAGGGAACATCGTCAGGTGCGCGTGCGAGTCGATCATCCCCTCTCCCGAGCGTGAGTTTAGCCCGTCGCGCGTGGGCCTTGCCTGAGTACCCCTGACCTCCCGCGTTGCGGGTGGGGGGTCTTCAACCCCGCCCCTCGGGTGGAGCGACGTTGGCTCCGCAGGCCGCGGGCACCGAGCGGGCGACCCGCGGTGGGGTCTCGCTGGCGCTGCCTCTCGCGAACAGCGAGGGGCCCCAACGCGGGGCGTCCCTGCTCGGTCGCGGCCGAGGAGTTTCGGGCCGCAGCGCGCGGGGGCGCGCAAGGCCCGAAGGTCGCGGAACACGAGGGGCAAGAAGGACCACCTCCACGCAGTGGAACTAGCGATCTCTCGATGCTCTCGCCTCCGAGCCCGCGGGGCAAGAAGGAACCTCCACGGAGTGGAAAAGAGGCCGGCGCCCGCGTAAGCTCCTCGCCCATGAGCGAGCAAGCTCCCCTCGCGGTTGCGGTTGTGGGCGTCGGCCACCTTGGCCGCCACCATGTCCGTCTGGCGCGCACCCTGCCCGGCTGGCGCTGCGTGGGCGCGTTCGACCCGGATCGGGCGCGCCTGGAGGCGGTCTGCGCCGAGTTCGGCGCCCAGCCGCTCGGGAGCCTCGACGAGGCCGTCGCGCTCGCCGAGGCCGCCGTGATCGCGTCGCCCACGGTCACGCACCGGGAGGTGGCGGAGCGGTTCCTCGCGGCCGGGCGTCACGTCCTGGTCGAGAAGCCGATCGCGGCCTCGGTCGCCCAAGCGCGCGAGATGGTCGGGCTCGCACGTCGGAACGGGGTGGCTCTGGGCGTCGGACACACCGAGTTTTTCAACCCGGCGGTGCAGGCCGTGCTGGCCCGGGCGCCGCGGCCGCGCTACCTCGAGGCGCAGAGGCTCTCGCCGTTCACCCGGCGCTCACTCGACATCGACGTGGTCCTCGACCTGATGGTCCACGACCTCCAGCTCGCCCAGGCGATCAACGGAGGTTCACCGGTCACGGAAGTGCGTGCCGTCGGGGTGCCCGTGCTGTCGTCCCGGGTCGACCTTGCCAACGTTCGGCTCGCGTTTGCGAACGGGTGCGTGGCCAACCTCACGGCCAGCCGCGTCTCCTCGGAACGCGTCCGCAAGCTGCGCCTGTTCGAGCCCGACGCCTACCACTCGATCGACTACGCCGAACAGAGCGTTTCAGCCTACCGCCTTGTGCGCACTGGGGCCGAGGCGGCCATCGCGCCCGTCGATGTTCCGGTCGAAAAAGGGGAACCCCTCGCGGCAGAGCATCTTGCGTTCCAGCGTGCGTGCCGGGGCTGCGCAGGGGCCTGGGTGGACGGGGAATCCGGCACCGCGGCGCTGGCCACCGCGATCGCCGTGGTCGAGGCGATCGGCGCGTTTTCGCTCCCTTGACACCCCGCGTGGGCCGGTCGATATTGGTACTGCCAAACCGGCCGCGGGCGTTGGACGGACGTAGCAGCCGCGACACCCACTGCAAATGTCCGGGCGGAGATCCCGCCAAGCCGAAACCCCGCCTCGCGGGGTTTCGCTGTGTCAAATCCCTTCGGCTGCATTGACCCGATTGGCCGCACTCGCTACGCTTGCGTGAGGGAGGCCGCCATGGAGCAGACGGTGGAGCGTCACACCCAACGCCTCCAGGTCGTGTGCGGCGCCATGCTGGCGAGCCTTGCCGTGTATGGCGTGGCCGTTTTCGCACTCCGCCTCCCGGTCAAGCCCGCCTTTCCGCAGGCCGAGACGCTCCTGTGGGGGTTCGCATTCCTCGCCGCCGTCAACCTGGTGACGATCATGCCGGTCTACCGGGTCATGCTGGCCGCGCCGCGTCGTGTCTACGTCGTTGGGCAGCAACCGGATCGGCTTCTCGCGGCTCATTTCGCCGCCCACGTCGTCGCGTTCGCCCGAATCGAGGCCGTGGCCATCCTGGGGCTCGTGCTGTTCTTCCTGTCCGGCCACCTCGACTGGTTCATCATCTTCACCGGCGTCGCGGCCGGCGGGATGGTGGTGCTCTGGCCGCGGCGCGCCAAGGCGGCGGCACTCCTCGAGGTACCCGGCCAGGCGCAGCCCGTGACGACGTCCCCCCGTGATGCCGCGTAGAGCCTAAGGTTCTCTTGGTGGGGAATCCGACGGGTTGTGGCCGCCCGCCACCCGCCTTCGAGCGCTGCGAATGGCCGGGCGCAGAGCCGGGATGCGGCTCTCGATCCACGTCAGTAGGCGGGCGAAAACCGGAACGTCGGGCGACAGGAACAACGCTCCGAGCGCGATGAACAGCCAGCCCTGCAGCACGGGCAGGATGAGGCCGGCGACGCCGAGGATGAGAAGGCTCCAACCCAGGACGTGCCGTACGGCGCCACGGAGGACCGCCGGCATCAGGCTAAACCGCTAGTAAACGGACCGGCAGCAGTCGCTACTCGACGCACACGCCTCCGCCGGACTGTTTGGCGCTCATGAGGGCGGCATCCGCGATTGCGAAGAGCTCGCTGGTGGTTTGGATCCCCTCCCCCATGCAGCCGATACCCACCGACAGCGACACCGGCGGGGGTACCGATCTTGCCAGGTCCCGCGCCACGCGGCGAGCCGCATCACCAGGGGTGTTCGGCAGCACGACGACGAACTCATCCCCCCCGTAACGGGCGACGACATCGGTGGTTCGGACGGCATCCCGCAGGCTCGCGGCCACCGCCGCCAGCACGCGGTCTCCCTCGAGGTGGCCAAACTCGTCGTTGAACGCCTTGAATCCGTCAAGGTCGAGCATGAGCACCGATAGCGGTAGTCGCGACCGGCGGCTCCTCGTCATCTCGCGGTGTAGGAACTCCTCGAGGAAACGCCTGTTGTAGACACCCGTGAGGGGATCGGTACGTGCCTCGGCGCGGTCGGTCGCGACCAGACCGACGTCGTAGTTGATGATGATCGTGACCACCGCGAGGATGATCAGGCGTGCCGCCTGGATGTCCCAGCGGAAGCTGCCGTAGAGCGGGTCGGGCTGAGGCATCGCCTCGACGTGACGCCAGGCCACGGCCATGAAGATCACGAAGGCGTACGAGGTCGGCACCGTGAAAGCGACCGTCCGCGAGACCCGGGGCTCTCCCCTCAAACCGGCCGCAACGACGACGAAGAAATAGAAGAAGAAGACGGCCTGCGAATTCGTCGCGACGATGGCTCGATCGACGGCCACGTAGCCCAGCAGGAAGCCGGTCACCGCGACGAGATCGAACGACACGATCCAGATCGAGACGCCGGGCTCCCACGGAGCCCACACCAGGTAGAGCTGTAAAATAAGTCCTACCACCAACATGACGCCAAACGCGACCTCGGCAACGGTATCTTCGGGCATCCCGTGGAGCCGGGTCGTGCGGCCCAGGATCAGAGCAAGGGTGACGCTGCCGATCAGCGCGAGCTTCCAGAGGTTGAGGAACCGCTCGAGGTCCTTCCCCCGCCGATGGACATGCCGCCCCACCGGAAACAGGCGTGGACTGGAATCGCTGGACGGCATGGCTCCCATCACGCTCCCCGACACGTCAGCTCGAGTCGATCCTGCGTACGAAGAATAGACTTATCGGCCGTCGGCTGGCAAGTTTCTGAGCAGAACGCACGAGCCGAAGAGACCGTCTTGCGAGACAGAGTCGCACTATGTTGCAACACGGCAATCAAGGGTGGACGTCGGCTTCGCGGCAGTGGGACCGGATCACGTCCAGCAGCTCGCGGTGGACACCCGGCGCCGCCGCGATGACGTTGCCGTGCTCGAAGATGCCGCTGTCGCCGTCAAGGTTCGTCACCACGCCGCCTGCCTCGCGGACCAGCAGAGCGCCCGCCGCGATGTCCCACTCCGACAGGCAGAACTCGAAGAACCCGTCGAAGATGCCGGCCGCGGTATGGGCGAGGTCGAGCGCGGCGGCGCCCGGGCGCCGGATGGCGGCCACCCGGAGAAAGACGTCGTGGAAGATGCTCAGGTAGAGATCGAGCAACCGGTGCACCCGAAACGGGAAGCCGGTGGTCAGGAACCCCCCGGCGAGGCCGGACCGCCCGGTGACGCTCAAGCGCCGCCCGTTGCACCAGGCGCCAGCGCCGCGGGCGGCTGAGAACATCTCGTCGCGCATCGGGTCGTACACCGCGCCGACCAGCACTTGGCCGCCTTCGACGAGCGCGACGGACACGGCAAAGTGCGGGAACGAGTGGATGAAGTTCGAGGTGCCGTCCAACGGATCCACGACCCAGCGCGCTCCTGCAGCGCCGCTCGATCCGGTCTCCTCCGCCAGCAGGCCGAATTCGGGCGTCTCGCGCTGCAGGAACGCGGCGATGACCTCCTCGCTCCCTCGGTCCGCGGCCGACACGTAGTCGTTCCTGGCCTTCTCCCTCACCTCCTCGGGAGCGAGAGCGCGGAAGTACCGTCTCAGCACCTCGCCTCCGAGTTGGGCGGCGGTCACGGCCACCCCGAGAAGCGCCGGCCGCGTCATCCTCGAACCGCCGGTGCTACGGTGCCGGGGATGACGTGGCCCGGCCATGAAGGCCCCGCCGGAAATGTCGCCGGAAGATGTCCGGTTGGATAAGTCGGATGACGGACGAGGCAGCCCTGCAAGAGGAGCAACACCGCATTCGCCGCGCGCGTCTGCTGGTGGATGTCACGGCTCAAGTGCTCTCCGAGGACGAGAAGCTGACGTTCTGCGAGGCTTTGCGCCTCATCGAGGCCGCGCGCACGGCCATTCTCCGGCTCTTCCCCGACAAGGACGACACGTTCAACCTTGTGATTCGACCTCGCCTGGAGAGGATCGTCCACGACCGGTTTCAAATCTCCACCCCCTCCCCAGTCAACTAGGATCCTGCCCGAGCAGGCGGGCGCGGTCGGCCCATCACTCGGACCCGCTCCGAACCACGCGGTACTCGGGGTACTTTGCCATCTCCTCCTTCGAGGGTTGGCCCTGCATCTCCAGGGTGATCTCTTCGCCGGGCTTCACTTCGACACCCGGCACTCCGACGACGAGGTGGCCCGGCGGCCCCGGCTTGGCCACGGAGATCAGGGGTCTCCCCGGCTCCCGGGGGTGCACCTCAAGGGTGCCCGGCTTGATCCGCGAAACATCCAGCGTGACCGGCGTGACGAGGCGGTCCTTGCCGTCGGCTGCTGTGATATGCATCCGCATCGTGACCACGTTGAGGCTCTCGTTGCCGTCGTTGGTCACGGTCAGATCTAGGACGAGCACCGGTTTACCGTCCCGTTCTTTCTTGACCTCGTACCAGTTCGCCGAAACGCGATGCAGCAGACGAAGCCGGGTGATCCTGTCCCGCGGAATTTCGCGACGCGGCTGGTCACACCCCGCCAGCAACGCGAGCACCGGCGCGACCAGCGCCGCTGCGGCCACCCACCGCCGCATCACTGGCCCACCCCCACACCCACAAAGACGCAGGTCGAGGTGGCGCGCCTGACCTCGCCGACGACGTGGAAGAACGGGAGGAGGCCAAGCCGCGCGCCGACGGTTGCAGTCACTCCACTCGTGGTCGAGGAATACCCGAGCGGAACCGGATCTCCGAAGTTTGCGCGTCCGCTGACGCGACGGTAGCCGATCGCACCGTACGGGGACACCACCGGAAAGTCCTTGGAGATCACGAGCTGAGCTTCCGCGACGTCGAGACGATCGAGGAGGGAGCTGCTGGCGCGCGAGTACGCGGCCCGCAGCGCCATCGCCGGGGACAGCGCACCGCCCTCGACGAACGCCCACCGCACATCGGCGCCCCAGAACTGGTCCCCGAACACCCTTCCGACCTGCACGCCGACGTCGAGGTTGAAGGGGAGCCCCTTGCGCACGATGACGCGCTGGCCGAACAGGACGCCTCCCACGGTGTTGGCGTGGGGTACGTAGCGCCACCAGTGCGCGCTCGTGTCGACCTCGGGGCCGCCGGCAACGCCCAGGATCTGGAAACCCGTCACGCCGCCCGGTGCGGCCCCCCCCAGGTTGGGGAAATTCACGGCATCACCGAACGCTTGGGTGATCGAGTCGAGGTCCGCCTGCGTGAAGCCAGGACCCAGACCGAACTCCCCCGCGTGCGCCAACCCGGCCGAGAGAGCCAGCGCGACGAGCATCGCACCGAAAGGCTTCATCGCGACCTCCACGCCGAGAGTTTACCCCGAACTTTTCCGTTGCCTGAACCTCACCACAGCCCGGCGAAGAGCTCGTTGGAAACGAGCCAGCCGCGCGGCGTCAGGCGCACGCGCCCTCGCGACCGCCGCGCGAGCCCGAGAGCCAGGAAGTCCGCCATCGTCTCGGCGAACGCCGGAGCGAGGTCGCCGCACGTCGCGACCTCGGTCTCGACCACGCCGCGCGAGAGCCGGAGCCCGAGCATCACCCGCTCCCTGGCGGCCTCGCCGTCGGAGAGCCGGCGGCTCCACGCCAGCGGCGGGCGCCCGGCCTCGATGGCCTCCAGGTACGCGGGCAGGGTATCGAGGTTCGCCCACCGCCGCCGCCCGGAGTGGCCGTGCGCGGCGAGTCCGGCGGCCAGCACGGGCTGCCGTCGCCAGTACCGGACGTTGTGGCGGGCCTCGAGCCCCGGCAGCGCGAAGTTCGAGATCTCGTAGTGCCTGTAACCGGCCTCCACGAGCTCTCGCCCCACCGACAGGTACTGGGCCGCGGCCGCATCGGAATCCGGAAAGAGTTCCGGACAGCGTTGGGCGAGTCTGGCGAGCGCGTGAGGCTTGTCCATCTCGAGCAAGTACACGGAGACGTGGCCCGGACGCAGGCGGAGCAGCTCGGCGAGGGTCGCTCGGAGGTCCTCGTCGGAAAGCCGG
This sequence comes from Thermoanaerobaculaceae bacterium, assembly GCA_050018455.1. Lineage (GTDB taxonomy): Bacteria > Acidobacteriota > Thermoanaerobaculia > Thermoanaerobaculales > Thermoanaerobaculaceae > RBG-13-68-16. The sequence goes on along the minus strand of JBEKAA010000011.1, from coordinate 56,965 downwards.
GGCAAGCCGAGCATCAGATCGACCGAGACCGCGAGGCCGGCTTCCTGCACCGCCCGCACGGCGGCGCTCGCCTGAGCGGCGTCGTGTCGCCGGTTGAGCATGTCGAGCACCCGGTCGGAGAAAGCCTGGACACCGACCGACACCCGGTTGACGCCGAGCCCGGCCCACGCAGCGGCCTTCTCGGCGGTCACGTCGTCAGGGTTCGCCTCCAACGTCACCTCGGCGTCCGGGAGACGCGGGAAACACCGGTCGAGCTCGGCGAAGAGCTTCGAGAGCTCACCCGGGGGGACCAGCGAGGGCGTGCCGCCACCCAGATATAGGGTCGCCAGGTTCCGGCGGCCCCTGCGGCCCATTTGGGCGATCTGACGTTCCGACGCCGCAAGTGTCCGCGGCATCAGGTCGAGCTCGGTCGAAGTCACGAAGGTGCAATACGCGCAGCGGCTGGCGCAGAACGGCAGGTGCACGTACAGCCCGACCGCCCTCCGTCCCGGGGTCCGTGGTCCGTGGTCCGGAGTCCAGGAACCGGGCTCCGGGCCCCGGGCATCGGGCTCCGGGAGGCGCCCCCGATCATGGTCCGAAGCTTCCGGGGAGACACACCCGGAGAGGTACTGAGCCTCCGAGCGCCGGCAGCGCCCATGCACCGGTCGTTCTGTGCCCGGTGCCCGGTGCCCTGCTTTCACTCGGCGATCCAGCGCGCCATCACCTCGTCGAACGGCTCGCCGACCCCGCTCCACGCCGACCGCGCGAACGCCTCCACCCACGGCGTGAATCCCGGGATCACGCGGAGGTTGTCGTCGGCGAGCAACGCGCCCGGGTTTCTCCCGGAGGCGAGCAAGGCCCGTGCCGCCCGCCGCAGCTGCCAGCCCGTCGAGTTGACGCCGTCGAGGAGATCGAGCCGCCGGGCCCACAGCAGGAGCCGCGCGCTCGCCGCAAACGTGGCCGCGGGGGTGAGGGACGTTGCGGGTCCGGGCAACCCTTCTGCCAGGCCCAGCCGCCGACACGCCCGTGAGGCCTCCCGTTCGAGGTCTACCGCGAGGCGGGCGAGGTCGGTATGGAAGAGCAGGTCCTCCAAAGCCTCGTCGCCTCCCTCGCCTGCCCTGCCGTCGTACACGCGGTGACGGTCTTCGGGCGGAATCGACAGCGGGCTCGCGAGCACGAACCCGGCGCCGGCTGCCTGGGCTTCCCGGACGCCGCCGGTCACCTGCTCGGACGGCTCCGGCGCCGGACCGAGGCAGAGCAGGACGCCGGCCGGCATCCGCCGCGAGCGGAACCCTTCGAGCGGCGCGAGCGGCCGCCCTCCCCAGAACGGCGGCACCCAGGGAGCCAGGATCGCGATCTGGCCCTCGAAGGAGGGGGCCGGAAGCAGATCCAGCGGCACGGGTGCGTCGAGAAGGATGAGGATGCCGCAGCCGCCCGCGACCAATCTCTCGAGGAAGGCGATCTCGCGGCACGCCGCATCGGCGTGGACCAGCACTCTGACCGGCCGTCGCGGGATCGAGCGGTCGCCCTCCTGCCGGTGCCGCAAGGCCGGCTCCCAGACCAGCCGCATGTCGACAGGATCGAGCACGCCTCCGCCGCCCTCGCCCACCTGGGGGAGCGGCCCGAGGCGGTGCGTAACGGGCAACAGGTCGGGGAACGCCGGCTCAATCCGACGCATCGCTGAGCCCTGCCAGCAACGACGTGATCCCCGGCCTTTCGCCGCCGAGCAAACGGCGAACGTACTTTGCGAGCACGTCAGTCTCGAGGTTGACGAGGTCGCCGGGACGCAGGGCAGCGAGCGTCGTGTCCGACAAGGTGGTCGGGATCAGCGCGACCTCAAACCAGCCTTCGCCAAGGCGCGAAACGGTCAGCGAGACGCCGTCCACGGCCACGGAACCCTTCTCGGCGACCTCGGGCGCACGAGCGGAGGGCAACACGAGGCGCACGGTGCCATAGTCGCGGGCCGGACGCACCGATACGACGGCGATGGTGGCGTCCACGTGCCCCAGCACCAGGTGGCCACCGACGCGGTCCGAGAGCCGCATCGCGCGTTCGAGGTTGACGCAGCTGCCGGCCCGCACCGCGCCGAGCGTGGTGCGGTCCAGGGTCTCCGGTGAGAGATCCGCTTCGAACCCGCCCGTCGCAGCCTTCGCGACCGTCAGGCAGGCGCCCTGCACCGCCACGCTCTCGCCGCGCGCCAAGGGCTCTCCCGGCAGGGAACAGCGAATGTCGAGGCGCGCACCGCCACCCTGCCGGACCAGGCCGCGCACCTCGCCGACCCCGAGGACGAGCCCGCTAAACACCTTCGACCTCGGCCTGCACGACGAGATCGCCCTCGAGGCGCCGCACGTCGACGAAGCGGAGCTTGACCGCCTCTTGCGGCGACGCGAAGCCCGGTCCGCCCACGGACGGCGTGGCCTCTCGCCCCCCGAGCACGAGTGGCGCGACGAACGCGTGCACCCGGTGAGCGAGCCCCTCGCGCAGGAAAGACCAGTGCACCTCGCCGCCGCCTTCGACCAGCACCGAGCTCGTGCCGTTCGCCGCCAGCCGGCGCAGGGTCTGGCGAAGGTCGCACCGGCCACGTCCGTCGTCCCCGACCTCGACAACCGTGACGCCGCGTCTCTCCAGCTCGCGGCGCCGCTCGGCCGGCGATCCTTCGAGGCAGAACACCACAACGTCCTCGGGGTACTTCTCGAGCAGCGCGCCGTCGCAAGGCGTGCGCAGGGAGGTGTCCAGCACGACCCTTGTGAGGCGCGGGTTCGGGTTGAGCCCGAGATGGCGCAGCAGGCGGGGGTCGTCCGCAACCACCGTGTTGATGCCGACAAGCAGGGCGTCGTACTCCTCACGCAGGGCGTACCCCTCCCGGCGTGAGGCCTCCGAGGTGATCCAGCGCGACCGGCCGCCGCGCGCCGCCAGCTTACCGTCGAGGGTCATCGCCATCTTGAGGGTCACGTAGGGCCGGCCGGTGACGGCCCAGTGGAAGAAACGCCGGTTGAGCGTCCGGCACGCATCCTCCTCGATGCCTTCGATGACCTCGACGCCCGCCCTTTTCAAGGTTTCCACGCCGCGCCCCGCCACGGCGGGATTCGGGTCACGCGTCCCGATCACGACCCGCGAGATCCCGGCCGCGAGGATCGCGTCCACGCAGGGCGGCGTCCTCTTGTTCGGCGAGGGCACGCACGGCTCGAGCGTGACCACGAGCGTACCGCCAACGGCGCCCTCCACGCCCCGGGTGAGAGCTTCGACCTCGGCATGGGGACCGCCGCAACGCAGATGCGCACCGGTGGACACGACCTCGCCCTCGCGCGAGAGCAGCACGGCGCCCACCATTGGGTTGGGGCTCGCCCCGTAGCGCCCCTTCTCCGCCTCATCCAGCGCTTGTCTCATCGGCCCGACCCAACGCGCGGTCATGTAAGAGCCTCCAGCAGCGCTCCGGCAAAGACCCCGGGGTCGAACGGGAGCAGGTCTTCCGGAGCCTCCCCCACCCCGACCCACCGTACCGGCACGCCCAACTCGTGCGCAACCGCCAGCACGACTCCGCCCTTGGCGGTGCCGTCGAGCTTGGTGAGCACCACGCCGGTCACCCCGGCATGGGCCCGAAACTCTCTCGCTTGAACCAGGCCGTTGGTGCCGGTGGGGGCGTCGAGCACGAGGAGCACCTCGTGGGGGGCTCCGGGAACGGCACGGGCGCACACCTTGCGCACCTTCTCGAGCTCGGCCATCAGGTTGTGCTTGGTGTGGAGACGTCCGGCGGTGTCTACGATCACCTCGTCCGCTCCCCGCGATGACGCCGCCTGCAGCGCGTCGAACACCACCGCGCCGGGGTCGGCGCCGGGTCGCTGCGCCACGACCGGCACGGAAAGGCGCCTGCCCCACGCCTGGAGCTGCTCGATCGCCGCGGCCCTGAAGGTATCGGCCGCGACCAGGATCACCGACCTCCCCTGGCCCCGAGCCTTGCCCGCAAGCTTCGCAGCCGTCGTCGTCTTGCCGGTGCCGTTCACTCCGACCACGAGTGTGACGTGCGGCCTGCCCCGCCCGGAGCTCCCGTTCCCGATCGTCAGGAGCGACTGCACCCGCGACCGGAGCCATCCGAGCTCGGCCCCGGGAGAAACGTCTCCACGCCGCCGAGCGGCGTCGAAGTCGCGCCCCAGGGTCTCGGCCACCTCGACGCCCACGTCGCAGGCGAGCAGAGCTTCCTCCAGCGTTTCGGGCGTGACCGCCCAACCTCCCGCCGTGAAACGCTCACCCAGGAGCGAGCGGGTCGCCTCCAGGCCGCGACGTAATCGATCCAACAGATCCAAGACTCACCCCCGGGGGAACACCCGGCCAGACCGTGTCAGGGAATCTCTCGGTTGAAGGCCTCGCTGGCCCTCGCCAGCGCCGCTCCTGCGATCGCCACCGAGGCGCCGGGTTCCATCACGAGGACCACGTAGTAGCCGCCCTTCAGCGCGCGGCTCATCACCTGCATCTTGGCCCCCCCGATCGAGAGTCGCTCCATCCCGCCCGCCCCCATGAGCTTTGCCAGACGCGCTGCCTGGCGCAGGAAGATCCCGTGATAGGCACCCTCGAGCTTGAGCTCGTACGGCGTCGCCCGCCGGGACACGAACTCGATGGCCTCGCCCTCGTAGTCGAGGAAGATGGCGCCCTGCGCGCCGGGCACATCGACCAGGAGGTTGTTCAGGAGGTACTGGAACGCCACGGGATCACTCCAGGTGCGTCCGCGCCTGTTTTGCCTCCGCCGAGTCCGGGGCGAGCGCCACGACGCGACGAAACGCGTCGCGCGCCTCCTCTTTGCGGCCCAGGGACTCGAGGAGCATGCCGAGCCCGAGCGCGATATCGGGCCGTTCGGGCGCCTTGTCCATCGCATTGCGGAAGGCGGCCTCCGCGAGCTCGACCTTGCCGAGCCTCTCCTCGACCTGGGCGAGCGTGAAGAATGCCTCGATCGGGCCGGAGGGCACCGCCGCCCGGCGCAGGTTCTCCTCGGCGGCCGAGAGATTCCCGCGCGCGAGGTACAACGAACCGAGGTTGAAATAGACGGAGGCGCGGTTCGCGTGGGTGGAGTCGCTCAGCACGGTAAGGTAGTCGGCTTCGGCCATCGCGAACTGCCCCAGCTGGACGTACGCCGCGCCGCGGTTGTTGCGTACATCCGAGTACTGCGGAGCGAGCGCAAGGGCGCGGTTGAACGCCTCGACCGCCTTCGCCGGGTTCCCGCCCTTCAGCTCGGCGAGGCCGATGAGGTTATAAATCGTCGGGTTCTTCGGCTGAAGCGCCAGCGCGGCACGGTACCTCTCCAGACCTTCCGCGATCTTGCCCTCAGAGACGAGAGCCTGCCCCAGCTGCATCAGCCTCGTCCCGGCGAGCGGATCCCGGGGGTCGACGTCCGGCGCACTGGCGGCCGGTCGGGTCGCACTCGAGGCGCATGCCGCGAGAAGCACGATTGCGGAAAGGCGCCACACGGCACGGACTGCGGCTCCCATCGCTACGCCACCTCCACCTGGCCCAAGGGTATCAGGTCCCCGGCCTGGACGGCCGCAAAGAACCCTCTCACGACGTTCGGGTCGAGCCGGGCCCCGGACATCTCGCCCATCCGCTTGAACACGATGTCGAGGCGCATGGCGGCCTGGTACGGCCTCTGGGTCGTCATGGCGTCAAAGCTGTCAGCCGTGGCGATGATGCGGGCAATGAGCGGGATCTGGTCTCCGACCAGACCGTCCGGGTAGCCGCCGCCGCTCCAGTTCTCGTGGTGCGACCGGATGCCGGGCAGCATCTCGCGCAGGCGTTTGATGGGGCTCACGATCGCGGCGCCCTTGACGGTGTGAACTCGCATTTGCGCGAACTCCGAGTCAGTCAGAGCGTCGGGCTTGGTGAGGATCGCATCGTCGATGCCGATCTTGCCGACGTCGTGGAGCAGGGCCGCGATCTCGACCTTCTGCAGCTCGGAGCCTTCGATGCCGCAGTGGCGAGCGATCGCGACCGCGTACTGGCTCACACGCTCGGAGTGGCCACTGGTGTACGGGTTCTTGGCGTCGATGGCGGCCGCCAGCGCCCGGATCGAGTCGACGAGGAGCTCCTGGTTCTCGGCAAGGGCCTCCTGAAGCGAGGACACCGTCCGCTCGATTTCGACTGCCATTACGTTGAAGTTGTCCGCAAGCTGACCGAGCTCGTTCCGCGAGGTGACCGGCACCTTGCGGGAAAAGTCGCCCTGGGCCACCGCCGTACTCACGTCGGCGAGGTGGCGCAAGGGGGACGTGATCCGGCGGGCCACCAGCACTCCGGCCAGCATCGCCACCAACCCGGTGGCTATCGCCAGCAGTGCGGTCTTCTCCGCCATGGAGCGCACAGCCGCGAACGCGACGTTCACGTCACGTGCGGTCACCACGGCCCACGGCGGGTCCTCCACCGGGCACAGAGAGCCCAGGACCTCGTCGTTCGCCGGCCTCAACGGATCCCGATAGGTCTTCGTCAGGCGCACCGGCGCTACCAGAAACTGGGCGACCAGCGGGTGGGACGCGGCGGACCTGCCCACGTGGCTCTGGTCGTTCGAGAACACGACCGCGCCTGCCCGGTCGACAACGTCAACCGTCATGCCCCTGCCGCTCTCCTCGGCGAGCCGCGAGACCAACCCCTCGAGCGATACCACGCCCTGCATCGCCCCTGCGATACCACCATCGGCGCTCCGCAGCGGGATGGAGACCACCACCATCGTGTCCTCGCCCGCAGGCCGCACGAGGTCGCGCCGTACCGGCCTCCCGCTCATGTTCTCGGTGAACGCGTTGCCCAGAGCGAGCTCCAGCTCGTGCTCCGCGGCCGGGGCAATCGTCCGGTTCTGCACGAACGATCCCTTGCCCGACGAGTCCAGCAGCCGGAGCAGCACGATGTGCCTGTTCTCGTTGACCAGCTCGTTGAGGGCCTGCGCGGCCTCGCCGCCGGCGTGGCCGCCCGCGATGCTGAGCGCCCTGGCCACGGCCTCGATCCGGCCGACGCTGTCGAGGAAGTACAGCTCGACCTCGCGGGCCAATCCGACGGACTGGCGCGTCAGGTACTGCATCTCGAGCGTCGCAACCTGTTCCCGGTTCGAGCTCAAGAACCCCCACCCCGCGAGTGCGACGGGCAGCACCGTCAGACCCACCAGCAGTGCCGTCAGAGGGTAAAGCAGCGAGCGGGAAAATGGCCAGCGAGGGGACATGGGACCGGCTAGACTATAGCATGCCAACGTCTGGTGAGCGCGATGGATAGCCGCCGCAAGGTCGCAGCGGTGCTGGAGGAGATGGCGCTGCTTTCGGAGCTTGCCGGCGAGAACCCGTTCAAGGTTCGCGCAATGGCGAACGCCGCCCGGACGGTGCTGCGCCTTGGGGAGGAGTTTGAAGGCATCGCCGCCCGGGGAGAGCTGACCGGAATCCCGGGCATCGGCAAAGGAATCGCCGGGCTGATCTCACAGACACTCGCCCAGGGCGAGCCGGCCGCGCTCGCGGAGCTGAAGCGCGCGCTTCCGCCCGGCCTTCCGGACCTGCTGCAGCTCCCCGGCCTCGGCCCCAAGCGGGTGCGCACGCTCTGGCGGGAGCTCGGGATCACGACCCTCGGCGACCTCGAGTACGCCTGTAGAGAGAACCGTCTTCTCACGCTGGCGGGATTCGGCCCGGCGACCCAGGCCAGGGTCCTGAACGCCGTTGAGTTCTGCCGCAGCACCTCCGACAAGCACCACATCTCGGAAGGGTGGCACGCGGCGGAGGAGACGCTCGCGGCCCTGCGGAAAGCGACTCCGGATGCAGAGGCGGAGGCGGCGGGCGAGGTACGCCGCTTCTGCGAGGTTATCGGCGAGGCCGTCGTGGTCTACACCGGTGCGACGCCGAAGGCTCTCCTTCCCGCCCTCGCCGGGCTGCTGAGCGACGCGGCGGAGGACGCCTTCGGCCGGGTCACGGGGCGCCACGCGTCGGGGGTCCCGGTGCGCCTTGTAGGCGTCCCGCGCCGGTCGTTCGGCGCCGCGCTCGCCTGGCAAACCGGCAGCGCTCGTCACCTCGAGCAACTCGCCGTTCGGGCTGTCTCGGGCGGCCTCGTTCTCGCGGAGGGCGTGCTCTGTGACGCGTCGGGCAGCCAAGTCGATTGCCCTCGGGAGGGAGACCTCTACGCCAGGCTTGGCCTGCCGTGGATCCCGCCCGAGATTCGCGAGGGCGACGGTGAGGTCGAGGCCGCCGCCAACGGAGCCCTGCCGAACCTTGTGAGCGAGAACGACATCCTGGGCGCGGTCCACGTCCACACCACCGACTCCGACGGCACCGCCTCGCTCGAGGAGATGGCCGACGCGGCGGCGCGTCTGAGGTGGTCGCTGCTGGGCATCGCGGACCACTCCCGGGTCGCGGCGTACGCCCACGGGCTCGATGGGGCTCGATTGCGCGCTCAGGGCGAGGCGATCGCCGCCCGCAACTTCCGCGGCGACGGACCGCTGCTGCTGCGCGGGATCGAGGCGGACATCCTTGCGGACGGCACCCTCGACCTCCCCGCGGAGGTGCCTCTCGACTTCGTGGTGGCCTCGGTCCACTCCTCGTTCCGGCAGAGCGCCGAGGTGCAGACCGCGCGCCTCGTGCGGGCGGTCTCGCGCGGGCCCGGGACGATCCTCGGTCACCCGACCGGACGCCTGTTGCTCGCCCGCGAGGGGTACCAGGTCGATCTCGAGGCCGTGCTGCAGGCGGCTGCGGCAACCGGCGCCGCGGTCGAGATCAACGCGCACCCGTTCCGCCTCGACCTCGACTGGCGTTGGGTCCGCCGCGCGGCCGAGCTCGGCGTGCCGATCTCGATCGGCCCCGACGCGCACGAGCCCGCGGGGCTCGCCGACGTGCGCTGGGGCGTCGGCATCGCCCGCAAGGGGTGGGCCACCGCGAACGACGTGCTCAACACCCGCCCCTGGCCGTGGTGGCCGTGAGACCGGGGTCCGGGTTCCGTGAAGGTTCGAAGGTTCGAAGGTTCGAAGGTTCGAAGGTTCGAAGGTTCGAAGGTTCGAAGGTTCGAAGGTTCGAAGGTTCGAAGGTTCGAAGGTTCGAAGGTTCGCCCGGGGAAAAGCAACCTCCCAGTTCCCGCCCTATTCCCGGCCTTTCTGCGTCTTGTCTCTGAACCTTTGAACGTTCGAACGTGGGAACCTGCGAACAGTCGTTTGCTCCTCGGCTCCCCTGCTGCTCGGCTCCTCCGCTCCTCTGCCCGCCTTCTCGGCCCACTGACCACGGTCGTCTCAGAGGCAGTGAGAAAGCGCTTCCACGATCGTGGTCGCGGCGCGCTCGATGTTCGCGTCGTCCACGTCGAGGTGGGTGACGAACCGCACGGTGTGAGGCCCCTCGTCGAGGCAGAGCACGCCGCGTGCCGCGAGGAGGTTGACGACCTCGGCGGCTCGCAGGCCCGAGGGTCGCGTGTCGGCGAACACCATGTTGGTCTCGACCGCTTCAAGGTCCGCGACGAGTCCCGGCGCCCTGGCGATGCGCTCGGCGAGGATTCTGCAGCGGCGGTGGTCGTCAGCGAGGCGCGCGACGTTGTGCCGCAACGCGTAGAGGCCAGCGGCGGCGATGATCCCGGCCTGCCGCATCCCGCCGCCCAGCAGCTTGCGGGCGCGGGCGGCCCGCCGGATGAAGTCGGCGGGCCCGACCAGCACCGAGCCGACCGGCGCGCCCAATCCCTTCGAGAGGCAGACGCTCACGGAGTCGAAGGGGGCGGCAATCTCCGCGGGCGGCAAACCGCTGGCAACCACCGCGTTGCAGACCCTTGCCCCGTCGAGGTGCAGCAGCAGCCCGTGCCGATCGCAGAACGCGCGAACCTCGAGCACGCGCCGCTGGTCGAGCACGAGCCCGCCGCACCGGTTGTGGGTGTTCTCGAGCGCGACCACCCGGGTCGGGGCGTGGTGCGGGTCCTCGTCGGTGTGGACGAACGGTTCCATGGCATCCGGGTCCAGCATGCCGTCGGTGGACGCGAAGCAGCGCGTCTGGAGCTGGGAGTGCACGGCGGCGCCGCCCTGCTCGTAGAGGAGGACGTGCGCCTGCTCGTGCAGGAAGATCTCGTCCCCGCGCCGCGTGTGCGCCGCGAGCGCCGCCTGGTTCGACATCGTGCCGGAGGGAAAGAACAGGCCCGCCTGCTTGCCGAATAGCTCCGCCGCATACGCCTGCAGGGCGTTGACCGTGGGATCGTCGCCGAAGACGTCGTCGCCCACCTCGGCCTCGGCCATTGCGCGCCGCATTTCGGCCGACGGGCGCGTCACCGTGTCGCTCCGCAGATCGATCGGTCGCATGGGATGCTCTCCGCGCATCACAGTAGCATCGAGGGTACGGAGAGGGGAAAGGCCAAAGGGAAAGGGTCAAACGGAAAACGAACATCACCTCGCTCGTGCCATTCGCTCTTTCCGTCTTCCCTTTTTCCGTTTGCCGTTTACCCTTTCCCCTTTTCCGCCGTTAGTCTCTCCCGCAGTTTCTTGAAGTCGCTCCAGGACTCCCGCTTGGCGGCCGGGTTGCGCAGCAGGTAGGCGGGGTGGTACGTGGGGAGCACGTCGCGCCCCATCCACTTCGTCCATCGACCCCGATAGCTGGAGATCGGCGCGGTGGTGCCGAGCAGGTGGCGCGCCGCGATCCGGCCGAGGCAGACGATCACGGCCGGGTCGATCAGCTCGATCTGTCGTTTGAGGAACGGCATGCAGGCGGCCGCCTCGTCGGGCTCGGGGTCGCGGTTCCCGGGAGGCCGGCACTTCACGACGTTGGCGATGTAGACATCGGCGCGCTTGAGGCCGATCGACGGCAACATCGCGTTGAGGAGCTGACCGGCCTTTCCCACGAAGGGTTCGCCGAGCCGGTCCTCGTCGGCGCCCGGACCCTCGCCCATGAACACGACGCGGGCGGCTGGGTCGCCGACGCCGAACACCACCTGGGTACGTTTCTGGCACAGTCGGCAGCGCATGCACCCCGCGAGCGCACGGGCCATCACCCCGAGATCGGCCGCAGCCAGCGGATCGTCGCCGCCGACAGTTCCCTGCTCACCGGCCGACTCGGGGCGGGACGGGGCTGACGCAGACGCCAAGTTGGCGTCCACGTCCCGCCAGCCGAGGTCGCGCAGGTACGCGAGGAGATCGCGGCGGCTCATGGGCGGCGGGACGCCACCGTCTCACCCGCGAGGGTGAGGAGTAGCTCGCGGGCGAGCGTCTCCTTGTCCTGTGCGATGAATTCCCTGCGGAGGCCGAGGCGCGTCTGCACGACGGCACGGTTCCGTGCCGACTCCATCCCGAGACCGGGCTCGTCGATCGGGTTGGCGACCACCGCGTCGGCGGCCTTGTCCGCCATCTTCTTTGCGGCGCGAGCCTCAAGATCCACGGACCGTTCCGCGGCGAAGATCACGAGGTACGGCTTGCCCTGGGCTCGGGGCATCGTCGCCGCGAGGTCGGGCACCGGTTGCAGCGCGAGCTTGAGCTCGCCCTGCCGGCGATCGAGCTTCCCCGACGCCGCCGCCGTCGGCCGGAAGTCGGCCACCGCCGCGGCGTGCCAAACCGCGTCCGCCCCGGGCACACGCAGGCCGAGCAGATGACCGAGGTCCGCGGCCGTCTCGAATCGTTCGGTCGGAACGCCCGGCACCGCGATCACGCCCGGTCCGGCAAGCAGGCGGACGTCGGCGCCAAGGTCGCGCGCGGCCAGCGCCAGCGCGACGCCCATCCGGCCCGACGAGCGGTTCGTGATCACCCGGACGGCGTCGATCGGCTCGCGCGTGGGGCCGGCGGTGACCAGGAGCCGAATGCCGGCAAGCGGCCCTCGCGGCGGAAGGGCGGCCAGCGCGGCGCCCACGATATCGTCGACCGGGGCGAGCTTGCCCTCGCCGACCTCGCCCTCGGCCAGGAACCCGGCCACCGGTTCCACGACGACGACGCCGCGTTGCTTGAGGACCGCAACCGCGTTTTCCGTCGCGGCCTGACGCCACATCGCGGTGTTCATCGCCGGCGCGATCACGATCCCGCCGCGGTGGGCGAGCGCGTACGTGGTGAGTGCGTCATCGGCGACGCCGGCCGCCATCTTGGCGATGACGTTCGCGGTGGCCGGGACGACGAGGAGCAGGTCGCTGCTGCGCCCCAGCGCCACGTGATCGACGCCCGGGTTGGTGGGGTCGTTCCACAGCGAGACCTCCGCGCCCTCGTTCGAGAGTACTGCGAAGGTTCGCGGCGCGACGAAGCGCGTCGCGTTCTCGGTCAGAATCGTGTGGACGCGACAGCCGGCCTTGACGAGCCCTCGGAGCACCTCGACCGCGCGAAATGCCGCAATGCCGCCAGAAACGCCGAGGACGACCCTGCCGCGCACCTACTCCTCGGCGGGAAGTTCCTCAACCAGGAGCTCTTCGGTAACTGCCTCCTCGACGACCTCGAGGTTCTCGTCGAACTTGGGCCCCTCGAGCTCCCCGTCGAGCTCCTCTTCCTCTTCCTCGACCTCCGCCTCGGGCTCCACGATCGGCGGCAGCACCGGGAGCGGCGTCGCGATCAGCGCAGGGATGTGCTCGTCAGCCTCGCGCGCCGCCACCTCCTGCTGGAGGATGGCCTCGTACTCCTCGGCGGTGACCACCCGCCAGGGCACCTTGTCGGCGGCGAGCTCGGCGAGGGCGATCGTCGTCGGCTTGACGTTGCGACCCGTGATCCGCGGTCGCGCCCCCGCGATCAGCTGCTCCGCCCGCTTTGCGGCGATCAGGATATGGCGAAAAGTGCTCTCGACGCCAACTGGCAACTCCAACATCACTCCTCCTTCTTCACGGCACGCTCGAAACCGTCGAGGATCGTCTGGACCCTTGCGCGCACCCGGAACGGCCGCATCCTCGCGGCCGCGACGATACTCGCCAGGGCGCAAGTCGCGTCCTCGAGGCGATCGTTGATTATAACGTAGTCGAACTCGGCGTACTCCCTCATCTCCTGAACGGCGTTCCTGATCCTGAGAGCGATCGCGGCATCCGAGTCCTGGCGTCGCGCGACCAACCGCCGGTGCAGCTCGTCGTGCGAGGGGGGGAAGATGAAGACCTTCACAGCGTCGGGGAGGAAGGCGCGAACTTGACGAGCGCCCTGGACGTCGATGTCGAGGAAGACGTCACACCCTCGCTCCAGCCTCCCTTCGACCTCCGCTCGCGATGTGCCGTACAGGTTGTCGTGCACCTCGGCGAACTCGAGAAACTCGCCCCGCGCGGCCATCGCCTGGAACACGGCGCGGTCGACGAAGTGGTAGTCGACGCCGTCGCGTTCGCATGCGCGCGGCGCGCGCGTCGTGTGCGAGACCGAGAAGTGGGCCTCGCGCCCCTCCGCCGCCAGCTCCTGCATGACCCGGCGGATCAGAGTTGTCTTGCCCCCGCCGGACGGCGACGCCACGATGAACAGCTCACCCCTGCTCGCTCCCACAGCCGCCTCCTAGGAGCAGATGATACTCGCCTCGCGTCCCCGCGAGGCGGCCGGCGCGGGTTGCTTTAGACTTTGCCGATGGCCTCGCTCCTGCGCGCTGTGCGCGACGACCTCGGTTACCTCGGTGTTCGCGCCCTGCTGGGCGGCGCGCGCGTCCTGCCCCTGTCAACTCTGCGAGCAGCGGGCCGCGCGATCGGAAGCGCCGCGCTGGCGTTCCCAGGCCGCGACCGCGCCCGCGCCCGCGACCATCTGGCAAGAGCGTTCCCCGACCGCGACCAGGCCTGGCGGGATGATGTGCTCAGAGCGTGCGGGCGCCATCTGGGCACGCTGCTCGGTGAGGTGGCATGGCTCTGGTCGGCGCCCCCCTCGGCCATCCTGGCCCGGACCGAGTTCGTCGGCCTCGAGAACCTCGCGGGCGGGCTCACTCCCGATCGCGGGGCGGCGCTCGTCACAGGGCACTGCGGCAACTGGGAGTGGCTCAACCTCGCCCTCGGCGCCGCGGGCGTCGGGATGACGGTGGCTGCTCGCGAGCTACAGGACTCGCGTTTCGACGAGGTAGCCCGCCGCCTTCGAGGCCGGTTCGGCGGCGAGAGCGCCCTGCGTGGTAAGGGCGCGGGGGCGAAGCTCGTCCAGGCGTTGCGCCGGGGCAGGGTCATCGGCCTCCTGATCGATCAGGACATCGCGGCGCCCGGGGTGTTCGCGGAGTTCTTCGGCCGGCCGGCGTGGACCCCCGTCGGCGCCGCGATGCTCCCACTGCGCACCAACTGCCCGGTGGTCACCGGCTTCGCGGCCCGCCAGCCGGACGGCACGATGCGTGTGACGTTCGATCCGCCAATCGAGCCCACCGCCGGGGACGACCTGCAAGCCGACGCGGCGCGCCTCACGGCGCTGCTCACCGCGCGCATCGAGCGCCAGGTGCGCGAATATCCCGTGCAGTGGGTGTGGATGCACAAGAGGTGGCGCCATCAGCCTGGCGAAGGCGAGACGGTCTGGAATGCGCGCGTCCCCCAGGCAGTCGGCGACGGACCTTCCCGACCAGCCGACCTACGGTAAGATGCCGCATCGCAATCGGGGACGGGCGTGAGGTTGCCTGGGCTCCGGTGCATTCGGGAGGTTCTATGAAGGGTGTCCTGCTTGGATGCGTGGTGGTTCTGGTCGCCGGAGTGCTGGTGCTCGGCATGGCTGTGGCGGGGAGTTACAACCGTCTCGTCACCCTCGACGAGGGCGTCAAGAGCGCCTGGGGTCAAGTGGAGAACGTGTACCAGCGGAGGGCCGACCTGGTCCCGAACCTGGTCGAGACCGTCAAGGGGGCCGCCGCCTTCGAAAAAGACACCTACACGGCGGTCACCGAGGCCCGCGCGAAGGTCGGTCAGGTCAACTTCGGGAAGGTCCCGGACGCGCAGGAGATGCAGAAGTTCCAGTCCGCTCAGGACGGCCTCTCCTCGGCCCTGTCCCGCCTCATGGTGGTGGTCGAGAAGTACCCCGACCTCAAAGCCACCCAGAACTTCCGCGACCTCCAAGCCCAGCTCGAGGGCACCGAGAACCGGATCACGGTGGAGCGCAAGCGCTTCAACGACGCCGCGCAGTCGTTCAACACCGCCAGGCGGCGCTTCCCGACCGTCTTCGTGGCTTCCCTGTTCGGCTTCGCCGAGAAACCGTACTTCCAGGCTGCCGCGGGTTCAGAAAAGGCGCCGCAGGTGAAGTTCTGAGAGACCGGGGTCCGGGGTCCGGGGTCTGGGGTCCGAGGACACGGGCGACGGCCGGGGCGATCGTCGCGGCGCTCGTCGCGGCGGTGGCGTGCGCGTTGGAAGTGCCGCCGACGCCGCGGACGTATCTCATGGACCTCGCCGGCGCGATCCCGGCCGGGCAGGCCGCCGCAATCGACGAGCGCCTGGAGGGGATCGAGAAGCGGACGGGACACCAGGTGATCGCCGTCTTCTTCCCGTCGCTCGAGGGTGAAGCGATGGAGGAGTTCACCATCCGGTGCGCCGAAGCCTGGAAGGTCGGCCGCAAAGGGATCGATGACGGAATCATCTTCTTCGCGTTCGTGCGAGACCACAAAATGCGTCTCGAGGTGGGGTACGGCCTGGAGGAGAAGGTCCCGGACGCGATCGCCCGCAGGCTGCTCGACGAAGCCGTGAAGCCGGAGTTCGCCCGCGCCGACTATGCCGCGGGCGTCGTGGCTCTCGCCGGCGGCCTCGAGAGCGTCTTCCGAGGCGATCCGCTGCCGCAGAGATCGCATCGCGGGAGGTCGAATCCGCAGCCGATCGGTTCCTTCGCGCTGGTGGTGGCGATCATCCTGCTGAGGGCGCTGCTCGGCGGCGGGCGGCGGTACCGGGGCCGTGGCTTCGGAGGGTGGTACGGGGGAGGGTTCTCCGGCGGGGGGTTCTCCGGAGGAGGTTTTTCTTCCGGGGGAGGCTCGTTCGGCGGCGGAGGGGCATCCGGTTCGTGGTAGAAGTACGGGGAGCACTGGAGTCAGGACACGGGGCACCGGGAAGAGACGGGCAAGGGCCGAGTAGCGCCGGCGTGCCGGAGGAAATGTGGAAGCTGACCTGATCATCACGGGCGGGACGGTGTTGCCGATGACGCCAGGCGCAGCGCCGATCCCCGACGGGGCTGTGGCGGTGAGAGGAGGGTCGATTGTCGCGGTGGGACCGGCGGCCGAGATCGCGTCCGGCCAGCGGGCCGCCGAGGTCCTCGATGCGGGCGGCGGGCTGATCCTCCCGGGGTTCGTCAACACCCACACTCATCTGGCGATGACCCTGATCCGCGGGATGGCCGAGGACCTACCTCTCAAGGAGTGGCTGGAAGACCACATATGGCCGACCGAGCGGGCCCTGATGAACGCCGACACGGTCGCTCTCGGAACCCGGCTGGCCGCGGCGGAGTCGTTGCAAGCAGGCGTGACCTGCGTCTGCGACATGTACTTCCACTCTGAGCGGGTAATCGAGGAGGTCGTCAAGGCCGGACTTCGCGCGATCGTTCCGGAATCGCTCATCGACTTTCCCACACCCTCGTGCCCGACCCCGGACGTGGCCCTCGCGCGCCAGCGCGAGTTGCTGACGAAGTACGGGAACCACCCCCTGGTAGTCCCCGGCGTAGCGCCCCACTCCCCGTACTCGGTCTGCGCCGCGAACCTGGTGAAGGAGGCCGAACTCGCCGAGGAGTTCGGGGCTCCCCTCATCATCCACCTCGCCGAGACACGGTGGGAGGTGGAGAAGATCACGGCCGAGAAGGGGGTCTCGCCGGTCGCCTACCTGGCGGACCTGGGGATCCTCTCCGAACGCACCGTTGCCGCGCACTGCGTGCACGTGTCGGAGGGCGACCTCGACCTACTCGGCGAGTTCGAGGTCGGGATCGCGAGCAACCCAGTCTCCAACCTCAAGCTCGCGAGCGGCCTGGCGCCGCTGCCGCAAATGCTGGCCCGCGGTCTCAAGGTTTCGTTCGGGACGGACGGCGCGGCGTCGAATAACACGCTCGATCTGTTGCGCGATGCGCAGCTCGCCTCGCTGGTCTATAAGGGGATCACCGGCGACCCTACCTGCATCCCTGCACGAACCGTGGTCGAGATGCTGACGATTGGGGGAGCGAGGGCGCTCGGCCTCGCCGAGAAGATCGGCACCCTCGAGCCCGGCAAGCGAGCCGACGTGACCTGCGTCGCGCTCGACCAGCCCAGGGCCGTCCCGGCGTACGACCCCTTCTCTCACCTCGTCTACGCGGCTCGGGCCGCCGACGTGGCCCATGTGGTCGTGGACGGCCGCGTCGTCGTGCGGGGCCGCGAGCTCCAGACCATCGACGTTCCGGCCCTCCTGGCCGAAGTCCGCACGGCGACCGAGACGGTCAGGCAGAGGATCGCGCAGTAGGGGGGCAGCGACACCGACCTCGCCGGACGGGAGGCATCGCGACGGCCGGCCCAGCGGCGCGAGAACGGTCTGACCTCTGCAGGACGCCCGACGCAAAGGAAAGGATCGTGCGGGACCCGGGATGACGCCTACTCGTCGTCCTTGGCTTTGCGGCCTTCCAGCAGCTTCCGAACGTGGTCGGCAGAGATCCGGATCTTGACGCGCCCGCCCCCGTTCGGCGCGCGGGCGACCACCTGATCCGGGACCGGCAGGGGTTCCGTCGCCGAGGTCGGCTCTGGGATTTGCTCGGGCGAGGCCTTCTCCAGCACGGTCGAGACGACCTGCAGGAGGGCCGGCGGCGGAGTGGCGTCAAACTCGAGACCGGCCCGGTAGAGCAGCACTCTCTGGTCGCGCTCGTCGAGACCGAACCCCCACGCGCGGCACCGCCGCACCAAACCCCGAACCACCACCTCGCCCTCGTCGAGCTGGATCCGCAGGTCGCAAGGCACCTGCGGCCGCAGGCTGGTTGCCAGCTCGAGCTGCACCCCACGTTCCGACAGATCCACGACTCGTGCGGGCAGGAACGCCTTGACCCGCGCCGAGAGCGGCTTCTTCGGCTCGACTCTGGGGACAGCTCGTCTCTCCGCCATTACACTCCCAATCTTCCGGACATTTGCAAGACAAATATAGACGGTCGGCGGCCAATTGGCTAGAGGGTCCCCTTGAGACCACCGGAGGACGAGGCGGCCCCGGGAATGACGGCCGGGCCCCGGAACGTTCTCCCAAACGAAGCATGAGATGGAGACTGCGTCCGAACAGACGGCGGTGGTCTCCCGATAAGGAGGCAGTGACAATGGCAAAACCCGTGCTTCCCCCCTTGCCCTACGGCTACGACGCCCTCGAGCCGTGGATCGATGAGCAGACGATGCGCATCCACCACGACAAGCACCATCAGGCGTACCTCGACAACCTGCTCAAGGCGATCAACGGAACGGAACTCGAGAACCTTGACCCCGCCAAGCTCCTGTCCGATCTCGCGAAGGTCCCCGAAAAAATCCGCGGCGTCGTCCGCAACCACGGCGGCGGCTTCGTGAACCACAGCCTTTTCTGGGAGGTCATGGCGCCCAAGGCGGGCGGGGCTCCGACCGGCGAACTGGCGAAGGCACTCGACAAAGCGTTCGGCAGCTTCGAGTCGTTCAAGGAGAAGCTCGCGGCCGCCGCAGCGGGCCAGTTCGGGAGCGGTTGGGCATGGCTGGTGGTGAAGCGCGACGGCTCGCTCGCGGTCTGCAACCTGCCCAATCAGGATAGCCCCCTCTCATCCGGCGACCACCCGGTGCTGGGTCTTGACGTGTGGGAGCATGCCTACTACCTCAAGTACCAGAATCGCCGCGCCGAGTACATCGCGAACTGGTGGAACGTCGTCAGCTGGGACAAGGTCGCTGAGCTGTACAAATCCGCCACGAAGTAGCCGACAGCTCTCCCTGACGGCAGCTGACAGGCTTCCCCCACCCGCCCGCACAGCTGACAGCTCACAGCTCCCCCGCCCGCCCAAGACATCACCAGGGGAGAGGACGCTGTTGGCTGTTGGCTGTTGGCTGTTGGCTGTTGGCTGTTGGCTGTTGGCTGTTGGCTGTTGGCTGTTGGCTGTTGGCTGTTGGCTGTGAGCTGTCGGCTGTCGGCTGTGCGCTGTCGGCTGTCGGCTGTGCGCTGTCTCTCAGGGGCGCGGCAGGTCCTTCGCGGTGCGCCCTACGCAGTCGTACTCGAAGCCCAGCGCCCGCATCTTTTCGGGCTCGTAGACGTTGCGAAGGTCCGCGACGCGGGCCGTCCGAAGCGTCTGCTTCAGGCGCTCGAGGTCGAGTGAGCGGAACTGGTTCCACTCGGTGAGGACGACGAGACAGTCCGCACCCGTCGCGGCTTCGAACTCGTCGCCGCAGTACACCACGCTGGCCGGCAGCACCTCGCGGGCGGTTTCGGTCGCTGCCGGGTCGAAGACGCGGATGGATGCTCCGTCCGCCGCGAGCGCGTGGAGGATTGGTATGGCCGCAGCCTCGCGCATGTCGTCGGTTTCCGGCTTGAACGAGACCCCGAGCACACCGATCGTCAGGCCGGCGACCGAACCGCCGCACATCGCCTTGATCTTGTCCGCCATTCGCAGCTTGACCCTCTCGTTCACCGCGACCACGGTGTCCACGATTTCGAACGGCCGTCCTGCCTGGCGGGCGATGTCCGAGAGCGCCTTCGTGTCCTTCGGGAAGCAGGAGCCGCCGTAGCCCGGTCCGGGGTGGAGGAACTTCGGGCCGATGCGGCGGTCGAGCCCCATCCCCTTCGCAACGTGGTGGACGTCGGCGCCCAGCAGCTCGCACAGCTCCGCCACCTCGTTGATGAACGTGATCTTGGTGGCGAGAAACGCGTTGGAGGCGTACTTGATGAGCTCCGAGGACTCGACGTTCGTGATCACGAAAGGCGTCTCTATCAAGTACAGCGGTGCATAGATGTCCTTCATGATCGCGATCGCCTGGGCGTCGCGGGCACCGATCACGACGCGGTCCGGCCGCATGAAGTCGCCGATCGCCGAGCCCTCCCGCAGGAACTCGGGGTTCGAAACCACCGAGAACGGCTGCTTGCCGTTCCTTTCCTTGATCACCCTCTCGATCAGCTGGCCGGTCCCGATCGGCACCGTCGACTTGGTCACGACGACCTTGTAGCCGTTCATGTGCTCCGCGATGGCCTCGGCCACCTCGACCACGTACGTCAGGTCCGCCGAGCCGTCCTCCTTGGGCGGAGTCCCCACCGCGATGAAGATCGCGAGCGACTTCTCGACCGCTTCCTTCAGCTCCGTCGTGAAGTGCAGGCGGCCCGCCTTCTCGGTCTTGGCCACGAGCGCGTCGAGGCCCGGTTCGTAGATCGGGATCTGGCCCTGCTTGAGCATGTTGATCTTGCGCTCGTCCTTGTCGACGCACGTCACGTCCATGCCGAAGTCGGCCAGACACGCGCCGGTCACCAGCCCGACGTAGCCACTCCCCACGACCGCGATGTGCATGCTCCCTCCCCGTCAACGCGCCTCGGCGCAGTCGCAAAGTCTAGCCGTCCCCGAGCGGTACGGCAAGGAGGAGGCAGAGACAGTTCAGAGTGAAGAGTTGAGAGTGAAGAGTTCAGGAACAGACCAGGCAGAGGTGCAGGGGAGCAGAGGGGCTGAGGAGCGCCAACGGTTCGCGGGTTCGATAGGAAGAGGTGAAAGGTCAAACGTCAAACGAAAGACGATTACAGAAAATGTAAAGGTAGGAAGGTACCAGCTCGCGTCTTCCCTTTGACCTTTTCCATTTCACCTTTTCCCTTGTCCCCTCCCTGGACGTGGCTCGCGGCTGGATCAAGGCAGGGCCTCGGCGCGCGGCGGGTAGCCGCGCCGCCGAGAGTGGGCCAGATGCAAGGAAGGCGAGTGGCGAGCAGCGGAGTCTAGCCGGAGGCTAGGTGAGCATGCGAGGCGCGAGCCTGACGCGGCAGATGGTTCGCTATCGGCGGCGCCTCCTCACTGAAGAAGCCAGCGCTCGAAGTGCGCCGCAATCCGGTTGTAAAGGTGCGCACGTGCCTCCTTGCCCAGGATGGAGTGGTTCTTGTTGGGGTACAGCTGGAGGTCGTACGGCGCGCCCGCCTTGTAGAGCCTGTCCACGAAGGCGAGGGTGTTGCCCCAGTGCACGTTGTCGTCGCCGGTTCCGTGGAGGAGCAGCAGAGCGTCCGCGAGCCTGTCCGCCTGATTCACGGGCGATGAGTCCCGGTATCCGGCCTCGTTGTCCGCGGGCAGCTTGAGGTACCGCTCGGTGTAGATCGAGTCGTACCGGCGCCAGTCGGTCACCGGGGCCACCGCCGCGCCGGCCTTGAAGATTCCTGGCGCATTGGTGAGCGCGTAGCAGGTCATGAAACCGCCGTACGACCACCCCCAGATGCCGATCCGGGATGCGTCGACGTACGGCAGGGTCTTCAGGTACTCGACCCCGGCGAGCTGGTCCTCTAGCTCCACCTTGCCCAGGCGGCCGAGGAGAGCGCGCTCGAACTCCCGGCCGCGCGCGGCCGAGCCGCGGTTGTCGATCGAGAACACAAGGAAACCGCGGCTCGCCAGGTAGTGGTGGAACAACTGCGTCTGCCTGCCCCACCCGTTCCGGACGACCTGAGCGTGTGGACCGCCGTAGACGTAGACGACGACGGGGTATTTCCGCGCCGGATCGAAGCCGGCGGGCTTGAGCAGCGACGCGTGGAGCACGGCCCCGCCGGGTCCGGGGACCGTCAGGAACTCGGTCGTCCCTAGCACGTAGTCTCCCAGCGACGGCGGCTGCACCGCAGACACGGTACGCAGGACCCGGCCGTCCCTGTCGAGCACCCGCATCGTCGGGGCGTGCGCAACGTCGGCGAAGGTGTCGAGGATGAACCTGACACCCGGGGCGACTTCGACGCGGTGCGTCCCGGGCTCCCAGGTGAGTCGGCCGAAACCGCTGCCGTCGGGGCGAACGCGGTAGAGCTGGTCTTCAAGGGGGCTGGCTTCATTGGCGGTGAAGTAGATCCACCCGCCGTGCTCGTCAGCCGCGGCGACGGATGCCACCTCCCATGAACCGCTCGTGATCCTGCGGGACGTGCCATCGGCCGCGTACACGACGAGGTGCCGAAAACCGCCCGCCTCGGAGCTCCAGAGCAGCCGCCCGTCGCGGAAAAAGTGCTCGTCGTCGTGGAGGTTGATCCACGCCACGTCCTTCTCTACCAGGAGTGTCAAGGCCTTCCCGGTAGTCACGTCCTCGCGCACCAGTTCAAGGCGGGTCTGCGAGCGGTCGAGCAGCTCGTACCACACCGCTGTGCTGTCCGGCGTCCAGCCGAACCGGGGCACGTACTCCGCGTTCCCTCCGGCCCACACGTGATCGCGGTGCGTGCGGGCGCCCTGCTCGGCATCGACCCGGATCACCGACAGGCCGACGACCGGGTTGGGGTCGCCGGGCTGCGGGTACCGCTGTTCGGTCGTCGTCGGGTGGGTCTCGAGACGGTCCACGATCGGGTACCTCGGAACGCTGGTCTCGTCGAGCGAGAGAGAGGCGATCCAGCGCGAGTCCGGCGACCAGACGTAGCCGATCGCCTTCCGCCCCGCCAGTTCCTCCTCGTAGACCCAATCGAGCTTGCCGTTGAGACGATCCGGCGTGCCCGTGGCGGTGAGGCGGACCTCCTTGCCGCTCGCCAGCTCGATCGCCCACAGGTCGTTGTCTCGAACGAACGACACCCAGCGCCCGTCGGGCGAGAACTCGGCGAGTTCCTCTCCGGAGGGCGTGGCGGCGAGCCGCCGCACCTGGTTGCCCGGGACGGTCACGAGGAAGAGGGCGCCGCCGCCCGTCAGGAGCAGGGAGTCGCCCTTCGGTGACCACCGGTACCCACCGAGCTTCGGTCTGACCGCGCCCTTGCCCTCCCCGACCGTCGGCAGCTCGGCCTCGTCGAGGAGCCTGCGACGGACCCCCGACGCCGCGTCCTCGAGCCACAACGTGCTCCGCGCGTCCTTCCCCTCCCCGGTCGTCTCGAGGAACGAGAAGCTCGCTCCGTCCGGCAGCCAGGCGACTTCTCTAGGCAGTGTCCCTTCGAGTGGGGGATCCGCGACGATGCGCTCGATGGTGAGGGGTTGCTGGCCTCCGACGAGCGGGGCCGCGAGCAGGACGAGCAGCGAAACCAGACGGCGCATACGCACCTCCCGTGCAGATTGGGCACGACGGGTCATGATACCCGCGCCTTGACGCCGACCGGGCTCCACGGTGAGACTGCACAGGTGCCACGTCCGCAGACAGAGCGCTGGCAATGGGCGGCCCTCGCACTGGCCGCGATGGCTCCCAGGGTCGCCGGCGCGATCCTTCGCCGGCCGTGGCACGACGAGTACTTCACCGCCTGGGTCTCGAAGCTCCCTCTTGCCGATCTGGTCGCCGCGCTGCGGCTCGACTCGGGTCCTCCGCTGCCGTACCTGCTCGTGAAGCTCCTCGCGACTCTCGGCATCGAACCTCTCGCGGCCGCGCGGACCATCTCGGTCGCCGCTGGAACAGCCGCTGTGCTCCTTGCCGCCCAGGCGGCCCGTCGGGCGTTCGGCGATCGAGCCGGCTGGTGGACCGGAGCCTTGGTTGCGGTTCACCCTCTCGCCGTGGCGTGGTCATGCGAGGGGCGTGCGTACGCCCTGGTGCTACTCGCCGCAGCTTGGGCTTGGGAGAGGATGGAGGCGCTGGCTCACGGCGAGGGTGGAGCAGTCGGCCTCGCCTCAGCGTTGGCCCTCGCCGGCTGGAGCCACGCCCTCGGCATGGTCCTCGCGGTAGCGGCGGTGGCCGTTGCGCTGCTGCTCCCGCGGCCAGCACGGGACCGGGCGGTCGCGGCCGTCGCGGCGGGTCTCGCCTCCCAGATCCCCTGGCTGCCGGTGGCGGTCCATCAGCCCGCGGCGGCGATCGCCTGGATGGCCGGGGCATGGCAGACGCTCACTCTCGTGGGGAAGATCGCGGCCCCGGTCCGGCTGCTCTCACCGCTCGGGGGTTTCGCAGCGTTTCTCGACCTCGCCTCCGCCCCGGCGTGGGTCGAGGTGGTTGGGGCCTCCCTCGTGCTGGCCCTGCTGGGCGCGGCCTGCTCCGGCGCTTGCCCCGTCCGCCGTCCGCTGGTCGGCTTCCTCCTGCCCGCGGCCGTGCTGGGGGGGCTGGTCGCGCTCGGCGTTCCCGTGTTGTACCCGGGTCGCGCCGAGGCGATCTCCCTCGTGCCGTTCCTTGTCCTGCTCGGGGCCGGAGCAAGCGGCCGCCGGCCCTCGCGTGTGGTGGCGGCGGCGGTTGTGCTCTCCGCGGCGGCCGTGACCGCGGCGTCACTGTTGCTGTGGGCCGGGCAGCCTGCGAGCTCCGAGCAGCGTCTCGCCGCCGCGCTGCGCGCAGGCCTGCCCGGCGGCGGTGTGGTCGTGATCGGCGGGTATTGGAGGTTGGGGATCGCCTATCACCTCGGGCGCGACCGAACCGTTTTCGACCTGGCGAACTACCCGACCTCGGCTCAGGCGCATCCCGGCTGGTATGACCCGCAGGTGGACCGGCCTGCGCCCGGGGAGCTGGACCGGCTCCTCGTAGAGCTGCGCCCGCAGGTGAGACGTACGGCCGTCGTGGTCGCGCCGGGGATGGCCACCGCATCCGATCTCCAGCGCCTGGCCGACGCGCTCGGCCTGTCGCCCAGGCTCGCCGTACCAGGAGCGAGGCTGCTCGTGCCCCGAGCGCGCCCCGGCGACCGGTCCGGGCCAGGATAGAATCGGGCTGCCATGAGCCTTGCCGGACCGAGCGATGAAACGGTGGGCACCGGGGGCCTGAACGAGGTGCTGGAGAGCCAGGCTGGCCTCAGGGTCCTCGCGGCCCTCGCGCTTGCAGCCGTGCTCCTTCACTTCGTCGCCCTCGAGTCGGCGCCGCCGGGCCTCTATGTGGACGAAGCCTCGTACGGCTACAACGCGTACTCGATCCTGCGCACCGGATCGGACGAAGCCGGGGTGCGGCTGCCTCTCTTCTTCCGTTCCTTCGGAGAATACAAGAACCCCGTTCTTGCCTATTCCCTCGTGCCGCTGGTTGGGGCCTTCGGCCCGAGCATTCTCGCCATCCGGATCGGTTCTGCGCTGTTCGCCCTGGCGAGCGCTCTTTTCGTGGCCCTCGTCGTTCAAGAAGCCACTTCTCGCCGTGGCCTTGCACGGCTGGCGTTCCTGCTGACGGCGCTCCTCCCGTGGCTGTTCACCCCGAGCCGCGTCGCGATGGAGCCCGTTGTCTTACCCTGCATGATTGCACTTGCGTGGTGGGCTTGGCTCGTCGCACTGCGCACCCGCCGGGTGCTCCCTTTCATGGTGAGCTGGAGCGCCTGGACACTGGCCTTCTACTCGTACTCCGCCGGTCGCTTGGTGGCGCCTTTGCTCGCCATCGTGCTCGTGGTGGTCTCCTGGCGGGATCTGCGTGGTGCAAGGACCCGGTGTGT
Source organism: Thermoanaerobaculaceae bacterium (assembly GCA_050018455.1). Taxonomy (GTDB): domain Bacteria; phylum Acidobacteriota; class Thermoanaerobaculia; order Thermoanaerobaculales; family Thermoanaerobaculaceae; genus RBG-13-68-16. The sequence goes on along the minus strand of JBEKAA010000011.1, from coordinate 31,783 downwards.
TCTCGCGTCGTGGCCGTTCGTGCTCGGCCTGGGCGTGGCCCTGCGCTGGATGGCGGCGCACCCTGGCGCCCTCACCGCCCGCCTGCACATCGTTGCGGGGTGGCAGGAGGATGCCGGTCTTGCCAGTCAGGTGCTTGAGGTGATCACGCGCTACCTAGCCTACTTCTCCCCGCGGTTCCTGCTCACCCACGGGGATCCGATCGTTCGCCACCACACCGGTTTCGGAGGGGAGTTGTTCCTCTTCATGGCGCCGCTCGTGATCGTGGGCGCCGTGGTGGCGATCAGGAAGCGCAGCGCCTTTTCGAAATTCGCCTTGGCGGGCTTCCTCGCCTTCCCAATGGCGGGCTCCATCACCGACAGTGCGGGACACGCCACGCGAACGATCGGCGCGGTACCGTTCGTGACAGTCCTGGCCATCGTCGGGACGGCCGCCGTGATCGAGTTTCTGTCGGACCGGCCGCGCATCGTCCTTGCGGGCTTCGCAGTCGCCGCACTCGAGGTTAGCGCCTTCCTCTTTGACTTTTTCGCCTTCTACCCGGAAAGAGCTTCGACCTGGTTCAACCGGGGGCTCACCGAGGCGGTCCAGACGGCCCGTGCTGCCCAGCATGCTGATCTCTACTTCGCACCTGGAGCCTTCCGCGACGAAAACGGCTTCGTGAACCAGCCGTACATTCTTCTTGCGTACCTGGGGGGACTGGATCCTGCGCTGTTTCAGCGCGGTGGGCTCGCGGCGTTCCACATCTATCCCTTGGATGGCACCGTGCAGCCTCCTCCAGGCTCCGTGCTTCTCGTCAAGGACAGCGATGAACTCTTCGCGGCCAGCGGACGGCCGGTTCTGGTCCAGAGCCAGCTTCACATCCCCCCCGGAGCAAGGACGGTCGCGGAGTTCGCCTCCCACCCCGGCCGCACACCGCCGGGACCGATGTTCCGCGTAATCGCGGTCCCCTGAGAAATTTGCCACCGACCACCCGCTGTGATAATCAGGATCGATGACGCCGACCGACAGGGCTTGCCTGCCGCGAAGATCGCACGAGGGCGCGTTCGCCGGTGCGATCATCGCGCTTGCGCTAGTGGCGGCCGCGGGCGCCGGGTGGGACAACTCGGCCACAAATGACGAGCCGTACCACACGCTGGCCGCCTTCACCTACGTCCACGACGGCCACGCCGACCTGAACCCGGAACATCCGCCGCTCTCCAAGCTGTTCTCCGGCGCCGCCCTCTTGCCGCTCGGACTCCGGCCCGTGGCGGCACCGCCGGTCGAGAGGCTTCACGCGCTGTTGGAGGAGGTGCACCGATTCCTCTACGGCAACACCGTATCCGCGGCGACTATCCTGCGGGCTGCGCGCCTCCCGCAGTTGCTCTTCCTGCTCATTCTGCTCATCGGGGTCTTCGAGTGGGCCTCTTGGGCGTTCGATGACAGGTCCGCTCTGCTCGCCACCCTCGCAGTTGCGTGTCAGCCGCTCGTGCTCGGCCACTCATTCGTCGTACACACGGACGTGGCCGCCGCCGCCGGTTGGACCTGGACCCTCTACCTCCTGCACCGATGGCTTGCCGGGCGGACTTCCGGTTGGCTCGGCTTTGGCGTCGCCCTCGGTCTCACGCTGCTTGCGAAGTTTTCGGCGGTGTATCTGGTTCCGATAGCCGCGGTGGCCGTGCTGGTGGCGGTCGCGCGGTCACGGCGGCACCGGGAGCTGGTGCGCTTCGCGGGCGCGTGCGCCGTCGCCCTCGCCATCGCCGTGGCCGGCATGGCAATTCCCCTGCGCCATTCCACCCTCGCCGAGGAGCGGGCGACCATCTCGACGGTGCTGGGGCTCTGGCCCAGGACCGCTGGGCTGTCGCAGCACCTGCAGGCAGTCGCCGGGATCAGCCGGCCCCTGGCGCACTACGGACTCGGACTCGCCTACGTCCACGAGACCGACCTTCACGGCCAGGGCATCAACGTGCTGTTCGGCACAACGTCGTCGCGCGGCTTCTGGCTGTACTTCCCGGCGGCCCTCGCGCTGAAGACCTCGCTGCCATTCCTCCTCCTCGCGGGCGCCGGACTCGTCGGGGCGGCGCGGACGCGCGCACGGACCGAACTCGCAATGCTGGCAGTGGTCGCTACCTACTTTGCGATCTCGCTCGGCACGAGCTACAACATCGGCGCACGCCATCTGATGCCGGTCATCCCGCTGCTCGCGATGGTGGGGGCCCATCACGCCGTCCGCTGGAACCGCTGGGCGGTGCGAATCCTGGCGGTCGGCCTGGTCGCCTCGCCTGTGATTGTGTTTCCCCACTATATCGCCCACTTCTCCATGCTCGTCGGAGGGAGTCGCAATGGCGCGCGCTTCCTGAACGACTCGAACCTCGACTGGGGCCAGGACTGGACTCGTCTTGCACGCGAGGCCGCCGCAAGGGGTTGGCACCCAATGGCCTACGCCTACATCGGCGCCGGCGATCCGGGCGCCGAGATGCCCGGGGCCGTCGACGCTCTCGCGTCTCGGGCGCTGCCCCCGGGTAGTTACCTGGCGGTCTCGAGCTTCGCGGAGGCGGTCGGCGTTCCCTACCTTCGGGCGTTCGGCTACCGGGACGACGCGGCCCGGCTCGCCGCCCTGCTCGAGGTCACCCGGACGAAAGGGACGGCCGTGGGGGGCGTCGGAGACACGATCACGGTCTACGCAATGCCGGGCACGAGGGTCGTCCCCATCGCTCACTCCTTCGGAGCGGGTGCAGGCGTGGCGGGAACCGCAACGGTCGGAGTCGCCACCTGCTCGCCCCTCGCCCGCCGGTTGCGCACGTACCAGGTCGCGAGCTTCGAGTCCTGCACCCCCCGGACAACGTTCTCGAGATCGCGGACCAGACCGGGATCGTTGATCAGCCGTGCGGCGCTCCCCTGACCGTGGTCCAGCTTTTCCGCGACCTGACGCAACGAATATGTCATCACCGCGAGGTCGTCGAGGAACCGTCGGGCGTATTCCTTGTCGTTCATCAGGCGCGGCAGCGTCCCTTCCCCTTCGGTGATCTCCTTTGCCGCCACCGTGGCTGCGGCCGCGGCCTGCCCGACGCCCTCCAGTGCCTGCTGCAGGCGTTCCCGACCCATGGGATCCCGAAGCAGCCCCGCCACGACCGAGTCGTCCCGGGCCAGGTCCCTCGCCAACGCCTGGCCAACCTGGCGTCCCGCGTGGGCCATGCCGGCGAGATCCTCGACGAACTGCGACTCCAGCTTGGGATCGGCTATGAGCTTGCCGAGAGCGCCCTTGCCGGCGCGCAGGTCCCGCAGGAGCCCGTCGGTCTCCTCCAGCACAGAGTTGAGCCGGGCTACCACCTGGTGCCCGGATTCAGGGTTGACGGTAAGCTCCCCGACGATCCCCTGGCCCTGCTCCACCCTGTCGAGGATCCTTCGCAGGGACGACGAGATCGCCTGCACGTTCGTCATCGCGTCCCCGCCCCGGGAGAGAACCGCGGCGACATCCGTGGGCTCCTCGCTCGGGATCACGCCGCCGGGCGGAAGGAGCGGCTGCGAGGCGCTGCCCGAGGAGACTTCGAGGTAGCGGTCGCCGAGTAGCCCGAGGGTGCGGATGCGAACCCGGGAGTCGGCGCGGACGCGCTCCGAGAGGCGCGCATTGATCCGAAACGTCACCGTGATCTGGCGCTGACTCGGATCGCTGGGGAGCTCCACCTCCTCGACGGCACCCACGACCACCCCGTTGAGCCAGACGGACGCGCCAGGGACGATGCCGCCGACGTGCTCGAACCGTGCCTCGTACCGTTCGTGGCGCTGGAACAGCCCCTGTTTCTTGCCGATCAACATGATGATGAGAGCGAAGGCCAGGAGCAGGCACGCCGTGAACAGGCCAACCCTAAGCCGACGGTGCCGATCCGCTTCAAGCATAGAGACCTCCCGCGCGGACGAACTGACCCACGTCCCCTTCCTGCCGAATTGCTGCCGCCATCGTTCCCATGAACGCGAACCGTCCCCTGCTCAGGAACGCGACCCGGTCTGCGAGCTTGGCGGCCACGGCGATGTCGTGGGTCACCACAAGCGAAGTGGCGCCCGTAGTGCGGGTGACTTCGCCGATGAGCGCCGTGATCGCCAGCCCGGTCAACGGGTCGAGGCCGGCGGTGGGTTCGTCGTAGAGGATGACCTCGGGGTCGAGCGCGAGGCCGCGCGCCAGTGCGACCCTCTTTCTCATCCCGCCCGAGAGCTCCGAAGGCGCGAGCGCTTCGGTTCCCGCGAGCCCGACCCGCTCCAGCAACACGGCCACGCGCCGGGCAACCTCGCTGTCCCCAAGGCCCGTGTGCTCTCGCAGCGGAAATGCCACGTTCTCCCCGACCGTGAGCGAGTCGAACAGAGCGCCCTGCTGGAAGATGTAGCTCACGCGCCGCCGAAGGCCGACCATTTCGTCCTCGGGGAGTCCCGACACGCCGCACCCCAGCACGCTCACGCTGCCGTGGTCAGGCCGGAGAAGACCGTTGACATGTTTGAGGAAGACCGACTTCCCTTCGCCGGAACCTCCGAGGACGACCACCGTCTCACCGCGCAGCATCTCGAGGCTCACGCCGTCGAGCACCGTGTGAGCCCCGAACGACTTCCGCAGCTCGTGGACCTCGACGACGACCGGCCGTGTCTCGCTCATAGCGCCAGAAACAGCTTCGTCAGGAAGAAGTCGAGCACGAGGACCGTGATTGCGATCGCGACGACGGTGTCCGTAGTCGCCTTGCCGACTCCGTTGGCTCCGCCGGTCGCCGAGAGCCCGTTGTACGACGCGATCAACCCGATCGCAAAGGCGAAGAAAACCGACTTGCCGATCCCGGAGAGGAAGTCCCCGAACTCCAAGAGCCGGAGCATGTGATTGAAATAGAAGCCCGGCGTCAGGCCAAGCTCCCACGTGGAGATGAGCAGGCCCCCGAAGATGCCCGCGATGTCCGCGAGCACGACGAGCAGGGGAAGACCCACCAGGAGCGCCCACATGCGGGGAACAACCAGCTTCCGCAGCGGATCTGCGCCGAGCGAGCGCATGGCCTCGACCTGCTCGCTGACCGTCATGCTGCCGAGTTCGGCCGTGATCCCCGAGCCGACACGCCCACCGACCATCAGCGCCGTCAGCACCGGCCCCAGCTCGCGCACCAGTGAGAGCCCAACAACCTCACCGATGTAGAGCTTTGCGCCGAAGGCCGCGAGCGTGTACGCGGTCTGGAGCGACAGGACCATCCCGGTGAACAGCGCGATCACGCAGGCGAGGTTCGCCGAGCGGATCCCCATCGCCTCGACCTGCCTGACGATCTCCCCCGCGTCCCACGGCGGCGTGACCAGCCGGGCCGCAACCGCGCGACCGAGCAAGGCGACGCCCCCGAGGTGGCGAACGCGCCGCCACGTGAGGTCGTAGAGCCTCCCGAAGACGTTCACACCATGATGGTATCAGCCGCGGCACGACATGCCTGCCGGTTAGGATTCGCGACCCACTGCTGCGCGCAGCCGGACTTGGTATACGATGAGACATGACGCATCCCGAATATGTGATCTGCATGGAGTGCGAGACTCCGACGTACGTCTTCGAGTGGGGCAACGGCAGCGTTGTGGAGGCGTCGTGCCCTGTGTGCGGTAACGACGACCCGGCCGCGTTTGTCTCCGAAGAACAGTTCGAGGAGATGGTTGCAGCCGAGGATGAGGACGAGGAGTAGCCGGACGCCGTGCGGTCGTGCGATCCGACGTACACTGGTGCGGGGGGGTTGTGATGGTCCAGATCCTCACCGGTCCCCGCCTCGCCCGCGCGCTGCGCGCCGGGGCTCTGGCAGTGGCACGGGAGCAGGAGACGCTGAACCGGATCAACGTCTTTCCGGTACCGGACGCCGACACGGGAGCGAACCTCGCGTCGACACTGCGTGCCGCCGCAGCCGCACTGACGACACCCAACGAGCTCACGGTGGGACAGACCGCTCGCACGGCTGCGGATGCGGCCCTCGACGGCGCGCGCGGCAACTCCGGAGCGATCCTGGCGCAGTTCCTGCACGGAATGGCGGATTCGATCGGGACGAAAGTGAGCGTCACCACGCGGGAGTTCGTCGCCGCGGTCCGCCGAGGCGCCGAAACGGCGCAACAGGCCCTCACCCATCCGGTCGAGGGAACGATTCTGTCGGTCCTGCGGGCGTGGACGGTTGCCCTCGAGGAGCAGGCCGGCAAGATCCACGATTTCGGGGAATTGCTGGGGAGCGGCCTGGACCGCGCGCGTGAGGCGCTGGCCAATACCCCCAAGCAGCTCGCGGTTCTCGCCAGGCACGGCGTCGTTGACGCGGGGGCGCAGGGATTCGTGTACTTCCTCGAAGGTATCTCCACCTTCTTCCGCGATCGCAGGGCGGCAAGCTGGCGGCGCGCCGGGATGTCACTGGCGCAGTCGACGCCGTTCGCCGCCGCCCACGCTGATCTGGACCTCACCTATCGCTACTGCTCCGAGGGGTTGCTGATCGGCGAGCGCCTCGACCGCAAGGCCGTCGCACGGGAGGTGGATACGTTGGGAGGCTCGCTTGTCGTCGCGGGAGGCGGATCGCGCCTGCGGGTGCATCTGCACACCAACGAGCCCCAGCGCCTGTTCGCCACGCTCGCCGCGTTCGGAACCGTGCAACACACCAAGATCGACGACATGGTGCTCCAGCAGCTCGCCGCGCGCGGAGCCACTCTGGCGGTTGTCACGGACTCTTCCTGCGACGTGCCGGAAGCGAAGGCTCACGCCGCCGGCCTGGTCCGTGTGCCTCTCTCAATCTCTTTCGGCGACGAGACTTTCCTCGACGGCGTGGATATCACGCCGCCCCAGTTCTACCAGCGCCTGGCTGCCAACATGGTCGCGCCCAAGACCTCCCAGCCCGCCGTCGGTGATTTCCGGTCGACCTTCCAGCGGCTGCTCGAGAATCACGAGGGCGTCATCTCGTTGCACCTCTCGGCGGGCCTCTCGGGCACATATCAGGCTGCGCTCGCTGCCGCCAGGCAGGTGGACCCCAGCCGCATCAGGGTCGTGGATACCCGCCAGATCTCGGTCGCGCTCGGCCTGGTCGCCGAGGCCGTCGGGGAGGCGATCGCGGCCGGTGAGGACCTCGACGGGGCCGTTGCCGTCGCCGAAAGTGTGAGCCGCGAAACCCGGCTCTTCGCCTCGTTTGCCTCCCTGGACCTCGCGGTGCGCGGGGGGCGGATTTCGGCCTCTCAGGCCCGGGTGGCGACCCTGTTCGGGATCAACCCCCTCCTCACAATAGGAGATGACGGCCGGGCCGCCCGGGCAGGGGTGTACTTCGGATTCGCGGCGTCGCTCCGGGGGATCGCCGGGCGCGTCAAGAAATTCGCCGGAGGTCGGCCGGTGCGCATCATGGTCGCGCACGCGAGCGCGGTCGGGGCGGCAGAATACGTCGCCGAGCGCTTGTGTTCCCGCTTCGGGGTGTCCGAGATCCCGATCGTGAACCTTGCCGCCGCCCTGGCCGCCCACGTCGGCCCCGGGGCCGTCGCGGTGGCGGTGCGCCGGCTGGAGGACTGATGTTCTTGCAAGCCGCAAGAGTGCCAGCTAAATTCTACGGAAGGCCAGCGGCCCGCCCGGGAAAGCCGGCGACGGAGGAATGAATGGCTCGACCCGACTATCTCATCTGCCTCGAGTGTGAATCGGAGGTGGAAGACTTTATCTGGAGGGACGGCGAGATCCGTCGAGCCACCTGCGAGGTGTGCGGCAATGCCGACACCGATGCGTTCTCCCTGCCTGAAGATTACGGCCAGGATATCGACGAAGAAGAGGAAGAGAACGTCGAGGACGAGGATGACGAGGAGGCCGAGTACCTCGACGACTACGAGGACGAGGACGCGGAAGAAGAGTAGCAAAGCAGCCCTCCCCGCCCACCCTCCCAGCTGACAGCCGACAGCTGACAGCTCCCACCCACCGAGATCGCTGACAGCTCTCCCCCTGAAGACAGCCGGCAGCTTCCCCCCTTGGAAGAAGCCGACAGGCTTCCGCCGCCCAACCTCGCGGCTGACAGCTCACAGTCCCCCCTTGACGACAGCCAATAGCTCTCCCCCACCCACCCACCAGCCGACAGCTGACAGCTCCCCCTCCCACCCCAAGACACCATCACCTGGAGGGGAGGAAGCTGTTGGCTGTTGGCTGTTGGCTGTTGGCTGTTGGCTGTTGGCTGTTGGCTGTTGGCTGTTGGCTGTTGGCTGTTGGCTGTTGGCTGTTGGCTGTTGGCTGTGAGCTGTCGTTCAACGCCCGAGGTCGAGGCGACGCGCGACGGCGAGCAAGGGAGCCATCAGCGAAAGCTCACCGAAGTCGGGCATCGCCGGCCCCGGCACCAGCAGCAGCCAGGGGAGCCCAGGGGCCCTCATCGCCACCACTGTCCTTCCACCGATCGTCGTGATGATCTCTTCGGGCGAAGCGGTTGCGTCGACCGTGCCGCGAAACAGTTGCTCGCAGTCGGCGTCCTCCAGAACCTGGCCGATGTCTCCTTCGGCTGCAACCACCGTGATGGCCCCCTGGACCTTCTCGAGAACGGCGGCCCCCCGGTGGCCTCGCTGGCTGACAAGCCACTCAACCAGCTCTTCCTGAGCGGAGTGCCCCTTGGCGCCCCAGCGCGCCAGCAGCCAGCCCATGCTCTCGTGGACCAGCACGGGCGTCTTGTCGCTGGTCGGCGACGCAACCCCCTGGCCGTCGGGCTGAGGTTGCGCCTCCGGCGGAGTCGTCGCCATCGTCCTCCCCGCGCCGTCGGAGTCGCTGCCGGGAGGGAGTACCTGAGCAATGACCGACGAAAAACGTAGGAGGTCTCCCGCCGCGAGCTCGGCTTCCTTGATCCTCTTGCCGTTGACGAAGGTGCCGTTCGTGCTTCCCAGGTCGAGGACGATGGTATTGCCGTCCCTGCTGGTGAGCAGGGCGTGGGTGCGCGACACGTCGAGCGCCGAGAGACGCACCGAGCAGTGGGATGCGACCCCGACCATGAGCTCGGTCCCCTGCTCAAGCGAAAATCGCCGTCCGCTACCGTCGAGCAGGATCAGTTCCAGCATGGCTCCTCCACGATTCACCCTGATGCGATCCCACGCGGACCGGATGCGATCTGCCTGTTTCGATGGCACGCAACTCCGCCGGGAGCGCCCTCATCTGCTGCAGGGCGTATTCGCGACACTCTTCGAGAGTCGGGACGGCCCGGCAAAGCCGGCCGCCCAGGATCCAGGGCTCCAGCAGTGGCTCCCAAGCCCCCTGTGGAGGAGTTTCGCTGAGACTCGTGACCATGTCTTCGGCCATGATCCCGTCCGCGCCACGACGGCGCCACACCTGCTTGGTCCCAGGGACCGTGCGTCTTCCGGCCGATTGCTTCGCCACGCCTCGTACCGGCTGTCCGGGCTCTTCCACCGCGACGAGCTTGTAGACAGCCTGCAACGCCGGGGCGTCGGCGGATGTCACCATCCGGGTCCCCACGCCGAACGAGTCAATCGGAGCGCCCGCCGCCAGGATCGAGGCGATGCGATCCTCGTCGAGGTCCCCGCTGGCCACGATCCGGACCTGAGGGCGGTCCAGCCCATCGAGCAGCTCACGACACGCCTTGGCCAGCCCGACGATCTCGCCGCTGTCGAGCCGGATCGCGAGGAAGCTCAGCTCGGGATCAGCTGCGGCCCGCTTCACCGCTTCGAGAGTGTCAAACGTGTCGACGAGGAGCACCGTCCTGCCGGGGAAGGTGCGCGAATAAGCGCGGAACGCCTCGTACTCGCTCGGGAACGCGAGCACGAATGAGTGGGCCATCGTTCCCCACGACGGTATTCCGAGCCGACAGGCGGCCCACACGTTCGAGGTCCCGTCCATCCCGGCGAGGTACGCCGAGCGGGCCACCCAGCATGCGGCCTGAGGTCCGTGGGCCCTGCGGGAACCGAAGTCCACGACGGTGCGATCGCCTGCCGCAAGCCGGACCCGGGCGGCCTTCGAGGCCACCAGCGTCCCGAACGAGATCGCCGCGAGCAGGTACGTTTCCACGAGCTGTGCCTGTTCGATCGGCGCCTCGACGCGCAGCACGGGCTCTTCGGCGAACACTGGCGTCCCTTCGCGCATCGCCCACACGTCGCCAGTGAAGCGGAAACACCGCAGGTCCGCGAAGAAACCTTCCGGCAACCCGCGAAACGCCTCGACGCCGCGGAGGGCCGTGACCTGCTCCTCGGAGAAGTGCAAACCGAGGAGGTACGCGAGAACCGGTTCGAGACCCGCGGCGAGGAGGAAGTTGCGCCTTTCTGGAAGCTCCCTGAACCACAACTCGAAGGCACCTCGCACGCCGGACCGGTGCTCCCTGTACGCAGCCAACATGGTGAGCTGGTACAAGTCGGTGATGAGCCCCAGTTCGTCTTCACACGGCAGTAAGGGATCCGGAGTCCTCATGGTTCTTCTATCGAGTCTAACACGGTCACCGGGGGTGCGAAAGGCTCTCCGACGGGGACCGTCATCCCCGCCGAGCTTCGGGACTCGCTGCGCCGGCGCCCCGCCTAATCCTCGGCCGGCAGGCCGACCATCGGGAAGACTCTCTCCGCGTACGCGCCCACCCACAGGACCAGAGGGAACGCGAAAGTCACCGGGATGTTGAAGAAGTACCGCAGCGTGCCGTACACGTTGCGGGAGAGATCGGAGTAGTTCGCTCGGCTCCACAATCCCATCGAAAGTGCTTCCAGCGCCTTGATCTCCCAGACGAGGCTCAGCGCGTGCGAGAGGGCGAGAAGGCCGAGCGCCGCGAGGAGCCTGCGCCACAACCCTCCGGCGAGTGGCCGGGGTAGCGCCAGCACGAGAGCCAGAAAAGGCACCAGGTTGAAGTGAATCTGCGTCATCGGGAGCTTCAGCCAGTCGGAGTTGGAGCGCATGTCGGACCTGCCGAGGAGCGCGTCGTTGTCGCGCAGAACGATCATCGAAGCCGCCGGGCGTTCTCCGAAGCGCGCGATTGCCTGGGCGACCTCGCACAGGGCGGGGTTGTAGACGGGCCGGGCCACCGCCCAAATCACGACCGCCGCCACGAGGGCCAAGGGCAGCCGCTTCAGGAAGGTGCGCAGGTCAGCGTTCGTTCTTTGCGTACGCATATCGGCGCACCCAGACCAGCCAGAGCACCACACCGAAAACGATGACGAACGACTGCCAGACGAACACGTGCGACACGTTGAACCACTGCGGCCGCAGGATCCCGACGTAGAACAGGGAGACCACCCGCACGACGTTGAACACCTGGATGGCGACGAACCCCAGCACCACGCCGAGGAGCTTGCGACGCCACGGCGCGGGGAACGCAAGAACCCCGGAAACGAAGATCAGGATCGCTTCCAAACCGTTGCAACCGTTGAAAATCGTGACCGAGAACCGGCGTGACGTCAGAACCTGGCCGACGACCCTCGAGTCTTCCCCGAAGAGGTTGAGCACGACTCTTGACTCGTGTGCGACGAACGTCGTGTAGGGGTTGACGACGTGGTCGTTCACGGGCCGCACGGCGAGAGCGAGGAACCCGATGGTGAGAATGGCGACGTATCGGCCGACGAAACGGCCCGCCGGAGTTGCGAGAAAGGCGCGTATCCAGTTCACCGCGGGATTATCACGGTACGCTCTCTCCCGGTCAATGACCTGGCCGGCGCTGCGCCTGCGGAGTGGACATCTTGGCGCCCCCAGGGGACGCAACGGGACCGGCGCACACGTCGGAGCGGATTCGAGACTGGCATGGCTCTTGTAGGATAGGTCACGATATGTTCGGTGTGCCCGATTTCGACCCCTCCGAGGAGCTGGAGCCCGAGGAACCCGGCCCATCCCGCATCTTCAAGTTCATCGAAGGTAACGCCGAAGAGCTGCCGTGGCCCCTCGGGGCAGACCAGAAGGTCCTTTTCCTCCTGGACGAGCGGCTCTCGCCCCGCCCGATCCGGCTGCGCGATCGCTCGCTGCTCCTCGCGCTGGTGGCCTCGCTGCTCCTCCACCTCCTGATCTTCTCGCAGTTGCGTGCCGACAGTTTGATCCAGACGATGCTCGCGGCGAGGAGGCAGGCCATTGCCAGGAAACTCCCCGAAGACAACACGCCCTTCTACGAGATGGTGGAGATGCCCAAGCAGCGCGTCGAGAGGCCGTCGCGGCCCAGGGCCCCGGTCTCGGACCTCGACCGTCGAGCGCACGGAGGGGTCGGCGCGCCGGACCTCACGCCGGGTTCCCGCGGAAACACACCGGAACTGCGGCTCGAGCCGCCGGGAAACCGAAACGCAGGAAAGCCGGCCGGAACCGGCGAGCGGGAGCGGGTTGCCGCTCGCGAGGCCGCGCAAGGGGGCAACCAGAGCGGTGAGGGAACGGATGCAGGGATCACGGCGACCGACAAGGGCGCGGGGGCCGTGCTGATCACGCCGACGGGCGGCGGCGCCCAGCAGAGATCTCCGGGGCTCAAGGGCCTCGGCGGCTACGGGACGCTGGGCTCGGCCGGCGGAATGGTCCCCGACCGCAAGGGCGGCCAGGTGGACGTCGGCCCGCTCGCGTTCGACACGGAGTGGTACGACTGGGGGCCGTACGCCGCGGAGATGCTGCGCCGCATACGGTACCACTGGGACATCCCGGAGGTCGCCCAGATGGGCGTCCCGGGCGTCGTCCGCGTTCGCTTCTTCATCGAGCGGGACGGACGGGTGACGGGACTCGAGATCCTGAGCGAGTCCGGACATCCCCCGATGGACTTCGCCGCGCGGGATGCGATCCTGAACGCCTCGCCACTGCCGCCGCTGCCGGATGATCTGGGCGGCGTGTTTCACGAGGGCGTCACCATCACCTTCTACTACAACACGAGGGTCCCCGAGCGCACCGATCGCGGCTGAGACACCGTGGTCCGGGGTCCGAGGAGAGAGCGGAGGGGCGGAGGAGCAAGGCTCGTTCGCAGGTTCGAAAGTTCGCACGTTCAGATGCGACGAGATCAGTCAAGCGAGGGAAAAATGTAGAGGGTAGAAGGTAGAGGGAAGACAAGGCGCCTGCTCCGTCACCAGCCTTCCCTCTGCCGTCTCCCCTCTTCCGTCTTCCCTCTTACCTCTCGATCGGAGGCAGGGCGATGGCGGAAGGCGTGTAGCCGCGCCGCCGAGAGTGGGCCAGATGCTAGGAGGGCGAGGCGGTCGGACCGGAGCATAGCCGGAGGCTATGTGAGGATCCGTACCGCCGATGCCCGACAACGCAGATGGTCCGCTCTCGGCGGCGCCGGGAGCTCCAAACCGCTAGGGGTGCTCGCAGGCGGCCACGACCCTCCGCAGCGCCGCCCCCACCCGCGCGCCCACCTCGGCCAGTTCAGGCCTGCCGACGATGCCGAGCACCGCTTCGGGGTCCATCGCGCGCACTACGGTCGCCCCGTCTTCGACCGAGACCGTCACGTTACAGGGGAGCAGTACCCCGACCTCGGGCGCCAGGGTCAGCGCCCGGTGGGCGGACGGCGGGTGACACGCCCCAAGGATGACGTAGGGCTCACCCTCCACTCCCAACTTCGCTCTCAGGGTCTCCTGCACGTCGATCTCGGTGAGGACGCCGAACCCCTCGGCGCCCAGCGCGAGGCGTGCACGCGCCACGGCATCGGCAAAGGAGAGGGGCGACGTCCCCTCGAACGCGACGTGGGTTTTTTTCATGGCGAACCTCCGTAGGGGACCGGAAAGAGCACCGCACGCGCAGGCCGGGGCGAGGTTACCGGGCCTCTTGCTTTCTGGGCCTGCACTTCGGTTCTCGTGCCTTGAACGGCGCCCACCGGGCGCCCGGTCACGACGCTCAGGAGAAGCCGCCGCCGCACGCCGAAGCGTTGGGGGCGCCGCACGGCATCGGGCCCGACCCGCTCGAGCCCGCGACCGCGCTGGCAAAGGTCGAGAGTTGCTTTGCGACCTCCCGCCCTCCGCACGTGGGGCAGACGACATCCCGGGCGTCGGCGCCGACGCGCTGGAGCACTTCGAAGCGTCGGCCGCACCCTCGGCACGAGTACTCGTACAGTGGCATCAATGCCCTCCGCATCCTGTCCAGAGGAGATCCCACATATTCGTGGGGATCCCCTCGGGGAAGACGTCATCGGTCGTATTGATCGATCCGCAGCTCCGGCACCGCCAGAGCAGGGAGCCTCACGTCGGTACCGGCTGAAGCTGCTTCCCGCACTTCGGGCAGGGCGCGACGGTGGTCCGTTGCTGGACGTTGTCCATCGTCTCTCCCATCACGCATCCTTCCCGGGCTGGTGCTCCGGTTCGCCGCCCTCTCCGGTCCCATTCGCGCCGCGCGAGGTCGCGCAGGCGCCGCCCCGGGTCCGCTCGCTGTCCCGGCCGCCGGCCGGGTCAGGGACCGCTCACGTGGGCACCCCGAGCTTCGGAAGCACGACCCGCTGCAGGAGCAGCCAGGCCGCCAGCACGCCCAACATGACCAGGGTGTTGCCCCAGTCGCTCACCTCTCGCCTCCGAGCATGGCGGCCCGGCCCTGCTCGATCTCCCGCTTCTCGGTGTCGACCTGGCGCTCCAGAGAATCACAGACCGTCGAGCAGATCGTGAACACCGTCGGGTCGTCGATGCGGTAGTAGACGTTCACCCCCTCGCGCCGGCAGTCCACCAGTCCGACGCGACGGAGCACGGAGAGGTGCTTGGAGACGTTGGCCTGGCTTCCGCCGACCTCGGCGAGGATGTCGCCGACGCAGCGCTCGCCACCCTGAAGCGCATGGAGAATGTGCAGCCTCATCGGGTCGGCCATCGCCTTCAGCCGGTCCGCGATCTTCTCCAGCAACTGTTCGGACGCTGCTCGCACAGGCCCCCCTTCTTTTCTATTATAACCACAAAGCGATATCAAGGCAAGAAGTCACCGCCGCGTCCGCGGACGCTCCGCCGCTCGGATTTCACCCGCCGGCCGGAGCGTTACGCGTCGGCCTTCTTGCGGCAGGTGCTGATCCCGAGCAAGGTGTACGGTGGGCACCATCCCGTCAGAGCTGTGGCGAGCGGGAGCAGCCCGAGCAGCCCCCAGAGGCTCTTCGGGCCCCACGCCACCAGGCTGAGCACCGCCAGGCCGACGATCCCCCTGACGACTCGCTCGATCGGATGGATGTTCACTTTGATCATGACGACCCTCTCTCTCGGTCGAACTGCCGACGCGCCGTCGCGCCGCCGCCCCCGCCACGACGCGAAAGGCCATCCACGGTCCCCGTCCACCGAGCAACCGGAGACTCGGACGGTCTGAAACGAGGCCCTTGGGAGGTTCCTACCCGAATTGGACACCTTCGAGCGACAGGGCGGCGGCCCGCGCCGACAGGCGGTTTTCGGCCCGACACCTTGGAGATGACGAAAGGCGCCCGGACGATCCGGGCGCCAGATCAGATCGCATGGGGACCGTCTACCTGGCCGGCGCCGCGGCTTCCTTCGTGGCGGCTCCTGGCGCCTTCTTCTTGCGCTCCTTCTTGTTCTCGCTGGCGGCCTTCCCCTTGGTGTCGGGGAGCCTGAAGTCGACGAACTCGAGGACAGCCAGTTCCGCGCCGTCGCCCCGGCGGGGACCGAGCTTCACGATCCGCGTGTAGCCCCCCGGCCGGTTGACGAAGCGCGGGCCGATCTCCGCGAACAACCGGTGCACCAGGTCACGGTCGGTGAGCCAGCGCGCAGCCAGGCGCCGGGCCTGGACGGAGTCGGCCCGTCGCCCGAGGGTGACCACTTTCTCCGCGATCGGCCGCAGCTCCTTGGCTTTGGGAAGCGTAGTGATGATGCGCTCGTGTATGACCAATGATTTGAGCTGGTTCCGGAACAGGGCGCGGCGATGCTCCGACACCCTCCCCAGCTTGCGCTTCGACATGTTGTGTCGCATGACTGACTCTCCTCCGTTACGACTGCGGCAAGTCGAAGCGCACGCCGAGGCTCAAGCCCAGCGTTTCGAGCTTCTCCCGTACTTCGGTCAGCGCCTTCTTGCCGAACCCCTGGATCTTGCCGAGTTCGTCCTCGTCCGTGCCCACGAGGTCGCGAACCGTCTCGATCCCGGCGTTCCGCAGCATGTTGTTGATCCGGCCGCCGAGTTCGAGTCGGTCGATCGATTCCTCGAGCACGCTTTCCGCCTTGCTCGCAGGCTTCGTGGCGGCGCCCTGCTCGAGGACCCGGAAGATCGGCAGGTGATCGGCGAGCAGGCCCGCTGCCTCGACCACGGCCGCAGTCGGTGTGATTGCGCCGTTCGTCCAGACGTCGAGGACCAGCTTCTCGTAATCCGTCGCCTGGCCTACGCGGGCGGGCTCGATGCGGTAATTGGCCTTCCGCACCGGCGAAAACGCGGCGTCGAGGTAGATGAAGCCGACGCCCAGGTTGCCGGCGCCCTGCTCATCCGCGGGGACGTACCCGCGCCCGCGGCGGATCACGAGCTCGGCCTCTACGGCCCCCTCTTCCGCGAGGGTCGCGAGGTAGACCTCCGGATCGACGATCTCGAGATCGGAGCCGCCCTTGATGGATCCTGCCTTGAGCATCCCGGGCTCGTCCACCTGGAGGGTGGCCGTGACCGTCTCGGGCCCTGTCAGCCTGAGCGGCACCCGCTTCAGATTCAGGATCAGGTCGGTGACGTCCTCCATCACGCCGGGGATCGAGTCGTACTCGTGATCCACCCCGGCGAAACGCACAGCAGCGATCGCACTCCCCTCGATAGAGGAAAGCAGGATGCGCCGGAGGGCATTGCCCACGGTCACGCCCCACCCTCGTTCGAAGGGCTGCGCTGTGAAGGTCCCGTAGGTGGCCGTGCTCCGCTCAGTGTCCAGTACCACGGCCTGGGGCCTGTGCAGCTCCAATCCTCTCATTGCGACCTCCTCACCGCGAGTAGAGCTCGACGATCAACTGCTCCTGGATCGGCAGACGGATGTCCTCGCGCGTCGGAAGCGCAAGGACCTTGCCCTTGTAGTTCTCGCCGTCGAGCTCGAGCCACGGCGGTACGCCGCGGCCCTGAGCCGTGTCAAGCGCCTCGTTGACGAAGGCGTTGGCCCGGAGCTTCTCCTTCAGCGCGATCTCCATGCCGGGCCTCACCTGGATCGACGGGACATCGTTCCGACGCCCGTTCACCAGGACGTGCCCGTGGCGAATCAACTGCCTGGCCTGCGACCGCGAAGATGCGAACCCTAGCGTGTAGACCACGTTGTCCAACCTGAGCTCCAGCAGCCGAAGCAGGTTGTCACCCGTGACGCCCCTCTGGCGAGCGGCCTCGGCGAAGTAGCGCCGGAACTGCGCCTCCAGAACGCCGTACACGCGGCGCACCTTCTGCTTCTCGCGCAACTGCAGCCCGTACGGCTGCATCTTGTTGCGGCGCTTCCCGTGCTGGCCGGGCGCGTACGAACGCCGCTCGACCGCGCACTTCTCCTTGAAGCACCGCTCCCCCTTGAGGAACAGCTTCATGCCCTCGCGACGGCACAGCCGACACACCGGCTCGTGATATCGTGCCACTGCAACCTCCCTAGACTCTTAAACTCGCCGCCGCTTGGGCGGCCTGCAGCCGTTGTGCGGGATGGGCGTCACGTCCTTGATGCTCTTGATCTCGAGGCCCGATGCCGCGAGCGCCCTGATCGCCGACTCCCGACCCGCGCCGGGTCCCTTGAGCTCCACGTCCACGGTGCGGACGCCGTGCTCCTGGGCCTGCTCGGCGGCGTTGCGCGCAGCGAGCTGCGCCGCATACGGCGTTCCCTTGCGGGACCCCTTGTATCCGATGCGTCCGGCCGAGCTCCAGCAAATCGCCCCTCCGGTCGCATCGGTGATCGTAACGATCGTGTTGTTGAACGTCGCCTGGATGTGGGCGATGCCGTGCGGCACGCTCTTGCGCTCGCGCCGCCGGGCGCCCTTCTTTGCAGCCTTGGTTGCTTTTGCCATCGTCCCGCCTCGCCCTACTTCCCGGTCTTCTTCTTCTTGGCCACGGTGCCGCGCCGCGGGCCCTTGCGGGTGCGCGCGTTGGT
Source organism: Thermoanaerobaculaceae bacterium (assembly GCA_050018455.1). GTDB lineage: Bacteria > Acidobacteriota > Thermoanaerobaculia > Thermoanaerobaculales > Thermoanaerobaculaceae > RBG-13-68-16. The sequence continues at coordinate 13,906 of JBEKAA010000011.1, read as the reverse complement.
GTGGGTGCGCTGGCCGCGGACCGGCAGCCCGCGCCGGTGCCGGACGCCGCGGTAGCAACCGATCTCCATCAGTCGCTTGATGTTCATCGCGACTTCCTTGCGCAGGTCGCCTTCAACCTTGACGTCATCCTGGATGACGCGGGCAATGCGACGCACCTCGTCTTCGGAGAGATCCTTGACGCGGACCATCGGATCGACCTTGGCTTTGGTCAAGACCGTGTGCGACAGCGATCGGCCAATGCCGTAGATGTATGTCAGACCGATTTCCACGTGCTTGTTCTGGGGAAGATCGACGCCCACAATTCGTGCCACAGCCTACCTCCTCATCAACCCTGGCGCTGCTTGTGCTTGGGGTTCTCGCAGATCACCCGGACAACCCCTTTGCGCACCACGATCTTGCACTTGCTGCAGATCTTGCGTACCGAAGAGCGAACTTTCATATGCCAGATTCTCCTAACCCCTTACCACTTCCCACCGACCCCGCAACCCCACGAGATCCCTCGCTTCGCTCGGGATGACCAGGAATCGCCGGCAGCGATTCCTGGTCACTTGTACCTGTACACGATGCGCCCACGCGTCAGGTCGTACGGCGACAGCTCGACCAGGACCTTGTCCCCCGGCAGGATGCGGATGAAGTGCTTCCGCATCTTGCCCGAGATGTGCGCGAGAACCTCATGCCCGTTCTCCAGTTCGACGCGAAACACCGCGTTCGGTAGGGCCTCCACCACGGTGGCCATCACCTCGATGGCCTCCTCTTTTGCCATACCCTCTCCCTACCTTCCGTCCACACCGAGTACCCACGGGCCGTTCTCGGTAACGGCCACCGAGTACTCGAAATGGGCAGAAAGCTTACCGTCTTCGGTGCGCGCTGTCCAGCCATCGTCGTCGAAGACCACCCCGGCCTTGCCGGCGTTGATCATCGGCTCGATGGCGAGAACAAGTCCGGGACGCAATTCCGGGCCCCTGCCCCCGGGCCCGAAGTTGTAGACCTGGGGATCCTCGTGCATGGCGCGTCCGATCCCATGCCCGACAAGCTCGCGCACGACGGAGTACCCTGCCGCCTCTGCGTGGCCCTGGACAGCGGCCCCGATGTCGGTCAGGCGCCGCCCCGGCCGCACGACATCCACCGCCAGCTCCAGACACTCCTTCGTCACCCGCATGAGGCGCCTTGCCTCCTCGGGGGCCTCGCCGACCGGAATCGTGACCGCGGAGTCGCCGACGAACCCGTCGAGCACGACGCCGCAGTCCACTCCCAGGATGTCCCCCTCGCGTAAGCGGTGCGTGGGTGACGGGATCCCGTGCACGATCACGTCGTTGACCGAGGTGCACAGCGTCGCCGGATACCCCCGGTATCCTTTGAACGCAGGTCGACCCCCGGCAGACCTGATGTGTTCCTCGGCCAGCTCGTCCAGTTCCTTGGTCGACACCCCGGGCTTGGCGGCCTCGGCCACCAGGTGCAGCGTGTCATGGACCACGGCGTTGGCCCGGTCCATGACTGCCAGCTCCTCGGGGGTCTTGAGGATCATCACGCGGACACGTTCCCCATCGCTTCGCGCAGCCGCCGGAACACCTCGTCCGGAGCCACCGCTCCATCGACCTCCCGCATGATCCTGCGGGCGCTGTAATAGCTCAGCAGCGGCGCGGTGTGCTCGCGATACACTCGCAGTCGCTCGGATACCACTCCCTCGCGGTCGTCGTCGCGCTGCACCAGCGCGGCGCCGCAGCGGTCGCATGCGCCCTCGGCCTTCGGGGGCTGGCTCACGACGTGGTAAACCGCCCCGCACGCCGGGCACGAGCGCCTGCCCGTAATCCTGGCGAGGAGGTCGGCGTCCGCCACACCCAGGTATAGGACGACGTCCACCCGTCGAGCCAGCTCGGAGAGTAGCCCGTCCAGCAGGACCGCCTGGGCGGTGGTCCTGGGGTAACCGTCGTACACGCAGCCGAGCGCGGCCTGCTGGCTGTGCAGGCGCTTGGCGAGCATCTTGCCGACCAGTTCGTCCGGCACGAGGTCGCCCCGGTTCATGTACCCTTTCGCCTCCTCGCCAAGACCGGTGCCTTTCGCGACCTCGTCGCGCAGCAGGTCGCCGGTCGAGATGTGGAGGAGCTCGAACGCGGCCGCGATCCGCTTGGCCTGCGTTCCCTTCCCGGCGCCCGGAGGGCCTAGGAGAATGACGTCGAGGGCGCGAGTCACCATTCGCTCATCACCTGCGGCCGCGGATGCGGCGGCCCTTGACGAACCCGTCGTAGTGGCGCATCACCATCTGCGCCTCGATCTGCTGCACCGTGTCCATTGCAACGCCGACCACGATCAGCAGCGACGTGCCGCCGAAGTAGAACTTGATCCCGAGGCCCTCGGTGAACCACCGAGGCAGGAGAGCGTCGAGTGGGCCTCCGATGAACGGAATCGTCGCCACCTTGAAGCCCGTGATCAGGATCTCGGGCAGAATCGCGACGAGCGCCAGGTAGATGGCCCCCACGAGCGTGATCCTGGTGAGCGTCATGTCGATGAAGTCGGCCGTGCGCTGGCCCGGCCGGATCCCCGGGATGAACCCCCCGTACTTGCGCATGTTCTCGGCGGTGTCCTGGGGGTTGAAGATGATCGAAGTGTAGAAGTAGCAGAAGAAGATGATCGAGATGAAGTACACCAAGTTGTAGAGCGGCTCGCCCCACTGCAGCGCTCGCGTGATGGCCTTGACCACCGGGTGGTCCACCATCTGACCGATCGTCTGCGGGAACGACAGGATGGACGCGGCGAAGATCACGGGGATCACGCCGCCGGTGTTGAGCCGGAGCGGAAGGTAGGTGCTCGCCCCGCCGTACATCTTCCGCCCGACGACGCGCTTGGCGTATTGCACCGGAATCCGGCGTTGGGCGCGCTCCATCAGCACGATCGCTCCGACGACGAGGACCGCGAACACGATGAACAGCAGCGCGGTGATGATCGACATGCTGCCGGTGCGGAGGTCCTGGAACGAGCTGACGAGCGCGCGCGGCAGGCCCACCACGATGCCAGCGAAGATAATCAACGAGATGCCGTTGCCGACGCCCCGTTCGGTGATCTGCTCGCCGAGCCACATCACGAACGCCGTGCCCGTCGTCAGCGTCAGCACGGTCATGAAGCGGAAAGCCCAGCCCGGATGCGGGACCAGCGCCATGCCGCCAGGTGCCGAGGTCTTCTCGAGGAAGAACGAGATGCCCAGCGACTGGACGATCGAGATGACGACCGTGCCGTACCGCGTCCACTGCGTGATCTTCTTCCTCCCGAGATCGCCCTCCTTCGACAGCTTCTCCAGGTAGGGCCAGACCACCGTCAGGAGCTGCAGGATGATCGACGCAGAGATGTACGGCATGATCCCGAGGGCGAAGATCGTCATCCGCCCCAGCGCGCCTCCCGAAAAGAGGTTCAGAAAGCCGAGGATCGTTCCCTTCGCCTGGCTTGTGAACTCGGCGATCGCGACCGGGTCGACGCCCGGCGTCGGGATGAACGCCCCGAGCCGGTACACCGCCAGAAGCAGGAAGGTGAAGATGACCCGCCTTCGCAGGTCGGGGATCGAAAAGATGTTCCGCAGGCTTTCGATCATTGCCCGATCACCTCGCAGCTACCACCCGCCGCCTGGATGAGCTCCTGCGCCTTCTTCGAGAACTTGTGGGCGCGAACGGTGAGCTTGCGGGAGAGCGACCCGTCGCCGAGCACCTTCACGCCGTCACGCAAGCGCGAGATAACACCCTCCGCAAGCAGTACGTCGGGCGTGACCTCCGAGCCGGCGGGGAAGCGATCGAGCTGTCCGACGTTCACGATCACGAACTCCTTGCGGAAGATGTTGGTGAACCCTCGCTTCGGCATGCGGCGGACGAGCGGCATCTGGCCACCCTCGAAGTTGCGCTTGTGGCTGTGCCCCGACCGCGACAGCTGGCCCTTGTGGCCCTTGCCGGCGGTCTTGCCGTTGCCGGAACCCGGCCCACGCCCGACCCGCTTGCGGTCCTTCGTCGACCCTGCCTTCGGTGAAAGGTTGTGAAGCTCCATGACCTACTCCTCGCTCTTCGCAGTGGTGCGCTTTCGTGGGACCCGCGTCGCGGGCTTGGCGTCGGCGACGGGGGGTTTGCCCTCCGCTCCGCTTTCGGCTGCCTTCTTCCGGCGCGGCGCCTTTTCGACCGGCGCGACCACGGCTTCCACGAGCCTCTCGACCGCCTCGGGCACGGCAACGTGCGCAACGTCCGCCTTCCCGGCGTGAGACTCGGCCGGCAGCTCCTCGAAGGCGACGATGTGCGCGGTCTTGGCGATCATTCCCCGGGTGTACGAGTTGTCCGGCAACACGACCGAGGACCCGATCCGGCCGAGGCCGAGACCATCCGTGACGACCCTCTTCACGCGCTCCTGGTTGCCGATGATGCTGTGCACCTGTGTGACCCGAAGCCTGGGTACGCCGGCCTTGCGACGCGTCGTCATACCTCAACCTCCGGGAGCGGGCCGATCGGATGCTCGGCCTCCTCGACCACGTCCGCCTCGCCCCCGCTCCGCCTGAGCTGCGCGACCTCTTCCTTCGTCGTCAGCTGTTCGAGAGCCTCGAAGGTGGCTCGCACGAGGTTGTGCGGGTTGGTCGTCCCCAGCGACTTCGTCAGGACGTCGGCGATCCCGGCCGCCTCGGCGATGGCGCGCACCGCTCCGCCGGCGATCACGCCGGTCCCCGGCGAGGCCGGGCGGAGCAGCACACGGCCGGCCCCGAAGTGGCCGATCACCTCGTGAGGGATCGTCGTCCCCTTGCGGTGGACGCTGATCATCACGCGGCGCGCAGCCTCGGTGGCCTTCCGGATCGCCTGGGGCACCTCGCGTGCCTTCCCGGTGCCGAAGCCGACCCTGCCGTTCCCGTCGCCGACCACAACAAGCGCCGAAAACGAGAAGTTCTTGCCGCCCTTAACCACCTTGGTGACGCGGTTGATGCTCACCACGTGATCGATGAATTGGCTTTCCCGCTCGCTCATCGCTTTAGCCCCTAGAACTTCAGGCCCGCTTCACGGGCCGCGTCCGCCAGCTCCTTGACCACACCGTGGTACCGGAAGCCGGCCCGGTCGAACACCACCGAGGTAATTCCCTTGTCCTTGGCCCGTTCCGCGATCGCCTTGCCCACCACGCGGCCGGCCGCCTTGTTGCCGCAATTGGGAAGCTCCGCGCGGAGGTCCTTCTCAACGGTCGAAGCCGCGATAAGGGTCGTCCCTTTGACGTCGTCGATGAGCTGCGCGTACACGTTGGCGAGCGACCGGAACACCACCAGCCTCGGACGCTCCGCGGTGCCGGCGACCGCCTTCCGGATGCGCATATGAATGCGATGACGCCGTTGCTTCCTGTCTTGTACCTGCGCCATGGCCCTACGCTCCCGTCTTCCCGGCCTTGAGTTTCAAGACCTCGTCTGAGTACTTCACACCCTTGCCCTTGTAGACGTCGGGCGGGCGCACGCTGCGAATCTCCGCCGCCACCTGCCCCACCTTCTGCTTGTCGATGCCTTCGATCGTGAGGCGGTTCGCCTTGGCGTCGTAGCTGACGGCGACGCCTTCGGGGACCTTGTAGGTAACCTGGTGCGAAAAGCCGAGCGAGAGCACGACCTCGCGCGGGCTCTTGAGCTCCGCCTTGTACCCCACGCCGACGATGTCGAGCTCGCGCTTGAACCCTGCGGTCACGCCGCTGATCGCGTTGGCGATCAGGGCACGGATCAGGCCGTGGAGCGCCCTCACCGGCGGCAGGTCGCCGCTGCGGGTCACCACGACCTGTTCACCATCGATGGCGACCGAGATGCCGGCCGGGATCGGGTTGGCCAGCGTGCCCTTCGGCCCCTTCACCTGCACCATACCGTCCGCCACGGTCACCTGAACCGCCTTCGGGATCGGGATGGGGTTCTTTCCAATACGGGACATGGCAGCCTCCCTACCACAGGCGGCACATGACCTCGCCCCCGAGACGCGCCTCGCGCGCCTTGGAGTCGGTCATGAGCCCCTTGGAGGTCGAGATCACCGCAACGCCGATGCCGCCCCGGATCTGGGGCAACTCCTCGACGCCGCGATACACGCGCAGGCCCGGGCGGGAGACCCTCTCCACGCCGTGGATCGCGGGCTCGCCGTCCGACGAGTACCTCAGGTAGAGCCGGAGAGTACCCTGCGGACCTTCCTCCAAGACCTTGAAGGTGCGGATGAAGCCCTCCTCCTGGAAGATCTTCGCCAGCTCCAGCTTGACCTTCGAGGCCGGGATGTCGCAGCGATCCTTGCCGACCTGGACCGCGTTGCGAACCCTGGTGAGGAGGTCAGCGATGGGATCGGTCATTGTCATCGCACACCCCCTACCAGCTCGCCTTGGTCACGCCCGGGAGGTACCCCTCCAGGGCGAGCTTGCGGAAGCAAAGCCGGCACAGCTCGAACTTGCGCATGTAGGCCCGCGGGCGGCCACAGATCTTGCAGCGGTTGCGGTGCCGTACGTGGAATTTCGGCGTCCGCAGCGACTTGGCAACGAGACAGGTACGAGCCACAGCGCCCTCCTAACCTTTCGCAAACGGGAAGCCGAGCTCCTGAAGCAGGAACCTGGCCTGGTCGTCTGTCCCGGCGGTGGTCACCACCGTGACATTCATGCCCTTGGGAACCTCGACCTTCGTGTAGTCGATCTCGGGGAAGATCGAGTGGTCGCGCAAACCCATGGTGAAGTTACCCCGCCCGTCGAACCCTTTCGGCGACAGTCCGCGGAAGTCACGCACTCGCGGGAGCGTGATGTTGATCAGGCGGTCCAGGAACTCGTACATCCGGTCCCGCCGCAGCGTGACGGCGCATCCGATCTGCATCCCGGCGCGCAGCTTGAACTGCGCGATGGATTTCCTGGCCTTGCGGATGGTCGGTCGCTGGCCGGTGATGGCCATGAGCTCCTCAACCGCCTGGTCCATGAGCTTCGAGTTGCGCGGGGCCTCCCCGAGTCCCATGTTGCACACCACCCGGGTTATCCGCGGCACCGCCATCGGGTTTGAGATCCCGAACTCTTTCTTGAGCTTCGGGACCACTTCCTTCTCGTACGTTGCTTTCAAGCGCGCCATCGTACCCTCTCTTCCTTATTGGTCGAGAATCGCGCCATCGACCTTCGCCGACCGCACCTTCTTGCCGTCCTCGAGGATCTTGTAGCCGATCCGCGTCGGCCGGCCCGTGTCACCCGAAATCACCATCACGTTCGAGGCCGCGATCGGGGCTTCGCGCTCGACGATGCCTCCCGTGGCGCCCTTCCCCGGGTTCGCCTTGGTGTGGCGCTTGAGCATGTTGGCGTGCTCGACCACCACGCGGCCCGCCTTGCGGTCGACCCGCAGGACCTTGCCCTTCTTGCCCTTGTCCTTGCCGGCGATGACCTGAACCTGGTCGCCCTTCTTGATCTTGAAGCTCTTCGCCATCACCGCCTCCTACAGGACTTCCGGCGCGAGCGAGACGATCTTCATGAAGCGACGCTCGCGCAGCTCACGTGCCACCGGTCCGAACACTCGCGTGCCGATCGGCTCTTTCTGGGCATTGATCAGGACGGCCGCGTTGTCGTCGAACCGGATGTACGAACCGTCCTTGCGGCGGTGGCTCGCCCGGGTCCTCACGATCACCGCGCGCACCACCGTCCCCTTCTTGACCTGGGAATCCGGGACTGCTTCCTTGACCGCACAGACGATCACGTCCCCGATCCGCGCATACCGGCCGGCGTTGGAACCGCCCAGTTGGCGAATCGCCTGCAGCTTCTTGGCCCCCGAGTTGTCGGCCACCGTCAACATCGTCCGCATCTGGATCATGGCCGCCTCCTCACGAAGCCCGCTGGATCACGCGCACGACCCGGAACCGCTTGGACCGGGACAGCGGGCGGCACTCGGTGATCTGGACCTTGTCGCCCACCTTGCAGGTGTTGGCCTCATCGTGGGCCATGAACTTCCGCGAACGCTGTACGAATCGGTGGTAGAGCTTGTGCATCACCACGCTCTCCACCTTGACCATCACCGTCTTGTCCATCGCGTCGGAGACCACTATCCCGACCTTCGTGGTCTTCCTCGTCTTGGTCGTGCTATCCATGGCTCACTCCGCTTCCCTGAGGCGCTCGGCGAGGATCGTCTCGACGCGAGCGATGTCCTTGCGCACGAGACGGATCTTCGCCGGATTCGAGATCTGGCCGGTGGCCTTCTGGAATCGCAACTTGAAAAGCTGCTCCTTGAGCTCGCCTTCGGAGTTGCGCAGCTCCTCGATCGACTTCTCCCGCAGTTCCTTCGCTTTCATCGCACTTGCCCCCGCGCCACGAACCGGGTCTTGATCGGGAGTTTGTGGGCCGCCAGGCGCATCGCCTCACGGGCCACCTCTTCCGTCACCCCTTCCATCTCGTACAGGATCCTCGCCGGCTTGATCACGCACACCCACTCCTCCGGCGCTCCTTTGCCTTTGCCCATGCGGGTCTCGGCCGGCTTCTTCGTTATCGGCTTGTCCGGAAACACGCGGATCCAGATCTTCCCGCCGCGCTTGACGTGCCGGGTCATCGCGATGCGGGCAGCCTCGATCTGGCGCGCCGTGACCCACCCAGGCTCCATCGCCTGGAGCCCGAAGTCACCGAACGACAGCTCCCCGCCACGGGTCGCCAGGCCCCGCCTGCGCCCCCGCTGCTGCTTGCGAAACTTGACCTTCTTCGGCATCAACATGGCAGCACCTCATCCCTCACAACGCGCGCCGGTGGGCCTTGCTCCGGTGCAGCTCGCCCTTGTAGATCCACACCTTCACGCCGATGGCCCCGTAGGTGGTGAAGGCCTCGGCAAAGCCGTACTCGATATCGGCCTTGAGGGTGTGGAGGGGTAGACGCCCCTCCTGGTACCACTCGGAACGAGCGATCTCGGCTCCGTTGAGGCGACCCGAGCAACGAATTTTGACGCCTTGGGCGCCGAAACGCAAGGCGTTCTCCATCGAGCGCCTCATCGCGCGCCTGAACGTGATGCGCCGGACGAGCTGGCTCGCGATCGACTCGGCGATCAGCTGGGCCTCGATCTCCGGCCGTTGGATCTCCTGGATGTTGATATGGATATCCTGGCCGTAGACCGACCGCAGCTCGGCGCCGAGCTTGTCCACCTCCGCGCCCTTGCGGCCGATGATGATGCCAGGGCGGGCGGAGAAGATGTTGACCCGGATCTTGTTCGCCGTGCGCTCGATGTCGATCTCGGCCACGCCGGCGTGCGAGAGGCGCGTCTTGAGCGCCTTGCGAAGCCGAAGGTCCTCATGGAGGAGCTTGGCGTAGTCGGCATCGGCGAACCAGCGAGAGCGCCACGTCTTGTTGTAGCCCAGCCTGAACCCGTACGGGTGTACCTTTTGACCCACGATCGCCTCCTACCCCTCGCGCTCCGCGACCTGCACGGTCACGTGGCAGAACCTGTGCAGCCGGGGAAAGACACGCCCCATCGACGCCGCACGGAATCGCTTCAGGCTCGCGGCCTGGTTCACCTGGATGCTCTTCAGCACCAGCTTGCCGGTGTCCACCCCGGGAGACTTCTGTTCGAAGTTGGCGACCGCCGACCGGACGAGCTTCTCCAGGTCGTGGGCGCACCGCTTGTGCGTCAGCTTGAGCACTGCGAGCGCCCTGGGAACGCCCTTGCCGCGGACGGTGTCGGCCACCAGCCGCACCTTCTGGGGAGAACCCTTGTAGAAACGGAGTCGAGCTTCGGCTTGCATACCTTCCCCCTAGTGGGCGGCGCCCTTTTCCTTGCGGGTCCCGGAGTGACCTCGGAACGTACGCGTTAGAGCGAATTCGCCGAGCTTGTGGCCCACCATGTTCTCGGTGACGAACACCGGGACGAACTTCTGGCCGTTGTGGACGGCGATCGTGTGGCCGACCATTTCGGGAATGATGGTCGAGCGGCGCGACCAGGTCTTGATCACACGACGCTCGCGCGTGTCGTTGAGCTGCTCGACCTTCTTGGCCAGGTGGCCATCGATGAACGGTCCCTTATGGATTGAACGAGCCATCCCGACCTCCCCTACTTCCGCCGCTTCACGATGAAACGGGTAGTCCTCTTGGAACGCCGCGTCTTGTAGCCCTTGGTGGGCTGGCCCCAGGGGCTCACGGGGTGCCGGCCGCCCTTGGTTTTGCCTTCGCCGCCGCCGTGCGGGTGGTCGACCGGGTTCATCGCCGTGCCGCGCACGTGGGGGCGACGGCCGCTCCACCGGGTCCGCCCCGCCTTGCCGATCGACACGTTCGAGTGTTCGACGTTGCCGACCTGCCCGATCGTGGCCCAGCACGTCGTCAGCACGAGACGCATCTCGCCCGAGGGGAGACGGAGGGTGACGTACTTCCCCTCCTTGGCCATCACCTGGGCACTGACACCGGCCGAACGAACCATCTGGCCGCCGTGACCCGGCTTCAGCTCCACGTTGTGGACCATCGCCCCAAGCGGGATGCTCTTGAGAGGCAGAGAGTTGCCAGGCACGATCTCGGCTTTCTCGGCCGCCACCAGCGTGGTGCCGACGCCGACGCCATCAGGCGCGAGGATGTATCTCTTCTCGCCGTCGGCGTACACGAGGAGGGCGATCCGCGCGGAGCGGTTGGGATCGTACTCGATGCTCTCGACACGGGCGGGCACACCGCGCTTGTCGCGCCGGAAGTCGATCGTCCGGTAGCGCCGCTTGTGGCCGCCGCCCCGGAACCGCAGCGTCTCATGCCCCTCGTTGTTCCGCCCGCCGCTCTTGCTGATCCCGCGAGTGAGGGACTTCTCGGGCCGGTCCTTCGTGACCTCGCCGAAGTCAAGGCGCGTCATGAAACGGACGCCCGGTGATGTCGGCTTGAATGATTTGAGCGCCATGTGCCTTCCCCCTACACCTGATCAAAGAACTCGACGGTCTTCTCGCCGGCGACGAGGCGCACGTAGGCCTTGCGCCAGTCGGGACGAAGACCCGTGTGGCGACCGAAGCGACGCTGCTTGCCGCGGACGTTCACGACCCTCACCTCTAGGACCTTGACCCCGAAGAGGGACTCGACCGCCTTGCGAACTTCGATCTTGTTGGCATCGCGTGCGACCTGGAAGCACACCGTGTTGGTGCTCTCTTTCAGGTCGGCCGTTTTCTCGGTCACGATCGGACGCAGAATGATCAGGCGTGGGTCCTTCATGACGACAGCACCTCCGAAAGCTGTACCAACGCCCGGCGCGAAAAGACGACCTGCTTGGCCCCCAGAACCTGATAGACGTGGACGTGCAGGGCGTCAGCGGTGCTCAACTCGGGCCGGTTGCGGGTCGCGAGCAGCAGGTTGAGGTTCTCGTAGCTATCGATCAGGAGCACCTTCTCGCCGGAGAGACCGAGCTTGGCAAGTCTCCCAACGAACTCCTTCGTGCGATGGGTGTCCACGTCCAGGGACTCGAGGACGCGGAGCTGACCGCCCGCCAGACGCTCGGATAGCACCGACTTGAGCGCGTTTTTCTTCGCCTTGACGTTGACCTTCGCCTCGTACGACCGGGGCTGCGGGCCGAACGTCGTCGCCCCATGACGCCACAACGGAGAGCGGATTGAGCCGTGACGCGAACGCCCGGTTCCCTTCTGCTTCCAGGGCTTCTTGCCGCCGCCCGAGACCATGCTGCGGGTCTTGGTGGCGTGCGTGCCGCTCCGAAGGCCGGCGAGGTACGCCTTCACCACCTCGTAGACCAGATGGGGGCGGGCCGGGTACGAGAAGACCTCCTGCGGGAGCTCGACCTCCCCCACCACCTCGTTTTCCCAGTTGCGCACATCAAGCTTCATGGTCCGCCCCCTTACCCCTTCACCAGCCGCAGCAGAGCGTTGCGGCCGCCAGGAACGGCACCCTTGAGGAACAAAAGGTTGCGCTCCAGGTCCACCTTGACCACCTTCACGTGCTTCAGCGTGGTCCTGTCGCCGCCCATGCGCCCGGCCATCCTCGTGCCCGGGAAAACCCGCGACGGGTACGCCGACGGGCCGATGCCGCCCGGGGCGCGGTGGAACATGGAGCCGTGGCTGGCAGCGCCGCCGCGAAAGTGGTGGCGCTTGACAGCCCCCTGGAACCCCTTGCCCTTTGAGGTACCGACGACGCGGATCACCTCGCCCGCGGCGAAGATGTCGCAGAGCACCGTATCGCCGGCCTTGACCTCGGATCCTTCGGCCACAGGCACCTCACCCACCACGCGGGTGGGGGGCACACCGGCCTTGGCGAACGAGCCCTGAAGGGCCTTGCTCACGCGGCGGGGCGGCTTGCCCGCCACGAGGCCGAGCTGCGCCGCTTCGTGGCCGTCGTTCTCGGAGGTGCGCCGCTGCACCACGACGCACGGCCCCGCCTGGACGACGGTGACGGCGATCAGCTCCCCGTTGTCACCGAAGACCTGCGTCATCCCGATTTTCTTGGCGAGAATTCCTTGCACCATACCCGGCCTCACTTCTTCCCGCCGTAGGCCTTGATCTCGACATCCACGCCAGCGGGAAGCTCGAGCTTCATGAGCGCGTCCACCGTCTGCTGCGTGGGATCGAGGATGTCGAGAAGCCTCTTGTGCGTGCGGATCTCGAACTGTTCACGCGACTTCTTGTCGACGTGCGGAGACCGCAGCACGGTGAAGCGCTGGATCTGCGTCGGCAGAGGGATGGGGCCGGAGACGTTCGCACCCGTCCGCTTTGCCGTGTCGACGATCTCCGCCGTGGACTGGTCCAGGAGACGGAAGTCGTATGCCATGGCCACTCCTACTCGATGACTTCGCTGATGGTGCCGGCGCCGACGGTGCGTCCGCCCTCACGAATCGCGAACCGCAACCCCTTCTCCATCGCGATCGGCGTGATCAGCTCCACCTCGACCGCAATGTTGTCCCCCGGCATCACCATCTCAACTCCCGCCGGCAGGAACACCGACCCCGTCACGTCCGTCGTCCGGAAGTAAAACTGCGGCCGATACCCCTTGAAAAACGGCGTGTGCCGGCCACCTTCCTCTTTCGTCAACACGTACACCTCTGCCTTGAACTTCGTGTGCGGCGTGATCGAGCCCGGCTTCGCCACCACCTGGCCACGCTCCACGTCGCTCTTCTCCGTCCCCCTCAGCAGCAGGCCGATGTTGTCCCCCGCCTGCCCCTGGTCCAGCAACTTCCGGAACATCTCCACACCCGTCACAATCCGCTTGATCGTCGGGTTGAACCCCACGATCTCCATCTCGTCCCCAACCTTCACGATCCCGCGCTCCACCCTCCCCGTCACCACCGTCCCACGCCCCGATATCGTGAACACGTCCTCGATCGGCATCAAAAACGGCTTGTCAATCGCCCGCACCGGCTCCGGCACGTAGCTGTCCAGCGCGTCCATCAACTCCAAAATGCACTTCGCCTCCGGCGATTCCGCACTCGTCGCCGCCCCAGCCTTCAACGCCGCACCGCGAATCACCGGCACCTCGTCCCCGGGAAACTCGTACTGCGACAGCAACTCCCTCACCTCGAGCTCCACCAGGTCCAACAGCTCCGGGTCCTCAACCTTGTCCACCTTGTTCAAAAACACCACGATGCACGGCACCCCAACCTGCCGCGCCAGCAAAATGTGCTCTCTCGTCTGCGGCATCGGCCCGTCTTCCGCCGACACCACCAGGATCGCCCCGTCCATCTGCGCCGCTCCCGTGATCATGTTCTTCACGTAGTCCGCATGACCGGGGCAGTCAACGTGCGCGTAGTGCCTCAACTTCGTCTGGTACTCCACGTGCGACGTCGCAATCGTCAGAATCTTCATCTCGTTCCGACGCCCGTGCGCGATCGACGCCTTCGCCACCTCGTCGTACGACTTGAAATCCGACAACCCCTTCAACGACTGCACCTTCGTAATCGCCGCCGTCAACGTCGTCTTCCCGTGGTCCACGTGCCCAATCGTCCCCACGTTCACGTGCGGCTTCGTCCTGTCAAACTTCTGCTTGGCCATG